>WGCV01000051.1 GCA_015493615.1 Melioribacteraceae bacterium
CAGCGGTTTTCCGGGTCTAACTCTCCCTCAAACGGATGTTCAAACTCAAATAATTCTATTTGATTGGGGTCTTTTCTTCTTAACATTTGCCTTGTTTATTTTGTTAAAGTGCACATATTTTTACCCCAATTTATTAATTTATTTGCACTTTTTCAGGTTTATTTTCTCTCTTCCCCTTTATTTATAGGGCTTCTGCGTTTTTCAGCAAGCCCTAATTATTCCTTTTGTAACAAGGGGAAGAGCTGCAACATACTCTCCCTCTTTAAGGATAAATGTGTCGGGAGGAAGAGTTTTTGTCGAACATGTATCGAGAATTTCTTCCGCGAGTTCATTTTCCAGAAATTTTAGGTGCTTAATAAGTTCTTTCATAAACGTGCTCTGTTGTTATCCCTAATATAAGGAATAACTCTTAATAATACGACCGGAAGAGCCGTTGCAAGTTGGGATTGCGGAAAAACCTATTTCAGCAGAATCAACTTTTTTGTAATCATGGTTCTGCCGCTTTGTAATCTGTAGAAATAAATTCCGTTCGATAAACTTCCAGCGTTGAAAACTATTTGATGTTCGCCGGGAGATTTAACTTCGTTTACCAGAGTTGCAACTTTGCGCCCGAGAATATCGTAAACCGTAATATTTATGGTTTGTTGCTGCGCTCCGCCATAATTTTTAACGTCAGGCACCGAGTATTTTATTACAGTCGTAGGATTTCCGCCCGAACCTTTGTAAAGGGGATTCGGGTAATTCTGGTAGAGCTTGAATCCGCTGACCGCTGTTGCGCCGTCTTCAATTCCGCCGATATTGTATAATCGTTTAATCCCGAATAGATTTTTATAACCGTTAACGGAATCCGCCCAAACAGAATAGACTATGTAGCTATCATAACTAAAACCAACGAGACCGATATTTTGTCCCGGATTCGATATGTTAACCGGAAAGGAAGTGTCCTGTCCGGTCTCGGATGAAACGACAATATAATGTTCGGCTTGATTTTGTTTTTCCAAAATATGAGGGAAATAATTTAATTCGCTGTATTTTGTAATGATAGCGAAAAAGAGTGAGTGAACATCAAACATTGAATAGACTGAATCGGAAAAAGCGACCTCGGGGACTGCATAGGTATCAAAAAAATTATATGAATAGACGGAAGTCTTATTATTATTTTCCAAGTTAAATGCAACAACATCGGGTAATTCAAGCATAGGGTGGCTTGGAGTTCCGGTAACATCTATGGTCATTATTGGATTCCATACGCCATTTGTTTTTTTTCTGTAAACTAATTTTTTACAACCTGCGCTGTCTCTGATTGCCGTCGCAATATATCCCGAATAATAAATTGCGGCGGTTGCTTCCGCTTCGCTGTAAGTTATTCCGTTGCTATCAGTAAAAATTGTATCTTCAGAAGCGGTCTGGCTCAAGATGTCTTTTATGATTATCTTTCCCCCTCTTTTAAATATTGCCAACAATGAGTTTGAACTAAACTGATTTCTGACAAATTTTACGTCATCTTCATTTTCAGGCGTATTTGTTATAAAACGGACAGAGTCCCAATCTTCACCGTAGTTCTTTTTCCGGTAAGCAATATCAAAATTTCCGCTCTTGTTACTTTCCCACATTACAAAGCAATCATTTGAACTTATATATGCTTGCGGATTTTTATTAATATAGCTGTCGCGTGTTAAATAGAAGAGATTATTAAAACTGTCATCATTTTGAGAATATTCAAGTCCGGCAATGTTGCAGGAATCTCTGTTGTGAATTTCAAAAAAAAGAAAGTTGGAAAAACCAAAATCCGGTGAGTTGTTGGCGAATGCCGGCGAAGAAACGTCAAAATTAAAATTAGTGATTTGTTTAACCGAATCTTGAGCAAAAAGAGTAAATGTAAAAAGAGATAAAAGAAGAATTATTTTTTTCATAGCTTAGCTCCCCATATTTTTTACCCAAGTTTAAAAAAAAGTAGGAGAAAATCAAATCAATTCATCTTCAAACCTGAATTTAATCGAAAATTTAATCATATTTGAAAAAAGAAAATTTGAATATGAAAATTGCATTTATATCGAGCGAAGTTTTTCCGTTCTCAAAAACCGGCGGTCTTGCCGACGTTGCCGGAGCACTTCCTGCGGCGCTTACCGGGCTGTCTCACAAAGTCAGAATTTTTACTCCGTTGTATATTTCAATTGATAAGGAGAAATTTAATCTCAAACCGGATGAAAGCTTATCCGGAGTTGCGGTTGAAATTAACGGCAAGCCGCACAACGTGAATATTTATCGAGGCGTTCTGCCGGAAGAGGATGTTCCCGTTTATTTTATTGACTATCCCGAATACTTCTCTTCAAAATCTTATTACGCGGATGATGAATACGAGGATGTTCGGTTTATTCTTTTTCAGAAAGCGGTTTTGGAATTACTGCTCATAATGAATTGGAAGCCTGATGTTGTTCACGTAAATGATTGGCAAACTTCATTGATCCCCTATTATCTCAAAGAAAATTACGCCGGCGAGAAGTTATTCCGGGATGCGGTTTCGCTCCTTACGATTCATAACGTCGGTTACCAGGGGCTTTTTCCGAAACCGGCTTTAATTAACGCCGGAATTGATCCGAAGCTCTTTTATGTTACGGGACCGGCGGAGTTTTACGGCAAAGTCTCATTCTTAAAACTCGGCATTGTTTATTCCGATTTGATTAACACAGTAAGCAAAACGTACGCAAAGGAATTATTAACCGATGAATTTTCGGGCGGCTTAAAGGATGTTTTTATCTCGCGCAAAAAAGATTTATTCGGTATCGTTAACGGAGTCGATTACTCGGTTTGGAATCCCGAAACGGATGAATTGATACCGCAAAATTATTCGCTGGAAACGATTTCGCTGAAGGAGAAAAATAAAATCTCGCTCGCGTCTGAGTTTAATCTCGATTATCATCGCGATGTCCCGATATTCGGAATAGTTTCCCGCCTTGTATCGCAGAAGGGCTTTGATTTATTCTATGATTTGTTTGACGAGTTGATTGGGATGAACGCTCAATTAATTGTTCTTGGAAGCGGCGATGAAAAGTATGAAACGTTTTTTAAGAAAGCGGAATATTTTTCATCGGGAAATATTAAAACCCATATCGGGTATAACAACGATTTGGCTCATTTGATTGAAGCCGGAGCGGATATTTTTCTTATGCCTTCCCTTTACGAGCCGTGCGGATTAAACCAAATTTATTCGCTTAAGTACGGAACCGTTCCCGTTGTTCGTAAAACCGGCGGACTTGCCGACACGGTGGATGATTGGGACGAATCGGTAAAGAAAGGAAAAAGGGATGGCTCAGGATTCAGTTTTACGGAATTTAAAAGCGAAGAACTATGGAAGACGATTAAGCGCGCTTTGAAATATTTTAACGATAAACCTACATGGCGGCAAATTCAGATTAACGGAATGCGAAAAGATTTTTCATGGGAAAAATCGGCAAAAAAATATGACGAGCTATATAAGCTGGGTTTGGGAAGAAAAAGGGTTTAAAATTAAACCCGAAATTGTCATTAATATTTCCCCAAATCGGAAATTTCAGATAACAGACAGTTTATTGTAGCACAGTTTGCTTAGCGGAGCGGGCAAACTGTGGTTTTTTGTTTTAAATGGAAATAACGACTGGTTAATGTATTTTCACAGTCCGCCTTGGCGAACTTTTTTTGCAAAGGTCTCTAAAAATAAACCCAAAATTGTCATTAGAATTTTTTCTAATCGAAATTTTTAAGAAAAACACTATTCTTTGTAACGTAGATTGCTTGCAATCTGCGAAAAAACAGCATAATGCTAAATTGCAGCCACAGATTGACCGTTCGCAAGCTCACTAATCAATCTGCGCTACAAATAGAACGAGTAAGATTTTCTTACTTGGTTTTTTGCCCAAAATTAACATTTACAACACAGGTCAACATTCCGGTCAGTTCACTTTCCCCTAATGGCTATTATTAGAAATTTATCCAATATTGAAAATTTTGAGTTAAAAATTTTCGCGCTCCGTTGCGGGGATACAAAATTACTCTTATCCCTATTTTTTCAAGTGAGTACTACTGCCGTCGGTTATTACGCAAAGTGATTTCATGATTCGTTTTCAAGTTAATTAATTTCACAGATGAGAAATTAACGCCTCCGGGCAGGTCAATGTAATTTATTCCGGCATGAAGATTAACTGAGAGATAATTAGTTCCCTTTTTATTTGAGACTTCAATTTTGAATGGGAATTCATTTTCGGCAAAGTAACAAAGCGTAAGTCGGTTTTCACCTTTTATTAATAATGGTCTCAACGGAATTAAGTCCGGTTCTTTGATTAAATTATTTAAGCGCGATAGAACGATTTCGGGCTTTTTGCTCGATGGCTTGCTCTCGTTCCATAATTTGCTTACGGAACAAAGTTCATATTTGTATTTAATTTTGGAAGGTCTCTTAATTGTATAAACCACAAAATTGGATTTCCCCGAAAATAAAGAAACAAGCTGTTTGCTTTCAAAACCGGCTTCTTCATCTATTGAATAGAGAGAGTAGTACTTAATATTTTCGGATAGGGATTTTTTCCAAGAGAGTGAAATTCTGTTATCCGATGAACCGGCGGTTGCCGTAAAGCCGGTGGGGGGCAGCGGCACATTAGGATCTAGCCAGGGCATTTGCGCGGGAAAAACAAATGAGTCGAACTCTGGGAATGAACGATTGCGGATAAATCCGTAACGGAAAAAAGCGAGTCCGTTTGCTTTAATTTCGCGGGATAGAGTAATGATTTTATCCAGCTCTTTGTAAACCTGTTTCTTATAGGGCGCTGTCCCGAGAACAATATTTCTTCCGTATGAGTGTTTAACCCAATCGACAGCAAGCGCGTCAAATCTCGGGTTGTGATTTATATCCCAATAAATCTGCGGAGTCAGATAATCCACCCAGCCGTTTTTTAACCAAAGTCGGGAGTCCTGATAAACAGTATAAAAAGCTTCGCTTCCTTCCGCATCCGGTAGGTTTTTATAAATCCCGAAAGGCGTTGCTCCGATTTTAAGAAAATGATTAACAGCGCGAAGCGAATCATGAAGCGAGTGAACAAACTTGTCGATATTTTCTCTTCGCCAATCGTCCAAGTCAAGCGTATCGCCGAAAGCAATATATTCGGGCATGTCAGAAATGTTATGCCCGGGATATCTAATGAAATCAAGCTGAATGCCATCAACCGGATAGCGCTCCGCCAATTCAACCAGTGCGGAAACCATAAAGAAGCGCGCGCGGGGATTCCCGAAATTCAGCCAGAGCGATGTTTCGCCGTTTTGCTTAATTTTCTCAATCCACTCGGGGTGTGTATTAACGACGTGTTTGGGATTGTCAAGAAATTCCGTTTCGTCGCCTGAAAAAACTCGCGCCGTGTTGACCCAAGCATGAATTTCCAATCCGTATTTATGAGCAAGTAAAATCGCATATTTCAGCGGATCGAAGAACAAGGTGTCGCTTCCGGGCACAGTAAAATAAGGGACTTCGGGAAGAATTGAAGATTTGTAAAGAGCGGATCCCTTAATTAACGATTGAAAATAAACCGTGTTAAAGTTTTTGCTTCGTATATTGAAGAAAATTTCATCAAGAGAACTTTTAAGCTCTTCAACGTTTGCATTGCGCGGAGGCCAATCGAGATGAAAATTTGTTACTATCCAAACGGCTCTTGTTTCACGCCGGGGTTGTCCCGATATCAGAGAAAGCGCCGCGAAAAAAATCGGCAGAATATATTTTAAGCGGGGGAATTTCATCAGCGCGAGAAAAGCTCCGAAGTTTCTTTAATCGAGTTAACGATATCTTTCCGCCCGGCTTCAACGCCTATCGCGTATTCCCCGAAATCAATCGGAAGCACAAACTTAACTTTTCCGTCGCGGTTCTTCTTGTCGTGAAGCATAACTTTGTAACAAGATGAAGCGTTTATCCCTTTCAGATTAATTGCAAGCTGCGGAATCGCGGCGAGCAGTCTGAAATATTTTTCTTTCAAGCCGGTTGCGGAAAGCCCCATTTTTTCCGAGAGCAAAATTGCGCTTACAATTCCCGCGATAACAGCTTCGCCGTGACGAAGAGTATAATTCTTTTCAATTTCATACGCGTGAGCAAAAGTGTGTCCGAGATTTAAAATTTGTCTTAATCCCGTTTCCATCTCGTCCTGTTCAACCACGCTGATTTTAATTTTGACCGAATCGAGAATTATTTTATTAAGCGCTTTTTTATCGCAGCTGAAAAACTTATCGATGTTTTTTGAAATGAAATTGAAGAATTTTTCATTCGTTAAAAAAGCGTATTTTATTACTTCGCCGAGTCCCGAAACAAGTTCCCGTTTATCCAGCGTTTTAATGAATCGCGAATCAATTAAGATTGATTCCGGCTGATAGAACGAACCGATAATATTTTTTGTGTCGGCAAAGTTAATTCCCGTTTTCCCTCCGATTGAGCTATCGACAGCGGCAAGCAGAGTTGTCGGAATTTGAACTAACTTAACGCCTCTTGAAAATGTGGCGGCCACGAAACCGGCGGCATCCCCCGTAACTCCCCCTCCGATTGCAACAACAGTTGTATCACGCCCGAAATTCTTCTTCAGCATAGTTGAATAAATTTTTTCGATTCCCGCGAATGTTTTGTTTTTTTCTGTGGCGTTAAAGGGAAAAACATAAGAGCGGGGAAATTCGGAAGCTAAGCCGTTTATTAAATCGCCGAAAAGTTTGAGCGCATTTTTATCGGCAACGATGAAAACATTATCGTTTATCAGTTTTTTTATTCTAGGTAAAGCAAGCAAATCGGCGGCGCCTTCTCCGGCGAAGACATCAATTTTTTTATCGGGCAAATTGAGATTAAGTTTTTTCATCTATTACTCCGTGTAGTTTTCGGGCAATAAAATCAACGGTTTTCCCTATTCTTGTCGCGTCGGACGAAATTTCCAAATCCGCTTTTTTGTAAAATTTTTCTCTCGCCGAAAGAAGCGCGGAAATCTTTTTTGTAAATTCTTCTTCGGCGATATTTTCGGATAAAACCAAATCTCTGAATAGAGGGCGGTCGATTTTATTTTTTAAGCGCTTGTAAAGATTTTCCGGTTTAACGGTTAAGTAAATTACAAATCCATTTTGATTAATAAAATCAATAACAAAATCGTTTGTCGGAGTTCCTCCTCCGAGAGAAATCACAACATACTCTTTTTCGGAAAGCTCCTTTAATTTTTCAACTTCGTAATTCCGGAAAAACTCTTCCCCTTTATTTGTAAATATTTCGTGAACCGCCATTTTCTGTTCTTCCTCAATAACTTTGTCCAGGTCATAAAAATCCCACCCGAGTACATTGGCTAAGATTTTACCGAGAGTGGTTTTTCCGCTCGTCATAAAGCCGATAAGGTAAATCCGTTTTTGTCCCGATTTATTTTTCATCAAAGAATATTCCCTTGTTCAGAAACGGAATTAAGGCGACGAGAACGCCTGTTACATACAAATCTTTACGTTGAAAAACGCCGTTGGTAAAAAAGCCGATTGCGCCCCCTTTCCTTTTTGTATCTGTATCGCCGCTCAGTTCGTCAATTACAGTCCCGAGTTCCTTTCCGTTTTTTAATTCTTCGATGATTTTTTCCGGTAGTTCATACTGCGGTGAAGTTCCCCGACCGAGATTTCCGGAAACATCTAAAATCGTAACGGCGCCGAATCCGAACCAAATACCGCTTAAGAGTTGGACGCCTCCTTCTATCCCGACAAAATAATCTGCGTTAGGATAATTACGCAGAAGCGCGCGCGCGCGGTTTTCGGCGCCGGTATATGTCTCCTCGCCGAAAGGCTGATCTGAAACCCCGGATGGAACCGAAATTCCCTCCACGGTGATTTCATCGAAAAACTTCCCGAAAGCTTCCGCCGTCGCTTCTATCTTTACTCTGTTTTCAGAGCCTACAAGTACTTTTATATTTTTACCTCTTAAATTTTAGATTGAAAAAGAAAACCGTGGGAATTAATTCCAATTAACTTCCCTTTAACTCGTTGAACTTTTGAACAAACTTATTTACACGCGAAACGTCGATTTCATTTGCCCAATATCCATCCCGTTTAAAATAGGAACCGACAATAAATCCGTCGGCAAAGTTAAAATATTTCTCGATGTTTTCAGTTGTAAGTCCCGACCCGATTAAAACCGGACAGTTCACGTTTTTTTTCACTTCGACTATATCAACAACGCTTGCCGCTTTGCCGGTTGCCGAGCCGGTAATTATTACGCCGTCCGTGATGAAAAACTCTGCCGCTTTAGCGGTCTCGACAACGGAAGTATCCGCCGTTATTGAGTGTGAGCTGTGTTTCTTTTTGATGTCGGTGAAAATCTTAATTTTTTCGGCGCCTATTTTTTTGCGGTATCTCATTAACTCGCCTGCGTCCGATTCAAAAAAACCTTCGTCGGCGACATGACCGAAAACAAAACCTTCCGCCCTGATAAAATCAATCCCGGCGGCGTGGGCGGCGGAGATTGCCGCGATATTCGCGCCCGCAAGAATTTGCATCCCGACCGGAAGTCGCGTAGTTGATTTTATCTTCTCGGCAATCAGCGCCATCATTGTTGAGATTTCATGTCCGACTTCCCGTTTTAAGTAAGGAACATCGTGCATGTTTTCAATCATTATGGCGTCCGCTCCCGCGTTGCGGTAAATTTCAGCTTCTTCCAACGCCTTGTCAATAATATCCTGCACCGAGCCGCCGTATTTCGGAGTTCCGGGAAGCGGAAGAACATGAACCATTGCAATAAGTTTTTTGTCATCAAAAGTAAAATTCATTTTGAACCTCAAATTTTTATAATCATTAACAAAAGATAAAACATTACGGATGAAAAGTCATTTTTCATAAAATACCGTAAATGAAGTATTTGTTATCTTTTCATGAAATGTTAGATTTGCATAGCTAATAGTCTGTTATTCTGATTCCATCCCCAACGAAAAACAGTCGGGGTAAACTTGGCGGACTCAATATGACAATATTAGGTTTTTCAAAGGTCTCTTAAAATAAAAGGGAACCCAAATTCGAATTTTGCAATGATATGAAGAATCTCTTACGCGGGATTTGCGTAAATTCGAATTTAGAGATTCTTCTTCCGCCCAAAAACGGCGGAATCAGAATGACATTACTTAACCCAGCTTAAATTTGTCATTCTGATCCCGCCTTGGCGGGAGAAGAATCTCGGAGTTGGTAATTTTATCGAATTCAGAGATATTGAGGACGGCTTGCACCTTTGCCGCGGCGAGCTCAATATGACAATTTTAGGTTTTGGAAAATTATTAATTAAGAGTAAAGATGGCGAGAAGAAGAAAAAGCATAAAAATTCAGGAAGCTGAGAATTTACCAAACATAATTGCCTACAAAGATGGCGATGTGGAGAATAGGATTAAGGAATTTTTCGGGAACGACAATCCGGTTGTGCTCGAAATCGGTTGCGGTCGCGGAGATTATTCCGTGGAATTGGCGCAGCGATTTCCGGATAAAAATTTTGTCGGTCTCGACTTAAAACCTGCGCGTTTGTGGAACGGAGCAACAAAATCATTGGAGCTTGGATTAAAAAATATTCTTTTCCTTTACATGAACGCTAAGGATTTGGCAGATGAAATTAAGACTCTGAAATTTTCCGAGATTTGGATTACTTTTCCCGACCCGATGCCAAAAAAGAAGCAGGAAAAAAAGCGGCTTCTCGCGCCACATTATCTAAACATCTACAAAAATATTACGACGCCCGATTCCCTTATTCATCTTAAAACGGACGATGAAGGATTGTACGAATATACGCTTGAGACGTTAAAGGAATTAAACATCAGAATTATTAAAAACAGAAACGACCTTTATTCAGAGCAAGCGGTTTCCGAAATTGAAAGCATAAAAACCAAATATGAGCTGATGCACTTGGCTGAAGGGAAGAAAATTAAGCTGATTGATTTTTCATTTACCGAGTAAGTTGAAACTTTGCGCTTTTAATAATCCGAAGTCTGTTATTACCAGACTCTGTAAAGGAAATGTAGAGAAAAAAAATGTTTAAAGATTGTCTATAGCGCAGTCTGCCTAAGTCGGAGATTAGCAATTCCCGAAGTATGAAAGATAAGCGGTTAATCTGTGAGAGTGAATGTTAAATGTTGATTTAGAAGCTGATGTTTAATATCTTAACTTAGAATTGACAATGGCATAATTTAGGACTATATTTTATTTACATGATTCTATGTAGTTGAATGAGAGTAGTTAAATGAAAAATATTTCTGTCTCATATGATATAATTCCAGTTGGTCAATTTAATACGAGGTTACTTAATACCTCAAAGAAATTCAAGTGCAATGAAGCACTCTTAAATAATTACACAATACGGGAAGCCTGCATGCATTGTAATCTCTTCATAAGAATTTAATAAACTGAGGAACTAAATTATTTGTTGATTCTATCTCATGCGGATTATCGGATTCCTAAAAGACTAATTCACCGAAAATGACATGAGTTAAACAGCGGTTGAAAAAACATAGAGCAAAAATGAGCGAGAATAATAAAAAGATATTAGAAGAATATTTAGAAATAATATTGAAAAATCAAATTTTTATGGCGGATGAATCATACTTTGTTTTACAGACAATAAATGAATATTGGTCCCAAATTTCCAAAGATGGATATGAATTATTTTTCAAATCGACTTACTCTGCACATATAACAAGATATACATTATCAATTACAAAACTATTTGACAAACCAAGTAAAAAATATAAAACTATTAATATTCCTTTTGTATTGGAATATATTGAGAGATATATGAATGATATTCCTTTTTTTAATCAAGTCAATCTTATCAAACAATTTTCATTACTTGGTTATGAAATTAAATATCTGAATTCCTTATCTGATTATGAATTAAATAAAACCATTCTTGAACATTTCAAGAAAAATCTTCCCTCTATCGACTATAGCGGTGATTTATTATTAAGTAAAACATTAGATATTATAAAAATATATAGAGACAAACACTATAGTCATGAGGAATATATCGATTTCTCATCTTTACCAAAAACAACTTTTGACGAAGTATCAAACTTACTTTTATATGCAAAACAGTTTGTGTCTATATATTTTTTGGCTTATTTCAATAAGTATTTTTCAATTGATGGAATTAACTTTTTCTTTTCAGAAGATGCTCAAAAAACAAATGTTTCTTTCAAGAGGGTATTAGAAAAAGCAGGGTTAATTAATTTGAAGAAAAATGGCAAATGATAAAATCAGCAGAGTTTCGGTTAGATGCAACACCGTTACACGGTATAAAAAATATTGCTCTCCCAAATAAATTTTGTTCATTATATTATTAATTATGACAAAAAAATATTTATCAAATTTATTCAATGCCTTTAAAAAAGGCGATGCGAGGGAAGAATCTTACTACAAACACCTTGCTGATTTTATTACGGCTTTTTCCGAATCGGAAAGGAAAAAGAAAATTGACGTTACCATTCTGCCTAAAAAAACCGAGGCTGGCAATCCCGATTTTAGAATTTGGGACGGCAGACAAAAAATAATCGGATATATTGAGGCGAAAGATTTAGGCGTTGACCTTGACAGGATTGAAGTCAGCGAACAACTCGAAAGGTATTTGTCAACTTTCCCGAATGTTATTTTAACAAACTTTACGGAGTTTCGTTTATACAGAAACGGCGAAAGAATCGAAAAAATATCAATCGCCCGTCCATTTGTTATTAAAAAACTTTCCGCCGTTCCGCCCCTTGAAAACGAGGACAAACTCTTTGAACTGCTCGAAAGATTTTTGGACTTTTCCCTTCCCAAAACTTACACTGCCCAAACTCTTGCCGTTGAACTTGCAAAAAGAACAAAATTTTTGAAAGATGATATCGTAAACGAAGAGTTGAAGCTCGGTACAGAATCGATTCACGGTTTTTATGATGCGTTCAAAGAGTTTTTAATTGCCGGAATAAGCGAGGATGAATTTGCCGATCTTTATTCGCAAACAATTACTTACGGATTGTTTGCCGCTCGTCTTCGCGCGGAAAATGATTTTAACAGAAAACTTGCTTTTTCGTACATTCCCAAATCAATCGGCATTCTTCGGGATGTTTTCAAATTTATTTCTTTGGAAGATTTACCTCGGCAAATGGAAATAATTATCGACGATATTGCCGAAGTACTAAATGTAGCGGATGTTAAAAAGATTCTCGACCAATATTATCACGAAGGAAAAGGAATCGATCCGGTTTTGCATTTTTACGAAACATTCCTCTCGGTTTATGATCCCAAAACAAGAGAAAGGAGAGGAGTTTATTACACGCCCGAACCTGTAGTTTCTTTCATCGTTCGTTCGCTTCACCAAATACTTAAGGACAAATTTAATATAGCGGAAGGATTTGCCGCAAAAAATGTAACCTTGCTCGATCCCGCCGGCGGAACCCTAAGTTTTTTGGCGAAGGCAATTGAAACAGCGGTTGAAGAATTTCAAAACAAATACGGCAATGGAGCTGTTAAAACTTTTCTCAAAAATCAGATTCTGCAAAATTATTACGCTTTCGAGTTGATGATGGCGCCTTACGCAATCGGGCATATGAAAATGTCCTTTCTGTTGGAAGAACTCGGCTACAAAATGGAAGACGATGAACGCGTGAAGTATTATTTGACGAATACTTTGGAAATGAAAGAGCTTGATGAATCGAAATTCCCCGGGATGTCGTCTCTCTCACATGAAAATCACGAAGCGGGAAAAGTTAAAAAGCAAGTCCCGATTCTCGTTATTCTCGGCAATCCGCCATATTCGGGGCATTCTTCTAATAAAGGCGAATGGATTTCCGATGTAATTAAAGAATATTATCAGGTTGACGGGAAACCGCTTGGAGAAAAAAACCCCAAGTGGCTGCAAGATGATTATGTTAAATTTATTCGTTTTTCTCAATGGAAAATTGATCAGGCGGGCGAAGGAGTTTTGGGATTTATTACAAATCACAGTTATCTCGATAACCCTACTTTCAGAGGAATGCGTCAATCTTTGATGAACAGCTTTGATGAAATATATATTCTCGATTTACACGGCAACAGTCTGAAAAAAGAAAAAGCTCCCGACGGTAGCAAAGACGAAAATGTTTTTGATATTCAGCAAGGCGTCGCTATTTGTTTTATGATAAAATACGCGAAACAAACAAATGCTTCTTAGAAAGGACGATAATTCACAGATAGTATTAACCCACGGATTTATCCGTGGGTGCAACTGGTAAAAGATAATTCAAAACCGTTTCAACGGTTTTTTACGGAAGAATAAATGTCGCATTCGTTAACTAAAATATGGATTCATCTGATATTCGGGACAATAAACCGATTCCCGATGCTCGACGCTTCTTTTGAGAATAAACTTTACTCTCATATTAAAAACTTGCTCGAAAAAGATTTTGAATCTAAAGTTGAAATAATAAACGGAACCGCCGATCACATCCACATTCTTCTACTGCAAAATCAAAATCACTCGATTGCAGAATTAACGAAGAACATAAAAGGAAATTCTTCCCATTGGATAAATCAAAACAACTTTATTAAAGGAAAATTCGCTTGGCAAACAGGATACGGAGCTTTTTCCGTCAGCGAATCAATGGTTGGTAAGGTTCGGAATTATATCGAGAACCAGAAGGAACATCATAGAAAAATCAGTTTTGCCGAAGAATACAGAATATTTGAAGAAAAGTATGGTTTTAGAAGAGGAAACCGATGAATCGGTTTCTTTCTTTGAGGTGTGTTTCTAAACCCACGACTGAAGTCGTGGGTTGCCTCCGGTTGTTACAATGCCGGTCTCGGGATTTCATACGAGAGTTATGCAGAACTCACAGCCTTCAGATTTATCTATTTGTGGGAACATAAAACATGGATTAATCCGTAGAAACAAAGCCTATGGATTAATCTACGGGCATATTGAATAGTAGGAAGGAAATATAACAATGTCTAAAATTTATCATTTTGAAATATTCGGATTGCGAGAGGATAAATACGATTGGCTCGATAAACACAGTATAGAAAATGTAAAATGGAATAAGCTGGAGCCGAAAAGCGAGTTCTATCTTTTCATTCCGCAAGATGTGAAACTGCAAAGCGAGTATCGGAAATTTACAAAAATAACAGATATTTTTCCCGTGAACAGCGTCGGGATTGTTACGGCAAGAGATGGTTTCGTAATTGATGCTGATAAAAAAAAGCTTGAAAGAAGAATTCGTCATTTTATTGATGCTAATGTTGATGATGAAATTATTAAGCAGACTTATGGATTGAAAGAAAATAAAAACTGGAAAATAAAAAAACGAAGAGAAAATCTAAGAAAAGATGAAGATTGGCAAAGCGCATTTACTCAAATTCTTTACAGACCATTTGATGTACAATGGATATTTTATCACGCTGAAATGGTTGAACGCACCCGTAAAGAAGTAATGCGCCATATGTTGGAAAAGGATATTGCTCTGTGCATAGGACGACAGTTTAATGCAATTGGTTCAGATAATTATGACATAGTATTTATTTCGGAAAATATCGTAGATTTTAATTTATTTAGACGAGGAGGAGAACTAGTTTTTCCTCTTTACCTCTATCCCGAAACCGATAAAGAAGATTTATTCAGTGAACACGAAACCGGAGAGAAAATACCGAATATAAAAAAAGAACTGTTTGAAGAACTGAAAAAGAATTACAAAAATGATGTAACGCCCGAAGAAGTATTTTATTACATCTATGCGGTTCTTTACAGCGCCACTTACCGTGCAAAATATGCGGAATTTTTAAAGATTGATTTCCCCCGCGTTCCTTTTACCAAAGACTACAATCTTTTTATTCGGCTCGGAAAACTCGGCAACCGGCTTGCGGATTTACATTTGCTAAAATCAAAAGAGTTGGAAAATACAATCTCCAAATTCCAAGGGGAAGGAAACAACAAAGTAGAAAAGCCGAAATACGAGGAGGAAAAAGTTTGGATGAACAATGACCAATATTTTGACGGAATAAAAGAAGAAGTTTGGAAGTATCAAATCGGCGGTTATCAAGTCTGCGCAAAATGGTTAAAAGACAGAAAAGGAAGAACGCTTACCTTAGATGAAATAAAAACCTACTGCAAAATAGCAACTGCGCTTTCAAAAACAATTGAAGTGCAAAAAGAAATAGATGAGTATTTTGATAACATTGAAAAAACTGCCTGTTGAGATAACATATTATTGGGCTATGCAAAGACGTCCAATGGTATTTTTAGTTACAGGAATTATCACAGTTTAATCTGCTCCCAAAAGAACGAGGCGTGTTTGCGGGCATAGTTGAGAACTTGTTCCTTGTCGAAAAAATTATTGATTAGGAAGCGGAATTTAAGGACAACAAGGGGGGCAAGGAATTGCTCGGAAAGAAGCTCGTTATCGTAATCTTTAATGTAGCCGTAATTTCTAAGCTCTTCAAAAACTATTTCCAATATATTTGAAATACCGGCAAATAAATCGTTTAAGGTTAAATCGAACTCCACGGAGGAATTAAATTTTGCTTGGATCATCATCTTAGTGAACATGCGTTCTTCCAACTTTGTCCAAACTTCAATTACTTTGTCAATAAATTGCGTGAAAAACAATTCGGGATTATTCAAAAGTTCCAGCATTTCCTCGTTAATATATGAAGCCGCTTGAACGCGTTTTTTACCGTCATGCACTAATTCCAAGAACAAATCTTTTTTTGAGGGAAAATGATTATATATCGCGCTTTCCCGTATCCCGACATTTTTGGCAATCATTCTAACGGAAGTCTGATGATAGCCGAACTCGGCAAACAGCTTTAACGCTTCTTGTTTTATTTTTTCGCGATTTGTCATAGTGAACACCGGTTAATATTTAATTACGTAAAATAAGTAATTTTTTAACCGGATTACAAAAATTAAATAAATTTTACAATTTTCTGGCGATTACGAGAGGTTTTTTGAATGTTTTTACAGTTTTATTGCCCGTAGCGATTTCTTCAATCAGCAGAATATAAATTCCCATTCTTAACGGTTCTCCGTTTTTTCGTTTGCCGTCAAAGATAATCTCGCCCTTTGTCCCGCTTGGAAAGTTGTCAATTAAGGTTCTTACCAATCTTCCGATTGAATCGTAAACGCGGATTCTTATTTCAGCGATGTTTTCGGGAAGCGTAAATTTAATGATTGTAAAATCCTCAAAGCCGTCGTTATCCGGCGAGAACGGATTTGGGCTGATTGTTATTTCGTTCTTTAAAGAAACGTTATGCAAATAAATTGAATTTTGAGAGAGCGGAGTTCCGCCTATGTTATTTACGCAGCTCGACCAATTTGCGGGTAAGTTACTGCGCGCTGATGGTGAAATTCGCTCTAATGAACGATTGTTCACATTTGTAAAGCTGCTGTTGTGCCATTTTGCGTAGTAATGTAGGGAGTCGATAGTTTTTCCCCGAAAATCTTTTATAACAATTTCGTCTTCATTATTGCCGAAAGATAGCGATGAAGTTGTCGGGATAAATACGTTCTCCTTTTCAATTCCGTAATATGTGAAAATATTTGAATCGCCGGCAAAGAGAAAGAATTTTCCCGAGGATAATTTATATTCTTTATCGCATAAGTATGAACTTTTTCCGCTTGAATCCAAAATTTTCCAGCCCCCGATTTCAACCTGCTCATCTCCGTAATTTGTTATTTCAACATATTCGCTGTTATCTGAGGCGGGACTGAACATAATTTCATTTATTGCAATTCTATGATTTTCCGAAAAATCATAGTCGGAAACGGAGTTGATTTCCCCGGGCGTCGCGCCGGTGGAATCGAGAGAGGGGAACCAGAAACTTAATGAATTTGCAGAATCGGGGGAAAGTTTTTCCAATGATTTTCCCTTCACAATATTCCATTTATTGTTCCAGCAGAGGGAATCAATCAAGTTGCCCCGAAAATCAAAGAGGAAGAGCGCGTCGTGTGAATTACCGAGAGAACCGAAATCCGCAATTGAAGCGCTAATTCCCAATCGACTAAGGGAATCGGAAAAAGAGGAGTCCGGCGTTACAACGAAATATGAGTTTTTATCCAGAAAGTAAGCGCCGTTAAAAAGAGGGACTTTATTTGTCAGTTTTGAGGAATCGCATATAAAAACTTTACCGAGATTTATTTGTTTTCCGCTGTTGTTGAATATTTCACACCATTCCGGCTGATAGCGTACCGGATTTATCATAACCTCATTGAGGGTTAACGCGTGTTCACTAATTCCGGTTTTTATTACGATATTGTAGGAATTATCCGTCGTATCTTCATCAGACGGGAAATCACATTTCACATTTATTAGAAGGGAATCGTTAATCGGAAAGGGCGTGGTTTGTGTAACGAGTAGCGAATCTAACTGATTAAGTTCCGTAACATGTTTTTCTCCGAAAGGAATATATGAACGTGCGTTCATGTCAAAACCGGAGAATATAATATTAAAGTCATTTGCCGTTGAATTACCGATATTTTTAATTTGCGCATTTATTAAAATATGTTCTCCGGAATCGGGAAATTCAGGTTCGAAGCTTAAATTTGTAATTTCTAAATTGTAATTTTTCGGACTTATTGAGTTTTTTCTTCCCGGAGTACTGAGCTCAATATCGGTGGAACTTCCCCAATTTGTGCTGTCGTCAGTGGGAGCGTTTACATATATTCTTTCAAGGGAAGCGCTCGCAATATCACCCCAATCCGAATGGAAAAGAAGAGAATCGATTAGATTGCTTTTCCCATCTTTAATCACGATTCCATCGGCGTCATTGTTAAGATTTGCGAAACTTTTGACCAGCAATTTGGAGTTTATCGCTCGGTGGTAATCAAGAATAACGCTGTCTTTGGCGATTACAATTTTCTCATTACCGGAGAGAAAATAATCGGAATCGGAAATATCGGTAAAAGTGGGATGAAGGAGAACATCGCCAATCCGCCAATTTTTTAGATTTACCGAATCTCCGCTGCAATTTTGCAATTCTATCCATTCCGGTTCTCCATCTATCGGAGCAAAATGAACTTCGTTTATTTTTATATCTCCCGCGCGGAAAGCGGGTAAAATCAGACAATTTTTGTGGTTATTGCTTGTATCTTCATCCTGCGGGAAAGATATTTTCGCTATGAACGCTTGTTCATTATTTGCATTGAGAGTTGTCGCAAAGGTTAAAATCGCTGAATCTCCCGCAAAGAGGGATTTGGAAAGCGTCTCAATCAAAATATTTTGTGGTGAACCGTTGTTCATCTGTTTGAATAGTGAAATAGTGAATGAAGCCTGATTTCGACCGATGTTTTTAACGACGCACTTCAGATTAAAGTTTTCTCTGAAGTAAGGCATCTCCGGCTGCGGGAATAAATCCGTAATTTTTATATCGTAATCTTTTTGAGTAACTGAATTTATCATTCCCGGCGTTCCGAGTCTCGGATTTATGCACCCTTTCCAAGAAGCGGAATCATTTCCGAATAACGCCGGAGAAATCTTTTCGAGCGACGAAAACTCCGTTCCGTGATTCCAGCTCGATATGTAATAAACCGAGTCAATCACCGTTCCCATCGAATCAATCAACCGCAAGTCGTCGTCCGAATTATTTAACGAAGGAAGGTGAACAATTACCAAACCCGAATCAAATGTGAAGAAATCCCGCAGTGTGTCTGTAGGGCAAAGCACAACAAAACTATGCGGATAAAATAAAACGGTGTCGAGAGTGATTCGGATTGAGGATGTTCTGTCGGCGATGCGCCATTTTCGAAGATTGAATATTGTAGAGTCTGTATTGTTGTAAAGCTCAATCCATTCCGGCTCCCCTTGCGGCGGACGATATGCGATTTCGTTTATTACAATATCGCCGTATTTCGGTTTCGAAGGAAAGATGAAAGTTTCGACCGTCGCTGCGTTATCGTTCGGGTTTTCGTCTTCCGGTAAATTCAGAACTGCAAAAAGACGGCATTTTCCCGTATCGGGAGGGAAAAAATTCGCCGTCATGTTTGCCGTATCTCCCGGAGAAAGCGCCGCATAGTCGGATTCCGCGAAAAGTTCGTTTTCCTCAATCAGCGAATCAAGGTTTTTATCGTTATAAAATTTTACGGAAAAAGCAGGGGCTTCAGTTAAGCCGGAGTTTGTTATTTTTGCCGTCGCAGACGCGGTGTCGGAAACCGTGATATAATCGGGAGTGAGAGTAAGCTCAACCGCCGAAAGATTTTTATCAAACGGAGTAATCGAGTTTTTTCTTCCCGGGGTGCCGAGTTCGCTGTCGGTCGAGCTTCCCCAATTCGCGCTGTCGGCTGTTGGGGCGAAACTCAGAATCCGCTCGAGCGACTTTCCGTTTCTGCCGCCCCAGCGGGAGGAGTAGCGGAGCGAATCAATTGTTTTCCCGTTGGCGTCCCGAATTACAACACCATCCTCCGAATTGCTTAAATTGGGAAACGCCGTAACGATTAATCCGGAAGGAATCGATTCGTGAAAATCGTAAATCGAGCTGTCTTTAGAGATCACCAATTTATTGCGCGGCTGAACAATAATGAAGGAATCCGAAATTGTTACGGAATGCGGAACGCTCAGCAAGTCGGACATTTGCCAATTTACAAGATTGACGGGAGAATCGGAGACATTCTCAAGTTCAAACCATTCCGGTTCGCCGTCAGCGGGAGCGAATTGGACTTCATTGATTATGATGCTGTTCGCCGGATAGCTCGGGAAAATGTCTATAAAACCGCCGTTGTTAGTGGTATCCCGGTCTTCATCGGAAATTATTTTTACCGAAAGAAGCAGCGGTTCATCTGTTAATTGAAAGGGAGAAAAATTTACCGTCGCCGAATCGCCCGCGCTCAAAAGGAGAGATAAAGTTTCGAGATTCGATACGGGAAGCGAATCGGCAAAAGAAAGTAAATTAAGCTCAAGATCGAAGTTCATTTCATTTTTACCGATATTTTTAACATCTGCAAATAGGGTAATATTTTCTCCGGAAAGAGCGTTTTCCGGCTGATAAAATATTGAGTCGAGAACAATATCAAAATCTTTCCGAGTTACCGAATTTACAAATCCCGGCGTGGCGCGGGAAGGATTTACCGAACCGCTCCAGTTGTTTGAATCCGACGAAGCGTCGGAAGCTGAAATACGCTCGAGAGAAAAATGTTTGGGGGAGTGATTCCACGAAGCCGAATAATCTACGGAATCAATTACGGTATCGAGGGAATCGATTAACTTCAGGTTGTCGCCGGAATTGTTAAGCGTAGGCAAATTCATTACAATAATTCTCGAATTAATATCGTAGAAATCCGCAAGCCCGTCGTCCGAGGCAAGAATAACGAAATCTTTCGGAGAGAGTAAAACGTTTTCTTCCGAAATTATCGGGCGGCTTGTTTTATCGGCAAAGCGCCAATTTTTCAAGTTGAATATTGTGGAATCTGTTTCGTTTTGAAGCTCAACCCATTCCGGTTCGCCGGTAACCGGTTCGTATTGAATTTCGTTAATTACGATATTTCCGAATTGCGGCTTTGGAGGGAAAACCGAAATATTTTTGATTAAGAAGTTGTCTGAAAGATTTTCATCTTCGTTAAACAGAATCTCGGCAATTACCGAATAATTTCCCGTATCGGGCGGAATTGAAGAAGCTGCAATCCGGAGAGAATCGTACGGCGGCAGAGAGGGGAAATTTTCGGAATGAAAAAGCTCCGATTCTTCTCCCGTGGAATCGTTATTTAAATCGTAGTAGAATGAAACCGAAAAGTTTTGAGCCGGGTGCAAACCTGAATTTGCAAATATTAATCTTGCAAAAAGTGAATCGGCAACCGTAAGATAGCCAGGGGTAATATCCAACAAAACGGCGGAAAGGTCGTAATCGTAAGGCGTTCGCGAGTTGCGGCTTCCCGGCGAGCCGTTTTGCCAAAGCGAGTTAGCCCAATTTTCCGCGCGATTGCTTCCGCCCGGAATAATCTTCTCGTCGGAAATACCGGACGGATTATTCGCCGAATATGTGTAAACGGAAAGGGTGTCGAAAGCGGAATTAAAGAGCCGAACGGTTCTGTCGGACGAATTCGACATTCCCGAACTTCCGAACGCGTTGTCGGCGGTTTTAAGAACGACAATGGAATCGGGAATCGAATAAATGCCGTTTTGAAAATCATAATCGCCCTCCAAAACAAGCGCAAAACGATGCGGCGACAAAATATGATTGGACGTAACGAGGATTAACGAATCGGGATTTGAAGTGTGATATTTAAAATGGTAGCCGGATAAATCGTAGTTTGTGTTTTCGGAATAATTGTAGAGTTCGATAAATTCGGAATTGGATGCGTCCGGTTTAAACATAATCTCGGAAAATGTAACCGAATCGACCGATTGTGCGTACATCAGAATATTGAACAGCAGAATTACGAAAACGCCCTTTTTCATAAGTCCCTCTTTTTTTACAAAAATAATAAAATTCAGGAAGAATACATCAAAAAATTTATACTTTTATCCCGGAATTGCCATTAGGGAATAAATTTCTAATAACAGCCCTATCGCAGTAAACCGCAATTTAATTAAGAGAAGGCTTTGCATAACCCCGAAATTTGTCATTCTGATCCTCCGCCACGGCGGAGCGGGAGAAGAATCTCAAAACCGGTAATAGTACCGAATTTAGAGATATTGAGGACGGCTCCGACCTTCCTCAATATTACAATTTTAGGTTTTGCAAAGGTTTCTAAGAATTAATAATGATAAAAGCGTTTATAAGTTTAGATTGTTTATGGTCTATGAACAAAAGAGCGTTCAGCCGTCAGCGTTCGGATGTAGTTTCAATAAGCGTAGCGAAAAAGGTTAAAAAGCAAAGAGGTAAATACTTATGAACCTTTGCGCCTTTGAACCTCTGTTCCTTTTAACCTTGCGGTTTACCGCAATATGTTATTGCTACCCCCCGTCCGCCACGGCGGACTGTGGCAGAAATAATTTAGCATTATGCTGTTTTTCGCAGATTGCAAGCAATCTACGCTACAAAAAACGTTTTGTTATTTAAGTTTTTAGAGCGTTTTTTTATGACAATTTCGGGGTTATGCAAAGCCTTTTATTAAAAAGACGGATACATTTGCTGCATCCGTCTCATCTGTAAGTTTCTATTCCTCGAGATAATTTGTTGTGTTTTCGAGATTAAACTGGTTGGTAAGTTGTTGAAGATTTTCGGTTAGTCTGTTTAAATCGTCGCTTGCCTGAGAAATCTGCTGAATACCGATTGCCGTTTCGTTTGTTACGGATGTGATTTCCTGAATTCCGTTCCCGATTTCCTCGACAACAAGAGATTGCGTTTTACTTGTCTTTTCAATCTCGGTAACAATATCGACTACTTCGTTTGTTTTGCTGATAATCTCGTTTAACGCGTCAACGGCTTTGGAAACATTCTCTTTCCCTCTGTTAACTTTTACGTTGCCTTCCTCAATATTATTTACCGTTGCCGAAGTATCGACTTGGATTTTATTAATCATGTCGGCAATTTCTTTTGTGGCGGTGCTTGTTCTTTCGGCAAGTTTACGGACTTCGTCGGCGACTACCGCAAAACCGCGTCCCTGTTCGCCTGCTCGCGCGGCTTCGATAGCCGCATTCAGAGCGAGTAAGTTTGTCTGGTCGGCAATTTCGTCAATTACTTTAATAATTTCGCCGATCTTGTCGCTGTTCTGTCCCAGCTCCTTGACGGATTCGGTGGCAATGTTAAAAACTTCGGCAATTTCATAAATATCCCGAGATGTTACCGACATTATTTCGCCGCCGTTTTTTGCGACTTCGCCGGCTTCGTGAACTTTGTTATAGGAGTTTTCTATCATTGACGCGCTTTCCTGGAACGAAGCGAGCATTTCATTTGTCGCGCTTCCCAACTGCGAAGCTTGAGCCGCTTGTTCCTGAGTTCCCGCAGCCATTTCTTCGGCGCTCGCTGAAATTTCGGCGCTTGCGCTTGCCGTGGCGTCCACGGAATCGATAACCGCCATAATCATCTTTCTTACGTTATTTACTACAATGTTAAAACCTTCAAATAAATCCGCAAGCTCTTGGTCCGAACTGTAATTCAATTGAACGGAAAAGTTTCCTTTTGACAGTTGCTCCATTCCCCGATTGATT
The DNA here is from genome assembly GCA_015493615.1 of Melioribacteraceae bacterium. Classification (GTDB taxonomy): domain Bacteria; phylum Bacteroidota; class Ignavibacteria; order Ignavibacteriales; family Melioribacteraceae; genus WGAL01. The sequence continues at coordinate 23,076 of WGCV01000051.1, forward strand.
ATTTTAACTTCATTTTCGAGTTTAATTCGTTTTTCTTCGGCTTTTTCCACCGCTTCGTCAACTTTTTTCTGCACTGAATTTTTTTCCGCTACCAGTTCGTCTCTCGAACGTTTGATGTTGCTGATCATCACATTAAAGCTTTCGGCTACCTGACTTATTTCATCTTTTTGCGTAATAGGAATTTGGAAATCCACGTCGCCGTGGGCTATTCTGTCGGCAAAATCTTTCAGTAATATTATGCGTTCGACTATTTGCTTTTTCAGGTAAAATAGAATAACAAAGAATAGGATTATTGCAATTACGCCGTAAATCAGTTGTATTGTAATTAGTTTTGTGGTTTTCGCATCGGAATGTTTTTGGTATAATCCGACGACATAATTCATCTTTTTCAGCAACGGAACGTTGTTTTTATAAACATAATCCATTGCTTTTTTTACCTGTTCCGGATCGTTAGAGTTTATTATTGTTTCAATTGAGTTTTTGAAAGGCGTCCACAAATCGGATACAACTTTTAGTCCTTTAACTATGTCGGGCGATTCCGCTTTGGGCAAACCGAGTTTTTTATTTCCGTTTATTAGTCCGTCTAATACGGTTTGAAAACTGTTGACAGTCTTTTGAAGCGTGCCTTTGTCTTCCTTCCCGGTAAGCGCTCCTATGGCTTCTTTCGTCATTTTCTGTGTCAGCATTCTTTGTTTACCGGACAAATTTATCACGGTTGCATCCGCTTTTTGGGATTGGGTAATCCAATAAGTCGTTCCGATAAACAAAAAAACAAAGAAAAGGAAAGAAAATAAAATAATTGATAATGTTGTTTTGATAGTACTGAACATCTTTCACTCCTAAAATTATAATCTCGATAGCTATTATCGTAGAAAATCTTGAAATGTTAATCATTTTATTACAATTTTTGTCTCTTTTTTTGTTTGTATGAAGATAGAATTAGCCGAATGAAATTTTGACAATATATCTTATTTCCATATATTTCAAAATTAACCTTTTTATATTTTTCATTAATAAAGTAGGAGTTCGTTATATGCAGCAAACATTACTAGACAAATTTATGTCCAAAAAGGGGCTTTATTCAGCGTTTTGGATAATAGCCATATTTATGGTAACAATATTAATTTATTTTACCGCAACCTTGCAGAAGGAAGTTCCTCCGATACCTAAGGTTGTCCAGTCCGACAGCGGGAAGGTCCTTTATACCTACAATGATGTTGTGGAAGGAAAAGGATATTTCCAGGAATTTGATTTGATGGATTGGGGGACAATGTTAGGTATGGGAGCTTACATGGGCCCGGATTTTACGACCGATTTTTTCCATCACAGGGCTGTTTATTTGTATGACTATTATGCAAAGCAGATGTTCGGAAAACCATCGGCTCAGTTAACGGATATTGAAAGAGGCGCGGTAAAAGAAAGAGTGAAAGAGGATTTTAAGAAACAAACTCATCTTTCCGAAAAAGAAGTTGTTTATACAACCGCCTCCGCCGAAGCTTATCTTCATAACAAAGCTTTGTTGACGAAAATGCTTGTCGAAGGGGATTCCACAAGAGCGTTTCCCGGCGGAATAATTTTACCCGAAGAAGCTCATAAAATTGCCGCCTTTGTTGATTGGTCGCAGTTAGTTGCGTCTTCGCTTCGTCCCGGTACCGTAGGCAAAATAGGGGAAGAACGAACTTGGTCTAATAACTGGCCTAAAGAACCGCTGATTGATCAGGATATGCTATATACGAACAATGTTGTTTCTCTTTGGGAGTTTTTGCTTCTCTGGACGTTGACTATTATAGTAATATTCTTGTCGTACGAGTATTTGTTCAATAAGGAAGAAAAACTTGAACCCGCCCTGAAAGTATCTAAATTATTTAAATCTCAGAAAAAACTGCTGAAGTATGTTCCGATAGTAGCCGCATTATTTGTTGTGCAAATGTTTATCGGCGCATACTTGGCGCATCTTTACGCCAATCCGTCAGAGAGTTTTATTTTTTCGCAATCATTGCTGCCTTTTAATGTGATGAGATCGCTTCATACGCAAATTGCGATTCTCTGGGTGGCTGTCGGCTGGCTAGTAGGCGGATTGTTGATAGCGCCGTGGGTTGCAAATAAAGATCATAAGTTTCCATGGCTTGTTGACGTGCTGTGGGCTGCGCTTCTTGTAATTGCAGTCGGTTCGATTATCGGTTTATATTTGGGCGCGACGGGACAATTGAGAGAAACATGGTTCTGGCTCGGAAACGAAGGACGCGAGTTGCTGAATCTCGGTCGTGTTTGGGATATCGGACTGCTCGTGGGACTTGTCTTCTGGTTCCTGCTTATAATATCATTAATAAAAAAATCCGCGACAAACAACCCGCTCGTAGGAACGATTATCTGGGCGGCGTTCGGAATCGCCACTCTTTATATTGCGGGAATGATGCCGCTTCATAAAATTATGCCCAACTTTACGGTTGACGATTATTACCGCTGGTGGGTAATTCACCTTTGGGTTGAATTAACATTTGAATTATTTGCAGCCGGCGTTATCGCCTTTATGACGGTATCACTCGGTTTGATTTCTCAGAAAACCGCTGAAAGAACAATGTTCTTTGAACTCTTTCTTATTATGTTGTCAGGTACGCTGGGAGTTGGTCATCACTATTTCTGGCAGGGACTTGATGAGTACTGGATTGCAATCGGCGGAATTTTCTCGGCATTGGAGCCGTTACCGCTTGCTTTGATGATTATCGAAGCTTGGAAAAACGTAAGAGAGCAGCGCGCCGAAGGAGTTTCTCACGATTTCTCCACTCCGTTTATGTGGATTACCGGTTCGGCAATCTTGAACTGGATTGGCGCGGGATTCCTCGGTATGGTTATTAATACTCCGACGATTTCTTACTATTCGCACGGAACTTATTTGATTATGCCGCACGCCCACGTCGCGTTGCTCGGAGCTTTCGGTTACATTTCGATTGCATTCTTATATATGACTTCCCGGGCAAATTCTCTCGCAAATGGTTTGGTCTGGAATGAGAAATGGAGCAAAATCGGTTTTTGGCTCCTTACAATAGGAGTCTTGCTTTTTGCCTTGCCGACTATCATAATCGGATTTCACCAAACAAGAGTTGCAGCGGAAATGGGATATTATTACACCCGCGTTCGCACGGCGCTTCAAGATATGCAGGGCTGGATGTGGTTCCGCATTCTCCCGGATGCGCTTATGCTGCTTGGAGGAATCACCATTTTCGTAGATTTGATAGCAAAAACGTATTCCCGGAAAAAAGTATCCTGATAATATATAGGAGACCTTTGCAAAACCTAAAATTGTTATATTGAGGACGGTGAGAGCCGTCCGAAATATCTCTAAACTCGGTACTATTACTGGTTTTGAGATTCTTCTCCCGCTCCGCCGTGGCGGAGGATCAGAATGACAAATTTCGGGGTTATGCAAAGCCTTCTATCAGTCTTTTCTTTTAAAGCCGCCCAAGTTAAAGCCGGGCGGCTTTTTTATTGCTCTAAACTAAACCTAGAATTGTCATTAGAAAATTGGGCAATCACTTAAAAGGTTGAGTTTACCGGTATAACATCTAATTTTTAGTCCTTTAATTAAGTATTGTGGAGAGAAAACTAAAATAATTTTATTTTTCTTCTAGAAAATAGTTAATTTTGAAAAGGCGATGGAGTTCGCTTTAACTATTCCCGGCGCGGAATTAATAACTCCTACAAAACGGAATTATTAATTATGTCTCAAAAAGAGGATTATATGGAAAACAATTTTTCCCTTTCGCAGCAGCTTTCCGAAATCGCCGACGCCCTGGATGGATTTTTAACGCCAAGATTAAAAAACGATATTTCAGAACTTGATGAAAAAGTCAGAGGGGATAAGTTTTATCTTGTCGTCCTCGGGTTATTTAAAAGAGGAAAATCATCCTTTATAAACTCGATTCTTGAAAGCAATGTTGTTCCCACCGGAGTAATTCCCCTTACCGCAATCATTACATTTATTGAATATGCGGAAAATCCGTCGGCTAAAATCTATTTTGAAGATAACGAAACAAAGGAAGTTTCGGTTGAGGAAGTTGCCGATTACGTTGCAGAAGAAAAAAATCCCAATAACGAAAAAGGCGTTCTGAAAGTTGTAATTTATACTCCAAATCCGTTGCTGAAAAAAATAGTTCTGATTGACACTCCCGGAGTCGGTTCTTCTCTCGAACATAACACCGAAGCAACGTTGCGTTTTGTAGATAAAATCGATGCCGCTCTTTTTATTCTTTCCACAGATATTCCCGTTACGAAGTTAGAAGTTGAATTTTTAAGTGAGTTAAAAACAAAAGTCCCGAGGATAATCTTTATCCTGAACAAAAGCGATTTGCTTCAAAATGAAAAATTGAAGGAGCTGTTATCGTACAACGAAAAAGTGTTAAATGAAGTTTGCGACAGAGAAATCATAATTGATTCCGTTTCCAGCTTAAAAGCCGAAGCGGCTCTGAACTCGGGCGACAGGGAGAAGTTTTCCGAAAGCGGAATTACGCGCGTCAGGGAAGATATAATCGGAATGGTTGAAAGCGAAAAACAGTCAATCCTTAAAGAAACGACAAGGATAAGAATCAGAAATATTATTACGGAGGGGGAATCGCTTCTTAAGTTCAAACTTTCTTCGCTGGAAATGCCCGCTGTTGAGCTGGAGGCAAAGTTAAAGGAATTCCGCCATTCAGCCGATGTGATGAAAGAGGAAAAAGATGAGTTTGATATCTTAATCGAGGGGAAAGTTAAGCGTTTGAAAGAGTTTGTCTCCGAAGAAGTTGATATGCTCGGGCAAAATCTGATTAGCGAAATAAACGATAAAATAAATCGCGATGAACGCGAGATAATCAAAAAGCTGCGGAATCAGGATTTGAGAGAATTCCAAAATGAATTTTTCGAGTATATTAAAGGGGAGTTTGACCGAAAGAAGAAAAATCTCGAGGAGAAAGCGATTGAAAGATTCAGAGAGCTTCTTGTTAAGTACGGTGAAAGATCGAATACGTTTCTAAGTGAAATGATAAAAGGATTAACCGGTTTGATGAACATAAAATTCGATTCGCTTGCCGAAGTTTTCGACCTGAATATTTACACGGGATTTTATTACAACTTTTCGGGAGAATCGATTCCGATCGGATTGAGTTCTAAACAGATAAGAAATGTTATGCCGTCGTTTATTATTAAATCTGTAATTTTGAAAAAAATAACTAAAAATTTTGAAGATAAAATTCACGGTAACTGCAGCAGTATTAAGTATGATTTGAGCTACAAAATTCAGGAATCATTCCTCAAGTTTAAGTTTGACTTAAACAACAAGCTGGAATCAATATTGGAAAGCTTGGAAAGAATAATGACGAATACGATTCGGGAAAAAGCCCGTACCGAGGAAGAAGTAAAAGAGGAAGTGAATAGCATTAAAAGCAGATTGTTGCGGTTAGAGGAAATCAAAGAAAAAACTTAGTTTATGGCTAAATTGTTTTTTGATGTGCTGGAAATATTTTATTTATAAAACCATTCCAACTCTACATACTTAGTTGAACTACTTCGTAGTTCCCGAGAGTTTGGGTTTTGTTTGCCTATGGACTTCGTCCATAGTTATTCAAATTGAAGTGCTTCGCACTTCCTGTTGCATAAACTTGCTTTGTTTCACAAATAATATTGCTTCATACTTACGAGAAAGCTAAATTTTCATCGACTGCGAAGCAGTCGAATTTGAATAGCCCCGAACGAAGTTCGGGGGTTACAAATAAAAAAAATGTCACAACTGCGGAGCAGTTGAACATCAAATAACGCTGAGAGAAATATGGATAATCTAAATCTATTTAGCACATCAAAAAATAATTTAGCCTGATTTATTACGAAAATTAAATGAATAATAATTCAATAAAAATTTACGGACTCTTAATCTCCGCCGGTTTTTCCGGCAGGATGAAAAGTTTTAAGCCGCTGCTTAAATTCGAAGGTAAGCCGTTTGTAGTAAACATTGCCGATAAACTTGCTGAAGTTTGCGAAAAAGTGGTTGTCGTAACCGGTTATAAGGCGCATGAAATTCTTAAAGAATTTGAAGCCGCAGAAAATAACGCGCTGTGCGAAAAGACAAAATTCGTTTTCAATAAAAATTATAAGGAGGGTATGTTTTCTTCGCTTCAATCGGGCTTGAAGAAATGCGGTGAAGCCGATTGGGTTTTGCTTCATTTTGTGGACCAGCCGACCTTGCCGCCGGAGTTTTACAAAGATTTCACAAAACAGATTAAAGATAAGTTTGATTGGGTTCAGCCGATTCATGAAGAAAGGAAAGGGCATCCCGTTTTAATCGGGAAAAAGATTGTCCGTGAGATTTTAGATTCCACACTTGACGGAAATCTGAGGGAAATTTCGCACAATGCCGGAATAAAGAAAAAATTATGGGAGTGTAATTTCCCTCAAATATTTACGGATGTTGACACGCCCGAGGATTACAGGAAGCTCGGAAGTTCTTTCACGAATGAGTAATTCGCCCGGCGGCGCCCGGTCTGTCGCAATCGGATATGATTATTAGAAGGCTTTGCATAACCCCGAAGTTTGTCATTCTGAATGAAGCGAAGCGGAATGAAGAATCTCAAAACCGGTAATAGTACCGAATTTAGAGATATTTCGGACGGCGCCCACTCCTCCTCCGCCTTGGCGGATTGGCGAACTCAATATGACAATTTTAGGTTTTGCAAAGGTCTCTATTACGCAGTTTTTTCAATGCCGAAATCCGTCCGGGCTTTAGCTGAGGATTTAACCTTTTCGAACAAGATTAAGTTTTCCTCTTTTCGCGGAAGAAGTTTGTGATAAAGATGGTATTGAACGGCAATATTGTTAAGCGACTTTATTTCTACTCCGTTAAGTTCAAGGCGGTATTGCAGATCGCTGTCTTCCCCTATCGACGGGGCTTTGTAGCGTTCGTCAAAACCGTTAACCGCAAGTAAATCAGCTTTGTTCATCGACATATTACATCCGAGAAGCCCCCGTTTTTTTTTGTTTAATTTATTCCTTAAAAATTCCGATTTAATATAAAATCCCTTTTCAACATCATATGAATTCCCGAATATTCCGTCAATAATAATTTTACGGAATTTCTTTTCGAGAAAACGGTTCTTAATCTTTTCCTCGGAAAGCTCTGCAGTAATTCTTTGCGAAAGATTCACGCGTCTTCCGGTAAGCGCGGCGCGGTTTTCTTTGTGCCTTAAATGTTCCTCAACAAAATACGAATGCGGGATGCAGTCTCCATCAATGAAAATAAGGTAATCGGAAGCGGCGTTGAGAATCGCTTTGTTCAGAATTCTGTTCTTTCTGAATCCGTTATCTTCCTGCCAAATATGTTTTACCGGCAGAGAAAAATCATCCGCAAGTTTATCGACCGCCTCGGCAACTTCTTTAGACGAGCCGTCGTCGGCGATAATTATTTCAAATTCTTTAAACGACTGAATTCCCAATCCGGCAAGTACAAGCTTGAGGTAATCAATCTTGTTGTAGAATGAAATAATTACGGACGCGTTTATTTTATTGGCGTATGTCGATTCTTTTTTCTTCAGTGTTTTTTCCGGATTATAATAAGTAATAGAAACCTTTTGCATAACCTAAATTTGTCATATTGAGGACGGTGTAAGCCGTCCGAAATATCTCTAAATTCGGTACTATTACCGGTTTTGAGATTCTTCATTCCGCTTCGCTTCATTCAGAATGACAAATTTCGGGGTTATGCAAAGCCTTCTAATAAATTTTTCTTTTGAATAATGAAATATATGGAAAATAGCAGAATTTAGAATCCGCTAAAACGGAAGATTTCAGAATGAAAAATTGCTACGTCATCAAAAAAGTTATACCGATTCAACAGGAAATGTCCAAAATGAAATAATCTAAAGTATGAATTCAGCGACATAATTAATCGCTCCGTTAGTTTCGGTTGCATAAAATTAAGTTTGTCTTTTCTTTAAGTTTTTCCTTTGCGCCTTGGCGAGTAGCAGCGTTAAGTGGTGAACGTAAAAAGTCCGCTCTTTAAAAAGCTTTATAAAAAAATTGACTTTTTGCTAAAAATGTTTAAGTTCAATACTCTTTTTTTTAACAAACTGTGGAGATGCTGATGGTAAAAAACTTAAAACCCAAAAAGGCATACAAAAATCTGGATTTTCTTTTGTCGCATGAAGCGAGGGAAATCAGAGTATTGTCAGAATTTATAGAACCTGAAAAAAGATTCAAAGACAACAATGTTACGGATACATTTGTCTTTTTCGGTTCGGCTCGAATAAAATCGGAAAAAGAAGCTCTTAAGGAATTAAAAGCGCTTAAAAAGCAGAAGGATAAAACGCGGGGGTATGCAAAGAAACTGAAATCCGCCGAAAAGACGCTCGAGCTTTCCTGGTTTTACGAGCAGGCGCGCGAGCTTTCCAAACGCTTGACCGAATGGTCCATTAACTTAAAGCATCCGAAGCACAGATTTATAGTCGCCAGCGGCGGAGGTCCCGGGATTATGGAAGCCGCAAACAGAGGCGCGCACGAGGCGAAAGGAAAATCAATCGGGATGAATATCAGTCTTCCGTTCGAGCAGTATGTTAATGAATGGGTCTCGCCCGAACTGGCGTTTGAATTTCACTACTTTTTCATCCGTAAATTCTGGCTGATTTATATGGCAAAAGCTTTGATTGTTTTTCCCGGCGGCTTCGGAACATTGGATGAAATGTTTGAAGTTTTGACTTTGATTCAGACAAAGAAAATAAACAAAAGCATGAAGGTTGTTATTTTCGGTTCCGATTACTGGAAAAAATTAATTGATTTCGATCTGCTTGTAGAAAACGAAATGATACAAAAAAGAGATTTAAAACTTTTCTCATTCTGTGATTCCGTTGAAGAAGCATTTGAAGAAATAACTTCTTGTATGAAGGAAAATTATCTTAAATAGTGTAATCAGTGGTTCTTTAAGCTGCACAGTTACTCGGCTTTTTAAGAACCACGAAAAGCACTTTCACTTTAAAATGAAAAAGGCGAGAATTGCTTCCCGCCAGTTTCATAGTGAATGAAAAAAATTATAATCTGTAAAGAACTCCACCCGTAACAGCAAGATGATCCGCCGTTCCGATGGTATATTTTGCTTCTGCAAAAACGTCGAACTTACCGAAGTTTTTTATCGCTCCGGCGCCGACATTTAATCCGATATAAGTTTCCGAATAGGAATAGCCGGAACCTAACCAGCCGCTCGGAAAATCGAGACTGACCATTGTCAGAGCTAATCCGCCCAATGCGTAAATGTCAATATCGTTTTTCTTCATAAACATGTAATGTTCGTCTATGTTCAGTTCTTTCCAATTTACGTAATCCTTTGTAAAGTAGTAAACGAATGAAGGAGCAATATCAATCTTTTCGTTAAACTTGTAAGTACCGTTTAATGAAATTCCCGGATTGCCGATGTTTGTAGAATACGCCAGTCCGCCGCCGACTTTAATGTTTTGAGCATTGACCGCCGAAGAAAAAGCAAAAATGAAAGCCGATAGAATAATTAGTTTAACTGTTTGTCTCATTGTTTCACCATATTTTATATAAATTATTGAAGCGAAAATAGAAAACGTTTGCTTAAATATTCTCCTCAATTAGAATTCAGCCGCTCTCAATTAGGATTTACAGATAAAAGAGTTAGAATTTTTAACCGTTTGTTTAATAGGGGAAAGCGTAAAGCAATTAGGGCGGAAGCATCCTATTGCCAATCTCGGGATGTTTAATGTTTGTAATGGTTTCGTGATAAATGAAATTCCACTAAGTATTACTTTTTGAGGTAGATTTTAACTCGCCTTTATTGTATTTATGAATCAAACTTGAAATTAATGTCTGATACGGAATACCTTCTTCAATTGCCTTAATTTGAATATCGTGATAATCCTTTGTTGTTAAGCGAATATTAATTCGTTTTTTTTTAGACAAACTTTCTTTGGCTGCTTCAATGTAAGCTTTCTGATCTTTCTTCTTGATTGATTTCCATTCGCCTTTTTCGAAAGATTCAATCAACTCTTTTTCCTCTTTATCTAAATATTTCAATTTACTTCTCCTTGCTTAAATAGACTTTTGTGGCTTTGATCTGCCCCCTTAATCAAGTACATACACTAAAACAACTAATTTAAAAAACAACAATTCAAAATTGCAATTCACAATATTTGATAATGAGGAAGGAACTAATTGATGACAGTTGGCGGCGTTGGTTTTAACAATATTGTTCCGGTTGTTATTGTGTTGAGGGCGTAAAAATCCAAAATTAGTATTTGCGTCGGCGCAAGGTAGGAGATTGCCATCCCGCTGTGCGGGAATAAAAAACATCGGAGTTCGCAATGACAAATTCATGAATTGTTGGGAAACGGGTTATTCAATAAATTCAGAATGACAGTTCTGGGAAAAGTTTACGTATTGCGGAAAACCGCAATCTAATTAAGAGAAGGCTTTGCATAACCTAATTTATATGTCATTCTGATCCCGCCTTGGCGGGAGAAGAATCTCAAAACCAATAAATATACCGAATTTAGAGATATTTCGGATGGCTTGCACTCCTCCGCCTTGGCGGATTGGCGGACTCAATATGACAAATTTAGGTTATGCAAAGGTCTCTAAGAATGAAGTCCGCCATGGCAGATTAGAGAAAAAATAATTTCGCCGCGATATGCGAATATTTTCGCTCATAATGACCGCCGCTAAGCAATTTCTTGTTCGTTACTCATTACTCGTAACTCATCACTGAAAATCAGCGTCCCATTAAAATTAGTCCTGTCATTGCCACAATTTACTTTGCCGCGGCGAAGACGGGCTGTTTAATTATTAAATTCATTTAATTAATAGAGATTTTATTGTTCTGCTATATTTCCCGGCAGTCATCTTTATCAAATAAACTCCGCTTGGCAAATTACTTCCGTTAAACTTAATACTGTAATTTCCTCGGGACTGTTCTTTGTTTACCAATTCCCCAACTTTCTCTCCGAGTATATTATATACGGTTATATTTACAATATCTCGTTTTGGTATTGCATATTCAATTTTTGTTGTCGGATTAAACGGATTCGGATAATTTTGGTATAATTTATAAGAAGAAATATGATTTTCAATATTTCTTACACCTACTAAATCGGTTGGTTTATAAATATTTGTAAATAGCTTATGATCTTGATAATTATTAAATATTTTGTCCGTCATTATTAGTATTTCTTCATATCCATCATTATCAACATCATTCATTAAAGCCCCGAAATAGATTCCTTGAGATTGTTCAACATCATTTAGTTTCAAATAAAACAGATCAAAAGCCCATTGATTTTCTGTTCCGGTAAACTTGAATATCATAAACGTCTGGTCAAGGCATAAACCAATCTCGTCTGTTCCGTCTTTGTCTATATCAACCGCAAATCCGTTGTAAGCGTCAAATGAAAATCTGCCTATTATATCTATTACATGTTTTATTTCATATTGATTGTCTCCATTTGATTCCAAACAGGATAATCTTGTGATTGGCACGTTATTATAAAAAGCCTCTCCCCCTACCCAAATCTCTTTTTTCCCGTTTCCATCTATATCGTTTGTGTTAAAATGGATATATACGTTATAAGTTCCGGCGTTTCCGCGCCATACATCTCGGTAATTCCCGATGCTATCATCATATTCAAATATTACTATATCTCCGTACAATCCGCCGGTTACCAAATCGGCATATCCGTCTCCATCTATATCCCAATTCGATAAACCGGCAAGATAGAATATATCTTCCGGCACCGGATAAACAAATACTGTTGAGGCAATATTTGTGCTTTTATCATATCGCGCTGCAGCTGCTATTATTCCGGGACCTTCTCCGCAATAAAATAAATCCGTACCTTCTTTATTGTCATATTCTCCCCACTTTGGATCGTTCATTTGATACCATTGTTTATAATCAAATAAAATATCTGTAGGTAAGTTTGTAGTATCATTTACTTTTAAGGTCCTGGCTACTCTTATGCCTGATAGTGTATCGGTGTCCGGTTCGTTGCCGGTAATAAAAACATTCTTTTTTCCGTCTTGATTTACATCGTAAATTTGTTTAAAAGAGCCATAATCACCAAGGCTATCCCAAGGCATATCGGTTTTAAAATCAAATGTTTCTTCGTCAGGATTATATTCATACATACTGCGTTCGTTTATTTGTGTATATGAGTTATATCTTGCTCCATAAAGTTCCGGTTTCCCATTTTCATTTACATCGCCAACCACAATTACTTCGGGTCCAAAAGAACCGACTGGAACTGAAGTCCAAAAATCGTACATACCGCTAAATTGAGTTGTGTCAACGAAATCGGGATAAATCACAGTTGTATCTACCCGAGTTATAATTTCCCCTCTTTTTGTTTTATAATTGTTCAAGTTTATATAGAATGTTTTTACAGACTGTTTATTTGTTATTTTATATACTTTTCCAAGACGTTTGATTTGTTTAATATTTATGTAAGGTTTTGCTTTTTCCCTCATTAATAATTGTTCTTTTGATTGGCCATAAACACTGCCGATAAAAAGGATTAATAACCAGAGATTCACTATCATATTCTTCATGTTAACTGTCCTTTGATTATTGCAAGCCTAACAAACTTAAAGTATTTCTTGTTAATATTGTCATTCAATTCGCATCCATTACTATTCATCCAATTCTAAATTGACAAAAGTGAAATTGGAAAGAAAGTAAAGAAACTTCTTTCGCCCTCATTAGTGAGTTTTTTGTATCAATATTTTTTAATGCGGGGTTGCTCAATATTTGCCTCTGTTTAATAAAATTAAAGTATCGAATTTTTTGGTTTTTTGCAAGTGAAGAGGGAATAATTGTTGGATTGTTGAATGATGATAGTCCGCCAAGCTTGTCCCAACTCTTATTCATTGGGAGCGGATTAGAATATATAATGATTTTATGAAAAAATCCGAGTACCGCAAAAAGCGGGACAAAGAATCTCAAAATTAGTATTTGCGTCGCTGCAAGGTAGGAGATTGCCATCCCGCTGTGCGGGAATAAAAAACATCTGAGTTCGCAATGACAAAAGTTGGATTTGTGAAGGCGCTTACCCACGATGAAAAACATCGTGGCAAGCCTCGCTTCATTTAAAATGACAAATGCAGTAAAAGTTTTACAAAAACGTTTTTCGTTTAACGTCTCAACGTCTTGCGTTTCACGTCCTGCGTGTTGCGTTATTTCTTTTTTCTGCTTCTTCCTTTGGAACGGGTTTCTCCGTTGCTTCGTCCGCTTCTTTTCCCCGATTTTTTCCCGGCGTATTTTCCTCTTCCGCCCGAACTTTTGGAGAATGATTTTCTTCCGCCTTGGCGTCCGCTTTTCTCGGCAGGTTCAATTCTGATTTCGCATCCTTTGTAACTTCCTTTGTTAAACGCTTTCAAAACATCGTCCGCAAAATCCTGACTGACTTCAAAAAACGTAAAATTATCTTTTATGTCGATGTCGCCGATATTTATGTCGCGGTTATTTGTTTTGTCGTTTACGAGTCCGATAATATTTTTTGCTTCCAAACCATCTTTTCTTCCGAGGTTAAGGAAAAATCTGGTAAAGTTATCGTCATATTTTCCGGCGCGTCCTTCTCTTCTTCCTCGTCCCGAATCGGAGCTCCCTTTGGCGCTTTTTCGCGCGTTAATATTTAAGTCGGGCGCGTCTTTATAATAATCAAGGAAACGGTTAAACTCGAGAGAAACAAAATGTTTGATTATCTCTTCCTTGGAAAGCCATTCCAATTTTTTATTAACTTTTTCCATGAACGGTTCAATCTGCGATTCGTCAATTCTAACTTTTTCCATTCTGTCGATTAGGTTAAAGAGCTGTCTCTTGCAGATTTCATCGCCCGTGGGAACAAGTTTTTGCTCGAACTTTTTCCCGATTATCTTTTCAATCTGGGGAATTCTGTTTCTTTCTCTGAAGTTTACTATTGCAATCGAAATTCCCGATTTTCCCGCGCGTCCGGTTCTTCCGCTTCTGTGAGTATAAATTTCAAGCTCGTCGGGAAGGTTGTAGTTGATAACATGCGAAATATCGTTTACGTCTATTCCGCGCGCGGCAACGTCGGTAGCCACAAGCATCTGAAGCGATTTATCTCTGAACTTTTTCATCACATAGTCGCGCTGCGATTGTGATAAATCACCGTGAAGCGCGTCGGCATTGTAGCCGTCTTTAATAAGTTTGTCCGCCACTTCTTTGGTTTCGGTTCGCGTGCGGCAGAAAACGATTCCGTAAATATCGGGATTGTAATCGGCAATTCTCTTCAGAGCGAGATATCTGTCCTTGGCGTGTACCTGGTAAAAAATATGATTTACATTTTCGGCTCCGGCGTTCTGCTTCCCGATAGTAATTTTCACAGGTTCGTGCATGTAGTTTTTAGCGATCCGGGCAACTTCTTTCGGCATAGTTGCGGAAAAAAGGAGCGTCCTTTTGTTCTCGGGAGTTGTCTGCAAAATCCCGTCAAGCTCGTCGCGAAATCCCATATTAAGCATTTCGTCCGCTTCGTCAAGAACGGCTATTTGCAACTTTGTGATATTTGCGGCTCCTCGGTTTAGCAAATCGAGCATTCTTCCCGGAGTTGCGACCACGATATTTGCTCCTTTTCGCAATGCGCGTATTTGAGTTTCCATACTGGCTCCGCCGTAAACGGCGACAATTTTAACGCTCTTTTTATATCGTGCAAAGTCCTCCAGATCTCTTGAAATCTGGATACAAAGCTCGCGCGTAGGAGCTAAAATTAAAGCGTGAACGCTTTTGTTTTTCTTCTCGATTGTTTCGATGATAGGCAATCCGAATGCCGCCGTTTTGCCGGTACCGGTTTGAGCCAGACCCACAATGTCTTTGTCGTTTTCGAAAAATAGAGGTATAACTTTTTCTTGAATCGGGGTAGGAGTTTCAAATCCGAGTTCTTCAACCGCTTCAATAACTTCGGGCGATAAGCCCATTTCCTGAAATGATAACATAATGTCCTTTGATATTAATTAATTTGCAAAAATATTTTGCATTAATAGACAAACAGCAATGAAACCGCCTCCCAACAGGCTTTGGTTTTGTTTCAATGCGACTAACCGGCTGCTTAAAAAATCACTGAGGAATACTTAAAATTTTGTTTAATGTAAAACGGAAGCAAAAGTAATGCCCGGAATATTACAAAAGCGGAAATCTTAATTTTTTCATATTGGTGATTTGAGATTGGAGTAATAATGAAAAAGCGACAATTTTTGTCGCTTATTTCAAATTTGCAACTTGGTTAACGTCATCTAACTGGACAAAGTTTTCAAGAAACTTGTAGCTTCCTTTTTCGGATTTTACGGTCTTTACTACTTTAACCGTAACTTTGTTTCCTTTTCCTTTCCCTTTAGATTTATCGGCAAATGTTTGTTTCTTCGCCATTTCTCTATCTCCTTAAATTTAGCTTATAAAAATAATAAAAAGTTTTTTTAAATGTAAAAATATTTTTCACGGTTAGTATGACTTATCGCAGAAAACTGCGAGGTTAAAGGTTAAGAGGTTAAAAGGCGCAAAGGTTTATAGGTACATAGTTTTTTTACTTTTGAGCCATTGCCCACCGTGTCGGACTCTGAACCTTTTTCCGGCTTGGCGGATTGCGGTTGACCGCGATAGGCATTTGTCCGTTTTTCACTACTTAACTTGATGTTGTACCTTTGGTCTCCTTTTTTATTCACTTCGAAAAATGTTGTCGCGCATTTTTTTTATTGCCGCGGAATAATAATTTGCAAGTCTCTGATTCCTTGAGTAATTTTACCGAGTTAATCTCAATAATTTATAGGTGATTAAAATAATGGAAACTTTCCAACCCTTAAGAGACGTTTGGCTCTCCTTTTTTTACCTATATGGAGTAGGAGGATTTATTTTTTTCCTCGGTATTCACATAATTAAAAAAACCGGAGCCATTAATTTAAAATTAAAACGTCACCGTTTTTGGTACAGAGTAATGTTAATCGGTTACTTTTACTTTGTCGCATTTCATGCATTTTTCATAATTTTAGGATTAAACACATAATATGGAAACTTATCACAGTATTGGTACAAGTACCGACTGGATAATTATGGTTGTTTATTTTATCGTAATTATGTTGTTCGGTTCATATTTCGGTAAATATAACAGAAGCACAAAGGATTTCTTTTTCGGCGGTCGCCGCTTTGCCTGGTGGCTTATCGCTTTTTCGATTGTCGCCACGGGCGTCGGGAGTCACAGCTTCGTAAAATATTCCGCGAAGGGATTTCAGCACGGACTTTCTTCGACAATGACTTACATAAACGATTGGTTTTTCATCCCGTTTTTCTTGTTCGGATGGCTTCCTATTATCGTTTACACGCAAATAAGGTCTATTCCGGAATATTTTGAGAAGCGTTTCGGCACGCAAGCGCGATTTCTTGCCACGGTGCTTCTTTTATTATACATGATCGGTTACATCGGAATCGGATTTTTAACATTGGGTAAAGCTGCAATTCCGATGCTGCCTAAATCCTTTATTTTGTTCGGACATACAATTCCCATAACGCTAATGCTGGTTGTAATTGTAATTGCGGTGATAACCGGAATCTATATTACTTTCGGCGGACAAACGGCGGTTATTTTCACGGACCTTCTTCAGGGGTTTGTTCTTCTTTTTGCCGGCTTTTTGCTGTTTTTCCTCGGATTGGATTATGTCGGAGGTCTCGGAGTTTTCTGGCATTCGCTGCCGGTTGAGTTTAAAATGCCTCTTGCCGAATTCAACAGACCGCCCGATTTTAACTTCGTCGGCATTTTCTGGCAGGATGCAATTGCAGGTTCGGTAGGCTTCATGTTTATGAACATGGGACTTGTAATGCGCTTTATGGCGACCAAAAGCGTTGACGAAGGGAGAAAAGCCGCGACGTTTAACATCCTATTTATGCTTCCGCTTTCGGCGATTGTAGTTGGAAACGCCGGGTGGATTGGGAAGGTTATTTCCGTTCTTCATCCGGGAATCATTAGTCCGCATACTTCTCCCGATCAGATTTTTGTGGTGGTGGCAAATGTCGTTTCTCATCCGGGCGTTTTCGGATTTATAATGGCGGCGTTAACCGCTGCGCTTATGTCAACGGTGGATACGCTTATTAACGCAACTTCCGCTATTTACATAAACGATATTCACCGTCCGATTGTGGATTTTATTCATAAGAAAAAGCAAGTAAGCGAGAACCGGAGAAAAACCGAAAAACGGGAGCTTAGCGCGGCGAGAATTTCGTCGGTCGTAGTTACCTTCCTCGGCGTAATTGCAGTGCTTGCCTTCAAGAATTTCCCTACTGTTTACGAAGCGCACGGATATTTCCACTCGACGCTTACTCCGCCTCTTGTAGTGGCTATTTTCCTTGGGGTTTTCTGGAAGAAGGTTACTCCGGCTGTGGTGATTACAAGTTTTGTGGTTGGGGTTTCTTTAATGCTTCTCGGAGCAAATTATCCGGGAGTGCTGATTAAACCCTTTGCGCAGGGTATTCAGATGGAGCCTCATCACCCTTACATATATATCAGGGCTTTCTACAACTTGTTTGTTTGTTCGGCTATCGCTGTGATTGTAGTTTACACTACAAAGTATCAGGTTACTTGGGCTGAGAGAATTAAACAACTGCCGAACAGAAAGAACATCGTTACGGGACTATATGCTTTATCAACAATTCTTTTTATTCTTGTCGCGTTCGATTTAATTCATTTAGTGCTTTCGTTAATTGCCGCTTTGGTTATGACAATTGTAATTGCAATAATTACCACATACCATGTGGAATATGATCCGGTTAAACAAACCGAAGGCTTAATTATCTGGTCTATTCATAAAGCGAAAGAAAGTTTTAAAGGCGGCGAAATCAACGAAGCCGAAGGCGAGAAAGTTACCGTTAATTGGAAAGTGAAAGAGGGAGACGAAGATTTAGTCAACCTTTCCAAAAACGATTTAGCCAAGATGAAAGCTAATCCAGGAGATTTGGTTTACTTATGTGATAAACGTAAATGGCTCGGCGGATTGAAATCGATTCACTCGCGTATCGGCGAACCGCATGACGAGGATGGCGTTGTTTACATCACGGACGAACATACCAAACAAGGCGTATTTATAAAGGGAAAACCCCTCGAAGCCGAATTGGAAATGTAGTTTTTCACGAGTCCTATTATTTGAAAAAAGGGAATCCCCTCGGATTCCCTTTTTTGTTTGAGTGTGTTTGCGCCGTTTGCTTAATAGATGCAAATGATTATATTAATGCTTTAAATTGAAATTATTCTAATAGAAATCATTTTTGGAAATAATCGGTAAAAATATGGAAGGCAGTAAAAATAACCGTCCCGAAAGTTTTGTCTCCGAGATCAAAACGGGAGATGAAATTGTTCTGAAAAAGTTTTTTGAAGAGCGTTCCGGTTATTTCGATGATTTTTTTATTATGATTTCCAACAATTCCCGAGAGGAACCGGAGAAATTTTACGGCGCGGTAGCTAAAGTTACAGGTTATTCTTCCGAAGAGTTAAACTCCATGCCGGGCGGGATATTATCAATTATCCACGAAGATGATTTGGAAAGCTACAAGCGTACCTACTTTGATATTTCAAGGAACAATCCGGAAGGAACAACATATCACACATTTAGAGTTCTTCACAAAACAAGAAAAATTGTTTGGATTGAGGAGAATATTAAGGTACACAGCGAGGATGAAAAAATTTGGTACGAGCGTCTTTTAAGAGACGTTACAATCTATAAAGAGCGGGAAAAAGATTTGCTTGCAAAGTATTCCCGGATTGAATATCTGAACAACGCGAAAGATAAATTCATCTCAATCGTCTCTCACGATTTGCGCTCCCCCTTTACAAGTTTGCTTGGCTTTGCCGAGATACTGCTAAACGAGCCGGACTTGCCGGAAGAGGAGAAGGAAGAATATCTTCGCTATATTCATAAAGCGTCGGAGACGCAGCTGGAACTCGTAAACCACTTGCTGGATTGGTCCAGATTACAGTTAGGCAAGATTGTAATCGAGCCAGTGCGGCTTAACGTAAGAATGATTGTTTCCAATGCAATTTCGGCGCTTACCGGATTGGCTGTACGGAAGGGCGTCGAGATTATCACTGATATTCAGGAAGATTTATACTTCTTTGCCGACTCCAAACTGATTGAGAGAGTTATTTCAAATCTTGTTAACAACGCGATTAAATTTACTCCTCCCGAAAAAACAATCACCGTAACCGCTGGAAAATTCGGGAAAGGGATGATTGAACTTGTTGTTAAAGATGAAGGAATCGGCATTGAGGAAAAAGATCAGAGCAAGTTGTTCAAACTTGAAGAAAAATTTTCGACAGACGGCACCGAAGGGGAAAAAGGAAGCGGACTCGGACTGATGCTTGTAAAAGAAATTGTTGAGAAGCATAACGGCGAAATCTGGTTTTACTCCGAGCTTGGAAATGGAAGCGAGTTCCATTTTACGGTTCCCGAAGCGAGACAAATATTTATGATTGTGGACGACGACCCGCAAACGTTGAAGCTGTACAAAAATATTATCGCCTCAAATTTTCAAGATTCCGAAATAATGGTCGCCGAAAACGGTTTTGAAGCTTTGAATTTAACCAATGAAAAAATTCCGTCCATTATAATTACCGACAACGATATGCCTTTGATGAACGGCGCACAGATGATTGAAGTATTTCAGAAGAACTCCCTTTTGAAAAATATTCCGGTCATTGTTATTACGGGAGATCAGGACGATGAAACGAAGGAAAAATATAATAAGCTGGGGATTCATTCCCTTTTATCAAAACCGATAAAAAAAGAGTTATTAATTGAAGAAATAAATAATTTTGCTTAAGGAATTATGAGAGAAGAAGTTAACAACAAATACTGGCTTGCCTTTTACACCCGTCCCCGTCACGAGTTTACGGCGCGAACGGATATTCTGCATTTGGGAATAGAGGTTTATCTTCCGGTTGTAACCGTAATGAAAAAATGGAGCGACAGAAAAAAACGGGTAACCGAGCCGCTCTTCAAAAGTTATATCTTTGCTTACTGCAACGAAGCCGAAAGATTGCAAATTTTACAAAGCAAATCAATTGTTACAACAGTTTTTTATAACGGAAAGCCTGCTCACGTTCCCGAATGGCAAATTGAAGGCGTGCGCAGAATGCTTGAGGGAAACGAGGAAGTTAAAATCGTCGAGGGAATTAAAAAAGGCGTTCGTATTAAGATAACCGACGGACCTTTTGCCGGAGTTGAAGGCGTTATCTACTCGACCGGAAATAATGAAAAATATGTGGCTGTTTCTCTCGATATTTTAAATAGAAGCGTTATCGCCAAACTGCCTGTTAAAGATATTGAAATATTAAAGGCGGTTTAATATGCCTAAAATCAAAACACTGACTACAAACCAAACCGTTACAGGCTTTTACCTTCTCGGAAGCGTAACCGAAAAAACTGCGCGAACGGGAAAAACATATCTTGATATGACGCTTTCGGACGACAGCGGAAACATCTCTGCAAAGTTGTGGGATTTTAATAAAGATAAGCATAAATTCAGCGCGGGCGATATAATTAAAATTCAGGGAAAAGTTTCGGAATACCAAGGACAGAAACAACTAACCGTTGAACGAATACGAAAAGCCGAAGATGCTGATAATGTTGATGTTTCCCAATTCTATAAAGTTTCCGAAAGAAACTTTGACGAAATGATGGCGGAATTGAAAGGGGTTATCGATTCGGTAAAAAATCCCTTTTTAAACAAACTTCTGACGATGATTTTTTCCGGCGAAAAATTAAAGAAATTCTCGAATGTCCCCGCTGGAAAAGCGTGGCATCACGCATATATTCACGGACTACTCGAGCACACGCTGGAAATAGTAAAACTTTGCGAGTTGTCGGCAACTTTTCATAAAGAGGTAAACCGCGATTTGCTTGTAAGCGGCGCGTTGCTGCACGATTTCGGGAAAACCGAAGAGCTTTCCGATTCGGCAGATTTCGGCTACACCGATAAAGGAAAGCTTCTCGGGCATATCGTAATCGCTGCAATGGAAGTTGAAAAAACGATTGAAAAAATTCCGGACTTTCCCGAAGATTTGAAAAACCAGCTTGAACATTTAATTTTAAGCCATCAGGGAAAGCTGGAGTTTGCTTCGCCCGTTGTGCCGAAAACGCTTGAGGCGATTATTCTTTATCATTCCGACGAACTGAGCGCTAAAGCAAACGCCTACAACAATGTGATAAAGTCGCAATCGGGAGGTTCATCATCCTGGACAAACTTTATCCGCCTTGCCGAAACAGACCTTTATATTCCAAACAATAAAAAAGAGGAGCAATAATGAAAAAGTTAACTTCATTATTTCTAACAGCTTTAATAATAGGATTATTTTCATCTGTAAATTTTGCGCAGGACTTGGAATCCTATCTTGCCAAAGCAGATTCGCTGAGCGATGCTTTTAAGTTTAACGAAGCAGTTACCGTACTGGAAAAAGCAAATCAGAAATTCCCGAACAACTGGAAAGTTTTATGGAGATTAAGCCGCGAGAATATCTATATCGGCAACGCGACAAAGGATGACGATAAACGGGAAGCCATTTACGAAAAAGCATTTGCCCTTGCCGATCAAGCCGTTAAAGCCGGTCCCGATCAAGCGGTAACTTATCTCAGGCGCGCAATCGCGAATGGAAAAATAGCTTTATCCAAAGGAGTTTTTTCCGTAGGCGGAATAGTAAACGCAGCGCGCGCCGATTTGAAAAAAGCGATTCAGCTCGGCAACGGCGGCAACTACGTTCAGGCTGTCGCGCATTATGTGCTCGGAAGAACGCACGCCAAAGTCAGCGAAAAATGGAAACCGGCTCGCTCCGTTTTAGGTTTGGGCTGGGCGGATTTGGACATTGCCCTTAAAGAATATCAGAAAGCAATCGATTTATATCCCAACTTTGTGATGTTTTATGTCGATTACGCAAGAGCCGAAATGCGCAACGACAATTACGAAAAGGCAAAACAGCTTCTTGAAAAAGCTCTCACCGTTCCCAACAAGGATGTTGACGATCCTAAGTTAAAAGAGGAAGCGAAAAAACTGCTTAAGGAAGTTAACGAAGAATTATAAATGCAATTTTCCGATGAGCTGATAAGCAAACTCTTATCGGCTCAAAATATTTTATTTTTTACAGGCGCCGGAATTTCAGCCGAAAGCGGAATCGAAACATTCCGCGGCTCGGGAGGATTGTGGAAAAAATATAGAGCCGCCGATTTGGCAACGCCGGAAGCGTTTGAACGGAATCCGGATCTTGTTTGGCAATGGTACGAATACCGGAGAAAAATGGTAAGGAACGCGCAACCCAATGCAGGGCATATTGCGATAGCGGAGTTTGAAAAATATTTTCAGTCTGTAACCGTGGCTACTCAAAATGTTGATAATCTGCATAACCGCGCCGGAAGTTCTTCGGTTTTGGAACTTCACGGAAACATTGAAAAAAACTTTTGTTCCGATTGCGGGAAACGATTTGATTTTATTACTTTTAAAGATAAAAATAATGTTCCTGTTTGTGATGAGTGCGGCGGTTTTATCAGACCGGATGTTGTTTGGTTCGGCGAACAGCTTCCTTATGAAGTTTTTCAGCGCGCCGGAATTAAAGCCGGAAGCTGCGACATCTGTTTTGTGGTCGGGACTTCCGCGTTGGTTTATCCCGCAGCTTCAATTCCCGAAACAGCCGAACGCGCCGGAGCGTTTATTGTCGAGATAAATATTGATAAAACCAATTTAAGTGAAATTGCAGATATTACCCTGTTAGGAAAATCCGGAGAAATTTTACCAAGTTTATTAACTGAAATAAAAAACATAAAAGGAACGGCTTAATAGATTTAAGTTCTGTTCTAAGGAGAAAAAATGGAAGTAGAAAAAAACAAAGTGGTTACAATACATTACACTTTAACAAACGACGAAGGACAAGTCCTCGATTCATCCGTTGGGAAAAATCCCTTAAAATACTTACACGGCAACAAAAACCTGATTGAAGGACTCGAGAAAGAACTGCTCGGGAAAAAAGTCGGGGACAAACTCCACGTAGTAATTGAGCCTGCCGAAGCATACGGCGAAAGACGCGACGACCTCGTTCAGGAAGTTCCGCGCGAAGCGTTCCAAGGCGTTGAAGATATTCAGCCCGGAATGCAGTTTAACGCTCAGGCTCCCGACGGCTCAACTTATGTTGTAACCGTAACAAATGTCGGCGAAGAGAAAATTACGATCGATGCAAACCATGATTTGGCGGGCGTTCGCTTAACCTTTGACGTTGAAGTTATGGATATCCGCAACGCAACCGACGAAGAGATTTCGCACGGTCACGTTCACTAAGATTTTCTTTTAATCTTTACAATTCTAAGCTCTTAATTTTAAGGGCTTTTTTTGTTTACGGAAAACGTGAGACGCAAGACGTAAAGTCAAATCCTATGTTGTCATTCTGAGTTGAGTCGTTAGACGAAACGAAGAATCTCCTACCAAGTATTTATACAGTTGTAATTTTTTCTGCATTCCGTAGAAACGTCAAGCGCAAGACGGGAAACGCAAAAATCAATCCCATTTGGTCATTCTGATCCCGCCTTGGCGGGAGAAGAATCTCCTATCATGCATTTTAGCTAATCTCAATTTTACCCGCCGGAGCGAACCCAAAACGAAAAAGTGAACTTTTCTTACAATTATTTATCTAAAGAAAAAATAGAACACGTAAGACACATATTGTCTTGAATTGTGATTTTTTCAGAAGTTAGAAGTTAGCAGATTTTATCCTTATTCCACCGGCGCGTAATTGGAATAAAGCTCCGCCGAGAATAAAAATTTCTTCCGGTAATCCGTTTATTAACCAATGCGCCTAATAGAAGGCTTTGCATAACCCCCGAAATTTGTCATTCTGAATGAAGCGAAGCGGAATGAAGAATCTCAAAACCGGTAATAGTACCGAATTTAGAGATATTTCGGACGGCTCCCACCGTCCTCAATATGACAATTTTAGGTTTTGCAAAGGTCTCTAATAACTTTTTTTAGGTATATGGTGAATTATGTACGGTAATTGAAGATTCTCTGTTATTTGTTAAAAAAATTAGTGTCGGAATTGATAAGAAAAACTTGAATATAATTTTTTTAATTTATAATGCATGAACCTACTTAAAAAAGGTGATTATTTACAAATTCAATAATTTATAAACCGCTGAAGCGGTTACTAATTTCTCTATGTTATTGCTAACCCCCCGTCCGCCACGGCGGATAAGTCGTGGGTTAATAGAATGCTTATTATACATTGCAACCGTTTCAACGGTTTTTAGACCTTTCTTTAGTAAACTCATGCATTGCTTCTTCTATAGAAACACAAAACAACTCTAAAACTTTCCATTGAAATTACAAAGGTACACGGCGTGCCGCTTTGCCCCTTAGCTCAACACCGGATTATCTCTCGGCAGGCTTCGAGATGAATCCTTTATTACGTTATGCATCTATATCAATAATCTCATTTATCTTAAGTATGTATCCCTTTATTCTGTCAGAAGATAGCTGTATTTTAATTTGGCTAGGATTATTATTATCCGTTTTCTGTGTTTCTCCATATAAATGAATAAGTAGTATCTCTTCTTTGAAGGAATCTGAAATATTCTTTGCTTTCATTAAGACTTTTACTCTATTCATTATATGGTCTGTTTCATTTTGAAGTGGAGCAGAAGTAAATATCATAATTTTATATTTGCTTTTTATCATTAATAACTTTACAAAATCTTCAACGACATTCTTTAATACTGGCCCAGCAGAAGTTCCCCCTTCACCACCGAGTTCTGATTCAATTGCTAATAGTGCTTTGATTTCTAATTTGTCAATATTATAACTATTTCCATTTTTTTTAATAATTGATTTAGGCTCGAAGTTGGTAATCAATATATCAGTTAAAAATTCACTTTTGTTATGATCTGGTGATGAATACAATACATTATAATCCGCAAACTTTTTTAAGAAATAATTCTTGATATTTTTTGTTATATCAGGAGTTAGTATTCCATTGTCACTTGCTAATTCAGTTTTAAAATCAATAAAAATGTCTTTATAAAATAAATCCATAAATTTCCCCAGTAATTACGTGATACATAACGGCGTCGCTTTTCACCCGTCCGCCGTAAACTGAAACGCCGAGTTAAAAAGCAAATGCCTTAAATTATTTCTAAACTTTTATCTACTTACTGTTATTAATTTTTAACATTATTAAAAAACAAACACTAAATTTGCTTAGCCATAAAATACCATAAAAACCGCACCGCGTTAGGCGGTCGGGTGGGAAAGGCGGTTAGTTGCCAACTTAAAGATTAAGTAATACAGTAATGTTATTCAGAGCTTTTCTCAATACGTCTTTTGGTAACTTACAAGCAAACTGAGCCTCTCGACGATTCCAATCAAGACTTTTTATTTGGTCAGATAAAATGACACCTTGCACTTTTAATCCAGATGGAATTTTTATTTCAAACGGATAACCTTTTTCTTGATTAGTAATCGGCAAAAATAATGCTAATTTTGATTTTTCATTATAAATTTTTGGCGATATCACAACTGCAGGCCTTCTTCCAGATTGTTCGTGACCTGTTTGTGGATTAAAATTCAGCCATACTATATCGCAAGTATCCGGAATATAATATTTGAATTTTACCACTGTTCATTCCCAACTGGATCACCAAAGTCAAACTCTCCGTGCAAATTTGATTCATCAATTCTGTCAACCAAATCTTTTAGAGTTAACTTCTCTTTAGAAGGTTCAATGAAAATTCTGCCACCTTCCAAAGTAAGATTTACGAATTTATCTTCTCGAATTTTCGTTTGAGAAGCAAAGGCTTTTGGAATTCTCAAGGCTAAACTGTTTCCCCATTTTTGAACTTTAACACGCATAATTATACTCCTAAAATGTTTCTACAACGAAGATACATAATTGTTAGCTTTTTTCAAAAAAGAATGCAAGAATTGTCCAATAAATATTTTCTATCTCAAATTTATTTTTCGTATTCAAATTTGAATTTAGATTATATTCAAATATTAACACAAACTGGGGCACATAACGGTGTCGCTTTTCACCCGTCCGCTTTTGCAATGCTTTAAGAGACGAATTGCCAACGCCTTTTATTGAAAAATTATTTTACTAACTTGAACAACTTTATAAAAACTACAACCTTGTTACTTACCCAACTTGAAAAACACGCCTCGCGTAAAAGCG
>WGCV01000052.1 GCA_015493615.1 Melioribacteraceae bacterium
ACTTACTAGAAATTGGTTTTGAAAGGACAACTTGCGGGTTGTCCTTTTTTTATATCTCATTACTTGATTTTTTCTTCAAAAATCTTTACTGTTAATAAAGCAATATATGAGGCTGTGTGGGTTTTTTAATTTTTAAATATTGGCACGATTTATACTCTCTCTCTCTCTGGGATTCCGAAATTTTATATCCGTTTATAATTCAATTTATTTTTATTCATCTAATTATTTCTCGGGTTTTATATGAATTGTGGATCGAGGAAAAGTTGGTTATATCTTATCGAACAATTTATTTATTAAAATGAGGATAGAAAATGAAACGAATGTTATTTATTATGATATTGCTGCCGGTAATGATTTTTGCACAGGGAGCGGGGCGTTATCTTAACAACAACGAAGTACCTCAAAGTTTTAAGGAAAGATATTTCTCGAAAGGGGATCATAAATTTTTCCCTATGCACGTAAGGGATTTGTGGCAATATGTCTATTATGATCATGATAACGATACTCTAGAATATTTTGAAAATAAAATAATAAAGGATACGTTAGTGAACAACTTACAATTTTTTAAAATGTTAAAACATTATTATTTATATTATTACCGCACTGACAATGAAGGTGTGTTACGAGTATTGGACACTTACGATTGTGATAGTGATGGAATAACCGATGAGGAATTTTTAGGAGACAGTTTAGATGTTCCATATCAAACTATGTACCATTCATATTTTGATATAGTTCACATTGTACGAGATACAATGTGGTATGTAATAGATAATGATACATTATTTACAAGAATGGTTTTTACTATAGGAGGCGAGCTTTTTTATACTGATAGAATAGGGTTGACAATGATATGGCCCGAACAAAATGAGCCAATATATTTAACCGGAGCGATAATAAACGGCGTAACACACGGAACATTGGTTGGGATTGAAGATGAACCCAACGGCATTAAACCGGCAAAATTTGAGTTGGAGCAAAACTACCCGAACCCGTTTAACCCGACAACAAATATTAATTTTACTTTACCCAAAGACAGCAATGTAAGGTTATCCGTTTATAATTTGCTGGGTCAAAAGGTTGCCGCTCTTATGGATAAACCGTTAACCGCCGGACAATATCATGTTACTTTTAACGGCTCGGATTTACCAAGCGGCGTATATTTTTACAGACTGCAGGCTGGTAAATATTCTCAAACTCGAAAAATGTTGTTAATGGAATAATTTTTTTCGGAGTTAAATAGATTCTGATTTTTATAAATTTATGACTTTCACGGAGTTTCTTCTCCGTGAAAGTTTGTATCATATAAATCTTTTCTGTTAGAATTTTTTACTTAGCGGCTACGGACTAAAAAAATTTACGCGTAAAACAATTCCAAAAAAAAATCTTCAAATAAAATAATCTTTTCTTATTTTTGAAGTCTGATTTTAGTTCATATTAATTGTGAATTCCAACGGAAAGGTGCCGGAGTGGTTGAACGGGGCGGTCTCGAAAACCGTTGAACGCTTTTTGCGTTCCGAGGGTTCGAATCCCTCCCTTTCCGCAATAATTTTACGAGGTCCCCGATGAAAAAACTCACTTTTTTATTACTTCTTGCTTTGGTTACATTTGGTTCAACTTACGCGCAGGGAAAAAAAGAAGTTTGGATAAAAATTTCCGACGATGAGAATCAACAGGTTTATCTAGACAAAAACAGCATCGAGCCGGGAGACAGCAACGATGTAACAGTTTGGATTATGCAGATGCATATTCCTCCTCTGAATATTGAATCCGTTAACCGGAAGATTTACAAATCGAAAACCGAGTATCTCTTTAACACTAAATTGGAGCGTTACGGAATTCTGAAAATCCAATACTTTGACGCTAAAGGGAGAAAAATTAAATCATTCGATTACAGGTTGAAAACTAAAATTCCCGATTACAGGTACAGCTACCCGATTTTTAAAAAGAGCATCGAAAAAGATATACTTAAAACAATTTATAAATATCATCCGGACTTGAATCCGTACAGAACCGATAAAAAATAAATTCAGAGCTTCTTCCGGCTTTGAATCGAGCTACTAAAAAAAATGAATATTACTCCACAGCAACTCGAAGAAATCCGGTCCGCAGTAGATATTGTGGATTACATCAAGGATTATGTCCCCCTTAAAAAATCGGGGAAAAACTACTTCGGGTTGTGTCCGTTTCACGAAGAAAAATCTCCCTCCTTTTCTGTTAATTCCGAGAAAAAATATTATCACTGTTTCGGGTGCGGGGCAAGCGGAGATGTATTTACATTCGCCAAGGAGTTTAAACATCTTTCCTTTCTAGAAGCTGTTGAAGATGTGGCAAAGTTTGCGGGAATCGAACTTAAAAAACTGAGCGCTTCCGAAGCGTTAAGAATAGATGAAAATGATGAACTGTATGAAATAAACGCTTTTGCCGCAAGCTATTTCAGCGAAATGCTGGAGGAAAGTCCAACCGCGAAAAGCGTAAGGGAGTATCTGAAACAGCGGGGAATAAAGCCCGCTACGCAAAAGGCGTTTGCGCTTGGCTATTCTCCGACGCAATGGGACGCGCTTTACAAAAATATGGTGCGAAATAAATTGAGCATCGTTAAAGCGGTAAAGCTCGGTTTGCTGGACAAAAGTAAAAACAACGATTATTACGATAAATTCCGCGGGCGGCTGATGTTCCCGATTCACACGCCCAACGGGAGAATTGCGGCATTCGGCGGGCGAACTCTCGACCCGGAACAGAAGGTCGCAAAGTATATTAACTCGCCCGAGTCGCCAGTTTACTCCAAACGAAAAACTCTTTACGGACTATATTTTGCCAAGGAGGAAATTGCAAAAATAGATAAGGCGATTCTTGTAGAGGGCTACATGGACGTTATTTCGCTTTATCAAAACGGAATTAAAAATGTGGTCGCGGCTTCTGGGACTTCATTAACCGAAGACCAGGTAAGATTGTTATCGCGCTACACAAAAAACATTGTGGTAATTTTCGACGCCGACGAAGCGGGGAAAAAAGCCGCCAAACGAAGCATTGAAATTTTGCTGAAGTTCCATTTCGACGTTCGCCTCTTAAGTCTTCCGAGCGGCGAAGATCCCGATTCCTATATTCGCTCGCATTCGGCTGATGATTTTAAGGAACTTGTCGGAGGCGCTCCCGATTTTTTAAGTTATCAGGCTCTGGAATTCCAAAAAGCCGGAATGCTGGACGACCCGATGCAGAAAGCCCGCGCGACGCGGGAGTTGATTAAATCCATTGTCTTAATTGACGATCAGCTGATGCGCGCCACGTATATTCAAGCGCTTGCAAAATCGTTCGGCTTTAGCGAAAGACTTCTTGAGCGTGAAGTTCAACAATATCTTGAAAGCAGAAGGGGAGAATCAAATAAGTCTAAAAAATATAAGGTCAATTCTTCTTTACAGACGAATGAAGAAATCCGGATTTCCAAACTTCCAAAATTTGAAATAGATGTTATCCGTCTTCTACTTTCGGGAAACGAAAATATTATCGGGGATGTGTTCGATCATATTATGCCGAGCGATATCCGTTCCCCAAAGCTTCGTGAAATAGCCGAGGTTGCTTATCAAGCATATATGGACGATTTATATTCGCCCGCCGCCATTCTTGAAAGAATGAATGATGAACTGAAACAATATGCCGCCGAACTTACATTTGATAAGGAGGGGATAAGCGAGCGTTGGGGAAAAGTAGAAAGCGCACAGACCGAGTTGGGTATAATGAAATTTGTAAAAGATATAATTTCCAAATTTCAAATTCAAAATATTGATTATCAAATTGAGCAGATAAAAGTTGAACTTAAATCTGCAACAGAATCTCAGCAGGTGAAGGAGTTGCTTGAAAAGAACCAAATTTTGCTTGACGAAAAAAAGGATTTACTTAACCTCAATAAAACCTCTTTTGAGGAAGATGCGGGAATATAAAATTCACTAAGATAAGGTTTTACATAACTTAGTAATTTGTCACACCAACAAAAAAACAGACAACGAAAAGCAGTCGTGGTCATTCTGAGCATAGCGAAGAATCTCTAAGTTAGAATAGATGCCAGTGCATGTAACGAGATTCTTCTCCCGCCAAAAAACGGCGGAATCAGAATGACAAAAGTAGAATTTGTAATTATGATGCAGAAAAAAGAATCTCAGAACAGAGAGTAGCACCAAATTACGAGAGGTTTTCACTCATACCTTGGTGGACTTAATGTGACAATTTTAGCACCTTATCAGTAATATTCGTGTTGTTTTAAGCGGAATATTTTTCTAAATACTCTCAAGCCCTTTGTTTGTAGGGGTATTAGATATTTTTCTACTTTTCTCCCTTATTAGTTCTGGCTAGTCCATGTTAGGTTTTAGATATGTTAAGCTCTTTTTCCAGCTTCTTTTTAAGCTCATCTTTGTATTTAACGGCAGCCTTAAATATCCGGTTGCTTTTAACAAATTCCATCATCCTGATATTTTGGATGTCTGTCTTAATCAAAATTGTCGGCTGACTGAGTTTAAGTTTTGTGTTGAAAATAGAAGTCTGCATTATTTGAAATGATGAGAAAAATGTTTCGAATAACGGGGGAGTTTCATCCGTTGCCGGTTTGCCTCCCGGCGCTAAAACATCCACGGCAACAGTAATATCAACAAGATGATCAATTATATCAAAGGGAACGGGATTTACCATACCTCCGTCAACATAAAAATTGTTGTTAATTTTCATAGGACTGAACAATCCCGGAACAGAGTAGCTCGCTTTGATCGGGGCAAACAATTCTCCTTGATCGAAAACGGACTGCTCGCGGGAGTAGTAATTAGTGGCGACAACTTTCAGCGGGATTTGCAAATCCTCAAATTCGGAAACGCCGAGAACTTCTTTATAATGCGCTAAAAATTTGTCGCCTCTTATAATTCCGCCCTGTCGCAGTCCGATATCAACAAACTGGAGCATTTTGAGATAATCTTTATTTCTGTAAATGTCCCAATCCTTAGCGTGTTCGGTATGCAGCAGTTCGTCGAGGTTTTCTTTAATCTCTTTCGAGGAAAGTCCGTTACAGTAAGCGGCTCCGATAATAGCGCCGATGCTTGTCCCGGAAACAATAGCGGGTTTAATCCCAAGCTCTTCAAAAGCTTGCAGTATAACGATGTGCGCAAGTCCCCTTGCTCCTCCCGATCCGAGCGCTAATCCAATCTTCTTCATTCGGTTTTTTCTTCGATTAGTTTTTCATCTTTATTTTCTTTTGGGGAATTTTCTTCACATTCTTTTTTAATTTTCTTTAGCTCCGAATTGTATTTCGATTTAAGTCTCCAAACATAAGGCGCAAGTAGAAAGATAACGATTATCGTCAATAAAATCGGTATGAAGCTGCCGATGAACATAATCCAGTTAAAATCTTCAAAGTTATAGTTGTACTGTGTGTTAAACGAACGGAGAATGTAATAATCAACAACAAGCCAAACTACGCTTATCAGCCCGAGGATAAAAAGCGTCATTGTTAACGAGCGGATTTTTTTTATTAGTTTTTCCATTGTTGCTCCTATTGTTCAACTTTATAAACAGAATCGATAACTGTTCCGTCAACCCATTTAATGACGGCGATAATTTCATCCTTGTTAATTTTGGGCTTTGCCGGTTTGCCTCCGCAAAGGGAATTAACTTCATCGTAAATTTCTTTAATCGGGCGGATTGGCAAATCGGAATTTTTAACCGCTTTCAGCAAATCTTTTCTTTTCGGATTTATTGCGATTCCCCGTTCGGTTACAATAACATCAATTAACTCACCCGGTCCGACAAGCGTAGTAACTTTATCAACAATTACGGGGATGCGGTCGCGGAAAGAAGGAATTGCGAGGATTGTGGTTTTACCGAAAAGGGCGTTCTGCCAACCGCCGATTCCGTGCAGCAAAAAACCATCCGAGTGTGTAACCACATTTGCGTTGAAGTTTAAGTCAACTTCGGTGGCTCCCAGCACGGCGGCGTCAATCATCGACGCAAAATTTCCTTTCCCGTGATAGTTGTAACTTGTAAAGGGACTGGTATTAATATGATTCGGATTTTCACGCATCGAGCGCACTCCTTCCAAATCGAAAGTTTGTCCGTCAAGAATATAATCCGTTAATCCTTCCTCAAGCATTTCCACCAAGTACTTTGTGCTTCCGCCACGTATAAACCGCGCTTTTATTCCTTTTCGTCTCATCCTTTCCCGCAGATAAACCGCAAAGGCAAGATTTATTCCTCCGGCTCCGGCTTGAAATGAAAAACCGTTCTGCATAATTCCGGCATCTTCAAAAAATTGAGCTATGTATTCGGCGATAAGTAATCTGTCGGGACTTTTGGTAACCTGCGTTGTTCCGGATACAATTTTTGTCGGATCTCCTACCGAATCAACTTCGACGACAAAATCGACATTGTTTCCTTGAATTTGCCAAGGCGTGCAGGGAAAGGGAACAAGATTATCGGTAACTACGATTACATTATCTGCATAAATTGAATCCGCGAGGGCAAAACCGAGCAGTCCGCAAGCCGCCGGTCCGCGGTCCCCTGTTGCGTTCCCGAACGGGTCGGCTGTGGGAGCGGCAATCACCGCGATATCGATGTGAACTTCACCGTCCTGGATTGCCTGCCATCTTCCGCCGTGTGAACGCAAAACTCCGGTCCCTTTCATTTTTCCTAAAGAGGCGAATCTGCCTAGCGCTCCGTTCATCGAGCCTTCGATGTGGTGAATTGTTCCATCCTCCAAATATTTGATTAACGGTTCATGAACGGGGAAGGAGGCGCTCGGGAACCAGCGGATATTTTTTATTCCCATCGATTTAATTGTATCAAAAAGTAAATTTGTAACTTTATCACCGTTGCGAAAATGGTGGTGAGTCGAGATTGTCATTCCGTCTTTAAGTCCGGCTTTTTTTAGCGCTTCTTTCAGATTTTTTACAACTTTATTTCCATCGTCGGGATAATCCGCGCATGATTTTATCGGAGGCGCCGCTTTTTTCCCTTTAGGTTTGTATTTCCCAACTCCTTTAAAAGGAATCTGTTTTACTCCGTTTACTTCTGTCGGTACATATCTTCCGGCAGCATTTTTAACTAATTTCATAATCTTTCCATTCTCTTTTTTGGTCATTTGTCAGTAGTAATCAGTCATTAGGGGATTTTCTGTTTTTCTCCATATTGCCAATTGATTTAATATAAGCGTTAAGCATTTTCCCTAATATTGTTAATTGATTAATAAAAATTTTTTACATTGTAATTAATCGAAGTCACCAAGTCGGAAGATTTTTGCAGTAAACATCCTACTAATCCTTTTTCCAACTGAAGCATTACCGTTTAGTATCGCTCCTACGGAGCTTATGATTAATGATCTATTTTTTATTACAAAGATTTTGCTCCTACGGAGCAAAACCCAAAATGTATAGAGACCTTTGCGAAACATAGAACCATCCTGTTGAGTTTGCCACGGCGAATATGGAAAGCCGTCTGAAATATCTCTTAATTCGATATAATTTCCGGTTTTGAGATTCTTCATATCGCCCCCAATCCAAAGCAATCTGGGCAAGATTCGCTCCATTCAGAACATGTCCCGAGCTTAGTATAGTATAAATAATTATCAATTAGAGTAATAGAATATTTTATAATATTATCAATTCTAAATAATAAATTCCAATTTCTATTTTTCTCCGTCTTGAAGGATGATTTTTCTGTTTTAGAAAGGGCAAACAATTTCCTCGGTGTATTACCTGAAATTAATTCCTTATCCTTACTGCACTGTTTTGATAAGGCAAAAAACTCCGGAGCAGTATCCTTTTTGATATCATTATGTATTAGCTCCGTAGGAGCGGAACCTTTGTAAAAAAGGAGCGCACTAATATTTTTCAGCTCCGTAGGAGCGACACCTTTACTCATAGTATTCAAACAAATATTTTTCATTGTAATCAACATTAAATTTTTCAAGAAAATCCATATACTCCTCCCTAAATGTTTTTTTCTTGTGATGCTTACGTTGGTTTAGAATATAGTTTACCACCACATCTATTTGTGATTTTGAATACGTAAAAGCTCCAAACCCTTCTTGCCATTTGAAATTTCCCTTAACCCACTTATTTTGATTTATCCATTTAGATGAACTCGCTTTTATATCTCTTGCGATATCTGAAACAGCAACTGAAGGATGTAGTCCTATTAAAATATGTGTATGATCCGGATTATAGTATATTGCAAGAGTTTTTGATTTCTTGTTAGACACAATACCACAGATATATTTCTCTAATTGGTCTCTATTTTTTTCTACAATTAGATTTTGTCTTCCTTGAACGGCAAAAACAATTTGTACATATATTTGGGTATAAGTATTAGCCATTTTATTTATTTAGTATCGCTCCTACGGAGCTTGTGTTTAGTGATGTATTTCTTATTACAAAGATTTTGCTCCTACGGAGCAAGTCTTGAAATGTATCGTTTCTATAATTTTCAATCACTACGATACAATTTATTAAATTCTTTACAAAACCTAAAATTGTCATGTTAAGTTCCCAACGGCGAAAATAAGAGCCATCCGAAATATCTCTAATTTCGTTATACTTACCGGTTCTGATATTATTCCGCTATGACGGATTCTGCTACCAACCTAATACGGTCGAGAAAACATTCTCTTCATTCAAAACTTGCCCGACTGCTTTATGTTGGGAAACAAATAAATAAGTTATGCAAAACCTTCCTAATTTCGAAAAATAAATCCCAAATTCTATTGTCTTCCGCATTGGCAGATGATATTTCTGTTTTAGAATTGGCAAATGATTTCGTCGGAGTATCGCTCGAGATTATTGCCTTATCCATTCTGTAATGTTTTAAAAAAGCGGATAACTCCGTCGTAGGAGTGTTGCCTTTGTAGAAAAGGAGTAGGGCACTATGTTTTAGCTCCGTAGGAGCGACACTCTTATGCACTGTAATCAGCATTAAATTTTTCTACTTCCTTAAAAAACAAAACAATTTATTTTCTTCAAAAGAATATCTTCCGAAACCTTCGGAGATATTTGCTGCTATTGAATCTGAAGAGCGAATTAATTGTTTCCCGACCGTATTTAAATCAAGATAATTCCATTTGGAAACAATGAAATAAATTTCCTCGGCTAATACCATTGAGTTTTTATAAACATTTAACTCGTTTAACTTCATTTTCACCCGATTTAAAAATTAATACCAATGACCAATGGCTAATTACCGATTCATTAATTTTGCTAATTCTAAAATCCTTTCCGCTCTTTTAACTACGGGCGGATCAATCATTTTACTTCCGAGTGAAACAACACCGAGACCTTTTGCTTTTGCCGCGTCAAATGCATCCACGATTTTTTTCGCTTTTTCAATCTCTTCTTCCGACGGGGCAAACGCTTCATGAACAACTTTAATTTGCCGCGGATGAATGCATCCTTTTCCTTCAAAGCCCAATGATTTTGCTTCGAGAACGCTTTCGCGAAGTCCTTCCATATCGTTCACATCAGAGAAGACAGTATCGATTGCCGAAATTCTAACTGCTTTTGCAGCGTTCACAATCATGCTTCTCGCATAAAAACTTTCGCGTCCTTCTTTGGTACGTTCTGCGCCTATATCTGCCGTGTAGTCTTCCAGCCCGATTGTTAGAGCGCAATTATTTTCGGAAGCGGAGGCAATTTCGTATGCGTTAATTATACCGATGGCGCTTTCGATAATCGGCATATAGTAAATTTTGTTTTTTATCTTCTGTTCTTTTCTAAGTCTTTGTACTTCCTCGTCAACTTTGATTACATCTTCGGCGGTTTCACATTTGGGGATTAATATTACATGAACATTGTGGGGCACAATGTACTTCAAATCGTCCAAACCCCGCGGCAGTTGGTTAATCCTTACCATCCTTTCTGCGCCGTAAAAATTAATTCCTCGTAACGAGTTACGAACCACCAATTGTGCGGCGTCTTTTTCTACGGGTGAAACGCTGTCTTCCAAGTCGAGAATCACGCCGTCCGGTTTATGCAATCCCGCATTGGGGAAAAACTTAGGGTCGTTGCCGGGCAAGTACAAACGGCTGCGGCGTAAACGCTCTTTAGTTGTTCCGTATTTATTCTGAGGTATAAATTCCGGCAAAAATTCTTTTTTGATTTTAGGATAAGCGCGTTTTACCGCAAGTTCAAATCTTGCCATCAAAGTGGGAGGAAGCGCGCCGTAATCCTCAACATAAATTTCAGCGTTTTGTATCTCAAAATATTCGGACATTTCTTTAATAGTATTGTAAATTGATTCTCCGTACATCGAATCAACTTTGCTTTTAACATTAATCTTAATGCCGCCCGTTCGTTTGGGAGTAAGTTCAATGTAACAATCGGAACGGATTTTATTTCCTTGTTTGCCAGCTGTTATCTTAGCCATTGACGTAATTCCTGAATTAGCTTAATAAAAATTCTCTATTATTTAAAATTAACTGTTTTAGATTTAATTCAATAAAAAAAAGGCTGCCGAAAAAGAATATTCTTCTTTTAAGACAGCCCGTAAATTAAGTTTGCTTTACTAAACAACCAATTGATTCATAAAATCCTTAGCCGAATATTTTTCGGCATTGAGAATTACTTCCTTAATTGATTGTTGCCTTTCATCGCTTAGTAGTCCTTCAGCCAAGCCGCTGAACTTAATATCGATATCCTCAATTGTCATCGGCTCTCTCGGATCACCCTTGGGATATTCAAGGTATTCCGAATAAACATTTCCATCTTTCGTTTTTATCGTAGCGCGGGATGGCTGCTTCTCGGGAAACATTTTATCGAATTCATCGGAAGCTTCTCCTTTAATTTTATCAATCACTTCCCAGATTCTCGGATCTTTTAATTTCTCCTTAGAGAAAGTTGAGGTGGTAATTTTTTTGTCAACTACCGCCGCGGCAATGCAGTACGGCAGCGAGTGATCCGCAGTTTCGCGTGATTCGGGTCTGTATTTATGCGGGTCAAACAGAATATCCACAGCGCGGGCAATTGCCGTAATTTTAATCTCTTCGATTTCGTCGTAATTGATATTGTTTTCCCGTACTACTTTTAACACTGCGGTAATATGAGTGTGAGTTAACGCTTCTGTCGGGAAAGCTTTCATTCCGCATTCCATAATCTTAAAGTTCTCACCAAGATTCCCAATTAGCTTATCCAAATCCCAAGTCCATTTTCCAAGGGCTTCCCGTCCTTGCATTTTAACCGGCTCAGATTTTTGCTCTTTAACATTCCACCCGAAAAAGGCGTCCATAAATCCTTCTTTTCCTTCAAACACCGATTCTGTTCCGCTGTAACCTTTCTTAGCCATTAAGGCGGCAAACACTCCCGACTGTACCGCCATCGGATCAACCGTGTTTTTCATCATTGTAAGTTTACCTGCCGTGGGTGCGCCGATTGTGTGATTGTGAACTCCGCTTATACCGATTGCATTTACCATTGCATCTACGGATAAACCGAGGAGCTTGCCCGCTACAATCGGAGATACAAACTGCGTTAGCGTGGCGTGATGCCACTTCCTTTCCCGCACTCCGGGGACGGCAAATTCGCATAAGCGCTGTTCGAATTCGTAAGCTAAAACAATCGCCGTAATTACATCTTCCATCGACGCTCCGACAAGTTCTCCCGTGCTTAAGGCGGCGGGAATTAAATCGGACGGGTGTGAAGGATCTTCTTTCCAGTAGATATCGTTGTAATCGAGAGCGCGAATCATAAGCGAATTAACAAGCGTAGCGTTTACGGCGGGAATTTTATCGCCGAAACCGATAACAGTGGCTTCTTCCTTGCCCCCCATCTCTGAATAAATGCCTCTTAATATATTCACGTCCTTAGTTTTATAGCCGCCGAACGAACAGGCTATTGAATCATAGATAAAATGTTTTGCAGTTTCAACAACTTCTTTAGGTAAGTCTTCATATTTGAGGTTAACCGCAAATTCCGAGATAATTCTTGAGATAGATTTTTCCATAGATTTCCTTAATTGTTTTAAATCGAATTACTTTTCTTTATTTGATTTATTATTTCTTTAATCTTAATTACTTCGTTGAATGTGAAGTTCGCCAAGGAGATATTTTCCGTTGTCCCTTCCTTTGTTTTGATTTCCAAACTTACCGGACGAACCTCAATTTTTGAAATGTTTTTTATCGGAATAACTTTTTCTTTGAGTTTTCCGTCAAGTTTGAAGATAATTTTATCATCGGTTAATTTAAGATAGGAGCTGAAAAATCCTTTATTCTCCGAATGAAAAATAAAGAAGATAAATACGATTCCGGTAAGGAGGTAAAGTATTCCGGTTATGTTCTTCCCCGAATAAAAACTAACAATACCGAATGAAATATACCCAACTCCCGCTAATATCAGAAACGGTTTTGAACCTTTTTTCTTTTTCTGTAAAACCGGTATAAATTCATAATTTTTCATTTAAGCAATATATAAATTCATTCTCAAATTTGAGAATGAAAAATCAGCTTAAACTTTGAGCCGACTCCTTTTTTGCTTTCAATTTCAATTCGCGCTTTATTCAAGTCCGCATATTGTTTTGATACTGAAAGCCCTAATCCGTTACCGTCTCTTTTCCTCGTGTAAACTTCAATTTCTTCCTGTGAAAAGCTGTCAAAGATATAAGGAAGATATTCTTCGTCAATCCCAATCCCGGTATCTGCAACTTCTAAGATAACATTATTTCCGTGAGCATAAACGCTTATAGTAACGCTTCCCTGTTCGGTGTATTTAACGGCATTCTCGATAAAGTTTGAAATTATGGTTTTAACCGAAATATAATCGGCATTTACTACAATATATTCGGGATTGCAGCTGTAAGATAAGTCCAATCCTTTAATCTCGGCTTCCGGTGCAAATTCCATAAAAAGCTGAGAAACTATATCGCAAATTTTAACTTCTTCGAATATAGGTTTATAATCTCCTTGATTTAATTGGGCTTGCTTTAAAAGTAAATCAAGTGTCCTGATTATTCTTTTGGAGGAAGTCAAAATTGTTCTTCCTAAAATTCTTGATTCTTCCGAAACATTTTCATCCAAATCACTAAATAGCAGCTCGGCGCTTCCCGAAATAGAGTTAAGGGGAGATCTTATTTCGTGTGAAATTTGAGATAAGAAGTTAGCTTGGAGTTCTTTATTTTTATCATAAAGTCTCTTTGCTTCTTTTAATTTCCGTCTGATTTCATTCTCACGGCTTAAGTCCTTAATTGATATTACGTAACAATTTTGTGATTTATAAGTATGAGATTTAATACTAATCTCCACATCAATTTGTTCGCCCGATTTAGTAAATAACTTGCTCTTAACTCCTTCGTTGCTGTCGTTTAGCGTGCTGATTTTTCTCAGCTCGCTTTTTATCAATTTTTCAGAACCTTTTGTGAAAGATGAAACATTTAACTTGAGAAATTCTTGTCTCGAATAACCAAACAGTTTGGAAGCGCTTTCATTGGCGTCAATAATTTCAAGCGTATCGCGTTTAATAATTATTATCGGAGTATATGCCGAGGAGAAAAGCTCCTTGTATTCATTGCTCAATCTTTCGTTATTTTCAATAACTATTTTCTTCTCTTTTAAAACTTGGAGCAGTTCTTTGTTTCTTTCCCTTAAAGCTCTGTTTCTAAAATGAAAAAAAGCAATCAGAAGAAGAATAAGAATAGCTAAGGAGAGAAAAATAAAATACGGATTTTTATAATATGGAGTTTTTATAGTAAAGCGATACTTTACTATTTGACTTGACGCAGTGTTATACTGGTCTTTTGCTTTTATATAAAGC
Organism: Melioribacteraceae bacterium; assembly: GCA_015493615.1. Taxonomy (GTDB): domain Bacteria; phylum Bacteroidota; class Ignavibacteria; order Ignavibacteriales; family Melioribacteraceae; genus WGAL01. The sequence goes on from WGCV01000052.1 coordinate 13,764, forward strand.
GTGTATTCACCCGAGGGCAGCCCCACAAAATGAATTTGAGAATTTGAAGTGTAGTCCGAAAACTTTTTGTTAATCGGTTCCAGCTTAAAACTGTACTTAATGTATGTCGGGTTGCTAAAGTCAATTGCCGATAAATTAAATGAAAGATTATTCAAAAATGCAGGAAGCACAATATTATCGGGAAGTGAATAAGTTGAGCTGACTTCTCCGCCGAATTTCATCGGATCAATTTTTTTGTAGTTTATTTCAACTCCTTTCACATATGGTTTGATAATGTGCATCGCCTGAGAAATTGGGAACGGTTTGTGATATACTAATTTATTAACCCCGCCTAGCCAGATAGAATTATCTTTGTCAACAAAAAGAGAAAACTGGTTAAACTCATCTCCGAGCACAATATCGTTTTTCCCGAATGTTATAATATCGGGGGTATTGCCGGTGAAAAGAGAACTTATGTTTTTTATTATCGAAATTCCGGCAAACGTTGTTACCCACAAATTACCAACTTTATCAAATCCGATTGAAGCGATATTGTTGCTCGGAAGCCCATCCTTTACGGTAAAAGACTTAACTCCTTTTTGGGGAGAGTTTTGTTTAAAATCCACTAAAATCAAACCGCTGTTGGCAGTGGCGAGAAGCAAGTATCCTTCTTTGGTAAAAATGGCGTCATATAAACGATGGTGTGAAAGTTCTTTCTTAAACTTATAATTGATTATTTTATCGCCGTCAAATTTATATAGCCCTTCTAATGTAATAAGCCAATAACCGTAATTTATGTCGGGCAATATTTTGTATGTAGTCAGTTTTCTCCCGTGCTTTATCAGCTGGACTTTTGATAAATTTTTCCCGTTGTACTTATAGAGATATTCTCCGAGGGTTGTTATCCAGATATTTTGTGCGCTGTCTTCAAAAAAATTAATCGGGAATTCATTTGAGGGGAGACCTTCTTCTTTCTTTAAATATTTTATTGTTCCGTTTTTCTTTTTTATAAAAACGCCTCGGCTTCCGGCAAACCATAAATTGCCTTCGCTGTCTTCAAAAATGTTCCAAACCGTTTTACCAATGTGACTAATACCTGCATCAACAAATTGATTTTTTTCGGGGGAAAATTTCAAAACGCCTTGTCCGTCTGTACCTACAAGAAGTTCACCGGACGATGTTCTTAGAATTCCGAATGGATTGCTTTTTATTCCGGAATGCCTTTCATAATAGATAAATGAAAGATGCGTAATTTTGAATAATCCATCCATGTTGCTTCCAATCCAAATTTTCCCGTCAAAATCTTTAAAAAGAACTTGAATGGTTGAATTTATCGGAGAATTGATTGGATCAATAAGAGGAACTTTTACGCCTTTTTCGAATTTGTATAAATTTTCTCCTTTGGAAAGTATAAGAGCGCCGGAATAATCCGTAACCATGCTGCACAATATGTTGTGAGCGCCAAGGGTTTTATCCAACAATAAAAATTTATTTTTTACTTTTTTATACAGACCGTTTTTGCCTCTTGCAAAAATCTCATTCGCAGGAGAGCGAAAAAGCTTAAATATTTTATCGGACAATAATTTTTTATTTATGTTAGAAGTTGTTAGTTTGAACAAGCCTTTTGATGTTGCAAAATATAAATTTCCCTGAAGATCATTTGTAATTGAGTAAACTCTGCTATCGTTGAGAAACGAGTACCGTTTTTCTTTGATTATTTTGTTTTTTGTAAATGTTAGAACTCCATTAAGGCAGCCTATTAAAACTTTTCCTCCCGGAACTTCAAAAAAAGTGTAAGCTGCTTTTGCGGAAAACCCGTTACTTTTTGTAAAGAATTTGACTTTTCGTTTAACTCTGTTCTTAAATACTCCAATACTGTCAATCGTACTTATAAAAACTGTGGAATCGGAACTTACGAATAAATCGACAATAGATAACGAGGAGAATTCTTTAATATTCACAAAATTTTGACCGTCAAAGGAATTCAAACCAGAGCTGGTGCCAATTAATAATCTGCCTTCTGATGATTGAGCCAAAGAAAAGATTAAGTTTGAGCTTAATCCTTCATGGGAATCGTAGTGTTTTAATATCAACTGTTGTCCGAATATTGGTTTTATCAGAATTGCCAGCAAAAAGAGTATCAGATGTTTTTTCATATTAGTCATTTTATTCAAGTTCAACAAAAATTTATTACATGTAGTAACAAACTTTATACCAAAAATTATCCCCTATATTGATTGATAATGACGAATAAAACTATCAAAATATATATATAGTGTTTATTGTCCGGAAGTGTATTAAAATGAGGCATTCCAGATTTGCTGAAATGCCTTTAAGGTTTATTCGGTTCTAAGATATCTTTTTCTTTACCCAATTTTCCAAACCGCCGGTAACGATTAATTCTTGAGCTGCTTTACCTATAGGAGGGAAAGAAAAAACAAGATTATCAAACCGGATTTCTGATTTGGAAAAATCTATTGTTAAAGGAGCTTGTATTTTGAGGGATAATTCTTTATTGGCTTTATATTTTTTTCTTAAATACTCAACAAGGTCTTTTTGTTCTATCGATAAAAATCCGTTATTTAAAGCATTCCGGACATAAGTTGCGGAAAACGAAGCGGCAATTACAAGACGAATTCCGCGATACTTTAAGGCTGTTGCCGCCTGCTCGCGCGAGCTGCCGGTACCGTAATTATATCCACTTATTAAAATATCGCCTTCTTTTGCAATTTTCTGAAAATTTACATCATAGTTTTCCATTGCAACGGCAGCCTGCTGTTCGGGAGTGAAATCATCGATGTAAGTATATTTTCCGGGATAGATTCCGTCTGTGTTCATATTGTCGGTATCGCAGAAAATTATATCGCCCGATATTTCTTTCGGGAAGCCGTCGAGAATCTCAACGTTTTGTTTTGAGACATTTTTTATTTCGTTAAGTTTTAATCCTTTTTTTACCGTAGCCGGTTCAACTTCCTTGTTCGGGTAAATATAACCTTTAATTGCGGATTCGGCGACAACGGCGGGAGAGCCGAGATATGCTTCGGCATTCGGAGATCCCATTCTTCCCTTAAAATTACGGTTAGTAGCGCTTATTCCTACTTCGCCGTCTTCCAAAAGTCCCGCGCCCAAACCGATGCAAGGTCCGCAACCCGGAGGAAGAGGTATTGCCCCGGCGTTAAGCAATGTTTGCCAATATCCGGCTTTTTCAGCTTCTTTTTGAACATCGCGTGAAGCGGCGGCAATGTAAAATTTAACGCCTTCTGCAACTTTATTATTTCCGATTGTTTCCGCTGCGGATTTAATATCTTCAAATCTGCTGTTAACGCAGGAAACAAGGTACGCTTTATCAATCTTTACTTTTTTATCTTTCATTTCACGCGCCGAGTGCATAACTTTTACAGTGTGCGGGCCGCATACAACCGGCTCGATTGTAGATAGATCAAGGAAAATTTCTTTAGCGTAAAATGCGTCATCATCGGCTTTGAGTTCTTGTAAAGAATCTTGAATTTGCATGATAGTTTTTGAGTTTAACCGCGGATGTTCTCCGTTAATTGCGTCCGCATCGGAGTTAACGCCTTCCAAGCCGCGCATCTTAATATATTCGGCTCGTTCTTTCAGCCAGGTAAGTGTAACCTCGTCAACTGGAAAAACTCCCGCCAACGCGCCCCATTCGGTAGTCATATTAGCAATGGTAAGGCGTTGATCAAGCGAAAGGTTTTTTACGCCGTCGCCTGTAAATTCTATTGCGTGGTTCAAAACTTCATCGTTGTTGAATAATCCGGCAAGGGCGATTATCACATCTTTTCCGGAAACGCCTTCACGTAGTTCGCTTCGAAGTTCCACTTTTGCAACCGGCGGAATTTGCCACCAAGTTTGTCCCGTTGCCCAGATAGCGGCGGCATCCGTTCGTACAACCGGCGTGCCCAGCGCTCCGAGTCCTCCGTACATGTTCGAGTGGCTGTCCGATGCGACGACCATTGTGCCGGGAAGAACATAACCTTCTTCGCACATTATTTGATGCCCGATCCCGCGCCCGGCAGGGTAGAAGTCTGCGCCCATTGATTTGGAGAACTCCTCGATTTTACGGTACTTCTCCAAATTCTTCGGACTTTTATCCTGGATGTTGTGGTCGAGAGTGTGGACAACTTGACGCGGATTGAAGAACTTGGTTGCGCCAATGCTCTTAAACTTCGGAATTACGGCGCCTGTGTTATCGTGCGTCATCACGTAAGCGGGGCGCACCGAAATTATTTGTCCGCTCCTAACCTCGTTATTTTTGTCAATATCAACGGCGTATTTTTGAACGATTTTTTCAATAAAGTTTTGTGACATTTTTTTCTCTTAAATTTTAATAAATCAGTAAAACGGCTCACTTAAAAAGTAAGCAAACAGAAAATTAATAAAGCTTATTTAGAAGGCTTTGCATAAACCCGAAATTTGTCATTCTGATCCTCCGCCACGGCGGAGCGGGAGAAGAATCTCAGAACCGGTATTAATTCCGATTTAGAGATATTTCGGACGGCTCACACCGTCTTCAATATGACAATTTTAGGTTTTGCAAAGGTCTCATTTAATCAATTCGTTTCGAATTCTGAAACGGCTCAAAACTAACAAAATCAGCATGATGAACAATTATTGATTCCAGAGTACGCTTGCCTAAATCTCCTTCTTTGGAGTGCGTCGCAATTATGTGCTGAACTTCCGCGGGAATATCGAATTTCTCCGCGATTGCAACTCCGCTGAAAGGATGACGAAGCAGCTTTCCTTCTCGGCTGGTGGTAAGTTTACCGTCAACAATTTCATACTCGATAAGTTTACCTACATCGATTAAAATTGCTCCCGCGATAAGATAATCCCAATTAATTTTAATGTCCGGAGAAAAATTTTTCTCCATTACTTTTCCCATCTCAATTGATAATTGAACAGCGGTTCGTTTATGATTCATAAACGAAATATTAACGTCAATTAAAAGGGAAAAGGGAATAGTCTCCAAGTCTTCGGGAGTTAAAACGCTTTGTTCAATAGCGTACGCCCAAGCGTCGGTAACTTTTTCTCGAAGATTTTCATCCTTGATTAATTCCAATTCCGGCCAAATTTTTTTAATTTTATTTTTCATTGATTCCTCAAATAATGTTAGAGGGAAGAAGGTAGAGGTAAGAGGTTGACCGCTAAATTCTTCCCTTTGAATTATTGATATTTATTTAATAAACTTGTCAGCATTCCAAAAACTGAATTTGAAAGTTTTGATACATTTTCAATCTTCTTTTTATCACAGTAACCGAGAATCAAAGCAATCTCCATTTGGGTATCTAATTCCACTAAAGAAGAACGTGAAATGTCTATAAAACGCGCTTTCTCTTTGGAGGAAGCACGAGACAGACCTTCTGATAGATTGGAAGGGATAGATATGGCGGCTCTTCTCATTTGAGAGGTCAGTCCGTATTTCTCATTATCAGGAAATTCTTGAGTTATCAAATAAATTTCTTTTATCAAAGAAATACTGAATTTCCAAACTTCCATTTTTTTATGACTTAAGGTAATCATCTTGTCCTCTAACTTCTTACCTCTACCTTCTAACCTCTAACCTTCAACAATTTCCTTAATCACCGCATCTGTCATCTGCTGAGTTGTAGCTGCGCCTTTGGAAATAGCTTCCGGTCCGCCGCGGAGTTTAAGCATGTCGTATGTACGGACTTCTCCTTTCTTAATTACGGACGCAACGGCGTTTCGTATTTTGTCTGCGACTTCCGTTTCTCCGATATGGTCAAGCATCATGCAGGCGCTTAAAAACATAGCAATCGGATTTACAATACTCGGGTTAAGCTTTTCATATTTAGGGGCGGAGCCGTGAGTAGGTTCAAAAACCGCAACTTCGTCTCCGATATTTGCGCTGCACGCAAAACCTAATCCGCCGACCAATCCGGCAAAGCCGTCGCTGATAATATCGCCGAACATATTTTCCGCAATTATTACTCCGTAATCTTCCGGATTTTTAGTCAGCCACATCATCTGAGCGTCGATGTTTGTTTCGTAAAGAGGAATATCGGGATATTTCTCGGCAACTTTGCGCGCTTCCAAAACCATCATTCCCGAAGTTTCGCGCAACACATTCGGCTTTTCACAAATCGTTACAGACTTGTAACCATAGCGCTTTGCGTAATCAAAAGCTCTTTCGGCAATGCGCTGCGCCGCTTTGCGCGTTACGATACGCGTGGAAATCGCCAAGTCTTCTTTTGGGACATTCATGAAATTCTTGAATTTGGGATGCGTGGTAAAAGCTTCGTAAACATTTTGTGGCGGATTTGTCCATTCAACTCCCGCGTAAAGCCCTTCCGTATTCTGGCGGAAAATAACCGCGTCAACCGGAGGTTCCTCAAAATCATTGCTTCCTTTTCTTCTGATAAAGTTGAGCGGATTTCCTTCAAACGCTTTGCAGGGACGGATTGAAATATCGAGATTAAAATGCTGCCGCAAACCGACTATCGGACTGGAGTAAACATAACCTTTCTCCCTAAGTTCGGGAGCTAATTCTTCCGCCGCCGCATCTTTCGGTTTTGAGGTGATTGCGCCGAAAAGACCGATCTTATGCTCGGCAAGCAAGTCAATTGTTCGTTGAGGAAGCGCGTTTCCTTCTGTTTTCCAATATTCCCAGCCGATATCTCCGTGAACATAATTGGCTGTAAATCCGGCGGCTTCCATTAAACGGATTGCCTCCGGCAAAACAATTTTCCCGATTCCGTCTCCGGGCAATGAAACTATTGTACGCATAATTTTCTTTCCTGTTTTTTGTTATAAATTATCTTAGTTGAAATTATATTAAGAATGTAAATATTTCAAGGATAAAAATTTTACGGTAAAAATCTTTTTCTTGTCTAAATTAAAAAATTTCTTATAGAATATAATAAAAGGTTCAAAGGTTCTAATTGGATGAATGGATGTACGGATGGTTGGATGAAAGGATATCTTTCGTTTTCTGTTTTGTTTCTCTCGCTATTTATATTCCGTAAAAAGGGGGATGAAGAATCTCAAAACCGGTTTTCGTACAAATTCTAATTTTGAGATTCTTCGTTTTGTCTGACGACTTAATTCAAAATGACAACGAAGAACTTATTTTATAAAGTTCTCTTCAATGAAAAAATCAGTGCAAGTTCTAAATTCTACAATGTAGAACAATGATATATTTGTCATTCTGAATCCCGCTCCATGCGGGATGAAGAATCTCAAAACCGGTTTTCGTACAAATTCTAATTTTGAGATTCTTCGTTTTGTCTGACGACTTAATTCAAAATGACAACGAAGAACTTATTTTATATAGTTCTCTTGAGTTTGGCATTTCACTAGAGAAAGGAAAAAAAGAAGAAAAAAATTAGGAAAAGAGGGAAATATTTTGCATATTGCGTCTAGTTATACAACTAGAGAGGTAAGTATGGGATTTCCAACAAAAATTCAACTAATTAACAGAACTAAAAGTCAACAGTGGTATGTTAATTTCCCTTCGGCAATTGCGCAAGCCATGGAATTTGACAAGGGAGAAATAGTCGAGTGGGTTATAGAAAACAAGAACAAACTTATTCTTAAAAGAACTCCAAAGCAAAACAATACCGGAGAGAGTAAAAAAAAACTTCAAGACAAACAGTCTTAGAGGAGTTCGATTATTTATTCTCTCAACTTGGAAACGCTTTTGCCCAATCACGAACAGCTCAACGAGCCCGTAAGATTGCTTACGGCTTACTTAATTGTAATTCTAAGCACACTCTTACCGGATTGCTTACGGCTTCGGGAGAACAATTTAAGGACTGGTCTTCTGCTTATCGTTTATTCAAGGGAGAAAGAATGAACGTCGATGAGATTTTCTCGGTTATTAAAGAAAAACTAATTAAAGAGCAATTGAGCCAACAGCAAGCTATTTACGCCCACATGGATGATACTATTTTTAAGAAAACCGGGAAAAAAGTTAGCGGAACGGCATGGAGAAGAGACCCGCTCGGACCTCCATTCCATACTAACTTCATCTGGGGACAAAGATTCCTTCAACTCTCGATTGCTTTACCCGATAATCAAGGCGCTTGTATTTCACGAGCCATTCCGGTTGATATTGATCATTGTCCTACGGCAAAGAAGCCACGGAAGAACGACTCACAAAGAGTTTGGGATGAATATAAGGAAGCCAAAAAGCAAGCTAACCTTAGTCTTAAGGGAGTTCAGAGAATCAAAGACTTACGAAAAAGTATCGATGATCTTGGAGCTGAAGAACGTCAACTCGTTATTAGCGTTGACGGAAGTTATACCAATAGAACCGTAATCAAGGAGATACCCGAAAGGGTTACAATTATCGGACGTATTAGAAAAGATAGTCGTATTTACGCATTGCCCGAAGAAAAACAGAATAGAGGCAGAAAAAGAATTTACGGCGAACTTCTTCCTACCCCCGAACAAATAAGAAAAAACAATGACATCCCTTGGCAACAAGTCGAAGCTTACGCCGCCGGTAAAGTCCATCGGTTTGACGTTAAGGTTCTTAAGAATATTCGCTGGCGAGCATCAAGTAAAAACAATGTGCAATTAGTGGTTATTCGTCCACTTGCTTACCGGCTTACGAAAAACTCACGGCTGCTTTACAGAAAGCCCGCCTACTTAATATGCACTGATCCGAACTTAGATATAAAAAAACTCTTACAAGCTTATCTTTGGAGGTGGGAAATTGAGGTTAATTTTAAGGAAGAAAAATCTTTGTTCGGTTCCGGCGAGGCTCATGTAAGGACTAAGGACGCCGTCGAAAAACTCCCGAGCTTTATTGTCGCTGTCTATGCCTTGTTATTACTCGCCGCTTTTAATACAGCTCAATACGACTCAATAAACTCTTTACCCAGAGCTAAGTGGTATCCTAATAAAAAGTCTAACAGAAAAACTACCGGCGATATTTTGAATGTTATTAGAAGTCAACTATACGCTAAAGCTATTGACATGAATTTTTCCCAATTCGTTAACTTACAACATAAGTACACGAACTCTAATAATTCTATGATTTCTGTCTTTTCTAATGCTTTTTATAATAGAAATTGACCAAACTTGAGAGAACTTATTTTATATAGTTCTCTTCAATGAAAAAATCAGTGCAAGTTCCAAATTCTACAATGTAGAACAATGATATATTTGTCATTCTGAATCCCGCAATCTGCGGGATGAAGAATCTCAAAACCGGTTTTTGCACAAATTCTAATTTTGAGATTCTTCGTTTCGTCTGATGACTCAACTCAGAATGACAACGATAAACTTTTTTTAAAAAAGTTCACTTCAATGAAAAAATCAGTGCAAGTTCCATATTCTACAATGTAGAACAATGATATATTTGTCATTCTGAATCCCACTCCATGCGGGATGAAGAATCTCTAAACATGTTTTCGTACAAATTCTAATTTTAAGATTCTTCGTTTTGTCTAACGACTCAATTCATAATGACAATGAAGAACCTATTTTATTTTGTTCTTTTTAACGAAAAGGGGGAAGGATTTCCCCCTGTAAATATTCATCTTGAATGTTTTGTTAAAGTTTGGCGAATTAGTTCTTCTATTTCTTTTTCGGTAACCGGAGTTTGTTTGTTGTCAATCTCGGCAACAAATAAATAGCCTTCTCTTTTTCCGGTTTTTAGAATCGCATTTACCAGCTTCAACTGATCGCTTCTAATGCTGCGTCCGGATTTACCATCCCACAATTCAACGCTGGAAAGGCAACCTGTTGTAGGGGTTAACGGATAGTAAGATTCTTTATTGTAGTATTGCGGGTTATCTGTCGAGCCGTGTACTACCAATTTGTTCCTTCCTAACTTGCCCGCATAAAATGTTTCGGTAAATCGGTAGTTGTTTCTTAAGTCTTCCGGAAGAAGTTTAAGATAGGAAGTTAACGACCATTGATTGTTCGAGAGTTTTCCGAAAGAGAATTTTACGGGACCGACTTCAAAAGGAAGTCGCGTAATTAATGCCGGAGTCGGTCCGATGGATTTTTTCTTCGATTGATAAAATCCTTGAAATGAAAATAATCCTTGCGGGGTATTCCCGTCCTCCAAAAAATATGGCAAGTTTGCTACGGAATAACCGAGCTGCGGGATTGTAAAAAGTGTAGAATCATTTAACATTAAGAAGTTGCCGTCAGGTTTACGGATGAATGTAATACCGGGAATTTTTCTGTTATGTCTTAGGAATGTAAAAATAACAAGATGGTTTTTCATAAATGTTCTTTCTAAAATATCCGCGAATTCCCTTTTAGTCAATGGTTTGTAATTTGAAAGTAAATCTTGTTGAGTTAGATTCAAAAGCAGATTATTATTGTCGGAAAACTTTAATTGCAATTTTTTTGCAAGCGTGGAATCCGGATATTTTTTCCCCTTGAGATAATAAAGAGCATAAACGGCAATCTTGGGGTTTTTTGTTCGGTTAAAGATAGAGCTGATTTGACCCTTGAATTTATTGGGGTAAAGAGTTTTAGCCGTAATAATTGCCCGCAGTAACAAATGATTTGGGACCTGAGAATTATTGGTTAAAATCTCTCCGATTGTTTTTTCGAGCTGAGGCGTTCTTACATAATAGAGCGCAGCTTGATACAGCGTATTACTAATTTGTTTTTCATGAAGAGCGAAGTTCTTCAATTGCGCAGTTCTTGAAATTCGGGATTTAATAAGCGAATCAAAATGAGCTTGTTCTTTATGCAGCACAAAATTCGTTTTTAATTTTCTTGAACTTAGTTGCCATTGCGCGTGAATGCTTGTAAACGCAATTAAAAAAACGATGATAATTATTTTTTTCAATACGATATTTCCATTTTTAAAGAAAGGAATTATAATAATTTATTAAGTTTGTTGAACGAAAAATATCCGGGAAATATGATTAACGAAGCAAAAAAAATAGTTGAAAAATGGAGCGGAGAAAAGATAGAATCAATTTATCTTCTGCCTCCTTCGGGTTCCCCGAGAAGATATTACAGAGCAATTTTTAAGGACCGTTCCTTTATTGTAACATACAGTTCAAATATTGAAGAGAATAAAACTTTTATTTCTTTTACAAAAAATTTCAATTCAAAAAAATTAAAAGTTCCTGAAATACTTTATCTGTCGGATGATTATAATTTTTATATCCAATCTGATCTTGGAGATGACAGATTGTTCGATTACTTAAAACGGAACGGCTGGAGCGAAAATGTAAAAGCGATATACAAAAAGAGTTTGGATGAATTACTTAAGTTTCAGTTTAACGGACTCGGTGATTTGGACTTGTCTTTAGCATATCCGCGCAGAGAGTTTGACCGCCAATCGATAATGTGGGATTTGAATTATTTTAAATATTATTTCATCAAATTGGGTGAAATTGATTTTAACGAACAGCGGCTTGAAGATGATTTTAATTCGTTTACGGAATTTTTATTAGAAGCTGAACGCAGTTTTTTTCTCTATCGTGATTTTCAGACGCGCAACATAATGATAGTTGACGAAACCCCTTATTTTATTGATTATCAAGGCGGGCGGAAAGGAGCGCTTCATTATGATGTGGCGTCGATTCTCTATGATGCTAAAGCCGACATCCCGGAATCCGCTAAAGATGAAATGTTGAAATATTATGTTGATAATCTCAAACGAATTGATAAAGACAAAGCCGAAAGTTTTTTAGATTACTATTACCATTTTGTTTTAGTCAGAATGTTGCAGACGCTTGGAGCGTTTGGTTTCAGGGGAATAGTACAGCGAAAGCCCCACTTTATCGAGTCTATCCCGTTTGCTATTAATAATATTCAGAAATTAGTTAATGAAAAATTATCAGGCATGCCGTTCCCTGAGTTAAGATGCGTAATCGAAAAGTTCAATATAAAACAGTTTGAGGATTTGATTTGAAAGTAACGGGCATGATTCTCGCCGCCGGATTCGGTACGCGCCTTCAACCATTGACAAACATGCTGCCTAAAGCTCTCATCCCCTTTTTGGGAAAGCCGATGATTGATTATGTGATTAATAAAATGAAGGATTTCGGAATTGAGCGGATTGTGGTTAATGTTCATCATCACAGAGAAAAAATAATTGAATATTTAACAAATAAAGATTTTGGAGTAGAAATCAAAGTCTCCGATGAAAAGGATGAGCATCTGTTAACCGGCGGCGGCATAAAAAAAGCGACTAAGTATTTTCAGAACTCCGATAATATTTTAGTTCATAATGCCGATATTATTTCATCTGTTAATTATACGGAGTTTCTTTCATTCCATGAAGATAGACACGCCCGGATTACTCTTGCCGTGAGGAGTAAGGATGATTCCAGAGTCTTTTGTTTTAATAAACAGATGGAATTAACCGGATGGATGAATAAAAAAACAGGAAAAGTGAGAAAGAGCAAAGTTAACGAGACACCGAAAGAATATGGGTTTAACGGGATTTATCTTCTCTCTGCTCAAGCGCTTAAAGAATTCCCCGAAATGAAAAAGTTTTCTGTTGTGGATTTCTTTTTGGAATACACTAAGACAAACCCCGTGCTTGGATTTGTTGATAATAGTCCGTATTGGTTTGACTTAGGCTCCGTTGAAAAGATTGAAAAAGCCGAGAATTACTTTAGAAAAGAAGGAATAAAAATTGAATAAACTGTTGCTGACATATCTGCTCCTTGTTGTTTCGGTATTTGCGCAAAACGGAATAATCAAATCGTATTATCCAAACGGAAAAGTTCATACACAAGAATCTTACGTTGACGACGTTAAAGACGGAGCATTTTACACTTACTATGAAAACGGCAATCTTGCCGAAGAAAAGAATTTTTCGTCGGGTGTTCTGAACGGCTGGATAAGAACCTTTTATGAAAGCGGTTTATTACGGGAGGAAGTTTATGTTGAAAACGGAATAAGGAACGGCGTCGATAAGCTATATTACGGTAACGGAGCTTTGGCTCAAGTCCGTTCTTATAAAAACGGAAAGTTAATTAAAATAATTAAGCTCGATTATGATTCTACTTACGTAGCTCCCGCCGACGCCTTTGTCGGAAGCAATCAAAAAATAATAAATAAAAAAAGCGATGAAATAATTTGTAATGTTTTTGAATGTCCCGTCCCGATTGGCGGAATGGCGTCAATTGAAAGAAAGATTGTTTATCCCAAACATGCAAAGTTATACGGACTGGAAGGCGATGTTTTGTTGATTGCTAAAATTGATTCATCGGGCAAGGTAGTTTCCACTAAAGTCCTTAAAAAATTGGGCTTGGGATGCGATGAAGCCGCTGAAAAAGCAGTTAAAGAAACCAGATTTTTCCCCGGAAAAGATAAGAATGGGAAAACAGTTGAAGCTTTGGCGACTTTAAAAGTTAATTTTTCACTCGGAAGAAAGAAGCATTTAGTCTCGGCGAAAAAAACGACTCGGGATTTCAGCGAATTTGTATCAAATGAGATATACGATAACAAAAAAATAAGTCCGGTTTCAGGGGAGAAATCATCGGGAATAAAAAAAGAGAAAGGAATTTTGAATAAAGTAACCGAAGTCAAGAAAACGGCAAGACAAGAGAAAGCGGAAGAAATCAGCTCCCAAGAAAATGAAGTTGTTCAAACCTTCGTTAAATCTAAAAAGAAAAAGCTAAATGTTCGCAAGTCGTCAATACCGGCGCAGCCCCGGATTACTTGTTTAAGTTCGGCTTGCGCAACTCCGGTAGGGGGCGTCGCCGCTCTGCAAAAACAATTTAAGATTCCGAAACGAGTAATTGAAAAGGGGATCAAGGGAGTTGTAGTTATTCAAGTTTCGATTGATAAATATGGATATGTAAAGGATACCAAGATAATAAAGGGATTGCCATACGGCGCAAACGATGCCGCCGAAGTTGCCGTTCTATATACCGCATTTAAACCGGCAATTGAAAACGGAGAAAGAGTAGGGGCATTATTGGAAATTACTCTTCCCGTAAAATATTAAATTGTGATACCCGCGTTATTCACTTAAAGCAACTTTTTATTATATTTATTTATCATACAACAATTCTTTGGAGGAAAAATGGCAGACGGTGGATGGGTTGCCGGTTGGGGTACGTTATCATTAATTAATGCCGGTTTGGCGCAGGCAAAGAACAGAAGCGGATTTTTGTGGTGGCTGACTTCTCTATTCTTAGGACCTTTAGCTACCCTTTTAATTGTTGTGCTTCCGAAGTTAGATGAAGTTGTTGAATAATAAAATCAGTCGCTTTAGGGTTCTTACTTTTTCATCTTAACTTTTTTAGCTATTTTTACTTAACAAATTGCCGGAATTATATGAGTAAAATAGAAGAAATTAAATATCTGCTTCATGTTAACGGTATTAAGTACAGTTGGCTTGCCAACGAACTTGACATGAAACTTTCAACTCTTAAATATCTTCTTGAAGAGTCTGATATTATTGACGATGAGCTTTATGAAAGAATAAAAGAGCTTATCGACTCTTACCAATATGAGCTTGATTTATTTGAAGAAGACCCCGCTGAAAATTATGATTTATTTGACGAAGCGAATTTTGCAGCCGGAGTGGGAGCAAGAATCAGAGTTTTCGCAAAAAGAAGATTCGGCTCATACACAAAACTGGCTGAAGCTCTCGGGATGTCTCCGCAGCATTTGCAGCAGTATATCAGCGGGCGGCGAGAGCCGGGAACTAAAATGCTGATCAGGTTTCTTCGCGTGGGATGCGATATAAACTGGCTGCTGGGCGCTACGGAAAGAGTCGAATCATATCGGGTTTATAAACTTGAAAGCGAAGTTAAAAAGCTCAGAAATACAATATCCAAAATTTCAGAGATAATTGAGCACAGTAAGAAATAGCGGCTCACGATTTATTAATTTTACTTCATCTTTTTTTGTTTCCGGCAAAAAATTGCTTTAAGTAATAGTCTGTTATTATATTTCTGTTTATAGAAAAATAAAATACGGTAGTTGTTTGAACCCTGAAAATTCCGATTTGAAAAAATTCAAAACGCTTGACGTTGTTACGATTTCTTCCGCGCATTTTATACACGATGTTTTTTCATCTTTCCTTGCGCCGATTCTTCCCCTCTTGATTGATAAATTGGGCTTTTCGCTCGGGCTTGCGGGAATTCTTTCGATGATTCAGCGAATTCCGAGTTTGTTAAATCCTTTTGTCGGATTAGCCGCGGATAAGCTCCCCATGCGTTACTTACTTATAGCGGCGCCTTCTGTTACGGCAATAAGTATGAGTTTGCTCGGCGTCGCTCCTACATACACATTTCTGGTAATTCTGCTTCTGATGATGGGAGTAGGCGCATCGATGTTTCATGTACCCGCGCCGGTAATTATAAGAAGCGTGTCCGGGGAGAGAGTAGGTAAAGGAATGAGCTTTTTTATGTTCGGCGGAGAAGTTGCGCGAAGCGTCGGACCCATTGTGATTCTCGGAGCGGTCTCGCTTTGGGGATTGGAGGGAACGTGGAAGCTGATTCCTATCGGACTGCTGGCGTCTTTAATTTTGTTTTTCAGATTAAGAAAGTTTAAGATTTCGGAGACGTTCGAGAAAAAAGAAAAGACGGATAAAATTTCCAAAACGCTGAAAGAAATCTATCCTCTCTTCGGTAATATTGCCGCCGCAACCTTTTTTATTGCCTTAATGAAAGGCGCTTTAACGGCTTTTCTCCCTACGTTTATTACCATGAAAGGCGAAACTGTTTGGGCGGGGGGAATAGCTCTTTCCGTGTTTCAGCTTTCAGGCGCAGCCGGCTCATTTATCTCCGGGACAATTTCCGACAGGCTCGGGAGAAGAAACACTCTGATAATTATTGTTTTACTTGCGCCGATCTTTCTTTGGGGATTTGTATTGTCCGATGGAATTCTATCTTTGGGATTTCTTATTTTGCTCGGACTTGTGAGTTTCGGGACGACGCCGATTTTATTGGCGGTAGTAAATAACCTTCGCTCCGAACGTCCCGCGTTTATTAACGGAGTTTATATAACGATTAATTTTTTTATCGGGGGCGGGGCGATTCTTCTCATCGGAATATTAGGAGATTTATTCACATTGGAGCTTACATATAAAATTGTGGGAACAACGATTTTATTATCGATTCCCTTTATATTTAAGATTGAAAAACACGAAAGAAAACTTTGACAAAAAAAGGTGAAATTATATGAACTTTAATCCGATCTGTGACGACTTAAAATATAATCCTCAGCATGAAGCCGTAGTTACTACTACAATTCTTGAGAGTGAAGGGAAAAGACTAAGGGGAACTATCTTTGCATACACAGATAACGAGCCGCGCAAAACAATACTTCTTCTTCACGGTTTTCCCGGCTCGGAATTTGCGTATGATTTAGGGCATATCTTTTTGCGCGCAGGGTGGAATGTTGTAGGATTTCATTACCGCGGAATTTGGGGAAGCGAAGGGGAATTCACATTTGAAAATACAATTGCAGATGTAAAAAATGTAATTAAAATTCTACTTGAAGATTTATTGGGGAACAGCTTTAGTGTTGATTCCGAAAAAATTGTTCTTGTCGGGCACAGTTTTGGAGGCTCTCAAGCTTTGAATGCTCTTGCAACCGTGGCAGAAATCAGACATGCCGCCGCGATAGCGCCGTTTAATTTTGCCGTTTTGGGCGTTTACTTGCGCGAGCATCCTGAGTTTCTTTCTGTTGCGGAACAGCGCATGGATTGGAGCGCGCGCTTTATTGAAAATTCATCGGGGAAAAAACTTGTAGCCGAAATGCTTGCGCATGAGGAGGATATGAATCTAATCGGGCTTATCCCCAAATATAAGGATAAGAAGATTCTGCTTGTCGCCGGAGAACACGATAAAACCTCCGAGCCGCAATATCACTATTACCCTTTTGTGAATGCTTTTAATGAATACCCATTCAACAAAAATTTACAAAGCAAGCTGCTTAAGGATAATCACTCGTTTGCCAATACAAGGTTGGAATTGAGCCAAACAATTTTAGATTGGCTTAAAGAAGTTGAAAAGGATTTTTAAAGATGAAACACAATCGAGATATGAACAGCGAAGAATTCAGGAAACACGCCTACAAGTTTTCCGATTATATCGCCGATTATTTTTCCAAAATAGATTCATTTCCTGTTCTGCCGGAGATTGAGCCTGGTTGGTTAAAAAACCGTCTTCCCGAAAGCGCTCCCGAAGAAGGGGAATCGTTTGAAGAGATTCTAACACAGATTGACGACTTAATTATTCCCGCGCTCACACATTGGAATCATCCCAAATTTATGGCGTATTTTAATTCTACGTCTTCAGCTCCCGGCATATTGGGGGAATTTCTATCCGCCGCGTTAAATCAGAATGCAATGGTCTGGAAAACTTCTCCAGCGGCTACGGAGCTGGAGGAGAAAACGCTGGAGTGGTATCGGGAAATGCTCGGAGTAACAAATGAGTTTACTCCCTTTATTTATGACACTGCGTCGGTAAGTTCAATGCACGCCTTGGCTTCGGCGCGTGAGAAAAAATTTCCAGGAGTAATTCGCAATGAAGGTCTATCCGGAAACGGAAAAATTCCCAAGCTGAGAGTTTACATCTCTGAGGAAGCGCACTCCTCGATAGAAAAGAGCGCGATAACGCTCGGTTTAGGGCTGAACGGAATCAGAAAAATTCCCACTAACGAAAGATTTGAAATGATTCCGTATGAGCTTGAAAAAGCAATAGCCGAAGATAAAATGAAAGGGATAGAACCGCTGGCTGTTGTTGCAACAGTTGGGACTACTTCTTCAACATCGATTGATCCGGTAAAAGAGATAGCGGCAATTTGCAAACCCAAAAATATTTGGCTTCATGTTGATGCGGCTTACGGTGGAACCGCGGCTGTTGTTGATGAGAAAAATGCGGTCGTTACTTCAGGCTGGGAAGACGCCGATTCTATTGTGGTTAATCCGCATAAGTGGATGTTCATTCCCGTTGACTTAAGCGTGTTTTTCACAAAAGAACCGGAAACGCTGAAAAGGGCTTTTTCGTTGGTGCCGGAATATCTTAAAACGGCGGAGGACAGCAAAGTAACCAACTACATGGACTACGGACTCCAGCTTGGGAGGCGTTTCCGCTCACTGAAACTTTGGCTTACAATTAAATATTTCGGAAAGAAAGGGATTGCGGAAATTGTTGGGGAACATATCCGAATAGCAAATCAGTTTAAAGATTTCATAGATAAATCCGACGGTTTTGAAAGGTTAGCTCCCGTTCCATTCAGCGTTGTTTCCTTCCGGGCGCTCCCGAACGAAAAAGAAAGCGGGGAAGTTATTAACCGCTTTAATGAGAAGCTGATGGAAAACATTAACTCCACCGGAAAATTATTTTTATCTCACACAAAGCTCAAAGGGAAATACGCAATCAGATTGGTAATCTCCGGACTTCACACAAAAGAGAAAGATATGCTTGAAGCTTGGGAAATAATTAATGATGAATATCAAAAATTGCTGAAATAAATTTATATGCACTACGATTTCAGATTATATGTTTTTAAGGTTGTTGCGGAAAAACTTAGTTTTACGCGGGCGGCGAAGGAGTTGTTTTTAAGCCAGCCTTCGGTGACAAATCACATTAAGGAATTGGAAAAGGAGGCGGGCGAAGCCTTATTTGAAAGACTTGGGAACGCTATTCGTCTTACGCCTGCCGGCGAACTTTTTTATCAATACACATTGAATATACATGGTTTGTACAAGGAGCTTGATGAAAAAATCAATATTCTAAAAAAAGCGGAAGCGGGAAATCTGAAACTCGGAGCGAGCACAACGGTTTCCCATTATATTTTACCGAAGATTTTATCTTCGTTTAAGGTTCGTTTTCCTAATGTTAATCTTTCTTTGCAGAATGGAAACAGCGAACAAATAGAAAAACTTCTGATTGAGAAAAAGATTGATTTGGGCATTATTGAAGGAAATTCAAATCTTCCTCAAATTAAGTATGAGGATTTTCTGAGGGATGAAATTGTGCTTGTGGTTTCGGCTCGTAACATGGCGCTGAAAAGTGAAATCACCTTAAATGAATTGCCGAATATTCCGCTGATCATTAGAGAAAGCGGCTCGGGAACGCTTGATATAATTCATTCGGCATTATCCGCAAAAAATATAAATACGCGGGATCTAAATATTCAGATGCGATTGGGAAGCACCGAAGCGATTAAGGAATATCTGAAATTTTCCGATTCCGCCGCTCTTATTTCCGTTAACGCGGTTCAAAATGAACTTATCAGAAATGAACTTAAAATAATAGATATTGCAGATTTTGAAATTACGAGAATTTTCAAATTTATTGCCTTGGTCGGACAGCAATCCGAATTAATAAACTCTTTCAAGAAATTCGCTCGTCGCAGTTTGCGATAAAGCAAATTTATCTTTTCATTTCTTAGAGCGGAGACATGTCGAATTTATATAAGAGAAGGCTTTGCATAACCCAATTATATGTCATTCTGAGTCCGGACAAAGTCGGGAAGAAGAATCTCAGAACCAGTAATTTTACCGAATTTAGAGATATTTCGGTCGGCTCACACTCCGCCTTGGCGGACTCAATATTACAAATTTAGGTTTTTGCAAAGGTTTCTAAGAGTATTTGCGTCAATTCAACTGCTTTGCAGTTGGTGTTGTTTTTTTTCACTAACCCCGAATTAAATTCGGGGCTATTGTGAATTCAACTGCTTCGCAGTTAGATTGTTAAAATATTGGTTTCCAACTTTGTTTTTTGAAAACCGCGAGATTCAAAAATGAAACATTTTTCTTCAAAAGCGAGAAGCGCATTAATTTACAATAACTATGGGTGAAACCCATCGAGAATTAGCAACAAGTTAATCGTTAAACATTGTCCACCAATCCGAAGATTCATTAATCCACTTATCCGCTTATCCAACTATCAGACAGCTTAAAGGTATTGCAGAGCGTCCCGACAAAAAGGGACCGATTTTCTTAAACTTCAAGCATTATTTATTACGCTCGGCATTATAGATTTTTCCTATCTATCATCAATATTCGTTATTACCTTCTTGGCATTCTTCTCCTTAACTTGCATGCAGTTTTGAATTAAAAAGAGAAATGCCAATGCCTTTTAAAAAAGAAAACAGAGCCAATACTTTAAGCGGAGTAATGCTGATTGCGTTATTCTCCCTTTCCGCATTTTATATCGCGGATTTTCCCGTTATTAAAAATTTGTCTTTGAGTCCGCTGGTAATCGGAATTATACTCGGTATGGGGTATGCAAACAGTTTGCGCAACAAGCTTCCGGAGGCGTGGGTGCCGGGAGTTGTGTTCAGCACAAAAACATTGCTGAGAACAGGAATTATTTTTTACGGCTTTCGATTGACATATCAAAATGTTGTAAATGTCGGTTTGGATGCAATTGTGATTGACCTGCTTGTAATTACGACGGTAGTTCTGCTCGGAATTTTGTTAGGCAAATTGCTTAAGCTCGACGATGAAATTGCTCTCCTTACTGCGACGGGAAGCGCTATTTGCGGGGCTGCAGCAGTTCTGGGCGCCGAACCGGTGGTAAAAAGCAAGCCGTACAAAGCGGCGGTGGCTGTTTCGACGGTTGTTATTTTCGGGACGATTTCAATGTTTCTTTATCCGGTTTTATACCGCTCGGGAATCCTTCATCTTTCTCCCAAGCTAATGGGAATTTACACAGGTTCCTCGGTACACGAAGTTGCGCATGTAGTCGGCGCAGGAAACGCAATGGGCCCCGAGGTTGCAAGCACAGCGGTTATTGTAAAGATGATTCGGGTAATTTTACTTTCTCCCTATTTGATTATACTCAGCTATTTCCTCAGTCGAAAACGGAAGAGCGGAAATTCAAATCAAAAAACTAAAATTACAATTCCGTGGTTTGCAATTTGGTTCCTTGTTGTGATTGGTTTTAACTCTTTGAATTTGCTTCCGGTATCGGTAGTTTCGTTTATCAACAGATTGGACACATTCGTATTAACTATGGCTATGACGGCTCTGGGCGTCGAGACTAATTTCTCCAAGTTCAAACAGGCGGGAATAAAACCATTTGTGCTTGGTTTGTTACTTTACATTTGGCTGATAGCGGGCGATTATTTCTTCGTCTCTTTTATCCCCAAGATTTTGTAGCCGCAAATTATTTGTTATTTTTCAGATTCATAAGCTGAGAGAAGAATAATGGATATTGAGGAAATAAGAAATTACTGCTTAAAGAAAAAAGGGGTCACGGAAAGTTTCCCCTTTGACGAAACAACTTTGGTGATGAAGGTTAAGAACAAGATGTTTTGTTTAATCAGTTTGGACTTGCCTCACGGAATAAACGTTAAGTGCGACCCGGAAAAAGCCGTTGAGTTGCGTGAAAAATACGAGGGTGTGCTGCCGGGTTATCACATGAATAAACGCTTGTGGAACACAATCAGAATTGATGAAATTGAGAATACTGCGCTGATAAAAGAATGGATTGACGATTCGTACGAACTGGTTGTAAATACGCTTCCTCAAAAAGTCCGGAAAGAATTAACAAATATGGATTGAGTTTTACTACCAGTTTTGAAACGGAAAAAATATGAATAAAGATTTTTTCAGAGATTAATCTCCTCTCAATTTTTCTATCAACAGTTTCATATCCTCGGGAAGTTCGGATGAGAAGAATAAATCTTTTTTCAATCTCGGATGAAAGAAGCCCAAGGTTTTGGCATGTAGCGCTTGTCTCGGCATTATCTCAAGAAGATTATTAACGCGCGCTTTTAACTTTGCCAAATCGCCTCCGTAAACTATTCTCCTGCCGCCGTAATTAGGGTCTCCGAAAATAGGATGATTCAGCGATGATAAATGGACACGGATTTGGTGAGTTCGTCCCGTTTTTAAATGAAGTTTAACCAGGGAAGCAAACTCAAATTCCTCTATTACTTCATAAAAAGTATGTGCGGTTTTTCCTTCGTTTTCACTAACGGTAAAAATTTTTCTGTCTTTTTTGCTTCTTGCGATGTTTGAGGTTATCTCTCCTTTTTGCTCCTTAAATAAGCCCCAAACTACAGCCCAATATTCCCGTTGAAGTGTGTGGGCGGAAAATTGTTTCGCCAGCTGTGAATGCGTCCATTCATCCTTAGCGATAAGGAGAAGTCCCGAAGTGTCTTTGTCGATTCTGTGAACAATTCCCGGACGCGTTTCTTCATCGGTTTTGCTTAAGTTTGCAGTATGGTTAAGAAGCGCATTTACAAGCGTTCCCGAACTGTGCCCAAGCGCAGGGTGAACTACCATTCCGGCGGGTTTATTTACTATCAGGAGATAATCATCTTCATAAATAATTTCAAGGGGAATATCTTCCGCTTCAATTTTTTCGGGACGGGGAGTAACGGGAATCCGTACGTCGATTATTTCTTCACCGGCAATTTTATAGTTCGGTTTTACAGGTTTCCCGTTTACGAGAACGTAACCTTCTTTTATTAATTTCTGGATCTTTGTCCTCGTCGCATTTTCGATATGATTTGTCAGAAAAACATCAATCCGGATATTTTTCGTCCCCTTGTCAATTTCGAAACGTCGTTCTTTTTCCGTTATTATTTTGTTCATATTCTTTCAGTTAACAGTGAACGGTTTACAGTGAACAGTAAAGATAATTTTTTAATATCCATTGTTTGAATAATCCGGCAATCGATTAAATACTAAGATAAGAAAGTAATTGAAAATAATCAGGCATTACAGTAACAATTCGGATTATTGCTGTTTCTCCGGATTCTTTGCGGTTTCATTTTCTTCGGTAATCGGCAATGAATTTTCATCTGCGGTATCGGGGATAATTTCTTCCTTATTTTCGTCGTCTTGTTTGGAAGACTTGGGAGAAAATAAAATCAGCATTACAACCCCGATTGAAACAGCCGAATCCGCGACGTTAAAAATAGGGAAGCGGGAAAAGCTTTTTCCGAAAAGGGAGAAATCAAAAAATTCAAAGCTAATGAAATCAACAACCTTACCGTAAAAAAGGGGAGCGTAACCGAACAAAACTCCGTAAAACATTCTATCAATAAAGTTACCGATTGCTCCTCCGAGAATCAAAGCGATTGCAATCTTGTATGGCTCGGGTTTATCAAGATTTTTGTAAAGGAAATAGAAAAGAATTACAATAAGTACAAATGTAGAAACTGTAAGAAGCAGTTTGTTATTTACGCCAACATCAATGCCGAAGGCAATTCCGGGGTTTTCCACAAATGTTAAACGGAGAAAGGAGCCGATAATATCGATGCTTTCTCCGTATTCAAAACCTTTAACGGTTAATCCGAGAAAGGAGAAACCATGAATTAAAAGCTTGGTTAGTTGGTCAAGTAAAACAACCCCCAGAGTAACAAAAAGAACTCTCAAGATAATTTATTTCTGTAATTGTTTTTTTACTTCTACGCAATGCTGAGTATGAGGAACGGCGCGTAATCTATCTTTAGGAATAAGGGGACATGTTTTGCACAACTTTTTCGGTTCGTCCATACATTCAACGCAGATTCCGTATGTGCCGATTTCAATTCTCTGCAGAGCGGCTTCGAGATAACGCAAAAATTTACTTTCGCGCTGCGCCCACAGGAATAATTTCTCGCGTTCCTGCGCGTCTGTTCCCTGTTCAGCCATGTGAAGGGAATATGGAGAGTTTTCGTTGATGTAAATGCCCGTATTCGGATCGGCAATTTGTTCTTTTATTAGTTGAAGCTGCTCAACAATTTCGTCCCTTCTTCCGATTATCAACTCTTTGAATTCCACTAAATCTTTTGGCGTATAACCTTTTATTTCGGTTCCCGAACCTGTTTTAATAATAAACGGGTCGGTTTCTTTTTTCGGGCGGATTACGGTCATCTTCCCGATTGAAATAACAGAATTATCTTCTTCAGCCTTCTTTTTCTTTGAAACGGTTTTCTTTTTGACAGAAGGTTTTACAGTCTTTGCAGTTGTTGTCTTACTCTTTTTTACAGCCGCAGATTTCACCGTCTTCGCGCTTTTTTTTGCGGCGGTTTTCTTAGCGGTTGATTTTTTCGCTTCTTCTTTTTTTGTTACTTTTTTAGCCATTACAAATCTCCTTTACTCAGGCGGTTTTAATAATTGTTATCTTAACTGTAAAGTCGCCTATTTCCCATTCTTGTGTAAATCCTTCGGTTTCGGCTTCAGCCGGCGTTATAACATCAGCTAAAATTTCTTGACCTATATATTCGGAAAATTTTTCGATAAAATCCACGAATTTTTTATCAGCATGATAAAAAACTTTTATTCTGTCAACAACGTCCAAGCCGGAATCTTTTCTCATATTTTGGACTCTGTTAACAAATTCGCGCGCATATCCTTCGGCAATAAGCTCGTCGTCAAGTTCTTTATCCACTGCAACGGTTATGTTTCCTTCCGATTCTACCATCCAGCCTTCGATTTCAGAACTTTGAATTTCAACATCGTCGCGCGAGATTGTTATCACTTCGCCGTTGACCGTAAGAGTTAATTTTCCTGAGGATTCAAGTTCTTCAATTTGTTCCTTCCCAATTTCTCTTATTGCGGCGGCGAGCGGTTTAACCAGTTTTCCGTACTTCGGTCCGATAACTTTGAAGTTCGGTTTAGCTGTTTTATTAACGATACTTGAATCATCTTCAAGTATTTCAAGCTCTTTAATATTCACCTCTTCCAGAATTACATCTGTCATTTCCTGAATAGCGGTTCGCAAGGAAGGATCGACGGCAATTATAATTTTACGAAGCGGCTGGCGGACTTTCAAATTTGCTTTAGCGCGCATTGAGCGGGTAAGATAAACTACTTTTTCCGCAATACTCATTTTTTCTTCTAATTTTTTATCTGTGAAACCCGGTGTCGGAAATTCGGCAAGATGAACCGATTCGAATTCTTCCAGCTTTGTCGCTCCGTTCAGTTTACGGTACAAGTCGTCGGTAACAAAAGGCGCAAATGGAGAAGCCAATTTGCTGACAGTTACTAGACATTCGTAAAGAGTTTGGTATGCGGAAAGTTTATTCCGGTTATTTTCCGATTTCCAAAAGCGTCTTCTGTTGCGTCGTACGTACCAGTTGGATAGTTCGTCAATCGTAAAGTCCTGCACGGCTCGCGCCGCTTTGGTTACTTGATATTCGTCCATTAATTTTTCGTATTCGGTAATCAATGTGTTCAGCTTGGAAATAATCCACCTGTCAATTTCGGGGCGTTCTTCATAGGGAATTTTATTTTCCGAAAAAGTGAAATTATCAAGATTGGCGTATAAGGCAAAGAAAGAATAAGTGTTTACCAGCGTTCCGAAAAACTTGCGCTGAACTTCAACTATTCCATCTTCGTCAAAAAGCGTTGGTCTCCAAGGCGGACTTGTAGTTACAAGATACCAGCGTGTTGCGTCAGCTCCGTATTTGTCGAACAGCCCGAACGGGTCAACAGCATTGCCTCTTGATTTCGACATCTTCCGACCGTTTTTATCAAGAATGAGTTCGTTGACCAAAATATTTTTGTACGCAATGTTGTCGAAAAGCATTGTCGAAATTGCATGAAGCGTGTAAAACCATCCTCTTGTCTGATCGATTCCTTCGGAGATAAAATCAGCCGGGAAGTTCTTTTCAAAAAGTTCTTTATTTTCAAAAGGATAATGCCACTGAGCAAAGGGCATCGAACCGGAATCAAACCAAACATCGATTAATTCGGGAGTTCTGGTATAAACTTTTCCGTTTTTCTCGAATTTAACTTCATCAACAAAAGGTTTGTGTAAATCTATTTCAGCTTCGTCCAAATCGGCTACTAAAACGCGCTTACCATCTCTTTCCACAAATCCTTCCTTAAGTTCTGCAACGCTACCGACGGCAAACATATCTTTTCCATCTTCGGAAACCCAAATGGGAAGGGGAGTAGCCCAGAATCTGTCTCGCGACAAAGCCCAATCCTTGTTCTCTTCAAGCCAATTTCCGAAGCGTCCCGCGCCGACTTCAGGGGGAACCCAGTTGATTGTTTTATTTAACTCAACCATTTTGTCGGCTATCGAAGTTGTTTTAATGAACCACGATTCACGGGCGTAATAAATAACGGGAACGTCGTCAAAACGCCAGCTGAAAGGATAAGTGTGCGTAATTGTTTCCTTTTTGTAGAGCTTGCCCGATTCTTTCAATTTCATAATGATATCGATGTCGGCGTCTTTAACGAACTTACCGGCAAGGTCGGGAACGTCTTCGGTGAATGTGCCGTTTCGTTTTACCGGCTGCAGGAAAGGCAAATCATATTTCTTGGAAACTTCGTAATCGTCGGCGCCGAATGCCGGAGCGATATGAACGATTCCGGAACCATCTTCAATCGTAACAAAATCGGCTTCGATTACATAAAACCCTTTTTTATCAACGGGCAGATAATCAAAAAGCTGTTCGTAAGTTGTTCCGGCTAAATCTTTTCCCTTGTACTCTTCAAGAATTTCGTAATCATCTTTCAGCGCGCTTAAACGTTCTTTTGCAAGAATCAGTTTTTTGTCGCCCGTTTTAACTTTCACGTAATCAATGTCCGAACCGACTGCAAGCGCAACGTTGGAAATCAGCGTCCAGGGAGTTGTAGTCCAAACCAGGAAGTAAACTTCTTCTCCTTCAAACTTCGGATCGTTAATTTTCATTAAAACATAAACGGAAGGATCTTTCGTTTCCTTATATCCGAGCGCAAGTTCGTGCGAAGAAAGAACCGTTTCCGAACGTGGGCATTGAGGAACAATCTTGTAGTCCTTAAAAATCAAGCCCTTGTCGAAAAGCGTTTTAAGCGCCCACCAAACCGATTCGATATAATTCTGATCGCATGTAACATAAGGATGTTCAAGGTCAATCCAATATCCCATTCGTTCCGTCATTTTTTCCCACAAATCTTTGTAGGTAAAAACGGAATCGAAACAGGCTTTGTTGTATTTTGCGACGCCGAATTCGGGAATCTCGCTCTTATTTTTAATGCCGAGTTTTTTCTCAACTTCAATTTCAACCGGAAGTCCGTGAGTATCCCAGCCCGCTTTTCTGCTTACGCGGTAACCCTTTAATGTTTTGTAGCGGCAGACCAAATCTTTAAGCGAGCGCGCCATAACATGATGAAGTCCGGGTTTTCCGTTTGCGGTGGGAGGTCCTTCATAAAAAGTGAAGGTTTTATTTTCATCTCTTGTTGAGATGCTTTTATCAAAAATATTGTTTTCTTTCCAAAAACTTAATGTTTCGGATTCTATCTCGGGATAATTAACTTTTTTAAATTGTTCAAACATAGTTTATCGTATTTTGTTTGTTAGTATTCTATTTATCTGTCGTATCTTTTTAATATTTCTTTTTCAGATGAAATTAATTCGTTAAGTTTTTTCTTAAGTTCAATTTCATTCCGGACAAGTTCATTTAATGCGCCGGTTTTTTCTTTTTTCATTTCTTCAATTTTTTGTTCCGCTTCTTTGATTAGCAGTTCCGCTTCTTTTTTTGCGTTTTCAACCAAAAGAGCGGTATTTTTTTCAATATCTCCTTGCGCTTTTATTACGGCTTCGTTGGCGGTAACTTCCGCAATTGCCATTCCGAAAAATCCCATTGCTCCGAGAGTAATATTTCTTAAAATGAATAGAATTAAATCCTCGAGCAAGGGACTTGAAAGAGCGATATAATTTTTAAAAAATGAAGCGAAAGATAATGAGAAAATTATTGATATAATAATCGCCACAAAAACAACTTTGCCTCCGATTACCCATCCGAAAGACTTATCGATTATCCAGCCGAGCGAAAAAATCAGCACGGACAGGATAAACCAAACTGCGAATGTTTGCAGCATCGTTTCAAACATTCGCGTGTTCAGAAAATCCGAAAGGAAAATCAGAAACGCCATAAGAAGCGGATAGAAATAATATATTGGTTTTACTTTTTTCAAAGTTTTTTAATTACCTCTTTGAAAATTGTTGTCATTTTAGGTTCCGCCTCATTAGCGGTTGCGATTATCTTTGTAACGTCAATCGGTTTTAGCGCGTCGGGGAAACATTCGTCCGTAATAATGCTGATTCCCAGCGTCTGCATTCCCATGTGATTCGCTACAATATTTTCCGGTACGGTTGACATTCCCACAACATCGGCTCCGGTTGAGCGCAAAAAACGGTACTCGGCGCGGGTTTCCAAACTTGGTCCCGGTACGGCTACATAAACTCCTTTCTGAATCTTAATTTTATTATCGAGAGCTGCTTTTTCCGCCAGCTCAATCAATGCTTTGCTGTACGGTTCGCTCATATCGGGGAAACGTGGTCCGAGTGAGTTTTCATTTTTACCGATAAGGGGATTATCGCCAAGAAGATTAATGTGGTCTTCAATTATCATTAAATCGCCTAACTTGAAGAGGGGATTCATTCCGCCGCCGGCATTTGAAACAAGAAGAAATTTAACTCCGAGCATTTTCATAACGCGGACGGGATAGGTGATTTCTTTCATCGAGTAACCTTCGTAAAAGTGAAAGCGTCCCTGCATTACAACAACATCATTCCCCTCGATTTTTCCGAACAAAAGTTTACCGTGATGCGATTCAACAGTTGAAAGCGCAAAATGGGGAAGCTCGGAATAATCGAATTCATATTCAATTTCCATATCTTTTACCAAGCCGCCGAGACCGGTTCCGAGAATAATCCCGATTCTGTAATCTTTTTCTGTTTTTGTTCTGATTACGTCAAGAGTTTCATTCAGCATTTTCAATAAGTTGCTCATTGCCATTTTCCGTATTGTTTGTGTTTTCCTTTTCGGGGTCGTGTCCAATTTCGTTTTTATCGGCGGAGATTAAAAATCCGTGTCGTTTAAGTAATATTTCCTGCGTTTCAATCATCGCTTTTAATTCGGCGACCAACCTGTTTTTAGATTCGGTTAATTCGGCGACAGAATTACGCATTTCGGCGGCGTGAACTTCGGCTTCCGATAATATTATTGCCGCTTCCGATTTTGCTTCGTTAATTGTTTTCTGCGATGACTCGTGCGCGTCCAAAAGCGTATGCTGCAGATTTTGCTCTATTTTCTTAAACTGCTCCAATTCGGTTTGCAAAACGCCGATTTCTGTATTTAACCTTTCGTTTTCGTTCAAACATTCGGCTAACCTGTCGGCGACTTCCTTTAAAAATTCTTCAACCTCGGCTTTGTCATATCCCAACGCAGATTTTCCGAACGTCGCTTCTTCAATATTTCTCGGGGTTAAATTCATTTCTGATTCCACGGTTTTGTGTAATCTCTCTCTCCGAAAATCGCTGTGCCTACTCTTAAAATCGTTGCTCCTTCTTCAACGGCGATTTCATAATCATTTGTCATTCCCATAGAAAGCTCGGTTAAGCCGAATCCCTGAGCGTTCAATTTTTCTTTCATCTCTCTCAATGCGGAAAACGATTTGCGAATAGGCGCCTCGTCCTTTGTAAAAGGCGCCATTGTCATTAGTCCGAGCAAGTTAAGATTCGAAGCGTTCTTACAAAAGGAAGCAATTTCAAATAAATCCTTTTCGTTTCTGATGCCGAATTTCGATTCTTCCCCTGATGTATTTACTTCGAGAAGAATACTTTGCGAAACGCCCAAATCGGCGGCTTTTTTATTTACGGCTTCGGCAATATCGGTTGAATCAATGGAATGAATTAGTGCGGCTTTCCCGACAACATACTTTATTTTGTTTTTCTGAAGATGCCCGATAAAATGCCAGTTAATCCCACTGTTAAGCAGATTGTATTTGTCTCGGAATTCCTGCGCTTTGTTTTCCCCGAAATCCCGGACGCCATAAGATAACAGTTCTTCGATGTAGCGAAGCGGCTCGGTTTTGGAGACTGCGACAAGAGTAACAGTTTCATTTTCCCTGCCGCTGCGACCTTTGGCATCGCTGATTTTTTGTTGGACGATATTTAAATTTTCTTTTAGCATCGCAAAAAATAAAGATAAATAAGGTATTGTTTTAGGAGTAAAATGTCAATATAAATAACGGCTTTTTATGAGGAAATTACTGGAAAAACAAACTGCCCACCGTTCCGAATTGCGAACCCCTAAAAAACAAACCGTCATTGCGAGACAATCCGCGAAAGCGAATTGTCGCGGCAATCTCATGAATATTCCACCTTAGCAGTTAAAACGTTTTTGAATATTCGTACTTAGCTTGTTTTTCGGTGAGTCCGACACGGAGGAGCTTGAGTCGCTGTAATTTTTATCCTACCCCGTCAATCTCGTTCCTCGATTGACACCCCTTCCGTAGGAAGGGGAATTTCCAATTCCCCTCTCGTGAGAGGGGTGGATTCCGACGAAGTGGGGCGCAGTCGGAAGACGGGGTGTGGAAAGGTACTAAAAAACAAGCTGTCCGCCGCGGCGGATTGCGAGCGATCCCGGTTTAGCGGGGGAGTGCGGCAATCTCCAAAATATTCAACCTCATCAGTTAAACCGTTTTTACCCATCGGCGATTGTAAGTTTTCTAGTGAGATTGCTTCGTCACTTCGTTCCTCGCAATGACGGTAAAATTTAAATAACAAATGTCATTGCGAGACAATCCGCGAAAGTGAATTGTCGTGGCAATCTCACCTATATTTAACCTTAGCGGTTAAACCGTTTTTGAATATTCGGCAACCGTAAGTTTTCCGGTGAGATTGCTTCAGTCGAACTTTGTTCTCCTTCGCAATGACGGGACAGCCCTATCTGCCTCTAACAAAAACAGGCAATGGAAAGCGTAAAGCAAAAGCGATTTTTTTTGCCGCTTGTCGATTTACCTTTTTCCTAATCGTCCGTTTTCGCTTTTTTATTAAACCCAAAATTGTCATTAGAATTTTTTCTAATCTAAAATTATTAAGAAAAATACTATTCTTTGTAACGTAGATTGCTTGCAATCTGCGAAAAAACAGCATAATGCTAAATTGCAGCCACAGTCCGCCGTGGCGGAGACCGTTCGCAAGCTCAC
>WGCV01000053.1 GCA_015493615.1 Melioribacteraceae bacterium
CAGCGGTTTTCCGGGTCTAACTCTCCCTCAAACGGATGTTCAAACTCAAATAATTCTATTTGATTGGGGTCTTTTCTTCTTAACATTTGCCTTGTTTATTTTGTTAAAGTGCACATATTTTTACCCCAATTTATTAATTTATTTGCACTTTATCAGGTTTATTTTCTCTATTCCCCTTTATTTATAGGGCTTCTGCGTTTTTCAGCAAGCCCTAATTATGATTTCCCTGAATTTTCTTGCATAAAAAAACAAGCCCTCAAAGATAACAATTTCGTAATTATTAATGAAAACTCATTCAAAAATAAACCGATTTAAAAATTCAACCGATATAGTATTACAGTTTAATCCCTTTTAACTCTAACGGTGAACTTTAATATTTCGCTTTTATCGGCTTTAACGGGAATAATAAATTCAGCGCTTTTTGAGCTTTTTTTCTTGTAATCAAAATTAGAGGAGATTATTTTCCAATCTCCCTGCATTATTTGATTAATCGCTACCTCAATCTTTTTATCTTTATGATTATCGATTTTAATTTCCCGTGTAAGCTCGGTTACGCGTTTCGATATTCTTTCCCTTTTCGTGTTCGTCATTGAAACAAGCACATCAAACGCTTTCCCTACCTTCAGCGAAATCTTCTCGTCTTTCGGAGTGTGTTTAATGTAATCTTCGCCAATCAGTTCGAGAGAATTTTTATCCTTTTTGAAGAGCCGTATCTTTCCGGCGGGAAGAGGAATTCCGAGGTTGTTTTTCTTGCTGTTCTCAAAGGTAATGTTAACCTCAGCATTTTCTTTTTTCTCTTCGTTGAACAAATAACAAGTGTAAGCGAATTGTTTATGAGCTGTGATGTTTTCTCCCGAGATAAAAGCAATCTGTTTCTGCTCGTTATTTCGCAGAGTTGTAAGTTCGGGTAAATCGTAAATGTGATATTCAAAAAACGCTCGTTCCTCAATCTGCGGGCGGCTTTCGGAATCGTAACTTTTCGCGGTCATATACATCGGCATCGGTTTGTTTTCCTGCGCGCGATTTATATCGCCGGCTACTAATTTTAACTTTGCGTTTTTATAATCGGCGCCGGATTGGTTGGTTATGCTTACCCACGAATTCAGATTAATTTTAGTATCGCTGTCATTTAATACCGCCACATATTCTCCGTGCCAATTCATTCCCGCCGTTGAAAATGAAAGTTCGATCTGCTTTTTACCGGAAGATTTGCTTTCGACCAGATATTCGAGCGTCGGTTTGGTAATCAAACCTTCGGGAAGTTTATTTACGCTGAGAGTGTATTTGCTGAAATCGGGCAGCATCAGAAGTCCTCCTTTCTTCTTGCGTAAAACAAGACTGTTGCCGTTTACCGAAAGAAGTTTTCCGGAGATTTTTTCTCCTTTATCTGTAACTATATTTATTTGTTTTCCCGAATATTTATCCAGAATTGTATTCATGTTCGCAAGATCATATTTGTAGTTCTGTTCGAGAACTG
Organism: Melioribacteraceae bacterium; assembly: GCA_015493615.1. Lineage (GTDB taxonomy): Bacteria > Bacteroidota > Ignavibacteria > Ignavibacteriales > Melioribacteraceae > WGAL01. The sequence continues at coordinate 1,478 of WGCV01000053.1, forward strand.
TTCCCGGAAATTTGATATGAACCGAAGTCGGATCAATGCGGGAAGGGACATCGGCGATTTTTATTACGGACTTTCCGGATTGGACATCAACAAATCGGGTTTCTTTTATAACTCCCAAATCATTATTGTAAACAGTTACATTTGTGTTTTGAGAAAAAAATGTTGCAGCCGAGAGGAAAAAAATTACTAATATTGAATAGACTTTCGAGTTCATTTTGCGCTCCGGTTTTATTGTTCGTTTTCTTAACTAATTATTTGCAAAATAATAAATAATCAGTTTTATTTACGACTTATTTTTTAGGAAATGAAATGTCAAAAAAATTATCAAAATATCCAATCGTCGATTATTTTTTCCTTACTCTCGGCGCTGCAATAATGGGAATAGGAATCGGTGTGTTTTTAATTGACGCCAAGGTCGTACCGGGCGGAGTAACCGGAATTTCAATGGCGCTCCATTATCTTACCAATGGAGAACTTCCCGTCGGCGTTACCATCTGGGTGTTGAATATCCCTATTTACATTCTGGGAATAAAAGTTCTGGGAAAAAGATTCGGCGTAAGAACTTTTTATGCTTTTACGCTGAATTCATTTTTTATTGATTTTTTCCGGGGCGATATTCCGGGACTCAGAGTTTTCCGGTTGCAGGATTCCGCTGCCGTACACGAACTTCTGAAACATGATTTTTTCTTTCTGATTTTTGTGGCTGCCGCTTTGCTCGGAGGCGGACTCGGAATAATCTTTAAGTTTAAAGGAACAACCGGCGGGACGGATGTAATTGCGGCAATCTTAAATGAAAAGTTCGGGATTAAAACCGGAATCGCGATGCTTATGACCGACCTCGTGATTGTTTCGTTTGCCGGTTTGGTGCTGCAGTTCAAACATGTGGCGAATGACAAACCCACGCTGGTTTTGGTTTTCTATGCAATTTTTCTGATTTATATTTCAGCAAGGATTGTTGATTTAATCATTGACGGATTTGATTATGCGAGAAGCGCGTTTATCATTTCGGATAAAAATGAAGAGATTGCAAAGGCGATAATCAACAACCTGAGCCGCGGCGCAACCGCAATCCGCACTAGAGGATTGTACAAAAATGTTGAAAGAGATGTAATTTACACCGTTGTAACGCTGAAAGAATTGGGACGCCTTACCGACATGATTAGAGAAATTGATCCGGACGCTTTTGTTACAATAAATAATGTTCATGAAGTTTTAGGCAGCGGATTCAGAAGGAGAATTTAAGAAGGATTTATATAATATAGAAAATGTCATTCTGAGTTCCGACAAAGTCGGGAAGAAGAATCTCTGAACCAGAGATTAAAGCTAATTTAGAGATATTTCGAACATCTTTTACCTTCACCGCGGCTAACTCAATATGACAACTTTTGGTTTTGCAAAGGTTTCTTTAACAGATTTTTTGCTAAGAAAAGAACTGAATCTTTTCACAATTTGTTTCATCAAATGCTTTTTGAATTTATTATACAGGAATTTGGAAATGGAAGAATTACCACAGACTGATTTGCTAACAATTGAAGAATATGAAAAATTTGTCTCCGAAAACCCCGGAGCCGTTATTTATTTCAGTACTCCGCAGTGCAATGTATGTAAAGTTTTAAAACCTAAGTTAAAAGAGCTGCTTAAAGAAGAATTTCCCGAAATGAAATTCGCATATGTTGATTGTGAAAAGTCGGCGGAACTTGCGGGACAGAACCAAATCTTTGCAGTCCCCACGGTTCAGTTTATGCTGGACGGACGCGAGTTTATAAGGAAATCGAGAAATATACATTTGCCTTCTCTCCACGAGGAACTTTCCCGTCCCTACTCGATGATGTTTGAGTAAAATTTGAAAAGTTTCCTGTTATGGCGGATTGCGAACTTTAGAAAAAACAAACCGTCATTGCGAGCGACCGTAGGAAGCGCGGCAATCTCCTGAATAATCAACCTCAGCTGATAAACCGCTTTTATACATTCAGCAACCGCGTGTTTTCATGGGAGATTGCCGCGTCGCTCCGCTCTTCGCAATGACGAGACGGCGCAAAAAACACTCGGTCAATGCATACTCCGATCTTTTTTATCGGTGAAAAATAATCTCCTATCGGGCTTTTTCCCAAAAACTAATTTTGAGATTCTTTGGTCAGACTTCGTCAGAGATTCAGAATGACCGTTCGTGTTTAGAAAATATACAAACAAGGCGGATTAGTAAACAGACATTGAATCCTTATTTAAACTTCAACATCAGATATGCAATTAAATAATAAAAAAAAAGAGGAAATAAAATGGCAAAAACAACATTTGCAGAAGAAGTATATTTAAGAGCTTTAACAGGAAGAGTAGTAGGTTCGCACGTTTTGGGAGATTATGAGAAAGTTGCCGTAATCTCGGTTAAAAATATCATCTGCAGCGCAACTGCGGCAGCCGCTGAAGCGGTATTTGCTGAAAACACTGGAGGACGCGCGGCGCACTTTGTCGTTGAGGAAGGAAGCGTAACCGAAACCGTAAACCAAGTAATCGAATTTGAACCGGAAGCGGTTTTGCTGATGTTCGGCGGAGAAACATCCTTTGAAGTAACAAAACAGCTTTTTCAGGAAACATTAAAAGCGTTAGCCGAAGCAAATACCGAACTCGATATTCTTGTGCATGTCCGTATTTTTGCAGCGGGCGGAGTAAAGGAAGCAATTAAGGATAAAGATGTTCTGCGTTATTTACAGAATAATACGGTAACTGTTTACACGGTGGATTTTGAAAAAGGATTGATTGTTTACAATGAAGTTTATATCCCGAACAGTGAAATTACCGAGTTGGTAAAAATTGCAGAAATACCGGTAACCGTTGAACACGCGGATTTGCTGAACCGTTCGTTGCGTGATAAAACCGTAAGTTGGATTGATGCGTAAAAGGGTTAATTATTGTCGAGAATTTTGAAGAGTATCTTGCTTCATTATATACTTAAACCTTAAACATCCGAGATTTTAAAAACCTCGGATGTTTTTGTTTCCCTCATTGTAATCCGCTAATGCGGAATCTTAAATCTAAATAACGAACCGTCATCGCGAGCGAACGAAGTGAACGCAGCTCCGCCTAGGCGAACTCACTAAAATTCTACCTTAGCAGTTAAACTGTTGCTGAATCTTCAGCAATAGCGTGTTTTCCAGTGAGATTACTTCGTCGTTCCACTCCTCGTAATGACGTTAAAATTAAAAAACACTGACCGCCAAGACAGACATTTTAAATGATGAAAATTTCCCCTATCGTCAAAAATAATTCTTCAGCAGACTTACAAGAAATTTTTTTACCGTCGAGAATTATTTCTCGAAAGTAATTCAATAATAATCTTTGGGAAAAATAAAAAAGGCCGGCTAAGAAGCCGACCTTAAAGGAGGTGTAATAGAATTCTAACCGATTAGAATTCCAAACTGTGATCTTTTACTTTTGCAGCAAAATAATCTCTGTTCATTCTGGCAATGTTGGTAATGGAAACGCCTTTCGGGCATTCGGCTTCGCAAGCGTAAGTGTTGGTACAGCTACCGAATCCCTGCTCGTCCATTTCGTTAATCATTGCTTGAACTCTGGTATAACGCTCCGGCTGACCCTGCGGAAGAAGAGCAAACTGAGATATTTTAGCGCTTGTAAACAACATCGCCGATGCATTTTTACAAGCCGCAACGCAAGCTCCGCAGCCGATACATTCAGCGGCTTCGATTGCAAGATTTGCAGTTTCTTTAGAAATTGCAATTGAGTTAGCGTCCGGCGCGTTTCCGGTGTTAACTGAAATAAATCCGCCCGCTTGAATAATTTTATCCAAAGGCGAACGGTCAACAACCAAGTCCTTGATTATTTTATATGCTTTAGCCCGGAACGGCTCCAGATATAAGGTTTCGCCGTCGCTAAAGTTTCTCATGTGCAATTGACATGTCGCAGTTTTGGGAACGGCTCCGTGCGGGTGTCCGTTAACCACAATACCGCAAGTTCCGCAGATACCTTCGCGGCAATCGCTTTCAAAAGCTATCGGGCGTTTGCCCTGAGCTTCGAGTTCATTGTTCAATTCGTCTAACATTTCGAGAATCGAGGCGTCCGGTGATACGGAGACTTTAAACTCCTCGAAGTTTCCTTCGACAGACGGATTCTCTTGTCTCCAAATGTTTAATGTTAAATTTATATTTCCATTCATCACTTATAACTCCTCGTCGATAGTTTAACAAATTCAAAGTTAAGCGGTTCTTTGTTAAGTTCCCATTCGCCCGGTTTCTTAAATTCCCAAGCTGCAACGTATGAATACTCTTCATCGTTTCTGAGAGCTTCGCCTTCTTCGGTTTGATATTCCGTACGAAAGTGAGCGCCGCAGGATTCGTTTCTGTTCAAAGCGTCAACAGCCATTAATTCGCCCAATTCAAGGAAGTCGGCAACTCTGCCCGCTCTTTCCAAAGTCTGGTTAAGAGTTTCGTTTTCGCCGACAACTTTAACGTCGTTCCAGAACTCTTCCCTTAATTCGGTAATTTCCTTAATAGCTTCTTTAAGACCTTGCTCGTTTCTCGACATTCCAACCTTATCCCACATAATTTTGCCGAGGCGTTTGTGAATGCTGTCAACCGTTTGATTTCCGTTTATCGAAAGAAGCTTTTCAATTCCGTCTTTAACATTTTGTTCTGCTTCTTTGAATTCCGGTCTGTCGGTGCCTACTTTATCCGGCTTAACGCTTCCGAAATAATTTCCGAGTGTATAAGGAATAATGAAATAACCGTCAGCCAAACCCTGCATCAAAGCGCTTGCGCCTAAACGGTTAGCGCCGTGATCCGAGAAGTTTGCTTCGCCGAGTACAAACAATCCGGGGATGTTGCTCATCAAGTGATAATCAACCCAAAGACCGCCCATTGTGTAGTGAGGAGCGGGATAAATCTGCATCGGAACTTTGTAGGGATCTTCGTCGGTAATGTTCTGATACATTTCAAATAAGTTGCCGTACCTTTCGCGGATTACATCTTCGCCCAATCTTCCGATTGCTTCGGAAAAATCAAGATAGACGGCGTCTTTTCCCATAACTCCGCGTCCTTCGTCGCAGACTTCCTTAGCGCTTCTCGAGGAAATATCGCGGGGAGCCAAGTTACCGAATGAAGGATATTTTCTTTCGAGATAGTAATCTCTTTCTTCTTCAGGAATTTCGCTCGGAGGTCTCATATCTCCTTTTTTCTTCGAAACCCAAATTCTTCCGTCGTTACGCAAACTTTCGCTCATCAAAACGCGTTTGGATTGCAGTTCGCCGTGGATTGGCAAGCAGGTCGGGTGAATCTGTGTGTAACAAGGATTTGCAAAAGTTGCGCCCCGTTTATGAGCGCGCCACGCGGCTGTGGCGTTGCTGTTCATAGCGTTAGTGGATAAGTAGAAAACTCTCGAATATCCGCCGGTTGCCAAAATGACGGCTTGCGCGGAATATCTTTCCAATTCGCCGGTAAGTAAGTTTCTTACTATAATCCCTTTTGCGTATCCGTCAACAACTACCAAATCAAGCATTTCGCGGCGGGTGTACATTTCAACATTGCCCGCGCCAATCTGACGGCTTAACGCGCTGTACGCGCCGAGGAGTAATTGCTGTCCCGTTTCACCGCGGGCGTAAAACGTACGGGAAACCTGTGCGCCGCCGAATGAACGGTTTGCCAAATATCCGCCGTAATCCCTTGCGAAAGGAATTCCCTGCGCAACGGCTTGGTCAATAATGTTGTTGCTTACTTCAGCCAGTCTGTATGTGTTCGATTCTCTTGATCTGAAGTCGCCGCCTTTTTCCGTATCCCAGAATAATCTGTAAACGGAGTCGCCGTCATTCTGATAATTTTTTGCGGCATTTATTCCGCCCTGCGCGCCGATTGAGTGCGCTCTGCGCGGGCTGTCGTGGAATGAAAAAGCTTTAACTTTGTATCCGAGTTCGGCTAATGTTGCCGCCGCCGATGCTCCGGCTAAACCTGTTCCGACAACAATAACATCAAACTTTCTCTTGTTGGAAGGATTCACAAGCTTCATTTCATTCTTGTGATTAGTCCATTTTTCTTCTAATTTCCCTGCGGGAACGTTTGATTCTAATTTTACCATTATTTACCTCCTATAGAAGTGAAATAGAGGATGATTGGAATAAGCGAAAAACCCAATCCGAAAAACCATGCTAAAAATGTTCCGAATTTTTCAATCCAAGGCGTGTATTTAGGATGATTTAAACCGAAAGTCTGAAAAGAGCTTTCGAATCCGTGATGAATATGTACGCCGAGCGTGATTAAAAAGAGAACATAAATTAAGGCATATAATGGATTATGGAACCATGCGACAACTATGTCGTAAAGCTCTCTGTGAGGCGTTCCGAATTTAAATTCATACCAGAACGTAATTAAATGGATAACCAGAAAGAGCAGTATCAGTAATCCGGTTTGCCAGGTATAACGGGCGCTGAATTTAATTAATTTGTTGGATTCATACTTTTTGTATCCGATTGGGCGCTTTGCGTCGTTTGAAACCGCAAGCGACAAACCGTAATAAATATGAATCAGGAATACCAGGGCTAATAATATTTCTATTACGTGCGTAAACCATCCCATTGATTCCAGTGCGGAGACGTATGCCGTAAAGACTTCTCTGCCTCCCCAGATGGTGTAGTTGCCTATAAAGTGAACTGTTAAAAACAGTATAAGCAACCAGCCTGTAGTAGCCATAACCATCTTTTTTCCTACGGAAGTGCTAAGACTTCGGGATAACCAACCCATTAAAATCCTCCTTTAGATATAATTTGAGTATAGTTTTTTTTGACGTGAAAAATTGAAATGATTATATGTGAATATAAATTAATCTGCATTTATATTTTTTTTGAATAGGTAAACTTAATCCAATATTAACAAAAAAACAATATGATGACCTCCGATTATTCAAAAAAAAAAGATTAACATCTCTTATTATTTTCATTGAAAACTAAAGTTTTGAAGAATGTTGTCGATAATCTTAACAAATAAAAAAATGTTAATTTATGAGGTTAATATGAAAGTAAAATTTTTTAAATCTATTCAAGTGCAATTAATTTTGGCTTTAATTGTCGGAACAACTATAATGGCGGTTATAGTACTAAATCTCTTTAGGAAAAATTTTGACGAACAAATTTTATCAAAACTTAAAAGCGATCATAAAACCATTCACGGGCTTTTTTATGACAGAATAAAGGAAAAAGGAGACGTTCTGGATTTTGCGCTTCGGGAGTTGGCAAACAACAGCAAAGTTATTCAACTTTTTACCGCGAGAGATAGGGAAGGACTTAAAAAATTACTCCTTTCGGACTACAGAAATAATATTAAAGAAACCTATAATATCGTTCAATTTCAATTTCATTTGCCCGACGCAACTTCGTTTCTTCGTCTGCATAAACCGGACAAATACGGAGACGACCTTTCCAGTTTCAGAAAAACGGTAGTTGAGGTGGCAAAAACCAAAATGCCGGTTAGCGGACTTGAAGTGGGAAAAGCGGGGGTCGGTATCAGGTCGGTATATCCGATGTTTAACAATGGGAAATATATCGGTTCGGTGGAATTCGGAGGCTCATTGCTTAACGTCTTACTGGATTTACAGAGAATGTATCACTTTTCTTTTGCAATCGGAATAAAAGATAATATTTTTAAATTAGCGGGACATAAAACGGGAAACGAAGACATTAAAAAAGCCGGTATGGATTTTTATAAATTTTCGGATCATATGTTACAACAAATTATTGAAAAAAAATATACGGAATCCGCGAAAATTATCAATCTTGATAATAACACTTATTATATATTTTCTTTCCCACTAAAAGATTATTCCAATAATGTTGTTGGAAAAGTCTTTTTCCTTTTGGATGAAACTCCAACTTTCGCAAGTGTCGCTCAGAAACAGAAAATGATAACTTATGTAATAATCGGCTTTGTTATATTTTTCATGGTCTTGTTTGTTTATTTCTTCAGGCGAAGAATTATTAACCCGATTGATAAAATGGTGAAGTTTTCCGATGAAATTGCATCGGGAAATTTTGACGCCGACATGGCAAATAAAACTCATGATGAAGTCGGACTTCTTGTGAAAAATCTTAAAATCATGAGGGACAAACTGAAAGAAATTTTCGACGAATCACAAAGAAAATCGGCGGAAGCGGAAAAAGCAGCCGAAATCGCTGAAATTGAAAAACGAAAAGTGGAAGAGACACAGAGTTACCTTTCCGAAAGCACTCACGAAATGCTCGAGGCAATGGAAAAATTCTCCCAAGGCGATCTGACAGTAGAACTGCATCCGAAAAATCCGGATGATGAAATAGGCAAACTTTTTACCGGATTTAATACCGCTGTGCAAAAAATAAAGGAGCTTATTGTAAAAGTAATTGAAATTGTCGATGCAACCGCAAGCGCGGGGACTCAAATTTCCTCCAGCGCGGAAGAAATGGCAGCCGGAGCCAACGAACAATCGGCTCATTCCAACGAAGTCGCCGGCGCCGTCGAAGAAGTTACGCAAACAATCATGGGTACAACGCAGAACGCGCAAAACGCCGCAGAGCTTTCAAAAGAGGCGGAAAAATACTCGATAGAGGGCGGACAAAAGATTACCGAGGCAAAAGATGGTATGCAGAAAATTGTTGTTGCGGCTAATGAAACGGGAAGTTCGATTGAATCATTAACGCGAAAAACTGAACAAATCGGAGAAATTACTAAAGTAATTAACGAAATTGCCGATCAAACAAATCTGCTGGCTTTAAATGCCGCAATTGAAGCCGCAAGAGCCGGAGAGCAGGGACGCGGATTTGCGGTAGTAGCCGACGAAGTGCGTAAACTTGCTGAAAGGACATTGAAAGCCACGAAGGAGATCGGCGATATGGTCGCGGAAATTCAAAACGAATCGCATAACGCCAACGCTTCGATGCATAACGCCGAGAAAGCCGTTGAAGAAGGCGCGAAAAAAACCGAAGAAGTTGAAGAAGCCCTTAAAATGATAATGCAGGAATCGGAAAAAGTTGAAAAGGAAATCGAGACGCTCGCTTCGGCTTCGGAAGAGGAACTAAGGGCGATTGAAGATATTGCGTCATCAATGGAAGTGATGAACAATGTTACGCAGGAAACCAGCTCTGGGATTCAGCAAATTGCTCAAGCAACCGAAGATTTAGCAAGATTAACCGAAACGTTGAAAAATGTTGTCGCTACTTTCCGCATTGACCATTCACGGTCGTTGCAGAATTCAGGGGAAGATTCCGGCGGTCATTATTTGGAATAAAATAAATTGTTGTTGTACTAACTAAAGACCGCCTTTAGGCGGTCTTTTTTTTTCGCAGATTGCAAGCAATCTACGCTACGTAAAGACCTTCCTCTATCGAATTAAATGATAATACAAGATTTCTTTTTTGTGTTTATATTTACATCTGTAAAAATTAAAGGAATAAAATGAATTTACTTGAGATATTGGGATATGTCGGTTCTGTTATTGTAGCCGTTTCCCTTATGATGAAAAATATATTGAATCTGCGCTGGTGGAATCTCCTCGGAGCGGCGCTTTTTTCCCTTTACGGATTTTTGGTTCATGCGTATCCTGTTTTTGCTGTAAACTTTTTTATCGCAATCGTAGATATCTATTATTTAATCGTGCTCTATAAAAAGAAGGATGAATTTTCCCTCCTATCGGTTCGTCCGTCAAATAACTATCTGAAAAAGTTTACAGAATTTTACCGGAGCGATATTCTGAAGTTTTTCCCGGAATTTACATTTGAGAATCTTGAAGGGAAAAAAGTTTACTTTATCTTAAGAAATATGCTTCCGGTCGGGTTATTTGCATTTGAGATAAAAAAACCGGATGCGGCTGAAATATATGTCGATTATGCAGTCCCGACATACAGAGATTTGAATAATGCAAAATTTCTTTATAAAACCGAGCCGGAATTTTTCAAGAAGTTCGGTTGTAAAGAGGTTATCGCGAAAACCGATATTCCGGCGCATCAAAATTATTTGATTAAGGTCGGTTTTGAGCGGGCTGACGATAAGTTTGTTCTGAAGTTGAAATAAAAAATCGGCAGGGAAAACCAAATTGGATTTCTCTACCGAAAGTGAATGAAACCTTTAAATTGTAAGCAATAACAATTTTAATTTATTTTTTTTTCGAAACCTTTGCATAACCTAAATTTGTCATATTGAGTCCGGCAATCCGCCAATCCGCCAAGGCGGAGGATCAGAATTTACCCCGACTGCTTTTCGTTGGGGTGACAAATTAGGTTTTGCAAAGCCTTCTATTCATTATTTATTACAGTTTACCTACTAAATCCAAGCCCGGTTTTAATGTTTCTTCGCCCGGTTCCCAGCTTGCGGGGCAGACTTCGCCGTTTGCGTCGGCAACATATTTAGCCGCCATCAGCTTTCTTAATAACTCTTTTGCGCTTCGTCCGATGTTGTTATCGTGAATTTCAATAGTCTTAAGAATTCCGTCCGGATCAATCAGAAAAGTTCCTCTTAATGCGACGCCTTCCTCTTCGATGTAAGTTCCGAATGTTCTGGAAAGCTTGCCTGTCGGGTCTGCGACCATCGGGTATTTAATTCTTCCGATTCCTTCGGATGTGTCGTGCCAAGCTTTGTGGACGAAAACGGTGTCTGTGCTTACTGAAAGAATTTCAGCTCCGGCATCCTGAAATTTTTGGTAGTTATCAGCTAATTCTTCCAACTCTGTAGGACAAACAAATGTAAAGTCCGCGGGATAGAAAAACAGAACCAGCCATTTGCCTCTGTAATCGGAAAGGTTAATATCTTTAATTTCATCATTGTGATAAGCCTGTGCGGCTATGTCGGGAATTTGTTCTCCGATGTTAATCATTTTTTTTCTCCTTTTTTATTTTTTTGTACTGCAAAGATAATAATAAAAGACAGTTTATCCAATAAAGACCGGGATGTTTTCCGTTTATCGGGAATTGAATGAATCTTTTATCTGTAAAAGAAAAAGATAACGCCCAAATTAATTTCTATTCCCGTAATATTATAAGGGATTGTTGAATTAAAAATGTGAGCGTTGTAGGTTGACCGAAAATCAAAAGCAACATTTTTTAAAGCGAAGATTTCCGCTTCGATTCCATATTGAAAATTTAAATTGGGCTTTGTGAATTTTCTCTCTTTTCCATACAATAAATTTTTAAGCATAAAATAATGTATCTTTTAATCGAACAGAAATTTTCAGAAAGGGACAGAATAAAAAATGAAAAATTTTTAATATGATTTTCCCCGCTCATTAATTGATTATCACTATTCGGTTAACTACTTTTAAAAAGAACTTACAAGTCTATAATTAACATTTGAGCAGAGGATGAAAAAATTATTTTTTTTCTTAATTGTATTACCTTTCATGATTTATTCTCAAACCCTAAACGGACGAGTTTCTTCCTCTTACTATTCTTTTGAACGCTACAGTCTGCCCGGAATTTCACAAACGTACGTTCGAGCTTATCAGACAATGAACATGAGTTTGAATAAAGGGAATTTCTCGCTGAAAACCAGAATCGCTTTGGAAGGGGATATCGTAAATCCTTTGGAAAAAGACCCGCGAGTAAGACTTTATAACTTCATCTTGGAATACAGAAAACTTTTCGGGTTTGTTACGGCAAAGGTTGGCAGGCAATCTCTTTTTAACAGTCTTGCCGGAGGCGCTTATGATGGCGTTAGCTTAAAGTTAAGTAAATACGGTATTTCTCTTTCTACTCTCATCGGAGTTAATGTTCCGCCCTATCAGAAGATTGCTCTTTCGGATTCCTATAAAGATAATTATGTATTTTACTCCAAGATGAAAATAACGGCAATTAAAACTTTGAATTTATCGTTTAGTTTTATCAATAAAAATTACAAACCGATTGAGTATTCAGCCTACCGATTGGATAGTTTACTCAATCCTATTCAATATCTTGTCAGGAAAAATTCTACACAATTCACCTACGTTTCCGGAGAATTTAACTTTACTCCTAGAAACAATCTTTCCTTATTTTCCAAACTTGATTACGATCTTAACTTCGAGCAAATCTCCAAAGTCGTGTTACGCGGAAGAATGGAAGTTGTTAAAAATCTCGGGGTAAATTTGTACTACAACTATCGCGCCCCGAGAATTAGGTACAATTCAATTTTCTCGGTTTTTGATTTTGCCAACACGCAGGAAATAGAAGCCGGTTTCGATTACAAGTATTCCCCGACAATTACGTTTAACGGCAACTTCGGTTTTGTTCAATATAAGGACGACAATTCGCAAAGAGTGAATGTAGGCGTAATTACGCGCTACGTAAGTTTTAACTACCGGAAAACTTTCGGCTTTGCCGGCGAACTCGACGCATTTTCTTTTTCGGCGGGGAAACCTTTTTTTAATAACTTAATAGTTCCCACAATCGGATTTTCATATACCGATTACAAACTCGCATACAATGAAAATAAAAACAAGTTAGTTTCATTTTTAGCCGGTGTAAATATTCGTCCGTGGAAAAGACTATCATTAGGACTTCAGGGACAATATCTTAATAATAAATTTTACAATAATGATTTCAGAGTTTTTCTTAGAATTAATTATTGGTTTTCAACAAAACTTGGTGTAATATAATATGAATAATCGCGCAGCTCTTTTCGTTTCAATTATAGGAATATTTTCGTTTTTATTTTTTTCGGGATTTAATTTCCCGCAGGAGCAAAATCAAGTCCGGAACAATAAAAGCATAATCAAGTTTTCGCACAAAAAGCATATCGATGCGGAAGTAGAATGTGTTGATTGTCATTCGGAGGTTCCGGAGAGCAAATCAATTTCCCCCGATTTAATGCCCACCATGGATAAGTGCGCCGATTGCCATGACACGGAAGATGAAAAAAACTGTAATACTTGCCATTATAAAGATGTTTACGAGCCGTTAATTTCAAAAAAGTCTCCCGTTTTCTTTAATCATAAGTTTCATATTTCTGAAGAGAAATTGGAGTGCAACAATTGTCATTCCGGAATTGCAACGGTGGACTACGGGTTTCAGTCGCCTTCAACATTTCCCGAAATGAAAACATGCAACAAATGCCACAGTTCCGAAAAAACCGCTACTCTTGCATGTAACGCGTGCCATACTTCCACTTTTGATTTACTCCCGCAGACTCATAAAGTTGCCGATTTTAAGACCGAGCACAAATATCTTGCCGAAAGCTCCGACGCAGATTGTGCAACATGCCACAGTAACCAGGAGTTTTGTATCGATTGCCATGCATCTGCGACAAACATTGATGAAAACAACTCCGCAAAAAACTTTTACACGCCGTATTCGCCTCATAACAGCTTGACGGGCTTGAAAAATCAAAAACTTAATTTCCGCCACGATTTGAATTATGTTTATAACCACGGTATCGATGCAATGTCCAAATCTTCGGAATGTCAAACATGCCATCAGACGGAGACTTTTTGCGTTGATTGTCATCATGCGGATAAGGAAGACTTTTTATTGGAAGGAAGCATGCCGAAAAATCACCTCGCTCCTAATTTTACTACGCTCGGCGTAGGAAGCGGCGGCGGCGAACATGCCAAATTAGCAGCGAGAGACATTGAATCTTGCGCTTCGTGCCACGATACGGATATGGAAGATCCGGTTTGTATTACATGCCATGTTGACAATGACGGCATAAAAGGAACAAATCCCAAAACGCATCCTACCGGTTTTATGAGAGACGTAGAGGGCGATTGGCATTACGATGATAATTCCCTTTGCTATTCCTGCCACGTTACGGCAAGCGCCAGCACAGGAAAAGCGGGCATAGGTTTTTGCGGATATTGTCACGGAAATAAGATTGATAAATAAATAGGTTTGACAAATGAAACATCTTTTAAGGTTTATTGTAACAATTTCTCTATTAATTTTTGCTTCATCTTGCAGCGATTTTACCACAACAACTGCTCCGGTTGCTACGAGGGGAATTCATCCCGAAGGTTGGGCAAACAGCGCCGGCGTAAACTTTCACGGACAATATCTTAGAGAAAATAATTTTGACTTGCAGACGTGTAAATCATGTCATGCCGCCGACTATACCGGAGGTATTACCGATGTTTCCTGCTACACTTGTCATACTTCTGCGGAAGGTCCCGAAGCGTGCAACACATGCCACGGGGATTTTGCGGATACAACCGGATTAAGATACGCTCCTCCGCGCGCGGTTAACGGCGATACTTCGGAAACTTACAGAGGCGTCGGCGCCCATTTGTCTCACACGTTTGATAATCACTTAAGGGATAATATTGATTGTTCGGCATGTCACGTTATGCCACAGTCCGTAAACTCCCCCGGGCATATTGATAATACGCCCCACGCGGAAGTAATCGTAACAAATCTACGCCTTACGCCGGGGAACGCTCCTTATTATGATTACGACAGTTTGAAATGCTACAATGTTTACTGCCATGGTAATTTTCAATTTCAGAAAGATTCATCCTCTTACACTTTTATCTATACGGATTCTCTTATTACGGGAAACAATTTTAGTCCCAAGTGGACGCAGTTAGATGAATCCCAGGGCGAATGCGGCACTTGCCATGATTTGCCCCCGAAAGGACATCTTGATGCCGGAACCGATCCTACGGCAAGCACATGCGGTAATTGCCATACCGGAATCGTTGATGCAAACGGCGAGATTACAGATAAGTCCAAACACATAAACGGAAAGAAGAATGTTTTCGGGAATTAGGGCTTTTAAGAAAACAGATAAAAGTCTGCCGCCGATTATGCCCCCTTTTGTCATTATCCGCAATCGCAGATTTCGCGACTGCGGATAATCCGGCCAATAAAAATAATTTTTCGTCTGTAAAAAGGAATTTAGTCTAAATCCTTAAGAAACCGTTTTAATTTCTCAATTTTTTCCGACCAATCTTTTTGTTTTGTTTTCTCCTTTTCAACAACATCTTTCGGTGCGTTATTAACAAATTTTTCATTCGAGAGTTTTTTCTCAACTCCCTTTAACGCTCCTTCAAGACGGGCAAGCTCTTTCCCGATTCTGTCCCGCTCATCTTCCAAATCAATTATTCCCTGAAGCGGAACATAGATTTCACAATCCTTTATTACAGCCGATGCTGAAGCAGCCGGCTTAGAGGCATTTGCGTCAACTGTAACATTTTCAGTACGAACAAGAGATTTTAAATATTCAACATGAAGCGGAGTAACTTTGCCGGTCTTCAGAACAAGATTGATTCTTTTAGCCGGTGGAATATTTAACTCCCCTCTGATATTTCTTATCGCGGTAACCAATTCCTGCAAAAATTTTACATTCTCTTCTGAAGTTTCATTTAGTTTCGTTTCGTCGTAAACAGGGAACTTGCTTACGGAAATGCTTTCCCCTTCTTTTCTCGGCTCAACAAGCTGCCACAATTCTTCCGATATAAACGGCATGAAAGGATGAATCATTTTCAAAATTTCGCCGAAAAGCGACAACGCTCTTGTAAGCACGGCGGACTTAACTTCTTCATCCTCCG
This sequence comes from Melioribacteraceae bacterium, assembly GCA_015493615.1. GTDB lineage: Bacteria > Bacteroidota > Ignavibacteria > Ignavibacteriales > Melioribacteraceae > WGAL01. The sequence goes on from WGCV01000053.1 coordinate 16,952, forward strand.
AGTACAATCGTTTTTTAGCAAGCTCAACATACCAATCGCAGAAGTCGTTCCAAACAAAAGAATAAATAGTTTTGGTTGCGCCGGTAATATCAAAACCGTCAAGTGAATCTTCCAGTTTTTTAAGAGCTTTTTCAAATCTCGTTAAAATCCATTCGTCTGTAAAATCAATATGCTTATCTGCCAGGGCTTTATCCGTGCGGATATTTTCGGTATTCATCAGCAAAAATCTGCCCGCGTTCCAAATCTTATTTGCAAAGTTTCTTCCGAGTTCGCATTTATCCGTACTGAAAAGCACATCCTGACCGAGCGGAGCAATATATGTAATTGTAAATCGCAGAGCGTCGGCGCCGTAATCGTTAATTACGTCAATCGGGTCGGGGGAATTCCCGAGAGACTTACTCATTTTCCGTCCTTTCCCGTCGCGGATAATACTTGTAAAATAGACATCTTTAAATGGAATTTTCTCCGCGTCGTTCTCCCTCTCGGTCCGGAAATGCATTCCCGCCATAATCATTCTTGCAACCCAGAAGAATATAATATCGGGTCCGGTTACAAGTAAATCGGTAGGATAGTAATAAGCAAGCTCTTCCGGAGTTGTAAAAACATCCTGCGCCCAAAGCCAGCTTGACGCCCAAGTATCAAGCACGTCGTCTTCCTGTCTCCAATTTTCAATATCTTTCGGCGGCTCTGTTTCGCAGTAAATTTCTCCGGTTTCCTTATGATACCAAACCGGAATCCGGTGTCCCCACCAAAGCTGACGCGAGATGCACCAATCTTTAATGTTGGTCATCCAATGTTCGTAAGTTTTAACCCAATGCTGCGGATGGAAATTAATCAGACCTTCGCGGACCACTTTCAGCGCCGGCTGAGCCAATTCATCCATTTTCATAAACCACTGCTCTGAAAGGTACGGCTCAATCGGAACGCCGCCTCTGTCGGAATACCCGACATTGTGAGTGTAATCTTCCTCTTTAAGAAGCGCTCCGGATTCCTTCAGTTCTTCCACAACTTTTTTCTGAGCTACATCACGGTCGAGATTCCTGAATTTTTCCGGAACATTTTCGTTAGTGGATGCATCGGGATTAAAGATGTTTATTGTTTCAAGATTATGTCTTTTACCGATTTCGTAGTCGTTGATGTCGTGCGCCGGTGTAATTTTAAGCGCTCCGGTTCCGAATTCCATATCGACATATTCATCGGCGATTATCGGGATTTTTCGTCCGACAATCGGAAGAATAACTTCCTTGCCGATTACATCCCTGTATCTTTCGTCATTGGGATTAACGGCAACAGCCGTATCGCCGAACATTGTTTCGGGGCGGGTTGTGGCAATTACAAGGTGTTTGTCGCTATCGGCTACAGGATATTTTATATACCATAGTTTTCCTTGTACCTCGCGGAAAAGAACTTCCTCGTCTGAAATAGCGGATTTTGACGCCGGGTCCCAGTTTACCATCCGGTAACCTTTGTAAATTAATCCTTCTTTATAAAGTTTTACAAACGCTTCGATAACTTTTTTGTAATAATGCTCATCCATTGTAAAGCGTTTCCGGTCCCAGTCGAGACTGACGCCGAGCTTCCGAAGCTGCTTGAAAATTATTCCCCCGTATTTTTCCGTCCACTCCCAGCAATACTCCAGAAATTTTTCCCTTCCTATTTCGTACTTGTTCATTCCCAATGTTTTCAGATGGTTTATTACTTTGGATTCGGTTGCAATTGATGCGTGGTCAACGCCGGGAACCCAACACGCGTTAAATCCTTTCATTCGTTTGTAGCGAATGTAAACATCCTGAAGAGTGTTATTTAAAATATGCCCGAGATGAAGCATTCCCGTAACATTGGGAGGCGGAATTACAATTGTGTAAGGTTCGCGCTCGTCCGGTTCCGAATGGAAAAGTTTGTTTTCTTCCCAATATTGGTACCATTTATCTTCAATTTTATTAGGTTCAAAGTTCTTTGGTATTTTATTCATCTCTTTGTTCATATTTTTATGATAAAATTTTCTTATAAAATTTAAATATATGAAAAAATCGAGATTTAGTTTTGAATAAGAGGGACACTGTGAGGAGAAATTTTTCAGAGAACCTGTAAAAAACTCATTTTCAAACCTACCGAAAAAGTTTAGAAAATATCTTTGAGAAAATGCTTTCCTAAAAAGCGCCGCGAGAATTGAATTGATTCGGTTACAAGCAAAACTGCTCATTGTCATACTGATTCATCAGTGGATAAAAGGAAAACCATAATTGCCGTAACCGGTTCACCGGTTTATGAGCCGTAGAGTTAGGAAAACCGGTAAACCGGTTGAACTTCTTTTCTTTTACATCCTAGCCCCATTGCTGAAGCAATAGGTTAACTATATGAAGGCTTTGCAAACTCCAGCATGAACCAGCCGGAAACAACATGAGAGAAAGTTGAAAAAACAATCTATAAAAACCCCACAAACAAAAGACTTTAGAGTATTTAGGAAAATAGTCTGCCAAAAACAATAAGAATTTTGCCGAAAAGTACTAATTTATTTGTCACCCCAACGAAAAGCAGTTGGGGTAAATTCTGATCCTCCGCCAATCCGCCAAGGCGGAGGAGCGGGAGAAGAATCTCAAAGCCGGTAATAACACCTAATTTAGAGATATTTCGGACGGTTAACACCCCGCCTCCAACTAAAAAACTGTTGAGGCAAAATTTGCAACATTCAGAATAGCAAATATTGAGTTTTCCCCGGCGAATAATGGGACGTGACAGCAGAAAAAATTAAATCTCAATCTTCTTAGGGTCAGAGTCAAGTTCAACAATCCGCCATTCGTTTTCCTCAACATCAAAATCTGAAATTTTTTCGATTGGGACTTTCAGGTACTTTCCCTTTGCGGTCGCCGCAACTTGCCCATCGGGAAGAATAATTTCTCCGGTTCCTTCAAACATCCGTCTGTTTTCATCTGTAATTCTGCCAATCACTTTTAACTCTTGGTTTAACGGAATCGGCTTTTTAAACTTCAGCTCAAGTTCCACCGTTACGCCCCAAACTTCCGTTTCATATTTGTTCAATATCGCTCGTCCGATTGTTTCGTCGAGGATTGCCGAAGCAATTCCGCCGTGCAATCTTCCCGGATAACTCTGATGTTCTTCCGAGGGGGTAAAAAGTCCGATAAGCTCTTGATTTTCAGTCGTGTAAAAATGCGCGTGTAATCCGAAGTTATTTTTCAGTCCGCAAACAAAACAAAGTTTTGAGTTTTTCTGTTTTTCTCTAATTTTATAAATCATCACTATTTCCCCTGAGTTTAAATTTTATAATTTAAAAAATAATTTAGTGATTTACGGGGAAGAATGTTAATCCGGATTGAGTTGCCGCCTTAAAAAAACATCAGAATTCTTTAAGGCAGCTGAATATGCAATTTATTTAAGCGGCATCATAATCTTGGTTTCGCTGAAACTTCCGCTCCGAAATCTGTAATATTAAATTCCGCTCGATATGCCCGAATGCATCGCAGATTGCCCATTCTCCCGCTTTGGCAACAAAATTCTTTGTAAGCAAATTCCATTGTTACTCAACATATATCCGTTACAAATCTATTTTTAATTTATCCGCAGGGCTTTTAATTTTATTAATTGAATAGGAGGAAACATGAGTATAAATTTGAGTTGTTTCCAATCTTTTATGACCGAGTAATTCTTGTATGTATCTGATATCCGTTCCGTCGTCAAGAAGGTGAGTGGCAAAGCTATGACGCAGTGTATGAACGGTGGCTTTCTTTTTTATTCCCGATTTTATTAAAGCCCTTTTAAATACGGATTGAACGCTCTTTGGACTGTATTTTCCTCCGCCTTGTCCCTCAAAAATATATTTAACCGGTTTATATTTTTTATAATATTCGCGTAATAACCCCAAAACATTTTCAGAAAGCATAACATATCTGTCCTTTTTCCCCTTAGCGCCTCTAATATGAATTTTCATCGTTTCGGAATCGATATCGCCAAGCTCCAAATTTAACAGTTCTCCCAAACGCAAACCGGCAGAATAAATTAATACCAAAATTGTTTTGTGCTTTAGATTGTCGGTTGCATTTAATATTTTGGAAATATCATTAGTTGAAAGAACGGTAGGTAATTTTGAAGGTTTCCTAAATTTTACATCCAAAGCGCTTGGAACAGGTTTGTTCAAAACTTTCATATATAGATAGCTTATACTTGCAACCACATGCTTCATCGATGAATATGAATAATTCCTTTCGGTTTTGCAATAGTATAGATAATTCTGAATATACGAATCGTCAATTTTTGTTTTTTCCAATTTAGAAACATATTCGAGAAAAAGTTTAACAGCAGAAAAATATGTTTTTTGTGTTTGCTCCGAATAGTTTTCTATTGCAATCTGTTTTCGGAATTTATTTAATATTTCTTGCCTTTTCATACATTTAATAATATTTTGCGGAATAAACGAATAATAATTTAACATATATTCCCGATAAACGCAATGCGTGTATTGGGAATGTTAGGCAAAATAAACTGAAAACAAAATAGTTAGAAATACAAATAAAAATAATATTATGAAAATGGAAATCGGACCACAAGCAAAATCTGATAATGCAATAACTAAAAAATATAGGTTGCATCAATCGGAATACCGTGCTAAAATACTAAAAGTTCCTTATGGGGTTGGGCCAAACAAAAACTCTAAAACTAAATATGGAAATTTTTTAGTTAATGGAGAAGTTAATGGGTTAAACTTTATAACAAAAGAAGCATTTTATTATGCAAAACAACGTGTTTTAGATAAACAAATAAATAATTATTTAACAATTGATGAATACAGATTATTTAACAATATGTTAAGTAGTATGCCAATGTGTTTTAATCTGTTTAGTGATTTAAGAAGAATGCTAATTTATGACCCAAAATCAGTATCTAAAACAATAAAAAAAATGTTTAAAGAAATTGAGTGGGTAGATGATGTAACATACATTGGAATTGAATTTTTACCTTTACCTATTTATGATTATACTAATGATAAATCAGCATTTGATGCTGTGGTTTTAGTAAAAAATCAAAATGGAAACAAAGGGATAATAAGTATTGAAACCAAATATACTGATTTGCTAGGCACTAATACTGCTTCTAATTCTGAAATAAAAAATAAAATTATTAAAAATAATAAAATTTTCAAAAAAGACTATGTAGAATATTTAATAAATAATGGATATAAGCAAATACATAGGAATTATTTATTAACATATTCTTTTGCAAAAAAACACAACATTAAAAATTACACAAATATTATTATATCCCCTGAGGATGATAATGCATCAATTATTGAAATAAAAGAGATTCAAAAAAACTTAATTAATAACAAAGAAACTATTTTGAAAATTTCATTAGAAGATGTAGTTAAAAGAGCTTTATTATCTGAATCTAAAAAAATAAAAGAAGTAATGAATAAATTTAAACAAAGATATATTATTAACCAATAAAATTTTTAAAAATGGATTACAAAGAATTTAAAACCTTAACCAAAATAAAATATGGAGAAATATTCAGTGAAGTTATAGATTATTTTTTCGTAAATACCTCTGCTATAGCTATTAATGGAGACACTAAAAATGCGTTGAGAATAGCAGAATTAATTAAATATTTAATGCCGTTTACTAATTTAGATAATTCTGAAAAGATTTATTTAATTGGGTTTTTAGGAGATATTTACATTGATAATGGTAAATTAGACGAAGCTGAAGAAGCTTTTAGAATTGGTATGCAAATAATTAGAAATACAAATCCAGAAGAATTTAAATTCACACAATCAGATGAAGAAATTTTGTTAGAAATTAAAGTATTATATGAGAATCTTGATTTGGAAGTAGAAAGTGATAAGGAAATATTGGATAATGTTAATAAAGATATAATTGATACATTTTTAGATTTAAAAAATAGAATTAATAATGCAAAAGAATAAAAACTTTGCCTAACATTGTATATAAGCAATGGCGGGTATTGTGCTATAAATGAAACCGATATGAATAAATCTAACATCGGTTCAATTATGAAAGTGAGTGCAATAAAATCCGCCACTGCTCATATACTTGTCCGTTATAGGCAACCCAAAGAATGACAATAATTAAACTATAAAAAGAATTAAATATGAGTAAAGGTAAAATTAAAAAACCAAGAAATACAGAGCTTCCAAATAATCTTTCAAAAAAACCATTGGAAGATATAATATATTATGTCGCTCAAACTTGTGAAGTAGATGTTGATAATTCTGAATGGCAGGAAGCAGATAAAAAACTCAAAGAAGAGATTGATAAAATACAAGTAAAAACAGATGAAATAGGAAAAAGATTAGGAGATAATCAAGGAAATTTATCTGACCAAATAAAGGAACTAAAATCTGAAATTAACGATTTAAAAAACAGGAAGCCTCTGGATTTAGTTGTAAAAATTGAAAATGGCAAAAAAACAGATTTAGGAAAACAACATAAACAACTTCCTACATTATTAAAAATATTAGCAACAAAACTTAATGTGTATTTAGTGGGACCTGCTGGTTCGGGTAAAACATTTGCAGCAATTCAATGTGCAAAGGCATTGGGGGTTGAATTTTATTTTACAGGGGCAATAGCAAGCGAGTTTAAGTTAACAGGATTTATTGATGCACAAGGAAGGATTGTTTCAACTGAATTTAGAAAAGCATATGAAGAAGGTGGTCTTTTCTTATTTGATGAAATTGATGCAAGTTATCCACAAGCAGTTTTAGCCTTTAATGCAGCTTTATCTAATGATTATATGGATTTTCCTGACAAAAGAATAAAAAGACACAAAGATTTTTATTGTATTGCAGCAGCGAACACATTTGGACAAGGGGCTGACAGACAATATATAGGAAGAAATCAATTGGACGCAGCTTCGTTAGATAGATTTGTTTTTATTGATTGGGAATACGATGAAAACCTTGAAAGAGAATTAGCAGGAAACGAAAAATGGAGTTCCTATGTACAAAAAGTAAGAAGGTTTATCTCACATAACAAAATTAGACACGTAATAAGTCCAAGAGCTTCAATATTTGGAGCAACGTTGTTAGCAAGTGGTTTAAGCCGTGAAGTTGTTGAAGAAACGGTATTATGGAAAGGGTTAGATAATGCTACAAAGCAAAAAATAAAAAAGAATATTGAACCAAAACCAATAATTGCTAAACAAGAAGGAACATTTATCCCTGAAATAAAAAAAGGAAATAAAGTTTCAACTGATGATATAATAGGATATATTGAGTATGAAGAGCGTTATAATAGTTGGGATATACAAACAAGAAACAGAAAAAAAGAAATATATTCTTCATATAATGGAATTATCGTAAAAATTAGTAATACAAAGAAAGTAAAAGTTAATGATGTAATAGCTGAAATAGAAACTTATGAAAATTAATAAAACATTATATTATGATGACTTAAATGAGTTTTGGCAATTTGCAATGAAAGATAGTAAAGCACGTAGGAAAAGCTCTCGTGAGAACCATAACTTAAAATGGCACGGTGGTTTAACTTGGGACGAGGCTAAATTGATGGCTATAAGTGGTTGGCGTGAAGGAATGATTGAAATTGAAAAATACAGAGCTAAAATAGTTCCTATAATTACAGAAAAAGTTTTGAGAATTCGCCAAGTATATAATGTAGTAGGTTACAATGTGGATGTTGGTGCTTATTTATCAAATGAACCTGAGTGTTTTATTTCAAGGGAGTATGAAGAAAGAAATTATCCAGGTAAAATTTATAAACTTGTTGCTTCGATATCATTTTCAGCAGCAATCAGTCCAGAAACGATTATACAAAGAGGAGCAATGATTTGTGCATTAATTGATGCCATTGAATACGCAGGTCATAGGGTTGAGGTTATTTGTAATGATGCAATGAGTGCTTGTAGTTCTAAACAATGCAGAACAGGTCAATTAAAAAATAGAGGTTGGTTTGAGGTTTCTGTCAATGTAAAAAAAACAAATCAACCATTAGAAATGACAGATTTGGCTTTTACACTTGCTCACCCTGCAATGTTAAGGAGAATTATGTTTTCCGTTGCTGAACTTGAAGGTTGGTCTGATTTCGCATATAATTATGGTTATCCAGCAGAAGCAACAGACAAAGGAGATATTTATATAAGAGAAATATATTCAGGAACAGTTTCTGACGAAAAAGCTATTAATTGGGTTTTAGAAGAGTTAAAAAAAATAAATATTAATATTGAAACAAAATAAAATTTATAATTATGGGTAAAAAAATAACGCCAAAACAAAATCAATCAAATATGCAGAACCCAAATAAAGGGAGTAAAGGAACGAATAAACAATATGATAAAAATCAAGGAAATAGAGGAAAACAACTTAATCCAAATAGAAAGAAATAAAAAGGGTATGCCTATAACATTGTGTATAAGTAATGGCGGGCAAAGTGCTAAAAATGAACTATATGCGTAAAATAAACAATAGTGCAATAATGAACGGAAGTGCGGGAAATCCCGCCACTACTCATACACATAACCGTTGTGCATAATTGCCCTACTACGGAAAAAGAATTGAGTTTTTAAGACAACGATACTAATAAATAAATAAAATAAATGAAGAAAAAATTAAAAAATATAAATAGCTAATAAACAGACAAATAACTTTGCGTTATTTGGGATTAAAAGG
>WGCV01000054.1 GCA_015493615.1 Melioribacteraceae bacterium
TGCCGGTTTCAATTACACGGTTCGGCTGTCCTTGTAATTCGTCGTGTCCGTCCCAGCCGAGTCCGATATTGTATTTGTACTGGTAAGTTGCATTAGGATCAAGCTCGAATGTTTTGGTGTAAACCAAATCGCCGTCGGAGTCGTCCATTACCTTATCGGTATTTGCAGGAGGCTCGTTCAGCCAGTTGTCGAAATCGCCCGGGATTGTAACGACATTGCTGTCGGGATCAAAATTACCGAGAGCCGCTTGAACGCTCATGTCAACTTGGAAGGTTACATTGACGGTGGTCGGACCGCCGTTCATTGTATGCGAGCCGATATAATCAAATGTGTTTTTTGGATAGACTATCCATTCCGAGTTGTCTGCATCTGTTCCTGCAGATGCCGCCCAATCGGTATTGCCCGATGTAACCGAAGATTTTCTGACAAGCGTATGGTCTTTTGTAGCTGCTGAAACTCCCGCAACATCCCATCCGTCGCCCGGATCTTCATTCGGGACACCGATGACGTCAATTATTGTATAATCGGAACCATTTATTTTTGCAATAGCTCTTGCGTCGTTACCGTTAAAACCTACTACATAGCCGGAGTCGTTATAGGCTAACTGTTGGTCAGCAACTGCAAGAATTGCATCGTCGGCTCCCGAGTTTGCAATTACCCAGACATCGCCGTCGGCAAGCGTACTTCCGGAAGGGAAATGTGTAACATTTGTCCAGTCGCTTCCGTTGTAATTACCGAGTATAACATACTGGGTTAAATCAACCGCTTCACCGGTTCCGTTGAAAATCTCAAGCGCTTTATTGTTGCTGCTTCCCTCTATGTATTCAGAGAAAAACAAGTCGGAGGCTTGAGCATGCACCATGGAGACGGTGAAAAGGATTGTTAGAAACATGAAGAACGTCTTCATTTTTTGCTCCTTTATTTGTTAAGAGAAATCGTTAGTTCAAATATTTCAGCTTATAAGTTATTAAAATTCAGGCAATGTGTAAAGTTAAATTATAACTAAATAATTAGAGAAATAATTCATTTAAGTTACGTTTTTTCCTCTTTTCCCAATTCATTTTGTGGTAAGCATATCCCGCTATTAAGGGGAGCGCAAGCGTGGCTTCGGAATAGACCATTTGCTCAAACGTTGTCTCTACTTTTCCCCATGAGCTTGCCTCTCTGAGTGTGGAGCTAGAAAGGGCGCCGTCGCGAACGTCGGCAACCGTAATTTGTACGGCATATTTGTGCATCGGTACGTTCTCGCGTAGAATGTCAGCGGCTACTACAATGTCCTGCGTGAAGTTTTTGGGAACTCCGCCGCTTACCATAAATATACCGGTTTCTTTGCTTTCAAGTTTTATTTTGGTTAATTCCAAAAAATCTTTTCCGCTGTCGAATGAAACATGTTTTTCGGGATGATTTGTTTGGTGCATTACTATTCCAAATCCTGCCGAACAATCGGAGAATGCGGGAACGAAAATCGGAACGTTATTTTTATAAGCGGCATAAATCACACTGTCGTCAACTTTAGGGCCGCCGTTGTCTTCAAGGTATTTTCCAAAATGCCAAAGCAGTTCGCGGGAAGAATAGGGGCGAGGGTCAAGCGAATCAAAAATTGCCGCCGTTGTATCATCGCAAATTCTTAGCTCGTCTTCGTCAATAAAAGTATCGTAAATTCTGTCGATGTGAAGCTCGCGAAGTTCGTTATCATCAGCATACCGGGAGCCGATGTAATGTTTAAATCCCAATGCCTCGAAAAAATCCTGATCCACCATCAAAGCGCCGGTTGATACAATTGCGTCAACCATATTATTGTTAACCAAATCGAAAACAACTTTTTTTAATCCCGCGCTGAAAATACTTCCCGCCAAAGTTAAAATTATTGTAGTCTCTTTGTCTGTAATCATTCTATCAAAAATTTTCGCGGCTCGGTTTAAGTCCCTTGCTGAAAAAGCCATATTTTCCATCGCATCTACAAGCTCAATTACGTTATGTTTTTTTATATCAATATGCTCGATTGTTTTCTTCAAATAATCCGATTTTGTCATTTGTAACGCTCCTTAAATATCATATTTTAAAAAGAATTCACATATCTTAATTTAATTAAATTGCTTAATATTTACTATCGAAATTCTTTGCCGGAGATAGAATTGTTATTGTCAGCAACTGCTGATGCGGAAGTGAAATAATAAAGTTTTACCTCGACTAATGTGCAGTCCATTGCAAAATAGCCTTGACTATTATGCAATGCTTTGCAGTATTTACACATAATATTTGGTTTTACTATTTATGGACCTACTTAAAAAAGGTGATTATTTACAAATTCAATAATTTATAAACTGCTGAAACGGTTACTGATTTCTCTATGTTATTGCTAACCCCCCGTCCGCCACGGCGGATAAGTCGTGGGCTAATAGAATGCTTATTATACATTGCAACCGTTTCAACGGTTTTTAGACCTTTCTTTAGTAAACTCATTTATGATTTGGTTAAATGGTAGAGTAACAAGTTATGTGTAAATGGAATAATTCCACGGAAAGGGAGTTATGCATTGCAAAGCGAACGAGTTTGTTAATTTTTATTTCTCCGGAAGATTAAAAAAGTCGTCAGTCGCTTTAATCACTTCGTTGTGAAGAAGCGGACGGAACTTGATGTGTTTTCTGTTTTTTCTTGTCGGGTAAACTCTGTTGCTGAGCAAAATTACGAATAGTTTTCTTTCCTTGTCAACCCAAATCGAAGTGCCGGTAAAACCTGTATGACCGAAGGAATTGAGTGAAAATAGTTTACCCGCGGAAGTATAACCGGTAGGCGATTTTGTATCCCAGCCGTAAGCCCTTCCGCTTTCGGAGTGTTTTGTAGTAAAAAGTCTTACCGTTTCCCGCTTAAATATTTGCCGCCCATCATATTCGCCTTTATCGAGAAGGAGCTGCGCGAACTTTGCTAAATCTTCCGCTGTGGAAAACAAACCCGCGTTTCCTGAAACGCCGTTCAATAATGAAGCCGTCTCATCATGAACTTCGCCCTGAACGGTTTTCATTCGCCAGTAAGTGTCTGTTTCGGTCGGAGCGCATTCATATTTTAAGGAGTCCGGCGGATTAAACATTGTGCGGCTCATTCCAATTTTTGAGAAAAGATTCTCGGAGATAAATTTATCAATGGAAGTTCCGGTAATTTTTTCGATTACCTGCTGAAGAACAATCATTCCGATGTCGCTGTATCTGTATTTTTCTCCCGGTTTTGATAGGAGCTTCATATTCATAATCCGATTCAGAACTTCTTTGCGCGTTTTACTTTTAAGATAGAACCTTTTTCCCGCGGGCAAACCGGAATTATGAAGGAGCAGATTTTTTATTGTAATTTCACCTTTCCCGTTATTGTTAAATTGCGGGAGATATTTTACTGCTTTATCTTCAAGCTTAAGTTTTCCTCTATCATACAGAAGCATTGCCGCGCTCGTCGTCGCGACAACTTTTGTTAATGATGCCAAATCGTAAAGAGTTGTCTTTTTTACCGAATCCGAATTCAAATCATATCTGAATCTTCCGAATGTTTTGTCGTAAATTACTTTTCCGTTTTTGCCGATAACCAATTCAGCGCCGGGAAAAACCGAATCGCGGATTGCGGAGCGCATCAATGAATCGAGAGATGAAAAATTGTAAAGTGAATCTTCATTCATAAAAGGAAAGATTAATCTGTCGCGCGAATATTTTTTCCCGAAACCGAAACTGTAATCGGTCTTCGGAATTGTAACCGGAAGTTTCCCCAAAACATCGTTCTCTCCGAAAAGAGCCTGCACAATCGCCGCTTGGGAAGCGTCCGCCAAACCGTAGGAAGTAAGGTAAACATCGGTGTTGGGCAAATCTGAAATCATGTAAGGATTTCCCATACCGAGAACTACTGTACTCGTTTTAAGCAAATTGATTTTCCGAATAAGTTCTTTCATCGGTTTGGAAAGAGTGATTTCGCCGGAGAATGATTGAACGCCGATAAAAACGGGAAAAATTATTAAGTCCGATTTCTTTGCAATTTTATAAGCTTGCTTAAAATCTTTCGGAGCGCTTAATTTATTCAATGTTATGTAATTCGCATTTGGAAGACGCGCTTTCAAGAATTTGAAAAAGGGCAATTCTTTGCTCAGTAAATCCGCACGGTCAGTTTCACGAAAAGCGATAACGGAAATTTTGTTAAAACGATTCGGTTTAAGGGGAAGAATGTTGCTTCTATTTTTCAGCAGTGTGATAGATTTTTCGGCGATTGTTCTTGCCAATCTTTTGTGTGATTTATCTGAAAGAATCTTTTTTGTTTGTTTTAAGTTCAATGTGTCGTCATTAAAAAGTCCCAGCTTTATTTTAAGAGCAAGAATTTTCTTTACGGAGTTAAGAAGTCTCTTCATACTGATTTTATTGAGCAGAACGCCATCGTAGATCGCGTCAACAGCGGTTTTTACATCGGGCGGGAAAAGAATGACATCGTTGCCCGCATTGAAAGCGAGCCGAACAGCTTCTTCATTAGAGTAAGCGCTTGTGATTGCGTGCATGTTCATTGCGTCGGAAACGACCAATCCTGAAAACTTTAATTTATCCTTCAGCAAACCACTGATAACATTATGTGAAAGAGTTGCCGGGTATTTTTTGTCAAGCGAAGGAATGCTAAGATGAGCAACCATTATTGAAGCGGCTCCCGCACTGATCGCTTTTGCAAAAGGAATCATTTCGAAGTTGAGAAGCTCCTTTACCGATTTGTTTATCACAGGAAGTTCGTTGTGGGAATCCGTTTCAGTTGCGCCATGTCCCGGAAAATGTTTTGCCGTAGCAATCACGCCGCTTTTCTGCAATCCGTCAATATATGCTTCCCCGAACTTCGCCACTATTTCGGGTATGTCGGAAAATGAACGGTAATTAATAATCGGATTAAGATAGTTATTATTTACATCAAGAACAGGGGCGTAGTTTTGCCGAACGCCGAGAGCGCGGCTTTCAATGCCCGTAATAAATCCGGCTTCGTACGAGAGCGCTGTATCGCCGGCAGCGGCTATTGCCATCGGGGGCGGAAACTCAACTCCGTTATCCATTCGCGCTCCTACGCCGTTTTCAAAATCGGCTGAAATCAGTAGAGGAATGTCGCTCAGCTTTTGCAGCTTATTTACCACTACAGGTAAGGAATCGACATCGCCTTGAAGAAATAGAATTCCGCCTACTTTTTCTCCATCAACAAATTGTTTTAATCGTTTAATTTCAGCTGAGCTGTCGGACGTAAAATAAGCGTAGCCGTTCGGGAAAACAATCTGAGCGCATTTTTCACGCAGAGTCATTTTATCGAGAATTAAATCGAGCTTAAGCGAATCTTTATATGAAAGAGTGAAAAAAACGGAATCTTTTTTTTGAGCAAAAAGAGTGATCGAAAAGAGGACAAGAAAAAGAATTGCGAAGGTTGATTTTTTCATAAGGTGCCCGATTATTTTTTCCCGTAGTCGGGATTGATTTTAACATACTTAATTAAAAAAAACATTGGGACTGAGGAGAGTAAAACCCAAAGAAAAAAATTAGAGTAGCCGAGAGCTTCCTGCAAGTATCCGCTTGCCATTCCGGGCAGCATCATCCCGAGCGCCATAAAACCGGTGGCGATTGCGTAGTGCGCAGTTTTGTATTTCCCTTCGGAAATCATCATTGCGTAAAAAAGATAAGCGGCAAAACCGAAGCCGTATCCGAATTGCTCGAACGCAACGCCAAGAGCTACAAGGGGAAGGGAAACAGGAGTAAACAAAGCAAAAAGCCAGTAAACGATATTCGGAATATTAATTGATATAACCATTGGGAGAAGCCAGAATTTCAGTCCACTGCGGGCGATTGCAAATCCTCCGAGAATTCCGCCGAGTACCAGAAAAAGAACGCCGATTGTTCCGTAGATTAAACCGATTTGCGCCGTCGTTAAGCCGAGTCCGCCGGACGCGGGTGAGTCGAGAAAGAAAGGAGCTGCAAGTTTAACGAGTTGCGCTTCCGATAATCGGTAGAGGAGAAGAAACAAAATAATGAAGCCGATATTTTCTTTTTTGAAAAATTCAATGAATACGGCGAGAAATGATTTTAAGAAGTTTTCCGTTTCATTCGATTTTTGAGTCAGTTCTTTTTTAGGTAGAAAGAATTTATGATAGAGAGAAAAAACAATGAAAATAAACGCTGTCAACCCGAATGTAATTTCCCATGCTTGTTTTACGTCGCCGAAATTTTCTTCCAATTTTCCCGCGATAATTACGAACAGCCCTTGTCCGGTTATCATTGCGATTCTGTAAAAAGTGCTTCGTATGCCTATAAACTTTGCCTGCGAGTGAGGCGATTGAGCGAGCATGTAAAAACCGTCGGCGGCAATATCGTGGGTGGCGGAAGAAAAGGCAATCAGCCAGAAAAAAAGGAGAGTATAGTTCAACCAGTTTTGGAAAGGCAAAGTAAGCGCGATACCGGCAAACAAAACTCCGATCGTAAACTGCATGAATAAAATCCAGTTCCGTTTTTGCCCGAGTAAATCGACAACCGGACTCCAGAACGGTTTAATAATCCAAGGGAGATAAAGCCAGCTTGTGTAGAGCGCGATTTCTCCATTCCCGAGATTCATCCTTTTAAGGAAGATTACCGAAACGGACATTACGAATATGTAAGGAAGTCCTTCAATAAAGTAGAGCGAGGGAACCCAGCTCCAGCCGTAATCGATTTTATTTGCAATTGTTTTTTTCAATAGAAAGTTTTTCTCGCAGAAAATTTAAAAAACAGATTCTGATTCTTTATTTATAAAAATAAAAAAAAGATTGGAATGAATTGGAACAAGTTTAATTGGAAAAGTTAGATGAGCAACATAAGCATGATTAGTTCCGGTGAACAGCAATCCGCCAAGGCGGATAAAAGGTTCAAAGGCGCAAAGGTAAAAACCTATGAACTTTTGTACCTTGAATATGTTTTTACGTCAATAAATAATTTACTGCTTGCCCCGGCTGTTTTTCGCAATGCGTCAACTTAAATAATAATCATTCTGATTAACCCACCGATTCATCAGTGGGTAAAAGGAAAAACATAATTACCGTAACCGGTTAACCGGTTTATGTGCCGTAGAATTAAGGAAACCGGTAAACCTGTTGAACGGCATTTCTTTTACATACTAATCCCATTGCTGAAGCAATGGGTTAATGATAAAAATCTTAAGTTGACAACATTGCAGCTTTTTGTTGGGGCGGTTTTCAAGGATAAAGAATCCTTTGTTGTCAGATGCGAAACGAAAGACGTAAAAAAATGGGGGATTGGCGCTATCCTTTTTCAGGGCATTTGCGCAATCATTTATCCGAATTTTATTTTTGCCGCTTGCCGATTTATCTAATATATTTAAGTTTAAAATTTTTTTTATGAATCGGACTTACAATTATTTTGTGAGTTACGTGGCGAAGCTTTAAAAAACGGTCAATGGTCAATGGTCAATTGTTACCGGTTATTTGTTACTATAGAAAGTCCCAACTGATTAATCTGATTATATATTTTTATTTTTTAATATTGGTGATTAGAAAGCTTTGTAAAACCTAAATTTGTCATATTGAGGACGGTGTAAGCCGTCCGAAATATCTCTAAATTCGGTATAATTACCAGTTTTGAGATTCTTCTCCCGCCAAGGCGGGATCAGAATGACATATAAATTAGGTTATGCAAAGCCTTCGATTATTAATTCCGCGTAGGCGGATAAATTTGGAGGAATAATGAAAAAATTTGCATTAACCGGCGCCGCCGGATATATAGCTCCGAGGCACTTTCAAGCTATTAGAGATACAGGCAACGAACTGATTGCAGCTTTAGATGTTCATGACTCGGTTGGAATAATCGATTCTTATTTTCCGGATGCCGCTTTTTTTCGGGAGTATGAGCGGTTTGAGAGGCATCTCGAAAAGTTGAGGAGAGAACATAACGCGATTGATTACCTATCGGTTTGCACTCCGAATTATCTCCATGATTCGCATATTCGTCTCGCTTTAAGAATGGGTGCTGATGCAATCTGCGAAAAGCCGCTTGTTCTTAATCCGTGGAACCTTGACGCGCTGCAGGAAATCGAAGAGGAAACCGGAAGGAAAGTTTACAATATACTTCAGTTAAGATTACATGACTCGGTGCTTGCATTGAAGGAAAAGGTGAAAGACTCCACTTCAAGACACAACGTTGATTTAAAGTATATTACTTCGCGCGGGCAATGGTATGATTTTTCGTGGAAAGGAGATATTTCCAAATCTGGGGGAATTGCGACGAATATTGGAATTCACTTTTTCGATATGCTGATGTTTCTTTTTGGTGAAGTTAAAAATTACAAGCTGGAGATTTCCGAACCGAGAAAAATGAAAGGGACTCTCGAGTTACAGAATGCCGATGTAAGCTGGTTTTTGTCTATTGATTATGCCGATGTCCCTGAAGCGGAGAAGGAAGCGGGCAAAAGAACTTACCGCTCGATATTAATTGACGGCGAGGAGTTTGAATTTTCGAAAGGATTTACCGATCTGCACACAAAAGTTTATCGGGACATTCTTAACGGAAACGGTTTTGGAATTGAGGACGCCAGACCGAGTATTGAACTGGTGCAGGCGATGAGGAAGTGAACAGTTAACGGTGAGCAGTAAACAGTTGACAGCGAACAGTGGGCAGTTGACAGTAAACAGAGAATAGCTTGATCATCAAGTAAAGAGTAATGAGTAATGAGTAATCCGCCAAGGCGGAGTGATGCGTGATGAGAAAAGCGTAATGAGTTAAGATGAAAGATTTCCTTTTGTTTGATAAATGGAACCCGCCTGAGGCGGATGGATGAGCGGATAAAATAAAGTTTTAATATTTTATAAATGTTCCCACTTAAGAAAGGTGATTATCCTCAAATTCAATAATTTATAAACCGCTGAAGCGGTTACTGATTCCTCTAAGTTATTGCTAACCCACGACTTAATTTGTGGGTTAATACAATGCTTATTGTACATTGCAACCGTTTCAACGGTTTTTAGACCTTTCTTTAGTGAACTCGTAAATGAAAAGTACAAAAAGAAAAAATATTAATCGCAGTTGCATGAAGTTGTATGTTTGGAATGAAGCAATTAAAATGAATAATTTTGTTTGTGCCGAGCTTAGAGGTATTTTCCAGAATCTCTTATAATATTAAAGAATAGATTTTACTTCATCAACTCATTACTCCGCCCTGGCGGATTACTCATAACTGATCACTCATAACTAGCAACTAAAAAAAGAGGAATAGAATGAAAAATAAAAATTACTATGTAAATGAACATGCCGTAGTTGACGACGGTGTTGAAATCGGAGAAGGAACAAAGATTTGGCACTTCTCGCATGTTCAGTCCGGAGCAAAAATCGGGAAGAAGTGTGTGCTCGGGCAGAATGTGAATGTGGGCAATAATGTTACTATCGGGAATTTTGTCAAGATTCAAAATAATGTTTCCGTTTACGAGGGAGTAACTCTTGAAGATTATGTTTTCTGCGGTCCTTCTATGGTATTTACAAATATCTTAAATCCCCGCAGTAAATACCCGCAAGTCGGTTCCGAATATTACATCAAAACTTTGGTTAAAGAAGGCGCATCGCTCGGCGCAAACTGCACAATTGTTTGCGGACACACAATCGGGAGATTTGCAATGGTGGGAGCCGGAGCCGTTGTTACAAAGGATGTTCCCGATTACGCTCTCGTGGTTGGCAATCCTGCCAAGATTATCGGCTGGTACTCGGAAGCGGGAGAGAAAATGGAATTCGACGATAACGGAGTTTTTGTTTCACCGAGAACGGGAATTACTTACAGATTAGTTAAGGGAATAGTTATTGAGGAAAAGTGAATAATGCGTGATGCGTGATGAGTAAAGCGTAATGAGTAATCCGCCAGGGCGGAGTGATGAGTAGCGATTAATTTTAATTAATGATTAAGAGGGGGATTATGAATAATCATAAAGATTTGGATGTTTGGAAAAGGTCAGTAGAATTTGTTATTAATATTTATGAGGCAACTGAAATATTCCCTCAGAAAGAAATTTACGGGATAACAAATCAAATCAGACGAGCATCAGTTTCAATTCCTTCAAATATTGCTGAAGGAGCGGGAAGAAAGGGGAATGTTGAATTTAGTAGATTTTTATATTTTTCGTTAGGCAGTTTATCTGAAGTGGAAACACAGCTAATAATAAGTCAAAAATTAAAATATTTAAAGGAGGATGATTTTAAGAGATTAAGTACAGAATTAATAGAAATCAGAAGAATGCTTTTAGGACTGATTAAATCATTAAAATAATATTCTACTTGTTAATCTCATAACTCATCACTCATTACTCATAACTCATTACTGATTATAAAGAGGAAAAAATGAACGTAAAATTATTAGATTTGAAAAAACAATATCAATCGTTAAAACCGGAACTGGACGAAGCAATTCTGAAGGTTGCGGAATCACAATATTTTATACTCGGACCGGAAGTTGCAAATCTTGAGAATAATATTGCGGAGTTTCTCGGAGCTAAAAAGGCGGTCGGAGTCTCGTCGGGAACGGATGCGTTACTCCTCGCGTTAATGGCAATCGATATTAAACCGGGCGATGAAGTAATTGTGCCTACATATTCGTTTTTTGCAACTGCCGGAGTTGTAGCGCGCTTGAATGCCACCCCCGTTTTTGTAGATATTGATCCCGTGAGCTTTAATATTGATCCGGAATTAATTGAAGCTAAAATTACATCCCGGACGAAAGCGATTATTCCTGTTCATCTCTACGGGCAAAGCGCCGATATGGCTCCCATTATGGAAATCGCGGAAAAATATAATTTGAAGGTGATTGAAGATGGCGCACAGGCGATCAGCGTACAATATAAAGATGGACGAAGCGTTGGAACGATCGGGACAGTCGGCTGCTACTCCTTTTTCCCGAGTAAGAACCTCGGCGGATACGGCGATGGTGGAATGGTAGTAACGATGGACGAAGAGCTTGGCGAGAAGATGAGAATACTTCGGGTTCACGGCTCAGAGCCGAAGTATTATCACAGTATGATTGGCGGAAATTTCCGGCTGGATGCAATCCAATCGGCAGTGCTTAATGTTAAATTACCGCATCTTAATGAGTGGTCGGCAAAAAGAAGGGATAACGCGCAACTTTACACAAAATTGTTTATTGAAGCCGGAATAGCTGAAGAAGAGGGAAGAGTTAAATTCGATGAAAATAATAAAGTCCTTTTGCCAAAGGCGGTTTACAAGGATTCCGGATTAACCAACTACCATATTTATAATCAATATGTAATTCGTGTGGAAAACCGTGATGAGCTGAGGGAATTCTTGAAAGAGAATGGAATAGCGTCGGAGATTTACTATCCGGTTCCGTTTCATAAGCAGGAATGTTTTAAGGATTTGCCTAGTTCCAAAGATAAATATCCCAATGCTGATTTTGCTGCGGATCATTCTCTGGCTCTACCGATCTTCCCCGAACTCGAGCGTGAAGAGATTGAATATGTTGCCGGAAAAATCACGGAGTTTCTTAAATCGTAATATCTGGTCTTTTAGTCCTTGCTCCGTAGGAGCAAAATCTGTGTAACAAGCAAACCCCATAGATTATAAGCTCCGTAGGAGCGATACAAAGCAGATAAAGTGTTGTATAGCGCATGCAATCCAAAGTGTGCCGCACCTACGGAGCTAAAAGATAATTGTGCAGATACTTTTTACAAAGGTAACACTCCTACGGAGTTGTCCCCATTTTCGACCAACACAATCAACTTATGAAAACAATTAGTTTCATTAACCCACTGATTCATCAGTGGGTAAAAGGAAAAACATAATTGTCGTAACCGGTTCACCGGTTTATGTGCCTAAGAGTTAAGGAAACCGGCAAACCGGTTGAGCTTCATTTCTTTTATGTACTTGAACCATTGCTGAAGCAATGAGATATTTATAAAAACTTTTAAGTTGAGAACATTGTTTTCGACAGGATAGGATATGATTCTGTTTACACAGGTTTCTGATAATAATAAAGACAATACGATATAGTCTTTGCTCCGTAGGAGCAAAATCTGTGTAACAAGCAAACCCCACTGATTATAAGCTCCGTAGGAGCGATACAAAACAGATAATATGAATAGCACTTGCAACCAAAAGTGCCGCACCTACGGAGTTAAAAGATGATTGTGCAGATACTTTTTACAAAGGTAACACTCCTACGGAGTTGTCCCCATTTTCAACAGTAGGGGGGATGATTCGGTTTACAAACAGTGCTTTGATGAAATATAAGCCCAAAATTGTCATAAGAAAAAATTTTTTGCTCTAAAAATTTGAATAGCAATATATTTTTTGTAGCGTAGATTGCTTGCAATCTGCGAAAAACAAGCATAACGCTAAATTATTTCAGCCACAGTCCTCCGTGGCGGACTGTGCTGCAAATAGAACGAGTAAGAATTTCTTATGTGTTTTATTGTCAAAGTTAATTTTTTTATCGTTGGATAACTCATTGTGTTTTAATAACTAATCCTAATTTTTATCTAATGGTGGTTATTAGAGATTTTCAGCCTAATGATAATTTTGGGATAATTTAGCTGTTGCATATAGTGAGATAAATAATGACAATATTTACTAATCAGCACGAGAAGTTCCATAATCTTGTAATTTTATTTCTAAAAATTCAATAAATGCCTCAGCCATCTAAAATTTGCACTAATACTGATTTTATTAATGAAAATTAATCTTTTAATGCGAATGTGATATACTTCACACGGTAAAAACAAATGGTGAATTTTAGTTATAATTTGTTTTGCGGTTAGAACTTTTTTCATATATTTGAATCTTAAAATTGCGAGGGAAGGAAAAAAGCAATTATTGAAATACTGAGGCGATAAGTTAGGTTAGAAATTGTTTTTCTGCTTTTGTCCAAAGTAAAATTCAACTCCCGGACTCCTTCCAAGGATTCACAGAAAATGTGACTCACGTGGCGAAGCTGTAACATTTCAAGTAAAAAGTATAAAGTTAAATTTTGCGGTTATTTTATAGAAGGTTTTGTATTATCCAATATTATGTCATTCTGAACCCAACTTGGCGGACTCAATATGACAATTTTAGGTTTACAAAGGTTTCTATAATAATTAAAGAGTTCCGAAATAAATTGCTGAATGAATTTAAGAATTAGATTTAAGGAAAGTAATGGGCGATCAAGAATTTACTCCGAAAAAATTATCTATGACTAATACAAAAAAAGAACTTCTCGAGTCCTATGAAAAAGTTGTTAAACTTCTTGCGGAAAAAGCGAAAGCTAAATTGAATCCTCAAAAAATAGTTGAGGAAAAGCAGAAAAAAGAAGCGGTAAAGAAGGTGGAAGAATTTACCGCAGATAAAATCAATGCAGGTATCTCAGGGTTGAGTGAAGAAATTACTAAATTACTTGACGATCTGAAATTCAAACTTCGTAATGAAATTAAACGATATGAAGATATCCAAAAAGCAATTTCGGTTAAAGACGCCGAATTGAAAGAAATTTTTGAAATTGAGAAATCTGCGTATTCGCTTGCGGCGTTAATTGAAGCGCAAAATACACGGAAGGAAGATTTTGAGTTGGAATTTGCCGAAATGAAGAAAAAACTTTCGAGTGAAATTGAGGATACAAAAAAAGAGTGGGAAAAAGAGAAATCTGAACATCAAAAAATCGTTGCCGAGTTAAAAGCCGAAGAGGATAAAAAAAGGAAGCGTGAAAAAGAAGAATATGAATACAATTTTAATAGAGAAAAAATACTTGCCAAAAACAAATTTGAAGACGAACTAAAGATACGTGAAAAAGAAACTTTGGAAAAATTGAATCAAAAAGAAATTGAGCTGAATGAGAGAGAAAAAACGATTTCGGAAAAAGAAAACGAATATAGAGAACTTAAATCCAAAGTTGATAATTTTGATAAAGAAATTAAACTTGCAGTAGATGCGGCTGTAAAAGAGGCGGTTGAAAAAATTGAAATTGAGTATAAGAATAAAGAAGAATTACTTAAAAAAGAATCTGAAGGAAGAGAGAATGTTCTTACAACTAAAATTGCAAGTCTCGAAAAATTAGTGCAGGAACAAGAAAAGAAAGTCGTTGAGTTATCCGGCAAACTTGATAAAGCTTATCAAAAAGTTCAAGACGTAGCATTAAAAGCCATTGACGGAGCTGCAAATATGAAATCTTTCAATGAACTGCAGAAAATATTATCGAGTAGTACGAAAAAAGAAGATTAAAGATTTTACCGGAATTTCATTTTCGTACTAACAACATGATACTGTAATTAATAATTGAATATTTGAGAAAAATAAAATTATTTTGATGAAACGGTTGCCTGATAAATTTAAAAAATATTTTTGGGATTGTGATTTTAGCGAATTAAATATCATTAATCATAAAGATTATATTTTAAACAGACTACTTGCATATGGAGATTTATCGGTGATTAATTTTATATTTACAACATTCTCTCTAAGTGATATTTCAGTTTTCTTAAATATTAAAGGACAAAAATCTTTGAGCAGGACAAACTATTTGTTTTGGCAAAAACTGGTTAAATATGAAAAACTCTGGAAAAAATGATTTAATTTACACGGTTTTGGATGATGACAGAAGGGAAATTCTTGATAAATTATCCGTTTTTAAAAATCATTTTTATCTTGCCGGAGGGACCGGGCTTGCTCTTCAATTAGGACACAGAAAATCAGTCGATTTTGATTTTTTTACTTCGCAAGAATTTGAGAATGACAAACTTATAAACTTTGTTAAAACAACTTTTTACGGAACAAAAATTTCCGTTATTCAAAATGAGCTTAATACGCTGACTTTTTTATTAAATGAATCTATTAAATTATCATTGTTTAAACTTCAGTATTCTAACGTTTTACCTTTGCTTCAAACTGAATTTTTTAATTTAGCTCAAATTCTTGAAATCGGCGTAATGAAATTGTTAGCTCTTTTCAGAGCTACTTATAAAGATTATGTGGATATTTATTTTATTCTTCAAAAATACGACTTAGCCGAATTGATAAACTTAGCAAAGAAAAAACATCATGAACTGGATATAGGAATCTACTTGCGGGCTTTGCTTGCGTATGACGATGTTGACGATTTCCCAATATCGTTTATGCAGAATTTTGAAATAAACAGAAAAGCGGTTTTCGGTTTTATTGAAAAAAAAACAATTGAGTATTTGGAAAATTCCTTAGAATGAATGTTACAGATATTAATTCTTGAAGGCTTTGCACAACATAGCAATATGTCGTTATGAATGGAGCGAAGTTGTAACATTTTAAGTAAAAAGTATAAAGTAAAAAGTCAAAAGTGAATGAATAGGGCGGGTGGTATAATTGAATGATTTAAGTAAAAGGTTATTCGATTTTATTATTAAGACTATTAACTTTTTGAAAACATTACCAAAGTCATCAATAGATAATGTTATTATTTCTCAACTGACAAAAAGTAGCGCCTCCACGGAAGCCAACTATGAGGAAGCTCAAGCGGGATCTTCCAGAAGAGATTTTAATAATAAAGTTTCAATTGCATTAAAAGAAATGCGTGAAACAAATTACTGGCTAAGAATAATAAAACATTCCAAAATTTCTAATAAAATTCAAGAACTGGACTTTTTGATAAACGAATCAAATGAATTAAAAAACATACTTGGAAGCATCGTATCAAAAACAAGGAAAAATCAAGATAAGAAATTATCCTAACTTTTTACTTCATACTTTTTCCTTTTTACTTACGGAGTATTTATGAATAATAAAGAAGAAATATTAAACAAAATCAACAATAAATCCGTCATAGTCGGTATTGTCGGCTTGGGATACGTCGGTTTGCCGCTCGGATTGGAATTTGCCGAGAAGAATATTAAAGTAATCGGTTTTGATGTCGATGAAAGGAAAATTCCTGTTTTAATGAACGGTGAAACATACATCAAGCATATTCCGGCTGAAAGAATTTCGAAAGCTGTTAATTCCGGATATTTTGAGGCGACGTCTGATTTTTCACGTCTGCCTGAAGTTGACGCAATTTTAATTGCAGTACCTACTCCCCTAGACGGACACCGCGAACCGGACATGAAGTATGTGGTTTCGTCTGTTGATATAATAAAAAAATACTTAAGAAAAGGACAGCTTGTTACTCTTGAATCTACAACCTATCCGGGAACGACAAGAGAAATAATGCTTCCCGAATTTGAGAATGCATTAAATTATCAAGATAAAAAAGATGCAGAAAAATGGTTGGTCGGTGAAGACTTTTTTCTTGCTTACAGTCCCGAAAGAGAAGACCCGAACAACCCGAATTTTAACACATCTACAATTCCGAAAGTAGTCGGAGGCGTAACGGAGAACTGCTTGGAAGTAGCGCGCAAACTTTACGATTTGGTTATAGTTAAGACCGTTCCGGTTTCATCAACCGAAGCCGCCGAAGCTACAAAAATAGTCGAAAATGTTTTTCGCTCAATTAACATTGCGCTGGTAAATGAGCTGAAAATGGTGTTTGATAAAATGGGAATTGACGTTTGGGAAGTAATTGACGCGGCAAAAACAAAACCGTTCGGATTTACTCCCTTTTATCCCGGTCCCGGACTCGGCGGGCACTGCATTCCGATTGACCCCTTTTATCTGACATGGAAAGCCCGCGAATTTGAAATAAACACAAGATTTATTGAACTTGCCGGTGAAGTAAATACATATCAACCATATTACGTGGTACAAAAAGCGCTTGAACTTATGAATGAAAACGGAAAATCTTTAAAAAATTCCAAAGTACTGATTCTCGGAGCGGCTTATAAAAAGAATATTGACGACATGCGTGAATCGCCTTCGTTAAAACTAATTGAGATTTTCAGGGAGAAAGGCGCGATTGTAGATTACAGCGATCCGTACATTCCCGTTTTGCCTCATACGAGAAAATATCAATATGATATGAAATCCGTAGAATTAACGGAAGAAAACCTAAAGTCATTCGACTTAATCGTTTTAAGCACGGACCACGACGATTTTGATTATCAGTTCATAAAGGACAACGCGAAAATAATTCTTGATACAAGAAACGCCTTTGAAAAACACGGGATTTATTCGGAGAAGGTTTTTAAAGCGTAACTGACAAGTTCAAAGGAAAAAGTAGAAAGTAAAAAGGAAAAAGGTTCAAAGGTTAAAAGGCGAAAAGGTCAAAAGACTTAAAACTCTCTACTCTTTCTTTACGGATTACTCTTCACTCATCACTCGTTACAAATTTATATTTTAACTGCTAAAACACACACAAATTCGTAACTGTCAGAGAAAAAGCAAATAATTTTGAAAGAAATCAATTTAGAAAAATTAATAGAAATAGCACAGGAAGCGGGAGATGCAATTCTCGATGTGTATAATTCCGAGGATTTTGGAGTTGAAACCAAGTCGGATAATTCTCCTTTAACGAAAGCTGATAAAGCCTCGAATGAGATAATTGAAAAAAGATTGAAGGAAGATTACCCCAAAATTCCAATCTTATCTGAAGAAGGGAAGGAAATAGCATTTGACGAAAGAAAAAATTGGGAATATTTCTGGCTTGTTGATCCTTTGGATGGGACTAAAGAATTCATCAAACGCAACGGCGAATTTACAGTTAATATTGCTTTAATTGAAAATCAAAAACCTATCGCCGGTGTAATTTATGTCCCAGTAACTAAAGAATTTTATTACGGCGATGTAGAAAATGGAAGTTACAAAATCGAAGCTGACGAAACAAATGTTAAAATAAATGTAAGCGGTAAATCAGCTTCTGATAAATTAAATGTCGTTCAGTCGCGTTCGCATTCCGGCGAAGAAGAGAACAAATTTTACTCCCAATTTAATATCCACAAGAAGTTATCAAAAGGAAGCTCTTTGAAAATTTGTATGGTTGCCGATGGAACCGCCGATATATACTATAGAAGCGGACCGACTTGGGAATGGGACACTGCAGCCGGACATGCAATTCTTCTTGGCGCCGGAGGTTCGTTTGTTAATAAAGATAAATCTGAATTGGTTTATAATAAAGAAGTAATTAAGAATTTTGGGTTTATAGCAATTGGATTTAAAGGTTTAAATTTTCAGGTGGAAAATGGATAAAATATTAGTTACTGGAACAGCCGGTTTTATAGGATTTCATCTTATAAAAAAATTGGTTAAAGAAAACTTTGAAATTGTCGGTTTGGATAATATTAATAATTATTACGATGTCCGACTTAAATATGGTAGATTAAAGGAAAGTGGAATTACTGGAAACATTGAATATAATAAATTCATTAAAAGTTCTAATTATTCTAATTACCGATTTATCAAACTTAATTTGGAAGATAAAGAAAACCTAAAAAGACTTTTTCAGAAAGAAAAATTCGATTATGTAATTAATTTAGCTGCTCAAGCCGGTGTTCGATATTCGTTGGAAAATCCGCAGTCTTATATCGAGAGTAATATTGTCGGGTTTATGAATATTTTGGAAAATTCAAGATATACGAACATAAAGCACCTTGTTTATGCAAGTAGTTCCAGTGTATATGGTTTGAATAAAAAACAACCGTTTTCGACAAAAGATTGCGTAGAACATCCCATAAGCGTTTATGCGGCTACAAAAAAATCAAATGAATTGCTTGCGCATACATATAGTTATCTTTTTAACTTACCTACAACCGGCTTACGTTTTTTTACAGTTTACGGTCCGTGGGGAAGACCGGATATGGCTTTATTTTTATTCGTGAAAGCAATTTTAAATGATAAGCATATAAATGTTTTTAATTTCGGAAATATGAGTAGGGATTTTACTTATATAGATGATATTGTTGAAAGCGTGAAAAGAATACTAAAAGTTATTCCTGAAAGGATTGAAAACGTACACGACAAAGATTTTTCCCCTGATTCCTCAAATGCTCCGTATAAAGTTTACAATATTGGAAATAATTCACCCGTTCGTTTAATGGATTTTATTGAAACGATTGAGAAAAAGTTGGGCAAAAAAGCGCAAATAAATTTTTTGCCTTTACAACCTGGCGATGTCCCGAGTACATACGCAAATGTTGACGAGTTAGTTAAGGTAACTGGCTTCATACCGGAGACAAGTATTAATAAGGGAATATCTAATTTTATTGATTGGTACAAATCTTTTTTTTGAAATGAAAAGATTTATCAAGCTACTTTATAATAGAATATTTAGAAAATCCAATCGTAATAATATTGCATTTGTTAATTTTCTATTTCAAAAAATTTTGGGTATTAATAAGGATTTCCCTATTGAGGCTCATTATACAACAATTATTTCAAGTCCCCAAAATATTAAATTTAAAGGTGGCATAAAATTTATAAAAAGCATGTCCGTAAGCGGAAATTGTTATTTTTCCGCTTATAACGGAATTGAATTCGGGTATAATGTTTTATTTGCTCCTTCTGTAAAAATTATTAGTTCTAACCATGATTTTAGCGCTGATAGGAAGCCTCTTGAGGGGCAACCGGTAATAATAGGTGATAATGTATGGCTAGGTACGGGTGTTGTAATTCTTCCAGAAGTAAATATAGGTGAAAATTGTATTGTTGCCGCTGGCGCAGTGGTTTCAAAATCGTTCGGAAAGAATTTAATTATTGGAGGTGTGCCCGCTAAGGTATTGGGCGGTATATGTTCTTGCGGTAATAGATTAAAGAAAAGTGAAGGGATTTATTTTTGTGAAAAGTGCGGGGAAAAATATAAATTGGAAAATAATAACTTAATTTCCCTTTAAATGAGTAATAGGATCAACATCCTTGTAAAAAACTCTTCGTGGGTATATCTAGCCAAAATTACGGTTCAGATAATAGGTTTTGTCGTTAATATTTTAGTTGTTAGAAAGCTTTCCGTCGAAATTTACGGAACATATAATTTTTTACTCAGCACATTAACATTCATAAATATATTTGCTCTTTCTTCCGTTACCAGTGTTTTTAACAGATTTATCCCAGAATTAGCGGAAAACAAAGATATTCCGAAACTATTAAAATTGTTGAAAGTTGGAGTCCTTTCTTCTGTCGGAATATTTGTTCTATTATCGTTAATGATTTATGTATTCAGAAAACCGTATGCCGAAATATTTAATATACAAAATATAGAAATTTATCTTCTTGCCCTTTTTGTTTATATGTTTTTTAGTTATTCCAAAGCTATTTTTGATAACATAATTAAGTCGCTTCTTTTACATAAAAACGCATCTGTCTTTGCTATAATTAATTCTCTGTTTACCGCGGTATTGTTAATAATATTTTTACCTCGCTTAACGGTAAATATTCTTCTATACATTAGCGCTGCCGGAGCCTTTGTTTATCTGATACCTTCCATTTTCATTATTATTAGATATTTTAAAACAATTAAGTATGAAAAAATTAATTCCGTTAAATTGAAAAAAAAAGAAGTTGTCCGTTATGCGGCATATTCATCTTTGAATGAACTCGGAGCAGGCATTATTGGCAAAACGTCGGATAATTTCATTGTTGCCGGAGCCGGTAATCAGTATTTTGTGGGATTGTATTCTTTTTCGTTAAAACTTTACAAGCTTGTCTTTAAACTTTTACCTATGAAGGATTTTTTAACTGTTTTAAGACCCTTGTTTCTCGGGAAATTTACAAAAGAATTTAATAAAAACGAATTTGATAAAGTTTATAATTTTATTGTAAAGGTTATGTTGCTAGTGTATTCGTTACCATTTATATATTTTTTTAGTTTTGGCAAACCTTTTATTGAATTTATTTACGGAGCAAAATATTTCCCTTCCTTTGGGGTATTGGTGTTGTTACTAGCGGGGAATTTTATAGCAGCATATTTTTATCCACTGGGATTAACTATTATTTTAAAAAAAAGAATGGAAATTGCTTTTTATGCTAAAATTATTGTTGTTTTCAGTATTTTCGTAGGAATATGGGGAATGAAAAACTTTGGAATAATGGGAGTTGCACTTGCAACGCTAATTGGTGATTTACTCAAAAATGCGCTAATGTTATTTTTAGCAAAAAGAATTATTCGAATAAAATACTATAATAAAGAATTTATAAAAATTTTCGCTTTGATTTTTGTTTTGTCAATACTTTTTTATTTCTTAAGTTCGCTTTTTGTTAAAGGGATAATCTCCTTGATAATTTTCAGTATAATTTTCGGCGCAATTTCTTTTGTTAGTTTCATCTTTTTTCATCCTTTCCGGAAGGATGAACTTGAATATTTTAATAAAATGAAAGAAAGTTCAAAAATTTTGAGGAAACTTTCGCAACTGGTAATTTTTATTTTTGAATTCAAACCAAGGTTAAATAATTGAAGAAGTTGCTAAAAAAAATATTCTTATTATTTATTAACGTTATTTTATTCCCGATTTTTTTAATAGAACTCCTTTCCTTTTTGGTTTACTCGGTTTTTAATTCAACTCAAAAAAAATCCGCTCTTTTTTGTGGCTTAGAACATGTTATTAACAAAAGTGCAGTTAGAGGATATTATTTGGAAAAAGAAGGGATTATGCCTTTTTTTTACTCTTTGGAATTAACCGGACAGAAAAATTCGTACAATTATCCGGTACATGAAACTCCTCAAATATTGGTTTTTGATTTTATGGTTTTTATTTTACAAATTATAAAAATTAAACCAGTATATGTTGAAATTTATTTCACGGGTAGATTAGGCAGCGGTGTACGTCAGGCCTTTTATGCCTTTGTTGCAAAGCTGGTTGGTTCGACAGTGTTTACTGTTTTACGTGGAGAATTATATTATTATAACGAGTACAGCAAGGTAAAAAAAATCTTTATTAAGCTAACATTATCTTTAAGCGATAAAATTTTATATAGAGAAACTTATATGAAACAAATATTATTCGATTTAGGAATAGATCAAGATAATATTGTTTTTGACCCTAATAAAGTACGTGTGAAAAATAATGTTAATTTTAACAGAAAGGATAAAATTATTTTATTCCTAAACGGATTTAAAAAATGGCGTAGGATAGATATAATAATAAACGCAATGCCCTTTATACTGGAAAAGCATAATGATGCGAAATTTCTTTTTGTTGGCGCTCGTAATACAAAAGAAAAGGAGAAAGTTGAGAAATTATTAAAAAGTAAAAACTTGACCAAATTCGGGGATGTTCATTTTTGGACTGAAAATGCGCAAAAATACTATGAAAAAGCCAAAATATTTGTATTGCCTGCGGATTTGGTATATTTAAACTTTTCTTTGTTGGAAGCCATGGAGAGAGGAACACCGGCCATTATAGCAAAAGTTAAGGATGCGGAAAAAATCATTGAGAATCACGTTGACGGGGTAATATGCGAACAAAATTCCGAGAAATTTGCCAAGTATATTGTCGAATTACTGGATAATGAAGAAAAAAGGATTCAAATGGCAATAAATGCCAGAAAGAAAATAGAGAAATATTTTGATGATAGTAAAAGAATGAAAGTGATCTTAAATTATATCCTTAACTAACAACAAAATGAATATTCTTTTCATTGTTGATAGAGATTTTCCGACGAAGCACGCTTTTATTGAAACGGTTTACTCAAAAATTTTTCCTTCTGAAAATATTAAAGTTTATTTTCTTTTTAAGAGTAATCTTAATAATAAACGTTATATAGAAATTACCAAGTGGAATAGAGCATTTCTACTTTTGATAAATACGTTTGGTAAAAAAGGAATTTTTTATACTTTTATATTGAATTTAGAAGTTTTATTTGTGGTATTTTCCTTACAACGAAAAATAAAATTTGATATTTATCAAGTTAGAAACTGGGTATGGGGCGGAGTACTCGCTTTTTTTTTTAGTAAGTTAAACAATTCGAAATTTGTTTTCCAACATTCATTCCCGCGGGAAATATTATTAAGAGAACGAATTAAACACGATAGATTTGACAGAAGAGTGCGAGCTTTTTTTGAATTAAAGGTGCTTAAATTTATCTGGAGAAAAAGTGATGCTATTTTTGCTATAAGCGAGGAAATGAAAAGAGTGCTGACGAAAGAAGAAAGAGTAAAGAAAGAAAAAATATTTCCTGTGGGATTGGGATTTGAGCCAGATTTTTTGTTTGATGAGAATATTAAGAAATCTATTCTTAAAAAATATGATTTACTAAATAAAAAAGTAATTCTTTATTTCGGTGTTATGGATAAAAAGAGGAATTTGGGCTTTTTGATTTCAGTTTTTAAAAGGGTTTTAAATATATGTCAAGAAAAAACTCTTCGTCTTGTCATGGTTGGCGGAACAAATAAAGAAATAAACGACTTGAAAAAAGTAGTTATTAAAGAAAATCTTGAACAATTTGTAATTTTTACCGGATATGTTAATCGTGAATTTATTAAATATTTTTTAAAAATAGCGATTTTGTCTGTTTCTCCAATTCCTCCGATTCCTTTATATACGGTAAGTTCAGTAACTAAGGTTTATGAATCGCTTGGATACGGATGTCCTGTTGTTGGTAACGATTTGCCTGAACAAGGAGAGGTTCTAAGAAAAAGCGGAGGAGGTCTTTGTGTTGAATACGATGTTTCCCAATTTTCCGAAGCTATTTGTAAAATTATTCACGATGAAAAATTAAGAGAGCAAATGAGTAACAACGGCACTAAATTTGTTCTTGAAAACAGAACTTATAAAAAGATTTTCGAAAAGGTATATAACTCCTACAAAGAAATTTTAAACAATGGCAAACAATAACCAGATAAATATACTAACCAAAGAAAATATTTTATACTCTGTCGTCGGAGCTTTATTTACATACATAACTTTGTACTTAAATTCTTCACGTATGGGTTGGGCAGCGACGATTGTGTTTCTAATGGTGCTTTATTTACAAAATAAAAAATTAGGAAGCATTCTATTCTTAAGTTTGTATTTTTATCGTACATTATTTATTAATACAAAAATAAAGGGTTTGTTTTCTCCTTTTATTTTTGGTAAATTTTTGATAAAGGCAGATTGGGGCGAAAAAGCCTTGCAAATGATTGGCCAATATTACATTATTTTTCTTTTTTTTATACTGTTTGTTTATGTTGTTTTAGAGCGTAATAAGATGCCAATTTTTACATGGAATATTTTAATTATTTTGGGACTATTATATGGGGCTTTTTTTATAAGTTATCTTGGTGGTATAATAGATAGAGAAGGGTTAATTCGCGTTATTTTTATTTATGGTCGTTTTTTTCTTGCTATAGCAATTATTCCATTACTAATACCTGGACAATTTAAATTTATTTTTAAATATACTCTTTTTAATATTTCTGTTGTACAAATTTTTGTTTTTCTCATAGGGTGGCTCCCTCAACTGATATATAAACGTATCTATTTTAGCGGGGATTTTATAACTTTAACCTCAAATACCGCAACGGAAACTGTTTATGTTACGGGGATTGCTTTAATTTTTTTATTTTTCAATAATCAAGTTAAATATCGTAATATATATTTAGGGTTTCTTCTATTAATTATTTTCTTAGCTCAATCAGTCGCACAAACATTTATTTTATTTAGTTCGGTGGTTTTTGTTCAAGTTATGTTCGCTAAAAAAAGAAAAATATTGGGCTACTTGGTGGTTAGTTCTTTCATAGGTCTTTTAGTAGTCCTTTTAGTGATGTATTCCAGTAAATATTTCCCTTATATAAGAAATATGTTACTTTATGCGGATTTACAGTTAACCTATTTTTCCAAGTTGGGTATAATTAATAATCCAAAGGTTGCCGGATTTATTAAAATATTTAATACGCTAAGTGAAAAAGGTT
This sequence comes from Melioribacteraceae bacterium, assembly GCA_015493615.1. Taxonomy (GTDB): domain Bacteria; phylum Bacteroidota; class Ignavibacteria; order Ignavibacteriales; family Melioribacteraceae; genus WGAL01. The sequence goes on from WGCV01000054.1 coordinate 24,715, forward strand.
GGACTAATTTCTTATTTGGAAACGGGAATAAAGAATTTTTTCAAATGTTTGGAAGAGCTGAGGTTTACGGCATACAATATATTAATTCAAGTATGGGACGAACCGTTTTTACTCCTTTTAATGTTCTTTTATATGATTATGGCTTTATTCCGGCAATGGTTTTTATTAGTGGATTGTTTTATATTTTTTACAAAGTGAAAAATTTCTTCAATGTGTATCAATCAAATTATGGTTTGGTAGCATTAGGAGTTATAATTTATGTTGCTTTGTCTTATTTGCTATTTCCAATTGTTGAATATCCTTTTACAAGTATTGTTGCCGGAACAATGATTGCTGGGATATTCTACCTTGAATAATAAAATAATATTTTATACTGTTTCACATCCTAAATATGGTTTAGGAGGGGCCGAATTACAGACATACTATTTGGCGAAAGAATTTGCTATAAGGAGTTGGGATGTTTATTTTCTTACTGAGCGAAAAAATTATAAATCTAATTTTAATGATAATTTTAACAAAATAACTGTTGTTGAGTATGAAAGAGGAAATAATATTTTGAAAACCGCCTTTAATATTTTTTTAAAACTTATTGAGATTAGACCGAATTTTATTTACTATCGATATCATAAATTTCATTTGGGCGTGTTAGCTATTTACTCTTCTTTTTTTAATTCAAAGTTGTTTTGGAATCCAATGCATGATGAATATTGCGATGATTCCGCTCCAATTAAAGTTAGTTACAAAAAGATGCAAAAAGAAAAAAGAAAACTCAAAAAAATTTTTTGGAAAATTAAGCTCTATTTTGAAAGAAGATTGTTTCTATATGGTGTTAAAAAAACAAACGGAATAATGGTTCAAAATAAGATTCAAAACAATATAGTGAAAAATAATTTTGCTAATAAAAAAGTTCTTCGTATATACAACGGACATTATATACACACTTTTGAAAACAAAAAAAAATATGATATTATTTTTGTTGCAACGCTTAAAGAATTTAAGAGACCCGAATTGTTTTTTGAAATTATAAAAAGAATTTCTTTCCTGGTAAAAGTTGCAATGGTCGGTAACAATTTTTCGGATGATCTTTTGGCGGCAAGGGTACGCGACGCAATAAGTGAGTTGAATATTAACTATTACGGAGAAGTTGAACCGGAAAAAGTTTTGCAGTTGACATCTGTTTCTAAAATTTTAATTAATACGAGTATTAACGAAGGGTTCCCTAATACTTTTATACAAGCTTGGATGTTGGGGGTGCCGGTTGTCTCATTAAAGGTTGATCCCGATAACTTAATTAGAGAAAATGGGTTAGGGATAGTTTGTGATGATAATGTTGCGTATGCAGCAGAAAAAATTGAAGAATTATTGGGTAATGAACATGAATACTCGGTATTGTCAAATAAGTGTAAAAATTTTGCGAATGAAAATTTTAACATAAAAACAAATAGTCTTAAACTAGAAAATTTTATGTTAGGTAATTAAATGTATAAAGATGCTGGAAGTTATCCTTTATACAAAATAAAAGATAAAAAATATAGCAATATTTCCCCTTTTGTTTTCGACTTGGCTAAAACTATTGGTGAAGTTTCCTTAAATTCTGTTGCGCTGGAGAAAATTAGAAAACAGGGACGAATAATCGGTTACGAAACTGTTTTTAATGAAATTACTTGGATTAATCCGAATGTAAGCATTGAAAAAAATATTTCGTCAAAATTATCTTATAGAATTAAGTGTAATAAATGGGTTGATGCATTTATTGACGAATTAAAAAATTGGTTTGTAAAAAATCTTTCTTTTGAAAAAGAATATTGGTTATTGCACAGTTCAGGTGGTGATTCAAGAATTTTATCAGGAATTTTCAGTGAATTAAGAAAAGAAGGGTATGATTGGAATATTAAATTTGTTTCTTGGTATCCTGAAGCACGTACTTCGTATAAAATCTTAAAATTTTTAGGTTGGGAAGATGACAGGATTTGGTTGGTGGGGAACCCTGATAATGAAAGTAATTATTGGAATGAAAATAATTTTTATGATTTTAATGAAATAGGGATAATAACAAACGGTGAAATAATGCCCTTTGGTAGTGCCCAAAGTAATTTTTGGAGACCATATTATGACGATGTTTCCAATATTACGATTATTATGGCTTTAATGGGAGATGTAGTGATGGGGGCTTTACCTTGGTGGAGGCGAATGAAAAGATATCATGTACTTAAACAACCTTTTCTTTTTTCGAAGAATTTTAAAATCAATACTTTAATTGCTGGAACGACAAGGTGGAATGGTTTGGGAACTTTGGGATATTTAAGAAATTTTAATGATATTTTGATTCCGACAATGAGTTACGAATTTGTTAATTTGGGAATAAATGTCCCCTTTTTGTGTAGATTTGACGATCAAATTAGAAAGAAAATTCAGGAAAAATTAAGAAAAGGACTTTCAAAAATTCCTAATGACAATGGCGTTTGGATAATTAATAATGAAAAGTTATTTAATAAGATATGGACAGATTATTATTCATCAGTTTTTTACAAAGAAACCAAGTTAGATGAAAAAGCATATTTAAATGAGAAAATATCATATCCAGTATATCTTTCATTAGCAAGTCTTGTTGAAAGATTACTTAATGAAGGAACAATAATTAATTTTAGGTAATATATGAAAATTTTAATAACAGGCGCAGGAGGTTTTATTGGTTCTCACTTGGTTGAAGAAACTGTTCGGAAAGGACATGATGTAAGAGCTTTTGTACATTATAATTCTTTTAACAGATGGGGCTGGTTGGAAAATTCTGAAATAAAAAATGAAATTGAAGTTATTTCTGGAGATATTCGTGATTTTGATTCGGTAAAAAGCGCTGTCAAAAATGTAGATGTAATTTTCCATTTGGCGGCGTTAATAGGCATTCCTTATTCTTATGTTTCTCCGCTCGCATATATAAGAACTAATATTGAAGGAACATACAATATTCTTCAAGCTGCAAAAGAAAATGAAAACATACAGCAAGTTTTAGTTACTTCAACAAGCGAAACATACGGTACCGCCCAGTATGTGCCTATCGATGAAAACCATCCGTTAGTTGGACAGTCCCCTTATTCTGCAACTAAAATAGCTGCGGATCAATTAGCAATAAGTTTTTTCCGTTCATTTTCGTTGCCTGTAAAAATTGTTAGACCTTTCAATACATACGGGCGCAGACAATCTGCTCGAGCAATTATACCAACCGTTATTACTCAAATATTTTCAGGGAAAAAGCAAATTCATTTGGGTAATATTCACCCGACTCGCGACTTGACTTTTGTAAAGGATACTGCAGCCGGCTTTTGGGCAGTTGCAGATTCCGATAAATTATTTGGCGAGGTAACTAATATTGGAATGAATGAAGAAATTTCTATTCTTGATTTGGTAAAAAAAATTGGGAATTTAATGAATACGGATATTGAAATTATTTCCGAGTCTCAAAGGGTGCGTCCTTCCAAAAGCGAAGTAGAACGACTAAAATGTAATAATATGAAAATCTTGAAAAACACTAACTGGAAACCGCGATATTCTTTGGACGCAGGGTTAAGAGAAACAATAGGTTGGTTTGAGAAATATCATAAACTGTATAAAAGCGAGGTATATAATATATGAAAGCTTTGATTTTGGCAGGCGGTAAAGGAACGCGATTAAAACCATATACTACAAATTTTCCCAAACCGCTTATGCCGATAGGCGAACGACCGATATTAGAAATTGTTGTGTGTAACTTAGCTAAGGTGGGAATAAAAGATGTAATTATTGCTACAGGGCATTTAAGTGAAATGGTAAGACTTTTTTTTAAAGATGGTTCCGATTTTGGCTTAAATATTTCTTATTCTATTGAGGACAAACCGTTGGGAACAGGGGGACCAATTAAGAAAAACAAAAATTTTTTGGAAAATGATTCATTTTTAGTAATGAACGGCGATGTTTTAACTGATATTGATTTCCAAAAGTTGTTTGATTTTCACACTGAGAGTGGGAATGATATTACAATTGGGACAGCTTACAGGGAGCAATATGTTGATTTTGGCGTGGTTGAGTTGGATAAAGACAATAATTTTGTCCTTTGGAATGAAAAACCCACATTAAATTATTTGGTTAGTATGGGAATTTATGTCTTTTCGTCAAATGTTCTGGAGCATTTACCAAAAGAAGAAACATTTAACATCCCTGATATTATTGAAGTATTGTCAAAGAAAAATTTTAGAATAAAAGGATTTATTCATAAAGGCTATTGGTTGGATATCGGACGACCCGAAGATTACGAAAAAGCTTGCAATGATTATGAAAAAATTGCGTAGGAATGATTTCTAATGAGTAAAAATATATTAATAACAGGAAGCGACGGTTTTGTCGGTAAAAAACTATGCGCACGGTTAAAAAAAAATAAACAATATTCGGTGCAATGTATTGATATTAAAGACATTAATTTGACAAAGTGGGAAATTGTTAGAGAAAAAATTCGTCCATTTGATAAAGTAGTACATTTAGCCGCTGTATCGTTTGTTCCTGAATCATATAAAAATCCGCGTAAGTTTTATGAAACTAACATCATATCCACTCTAAATGTTTTGGAACTGTGTAAGGAATTCAATGCAGGAATGATATTTGCAAGTTCTTACGTTTATGGAAAACCGCAGTATTTACCTATTGACGAGGAGCATCCTACAAGCGCAATAAACCCGTATGCAGAAAGTAAAATTATAGGGGAAAAATTATGTGTTGCATATCATAGAGATTTTGGCGTTAAATATGCAATTATCAGACCTTCAAATATATACGGCAAAGGACAAAATGAGAGATTTTTAATCCCTACTATCATTAATCAACTTTCAACAGGAAAAATTTCTCTGCAATCTTCTAAGCCAAAAAGAGACTTTATTCATATAGATGATATAATATCTGTTTACGAAAAAATAATAGAAAAAGATTTTGATTCAATTATTTTAAATGCTGGGAGTGGAAAGAGTATTTCCGTTGAAAAATTAGTTGAATTGGTTTTGTCATTATCTTCAAAAACCGACGTAAAAGTAAATTATAAAGAGCAAAAGCGAAAAAATGAAGTAATGGATGTTGTTTACGATGTATCAAGGGCCGAAAAATATTTGGGTTGGAAACCTACGGTTAATTTAGAAGAAGGTATTAAAAAGCTTTTATGAGAATCGTAATAATAAGTTCGGATCAATATACCTTTTTTGTTGATACTGTTTCGGAATTAGCCGAGCGAGGTCATGAAATTTACGTTTTTTGTTCCAAAGAAATAGGGAGTAAAAAAGGAATTCCTAAGATTGATAAAAAAAATGTACATATTAATAAAAAATTTATTGGTCTTTTATCCGCAGATTTTTCAAAAGTTCCAATTTTTTTGTTACCATTGACAATTTATCGTTTTAAAAATGAACTAAAAAAAATTAAACCGGATATTTTACATGCATTCAATTTGAAATGGTCAGGGTGGGTTAGTGCTTTTAGTGATTTTCATCCTTTTATATTAAGCGGTTTAGGTTCAGATATTTTAATTGAACAAGGTGCAGTTAAAAATTTAATATTAAAGTTATTGAGGCAATACACATTAAAGAAGGCTGATATTGTCAGTGTTGTAAGTAAACAAATGTTCAAGCAAGTTAAAGAAGTTTCAGGGGAAAATAAAATTTTTTATTTTTCTCACGGTGTTAATACTAAAAAAATGTTTAAAATATTACCGGATGACTGCAAATTATATGATAAACTAAAGATAGATAAAAAAGAAAAAATAATTTTTAGTCCAAGGTACATTAGAGCAATTTATCAAATCAAACAAATAATTAAAGCCTTTAATTTATTAGTTAAAAATGAAGACAAATTTGGACCTTTTCGGTTGATTTTAGGCGGAGCAAAAGATAATGACCCCGAGTATTTTCAAGAGGTAATTAATTTGATAAATAAACTAAAATTAAAGAGTAAAATTTCTTTTACTGGCAGGTTGGATGAATATGAATGGAATGCCGTTTTTTTAATCTCTGATGTTATTGTTTCCTATCCAACAAATGACGGTTTGCCTGCAACGGTTTTAGAAGCAATGTATCTACGTGTGCCTCTGATTTTATCGAAAGTACCTTCCCTACAAGAAGTTTTGGAAGAAAATAAAAGCGCGCTTTTTTGTAATTCTAATGATTATTATGATTTATATGAAGAATTAAAAAAATTTTTTACTACTATTGGATTAGCAAAGATACTTACTGATAATGCTTTTCTGATTTTTGAAAAAAAAGGCAGCTTTTTAAATGAAATAAATAGTTTGGAAAAAATTTATGCCGGATTGATAAATGATAGCAATAATTGATTATGGAATGGGTAATTTGCGATCGGTCGCAAATATGTTGCAAAAAATTGGTCATAAAGCCATTATTACATCTGAGGCTGAGATAATTGCAAAAAGCGATAAAATAATTTTGCCAGGCGTAGGGGCTTTCAAACAAGGTATGGAAAATTTAAATAAAATGAATTTTTTACCGCTACTAAATGATTTGGTCCTTAATAAAAAAAGGAAAATTCTAGGTATTTGTTTGGGAATGCAATTGATGACTAATTGGAGTGACGAGGGAAATAGCGAGGGTTTTGGATGGTTTGACGCCAAAACTATTAAATTTAACCTGGATACAACAAAATATAAAATACCTCATATGGGTTGGAATTCAATCAATTTGAAAAAAGGATCGCTATTATTTAACAATTGTCCGAATAATTTACGGTTTTATTTTGTCCATTCCTATTATGTCGTTAATAACAATACTAATGACGTGGTTGCAACCGCATTCCATGGTATCGAATTTACTGCCTCAATGGGGAGGGAAAATATATTTGCTACACAGTTTCATCCAGAAAAAAGTCATAAATTTGGCATGTGTGTTTTAAATAATTTTGCGAGTATGGAGTAGATTTATATGCTTATGCCAAGAATAATTCCCGTATTAACATTTATTGAGGGAAGGCTAGTTAAAACAATAGGATTTAAAAAACCTAATTATATCGGCGACCCCATAAATGCAATAAAGTTATTTAATGAATTGGAAGTTGATGAGTTAGTTTTTTTAGATATTAGGGCTTCAAAAGATAAAACCCCAATAGATTTTGATTTAATATCAGATATTACAAGCGAGTGTTTTATGCCTGTTGCTTATGGAGGAGGAATAAAAACTTTTGAGGAAATTGAAAAATTGTTTTTGTTGGGAATTGAAAAAATAATTTTGAATACTAATGCATTCAATAATCCGGATTTAATTAGAAGAGCGGCGGACAAATATGGTTCTCAAAGTATTTTGGTGTCGGTAGATGTAAAAAAGAACTATTTAGGGAAATACTCGACTTGGATAGAATCCGGAACAAAAAAAATAAACAGAGAGTTATCTGAAATAATTAGAGACTTTGAACAGTATGGAGTTGGCGAAATTATAATAAATTCAATCAATAATGATGGAAAAATGAACGGATATGATATATATTTAATTAAAAAGGTTACCTCTGTTGCAACTGTACCTGTTGTGGCAGTCGGTGGGGCTGGGGAAATGAATCATTTTAAGGAAGCAATATTCGAAGGTGGAGCGTCTGCCGTTGGGGCAGGGTCGATGTTTGTTTATCATGGAAGTGAAAAAGGGATTCTCATTAATTATCCTTCAAGAGAAGAAATAGATAAATTATTTGCGTATTAGTTTGGAGTTATCTTATATGAATAACATAGAATATTGTTCTCGTTGTATTTTGGATTCAGAAGTGCCTGGAGTTAAAATAGAAAACGGAATTTGTAATCAATGCAAAAATTTTGATGAAAGGGAAAAATGGTTTCAAGAATCTAAAGAGAGGGAAGTTGTTTTTGAAAATTTGATAAAAAAAATAAAAGAAGATGGAAAAAATAAAAAATATGATTGTATAGTCGGTGTAAGTGGAGGACAAGACAGTTCATATACTTTATATCATGCTGTAAAGCTTGGTTTACGCCCTATTGCCGTTCATTTTGATAATGGTTGGAACTCTGAGCAATCAATTCGAAATATTAAGAAAATCATAACAAAATTAGGAGTTGATTTATATACATATGTTGTGGATTGGAGCGAATTTAAGGATTTACAAGTCTCTTTTTTAAAAGCGTCTGTCCCTGATGTTGAAATACCAAGTGATATTGGTATCAAAGCCACATTATATAGAACTGCAGTTAAATACGGTATTAAGTATATTTTATATAGCGGATCTAATTATCGAACGGAAGGAGAAATTCCAAAAGAATGGACATATATGGATGGTCGTTATATAAAAAGTGTCCAGAAAATTTATGGAACAAAAAAGCTTAAAACATTTCCAAATGTTTTAGCAAAAGATATATTTTATTTTCATGTTTTAAAAGGTGTCCAAATTATAAAAATGTTAGATTATGTTGAATTTGGCAGCAACGAAGTTCTTGATTTACTTAAACAAAAGTTTGATTGGGAATATTATGGCGGCAAACATTTTGAATCCGTTTATACAAAATTTATTCAAACGTATTTTTTACCTGAAAAATTTGGTATTGACAAACGAAAAATTCATTATTCTGCATTAATTAGATCAGGACAACTTAATAAAGAGGATGCGCTAAAAAAATTAGAGCAAAAACCGTATGACGAAGAAACAATAGAAGAAGATAAAAGTTACGTGCTAAAAAAATTAAAATTAAGTGAAAAAGAATTTAATCAAATAATGAAGTTACCTATTAAATCTTATAAAAATTATAAGACATACGATTCGTATAAACAAAAATATGGAAAGTTAATTGATTTTTTAAAAGCCAAGAAGCTTTGGCCTAAAATAGCGTAATAAAAATAATATGGAAAAAATGATAAAAAAAATAGTTACTCTTGGACCCTCAACTAATACTATTGAAATCTTAGAAAAAATAAAAGAGCGAGTGGTAGATTTTGTAAGAATTAACATGTCACATTCGACGCTTAAAGATTTAAAGTATTTTATTGAGTTGTCTCAAAAAGTTGGATTAGATTTCATTATTGATACGGAGGGTTCTCAAATAAGAACTTGTGAAATTAAAAACGGCGAATACTTTTATTATGAGAATCACGAAATCTTGCTTTATGAGGAAGAAATAATTGGAGGACCAGATAAAATTTCATTACGTCCCAAAGAAATATTTCAACAATTAAACGTTGATGATATATTATATATTGATTTTGATACTCTGGTTTTGTCGGTGGTAGATGTTTCAACAAAAAATAAAGGATTTATTAAAGCAAAAGTAATTTCGCAAGGTATATTGGGGAGTAACAAAGGCGTGGTTGTTGATAAACAAAGTGGAAACGAAATAGTTTTACCGCCATTGACCTCAAAAGATTTTGAAGCTATCAAGATAGGGCAGAAATACAATGTGAACTTTATTGCTTTTTCATTTGCACGAAATAAGGAAGCTATTGAATATGTTAGAAATGTTTCAGGAATGAAAGTTATTTCTAAAATTGAATGTGTTGACGCCCTAAAGAATTTAGAAGAAATTATTGAAGTAAGTGATTATTTGCTTATTGATCGCGGAGACTTAAGTAAAGAAATTCCTATTGAGAAAATACCTCTTACACAAAGAGTGATTTTATCCAAAGCAAAGAATATGAATAAAGAAGTTTTTGTCGCTACAAATCTTCTTGAATCTATGATACACCATCGAAAACCTACAAGAGCTGAGGTGCATGATATTATTGAAACAATTAATGAAGGGGCTAATGGTTTGGTGCTTGCCGCGGAGACTGCAATAGGAAAATATCCATTAGGATGTATTAATATGTTAAATAAACTGATTCTGCATTCGAAATTTGTAGAGAAAAAGATTAAGCAAAATGAAGAAATTACTCCTATAAATATTAAACGTTCGTATTTGCTCGAACATTCTGTATCCTCTAATTTAATTGAACCGAATGGTGGCATACTTGTAAATAGAATTGGTAATCCGGAAGATTTTACTAGTGAACTTTCAGACCATAAGATAAAATTGAATGAAAATACGCAGCTTGATTTTGAACAAATATCAATTGGAACATATAGTCCTTTGGAAGGATTTTTAACAAAGGAAGAATTGAATAGTGTTTTGGATAATTTAAGGTTGCCTGAAGGAGCAATATGGCCGATTCCCATATTACTTGATGTTGATTACGATATTTGGAAAAAGTTATCGAATGGAGAGCTTGTTCCTTTAGTTAATTCAAATAGCGATGAAGTTGTTGGTATGATAGAAGTGGGGGACTTATATGAGTATGATCCTTTGAAAATCGCACTAAAATTTTACGGAACTACTGTTGCCGAGCATCCGGGTGTAGCAATTACTGCTTCAATGAGTGGATATTATATCGGAGGGAAAGTTACGTTATTCTCTTTTTCAGAGAAGAAATTTAAGTATTCTTTTACGCCGAGGCAAATCAGAAGACTTTTTGAAGAAAAAAATTGGGAGAAGGTTGTTGGCTTCCATACTCGTAATGTTATTCATAAAGCGCATGAATTTATCCAATTTGAAGCTATAAAAAGAGCAAAAGCCGATGGAATTTTATTACATCCGGTTGTTGGGAAAAAAAAGAAAGGCGATTATCAGGCTCAATATATTATTGAAAGTTATGAATATATGATTAAAAATGTTTATCCGCCCGATACTGCTTTATTAGCAGTATTTTCCACTTATTCCAGATATGGAGGAGCAAAAGAAGCTTTATTTACCGCTCTTTGCAGACAAAATTTCGGCTGTAGTCATTTTGTGGTCGGAAGAGATCATACAGGAGCGGGAATAAGTACTACCAACAATTCTGGTAGTATTTTCGACAAGTTTCCGGATTTGAAAGTGAAAATTATTAAATTTGACGAGGTGTTTTTTTCAAAATTACAAAATAAATACATTGAAAAAACGTCTGAGTATGACCTTTCGGATAAGTTATCTATAAGCGGAACCGAAGCAAGAAAAATTCTATTGAGAGGCGATAATCCTCCTGAATGGTTTATGAGGGAAGAAATTGCTTCAATAATAACAACAGCAATAAAAAAGGGAGTAGAGGTTTTTGTTAAATAATAAGAAAGTTTTGTGGTTCACAGGATTAAGCGGTTCAGGGAAAACAACTTTAGCGTACAAAGTTAAAGATGAATTACAGAAAAAAGGATTAAAGGTCGCTATATTTGACGGTGATAGCATAAGGGATAAAATTACTAAAAAGTTGGGTTTTACAAAAGAGGATATATGGGAAAATAATAAACTAATAGCAAATTTAGCGGCTGAAAACATTTCTAAATTTGATGTAATTTTAGTTCCGGTTATTTCTCCTTATAGAGAACATAGAGCAAAAGTACGTGAAATTATCGGAGATGTGTTTAATGAAGTTTACATTAGAGCATCATTGGAAGAGTGTATTAAAAGAGATACTAAGGGACTTTATAAAAAGGCAATAAATGGAGAGATAAATAATTTAATTGGTTTTGCGGAAATATCGCCATACGAGTCTCCAGTGAATCCTGACCTAATAATTGATACCGAAAACCTTACAATTCATGAAAGTTTATCGCGCATAATTAATTTTGTTATAAACCAATGATTATGAATATTAATAAACCAATTTTTGTTATAGGAACTAATAGAGCAGGCAAAGAACTTTTTATAAAGTTAATAGCTTATCATAAAGAACTAGGTTGGTTATCAAATTATCATATGAGATTTCCCACAAAGGAAAGCGTTGCTTACTTGAATCGTTTGCTGGATTTTCCCTTATTATATTATACTAAAATTAAATATATGAAAGGGATACCAAAACCTTCTTCTTCCTATATGTTCTGGAATAATATTTTTGAGGGTTTTAGGAGACCGTTTAGAGATTTAAGGGAAGACGATGTCAATCCGTTGGTTGAAAAAAAAATACGTCAGAAGGTTTATAACGTTCTAAAGAAAGAGGGGAAAAAAAGATTTCTTGCACAATACTCCGGCTGGTCAAGAATAGGTTTTTTCAAAAAGATTTATCCGGATGCTAAATTCATACATATTGTACGGGACGGAAGAGCAGTCGCGAATTCTTTAACTAATTACGAAGGATGGGAAGGATGGGAAGGAGTGTATAATTGGCGGCTTGGTTATTTACCGAATGAAGAAGAAAAAAATTTTTTAGAAAATGTGAATTGGTCCTTTTATGGAATTGCAGCATTAGAGTGGAAAGCTGTTGTATCAAATATAATTGAAGTTAGTTCTAAACTAAGTAAAGATGATTTTTTAACGATTCGATACGAAGATTTGGTAAGCGAACCATTAGAAACAGTTTTTAATATTTTTGATTTTTGTGAGTTGGAAATAAACAGAAAGCAATACTTAAAACATTTTAAAACTATCAAAATTATAAATGCAAACGAAAGTAAATTCAGAATTCCCTCTTGGAAACAAAATTTAAGTGTTGAAATTGTTGCTGAACTAAATGAATTTTTGTATAAAGAACTTAAATATTTTTCTTACCTTACTTGATTATGGGAAGTATTGAAGCTTTCGTAAATGTTTTAAATGAAATTAAAGATTTCTCAGAATTAAATAATTTCATAAAGAAGTATGAACTTATTAGAGATAATTTTGATAAGAAAGTTCTGAGAGTTGTTGATCATAATAAAGTTTATTACTGTAAAATTTGGATAGAAAAAGGGCTTAAAAGGGAAATAATTAATTTAATTAGGCGAGGGAATAGAGGAAGTCGTGAAGTTAAAGGATTAAATAGATTATTGCAAAAAGGTTTTTGCGTTCCTAATCTAGTAAGTTCTGGTTCAATAAAATTCAGCAAATTTTCTATTATAGAATGGGTGATTACAGAAGAAGTTAATGGATATGTTGGATTAGATAAGTTATTATATGAAAACAAAAATATAGATAAATTTAGTTCCATTGCCGCAAATGCGTTGTACAAAATCCATAATATAGATTTGATTTATGGCGATTACAATTTTGAAAATATTTTGATTAATACTAATGGAGAGGTTTGCTTTCTCGACTGGTTGGGCGTAAGGGAAAGCGCTTCAGTCAAAAAGAAACTAAAGGATGTCTCGGTTTCCCTTTATGAAATTACAGCTAATTCTACATATCCTAATAAACATGAAATTAACGGAATCTTTTTGAAAAGTTATTTGAAAAATTTTAATGAATCTCAAGCTCCTTCATACAAAAAAATAATATTGAGTTACTATAAAGAACTCTTGAGAAAGAAAAATATTACAGATGAAATTAATTTTTAACACCCGAACATTTTGGGAGGAGCCGCCGAGAGCTCGTCACCAATTGGCACGCAGTTTGGCAAAGCAAGGAATCGAAATATTTTTTATTGCAAAAAACAAGAAGGGTAAAAAAAACATTACTTTTAATGAAGTTGAAAAAAATATATTTTTAATTCAACCTTCGTGGTATTTTTTAGCCGTAATTATTTATAGAATACCAATAATTAATGAAATATATCAAGTATGGCTTTTTAAAAATATTAGAAAAAAAATTGGCAACTACGTTGTGGTTAATTTTGACCCGTCGGCATGGTTGCTTTTTAAATACTTTAAAAATGTAATATATTTTTGTAATGATAATTTTTTAGCGGTCAAAAGGGCAAAATCTTATATAGTTGTTTTATATCATTTTTTTACGCAAAAATTAGTAATTAAAAATTCGGTTTTTAATTGTGGAGTCAGCATATATTTATACGATTACTTAAAAAAATATAATCCTAATTCACATTTGTTTTTAACTGCGGCTCCGGATTTAAATTATAATTTTTTAAAGCACAATGAAATCAAAGATAAATGCACTGTTGTTTATGTAGGTTGGTTAGCGAAAATCGATATCGAACTTCTACAAGGATTAGCGGTTGAAAGTGAAAAATTCCGAATAATAATAGTGGGGCCTGGCGAAGAACTATTGAAAGATAAATTCTCGAGTTTTAGTAATATTGAATTTCACGGTGAGAAAAGAGGCGATGAATTATATTCACTTTTGGAGTCTTCTGACGTAGCAATTGCTCCGTATATTATTGACGACGATGTGGAAAATGTTTATACCATGCCTAATAAATTTTGGTTATATTTAGCTTTTGGTTTGTCTATCGTAACAAGAAAAATAAAGAATCTATACCATTTACCGGAAAAATTTGTTTATCAAGCATATGACGTTAGGGGATTTGTTGATAATGTTTTTAGAGCTTGTAGAGAAAATTCAACTCAAGTGATAAAAGAAAGAATTAGCTTCGCGAAAAATAACACTTGGGAACATCGCGGGAGAGAATTCATAAATCTAATTAATAAATATATCGGTTAAACAAATGGGAAAATTGAAATTCGGATTAATAGGTTGCGGACGAATTGCGCAAAGACATGCCGAGCATATTAGCAATGTAGGAGAGCTTAAGGCTGTGTGCGATATTGATTTGCGGAAAGCTCAACTGTTAGGGGAAAAGTACAAAGCGAACATTTATTCCGATATCGACGAACTACTAGAGCATGAAAAAGATATTGACGTTATCTCGATATGTACGCCTAATGGTTTGCACGCCGAGCATACAATAAAAAGTTTAAAAGCAGGTTTTCATGTATTATGTGAAAAACCAATGGCAATTAGCGTTTTGGATGCCGGAAAGATGATTGATGCTGCGGAGAAAGCGAATAAGAGGTTATTTATTGTTAAGCAAAACCGTTTTAATCCGCCTGTTGCCGCAGTAAAAAATTTAATTGATAATAATAAACTCGGAAGAATTTACAGCGTTCATTTAAGTTGTTTTTGGAATAGGAATTTTGAGTATTATACAAATTCGGATTGGAAAGGGACAAAAGAATTGGACGGTGGAACGCTTTTTACGCAATTTAGCCATTTTATTGATTTGTTGTTTTATTTAATTGGCGATGTTCAGGAAGTTTATTCGTTTAATGAAAATTTTACCCATAAAGATATTATTGAATTTGAGGACACAGGCGTGGCTATTTTGAAATTTTACAACGGCGCCTTGGGAACTGTAAATTACACGGTGAATAGTTATAAAAAGAATATGGAAGGTTCAATTACTATTTTCGGCGAAAAAGGGACGGTTAAAATCGGCGGGCAATATCTTAACGAATTGGAATATCAAAACATTGAGGGCGTAAAAATTGAAGGGTTGCCTGAAGGAAACCCGCCAAACAATTACGGACAATATGTTGGCTCGATGTCCAATCACAGCGAGGTTTACAAAAATGTTGTAAATGTGCTTGAAAATGGAGGAATAATAGCAACAAATGGTTTTGAAGGATTAAAGACAGTGGAAATTATTGATAAAATTTATAGGAGTGCGGCTAAACTCAATGGGAAAAGTTGATATTTTGGAAATTGGAATAGTTGATGTAAAATTTGGCGACAATGTAAAGGTTGTTAAGCCGGTTAATTTGTATGGATGTACAATAGGCGACAATTGTTTTATCGGCCCGTTTGTTGAAATTCAAAAAAATGTTTTCATCGGAAATAATTGTAAAATACAATCGCATGCTTTTATTTGCGAGTTGGTAACTATTGGTAATAATTGTTTTATTTCGCACGGAGCAATGTTTATTAATGATAAATTTCAAAAAGGCGGGCCGGCGCAAGGAGATAAGAATTTATGGTCTGAAACAATTATTGGTAACAATGTTTCTATTGGCACAAATGCTACAATTTTACCGGTGAAAATTTGTGATAATGTTGTTATTGGCGCAGGGAGCGTTGTAACGAAAGATATAACGGAACCGGGCATTTATGTAGGAAATCCTGCAAGAAAAATTAATGATTTACCAAATATAGGTTAAAATATGAAAATTAATTTTGTTGATTTAAAAAAACAGTATTTAAATATCAAAACGGAAATCGATTCCGCAATTAATGAGGTATTGGAAAATACGGCATTTATCAAAGGGCGTTATGTCGAAAATTTTGAGAAAGCTTTTGCACAAAAATTAGGCGTAAAGTATTGTATAGGAGTTGGCAACGGTACGGACGCTTTGATGGTAGCGTTAAAAGCCCTTGGAATTGGAAGAGGAGACGAAGTTATTACGGCAGCTAATTCATTTATTGCCACCTCCGAAGCAATTACGGCTGTTGGTGCAAAGGTTGTTTTTGTTGATATTAATCCCAATACTTACAACATAGACGTTACAAAAGTTGATGAGAAAATAACCTCGAAAACCAAAGCTATAATTCCGGTGCATTTGTATGGTCAGCCTGCTGATATGAAACAGATTTTGGAAGTCGCGAAGCGGCATAATCTTTTTGTTGTAGAGGATACCGCGCAAGCGCATTTTGCTGAATATAATATGAACGGAAAATGGTATTTTGCCGGAACAATGGGAGACATTGCTACTTTTAGTTTTTATCCTGGTAAAAATCTTGGGGCATACGGTGATGCCGGAACAATTGTTACCAATGATGAAGAAATTGCTAAAAAGGCGAAAATGCTTGCTAATCATGGTAGAATTTCAAAATATGATCATGAGTTTGAAGGTTACAATAGCCGCTTGGACGGGATACAAGCTGCTATTTTAAACGTTAAATTAAAGTACATAAATGAATGGAGCCAGAAAAGAAGAAAGATTGCAAAAATTTACTCGGAAAAGCTAAATAATATAGGCGATATTAAAACGCCTTTTGTTCCGGACTATGCTAAACCGGTTTGGCATTTATATGTCGTACGAACAAAGTATCGCGAGGAATTAAAAAAATTTTTAGCCGAAAAAGGAATAGCAACAGGCATTCATTATCCGATAGCCCTTCCTAACCTTAAGGCATATAGTTATTTGGGATATAAAAAGGATGATTTTCCAGTCTCATCAAGATATCAGGATGAGATATTGAGTTTGCCGATGTTTCCGGAATTAGAAGAAGACGAACAACATCGAATTATTGAAATGATTTTAAATTTTTACAAGAGATAAGTTAAGATATGAAACAAATAATTCAATATCAGAAAACGGGTGAAATAACTGTTGAAGAGTTGCCAATTCCGCAATTAAAAGACAATGGCGTATTAGTACGGAATGTTTTTTCTTTGATAAGCGCAGGAACGGAGAAGAGTTCTGTAACAACAGCTCAGGCCTCACTATTGGGTAAAGCCAAAAAGCGCCCGGATTTAGTTAAACAGGTAATAGATAATTACCATCGAGAAGGTTTAATGGCAACAATAAATAAAGTAAAAAACAGATTAGATAATTACAAAGAGTTGGGTTATTCCAGTGCAGGTGTTGTAATTGAATCTTCAACAGAAGAATTTAAACCAGGGGATTTGGTCTCTTGTTCAGGCGCAGGGTATGCCAGTCATGCCGAAGTTATTTACGTACCTAAAAATTTAGTCGCAAAAGTTCCTGAAAATGTTAGTATGAAAGAAGCGGCTTTTGGTACAGTTGGCGCGATTGCAATGCAAGGAATAAGACAAGCTCAATTATCAGTTGGAGAGAATGTTGTAGTGATTGGATTAGGGTTGTTAGGTCAATTAACGATTCAGATAGCCAACGCAATGGGGTGTAATACAATTGGAATAGATATTTCTTCTGATGCAATTCAATTGGCGAAAGAAAACGGGGCAGATTTCGCATTTTTAAGCAAAAGACATGAAGTAGAAAATAAAGTTTTAAACTCAACAAAAGGAATTGGGGCAGACGCTGTAATAATTACTGCGGCTACACTGTCGAACGAACCAATTGAACTTGCGGCAGATATATTGCGTGACAGGGGCAGAATTGTAATTGTAGGTGCAATCAAAGCAGACATTCCGCGTTCGCCTTTTTATGATAAAGAAATTGAAATTAGATTTTCGCGTTCTTATGGACCAGGGCGTTATGACAGTATATATGAAGAAAAAGGCATCGATTATCCCCTAGGATATGTTCGATTTACAGAGCAGAGAAATGTGATAAGTTTTTTAGAATTAATTGGTAAAAAGAAAGTTAATGTAAATAAATTAATAACGCATATATTTCCTATTGAAAAAGGGATAGAAGCATATGAGTTGATTACTGGAAAGAAAAAAGAAAAATTTTTAGGAGTTCTAATTTCTTATGGTGAAGAGATTGAAACCAAAACAAAACTCCAAAATCATGGGATAAAGAATACAAATATTGTGAAAGGGAAAGGTATTTCATTTATAGGAGCCGGTAATTTTGCACAATCTTATTTATTGCCTTTTATTGATAAAAATCGATTGCGCTTGGTAAGCACTACAAATCCGATAAATGCAAAATCAGTAGCAAAAAAATTTGATTTTAGTTTGTTTTCAACATCGCCCGATGATGTTTTTTTAGATGACGAAACAGGAGTAATTTTTATTGCTACGCGTCATAATACGCATGCTAAATTTGTAATAAAAGGTTTGCAAAATAATAAGCATATTTTTGTAGAAAAACCGTTATGTGTAAAAAAAAGTGAGTTAAATGAAATAATTGATATATATAATGAAAAAAAACATCTTAAAATTCTTGTAGGATTTAATCGAAGATTTTCCGAACCCATAAAGAAAATGAAAGAAATTTTAGATGAAACTAATGGACCTAAACAAATTTTGTATCGTGTAAACGCCGGATTTGTTCCATTGGATAGTTGGTATCAGCAACCGGAGCAAGGCTACAGAATTTTTAGCGAGGGCGGACATTTTATTGACGTTATGCAATTTTTGACCGAGGCACAGCCAGTTTCCGTTTTTGCGAAAAGTATTAAATCAAATAATAGTAGTATTAGAGATATAGATACAACAGCAGTTACTATTAGTTTTTCAGATGGTTCTGTGGGAACTTTGCTATATGTTTCGAATGGAAGTAGCAAATTGCCAAAAGAGTATATAGAAGTTAGCTCGGATAATATCTCAATGATAATGAATAATTTTAAGGAAGTGATTCTTTATCGCAATAAAAAAATAAAATTTAAATTTGATGGGAAAAAAGGGCATCAACAAGAAGTTAAAACACTTATTAATGCCATTGATGAGAATCTGGATTCTCCAATAGAATTCTCTTCGATAGTTGCAACAACGAAAACTACATTTGCTATCATTGATAGCATTATGGAAAATTCAATAATTAATATTTTATGATAGTAAAAAAAATTTTCTGGTATATTTCTCGTCTTTCCTCAATGTACTTCCCTGAAATATTTTACAGAATTCAACAGCAAATAAAAAAAATTAGTGAATTATTATTCATTCGAGGAGATCATCCGCAAGTTGAATTAATTAAACCGACTAAAAAAATTTTTCATAATTTTAATGAAAATCATAAAATTTTCTTAAAAGAAAAAGAATATCCTATTTTTATTGATAAGAATGACATAACAAAAGAAATTGATTGGCATAAAGATATATCAACAAATAGAAGATTCCCATTAAAATATTCTAAAAATATCAATGTAAGAGATACTCAATACGGAAATGCAAAATACGT
This sequence comes from Melioribacteraceae bacterium, assembly GCA_015493615.1. GTDB lineage: Bacteria > Bacteroidota > Ignavibacteria > Ignavibacteriales > Melioribacteraceae > WGAL01. Next base: position 44,152 of record WGCV01000054.1, read on the forward strand.
ATGGGAAATAAACCGTTTGAATTTTTTGCTTTATTATGCGGTTAAATATTCTATAT
>WGCV01000055.1 GCA_015493615.1 Melioribacteraceae bacterium
GTGAGCTTGCGAACGGTCTCCGCCACGGCGGACTGTGGCTGCAATTTAGCATTATGCTGTTTTTTCGCAGATTGCAAGCAATCTACGTTACAAAGAATAGTATTTTTCTTAATAATTTTAGATTAGAAAAAATTCTAATGACAATTTTGGGATAATATATATTGCCAATCTCAAATCAACAGCTGAAACTAAATGGATTTTTCTTCTGCTGTTGAAAATCAATTCTTGACAGATTTGTTTGCCTGTTTTCGGTCAAGGAATGGTATTTGACGGCTAAAGAATTCGTTTTGTTTCACTCCAAAATATATCTCCAATAATTGCTTTAATTATTTGATGAACCGTCCAAAGCTCGATAGGTCCATTATTCCCATAATCTTCGATACGGAATAAATTCTCTTCATTATCAGTTATTTCCAATATCGTAGAAGTATCATCAGTCCGGTTTACAGAGTAAGCTTCATTTAATCCGGTGATATTATATTTTTCAATAAAGTAGCAAAGCTTGCCAAACTCTATAAGATTAAACTCCCCACGAAATTGTCCATGTAATTTAGCATAAAGTCCACCGTCATAATTAGCTGTCCCATTACAATATAAGGTAACTTCGTAATTGGGGCAATATCCAAAACATGGTGTGACAATTAATGTTATTTTTTTAAATGGAACTTTTAAGCATATGGACTCGTCATCTTCAAACCCAGAGTTATTAAAAAACAATTCATATTTTTCAATTAATGGTTCCATAAATTATTCTCCAAGAAATTTGTATAAAATTGTAATTTTTTTGCGTAACTATTAAACCACAATCTTATAGTATAACGAAAACTCTCAAAAAACATAAATCCTCGTACCTCAGACTTGTCTAGACAGATAGGTAAAAAAAATGGGTTATACGGTATTTACAAATTAGATTCATTACGATGTTTTTTCAAGGCCTCTTTGCTTGGATACATATCTAACTTATTTGGTAAATTAATGACCTTCCCTTCATATTGTGAATAATAAGAGTTCTTTAATTTAGGAGAGATTATAATACTGAACTTTTCTTCATCAATTGTTATTAATCTTAAATCAAATAGAGTATGAATATCTGCACGTAATAAAATACCATTTGGAATTTTATTTGTTTTTTGACCGAGATAAGGAATGATATGAGATGCCTCTAAAGCTTCAGGAACATTGCAGTTTGAAATAGCACACTTAGACCCATAAGCATAAAGTAAATCTTGCCTAAATTTTGTTTGTCCTCTCCGTTGGACAATTGAAGTTAATACTCTTTCTCTGGCATCAGTTAAATCTGCATGATTAAATTTTTCTTGAATAGTTGGTGATTTTTCTAGTGAGTCAATAATTTCATCAATTTCATTAAGAACTTTGTTTGGAATATCAGGTTTAATAAGGAGGTTCTTAGTATAATTTTCCCCAAGAATTGAAATTTTCCAATATCCTCGTTTATTGGTTTCTCTTCCACTGAGTAATAGTCCATAATTTACCAAATGCAATCTGGCAAATTGGACACGATTTGCCCACTTGCTTTTACTTTCACGATATTTTCTGGTTTTTTCCTCAACTGTCAATTCTGGAAAAAGTTTAGCAAGTTCATCATAAACTATATTGCAATGAAGCATTTTTTTTTCTGAATTATACAACAATTTAAGCAGTTCATCTTGTATAATATTATCGTTTGGAATAGACATATTTTTTTTCACGTAATTGTGTGGTTTTTTTATTCCTATTAGAAAAGTAAAATAAACCGATAGTAGAGGCAAGGAAAAGAGAAATAACTTTCACCCTCATCAGTGAGTTTTCAGTTTCAAAATATTTTAATTTGGCGACGCCCATTAAAAACCTCATATTTGTAAAATAAATTAGAGAATTTTCACCGTTTAATCAAGTGGTTTTTGGGAAAATTAATTTTTCCGGTTTTGTTGTCGATTCGTCAATGGATTAACCCGAGTAAATTGTACAAAGATTGTGTAGCACAGTGCGCCAAGTTTACCGACTGATTTTCGTTGGGGGCGGTATCCGAATGACAACACAAAATTGGTTTTTATTTTTCTCGTTTTACGTCTCTCGTTTTACGTCTTACATTTAACGTCTCGCGTCTTTCATTTTACAATTCTTCAAAATTGCTGTGAATCGCTACAGCTAAAAATTAGAAAGAAACAATCAGCTTAGTCTTAAATTGCGCAAAACTCTGTGGCTGTTCGTTTTCACCTTTAGTTAAAAACAAATAATTTCCTTCAACTCCGAGAGCGAATGTTTTTGAAATTGAAAATATTGCTTCCGTCATAAGTTTAACATTTCCGAGATATTCCGGATTAACATCAGTCGTAGCGTCAAATGTTTCCAATTTGTTCTTAAGAGTTTTCTCGATAAATGCATCCGACACCACCGGAGCGACAACCTGCAAACCGCCGCCGATACCGGCATTGACTTCCAATGCGCCTGCATCTATCAGATTGTAGAGGGCAAAGAGATTCAGTCCGGCGCGTACCCAAGGCACCGTATAAGTATCTGAAAAGAGTGTGTCAACATCAACAGGATACGGAGGAACGCTGAGTGTCCTCCGCAGATTGCCGTAATAGACATTATACTCTTTGTAGGTAATGTCGGCGTCGATTCCGAAAATCAGCTTATTCTTTGCGAATCTCAACTGCAATCCCGCGTTAAAAGGATTAGCAACTTCGTCGCGCGTAAGAAAAGAAGGCGTGCCGTCATCAAGGGCAAAATTCTGCTCGACGGAGGGAATTGTGTAATTATCAATCCCGGCGCTCGTACTAATCGAAAATGTTTGTCCGAAAATATATGAAGTAAAGAAAATCAGAGAAATTAAAATTTTTTTCATTATGCTGTTCCTTATTTTTTGCGACTAAGTTAAATTGTATTTATGAAACATAAAGAATTATTCGATAAATTGGAATATCACTACAAGGCGTTCGACAGAAGCCGAATTTCGCCTGATCCGCTTGAAGTTTTGCACCGCTATTCTAATCGTGGAGATATTGAGATAATCGGACTTCTCTCCTCGATTTTTGCTTACGGAAATGTAAATTTAATTCTGCGAATCTTAAATAACTTGGAGATTGTTTTTGAAAAACATCCTTACGATTTTGTGAAAAATTTTGATTACCGGAAGGATAAAAAATTATTTAAAGGAGTCCGCTACAGATTTTATACGGAAACAGATATTGCCAATTTGTTCCGGTTGCTTAACCGAGCGGTAAGCGAATTTGAAACTCTCGAGAATTTATATTTTAACGGCTTTAATCGGAATGATGAAAATGTGAAAGCCGGGATTGATAAATTTTCAGAATGGTTTATAGCTAATTGCAGAAAGCTTAATTGCTTCTCCAATGGGATTCGGTTTATGTTTCCAATGCCCTCAAAGGGAAGCGCGGCGAAAAGGTTTAATCTCTTTCTCCGCTGGATGGTCAGAAAAGACGAACTTGATTTCGGGTTGTGGAAGAATGTAAAAAAGTCTCAGCTTATTATTCCCGTGGATGTTCACATCGCGAGGATTTCCCAACAGCTCGGATTAACTTCGCGGAAAAATGTTACTTGGAAAATGGCGGAGGAGATAACGAACAATCTTAAACAGTTCGATTCATCCGATCCCGTTAAATACGATTTTGCGCTTTGCCATATCGGTATGCGAAAGCTGGAGTTTTAGCTTTAATCGTCCTTGCCGATAACCAAAACAATACTGAGAAAATGTCTTCAAATGATTATATACTAAAACCAAAATGTTTATCGAAAAACCTTCGAGGTTTTTAATATTCAGCAAATATTGCAAATTCGTTTATTGTTCTATATATAGCGAATTTTTTAATAAATCAGATAACCTCGAAGGTTGCTCTATTTCCGAATTTCGAAAACCAATTTGTTTTAAGTATATTTTGTACTTAAAATTTTCCGGAATGACGATAGATTGAAAAATATTTTACTTTTTATACCGAACAATATTTTTGACCGGACGGCGTTTTTAACCGTCAGGAAATCGCTGAATCGGCACGGATTGAATCTCTTTATTGTTTCAGACAGCAATAACATTGCCGCCGGATCCGGCGGATTAAAAATTCAGCCGGATGTAAACTATTTTAATGTGAATCCCATAAACTTTGACGGACTAATTATTCTCGGTTACGAGAAAGCAGAAAACTCCAAACACAACTCAATTCTTGAAACATTAATTAAGAAATTTGCTTCAAAGGGAAAAATCATTTTTACAATCAAAAGCGGTTCGGTTCTCTTAGCTAAATCAACTTCGCTGAAAGGGAAAATCGCTTCTTCCGAAATATGTAAACCGCTTTTTGTTAAAACAGGCTTTACTCCGGTTGATTCGGATATTTCTCATTCGGAAAAAATTTATTCCGCAAGAAACGATGAATCAATCGACGACACGATTAAGATGATTGTTTCGGAGAACAACAAGTAGAAAGGAAAAAGTACAAGGGTTGTTGTTAAGGCGGAGTAAGGCGGATTTACTTTTCAGAAAGGATAGAAAATGAATAAAAATAAATACAGCGTTAGTTTGACGCGATATAAACGGTTTCCTACCAGAGCAGTTAATATTGGGAATGTCCCGCTCGGGGGAGAAAATCCGGTTAGGATTCAATCGATGACCACCACCGACACAATGGACGCCGAAGCAACCGTCGAGCAGACAATCAGCATGGTTAATGCAGGTTCCGAGTATGTTCGCATCACGGCGCCTTCTGTAAAGGACGCTGAAAATCTTGCCGCGATTAAATCCGGCTTGCAGAAGCGCGGCGTAAATGTTCCTCTTATTGCCGATATCCACTTTACTCCGAATGCCGCAGAGATAGCCGCGCGAATTGTAGAGAAAGTTAGAGTAAATCCGGGGAATTACATCGATAAGAAAAATACCGGAAAAACGGAATATTCAGAAGAGGAATATAAACTTGAGATTGAAAAAATAGCCAAACGCTTCTCCCCATTGGTTAAAATCTGCAAAGAAAACGGAACCGCAATGCGGATAGGGACAAACCACGGCTCGCTCTCCGAAAGAATTGTAACGCATTACGGCGATACTCCGGAGGGAATGGTGGAATCGGCGGCTGAATTTATTAATGTTTGTCGTGAGTTAAATTTTCACGACATCGTTCTCTCGATGAAAGCAAGCAACACAAGGGTGATGGTTGCCGCCTACAGACTTCTGATGAAGAGAATGCTTGAGGAAGGTTGGGACTATCCGGTGCATCTCGGCGTAACTGAAGCTGGCGACGGAATGGACGGCAGAATTAAGTCCGCAGTTGGGATTGGCGCGTTGCTTGAGGAGGGAATCGGAGATACAATCAGGGTTTCTCTTACAGAGCCTCCCGAAAATGAACTTCCGGTAGCGAGAATGATAGCCGAACGATATCTGAACCGGAAGTCGGATGAAGGAATTCCTGAGATTGATTTCCCGGTGAAAAATCCATTCACCTATACAAAGAGAAAAACATTCGTCCTCTCTCAATTCGGAGGCACATTTCCACCGCTTGTTATTGCGGATTTTTCAGGGAAAGATAAAATTACGCTGAAAGATTTTGAAGAAATCGGATATCTGTTTAATAAGACTCTAAATAAATTCGAAAAGAGTGATATCGCTGCCGATGCTGTTTTTATTGCCGATGCCGAGATAGAATGCGCGATTCCTCCGGCGTTGAAAATCATTTCCAAAAGAAAAATTGAGAATGCGAATGTAATTCCGTTGGTGAAGTTTTTTGAAACAGATGCAGAATATTTTCCCAATATTACATTGGTCGAACTTTCCACCGATGATATTTATTCCGGTGATTTTCTAAGAATCGCCGGCAGCAAAAATGTGATATTTAAACTGACTTCCTTCCGTGAAAATTTTGTGTTGGATATGCGGCGTGCATTTTTTGAACTGGAACGGTTAAATATTAAAAATCCCGTTATTCTCTACCGTGATTATTCATCCTTGCCGAAAGAAAAATTTTTAATTTATTCTTCTATTGATTTCGGAGCGCTTCTGCTGGATGGTTACGGAGATGGCGTTTGGGCGAGTTCCGGTAATGATGAAATTTCAGCCGATTACATAAACCGGGGTCTGTTCGGAATACTTCAGGCTTCACGAGTTAGAATTTCAAAAACAGAATATATTTCATGTCCTTCGTGCGGCAGAACTCTTTTTGATTTAGTGGAAGTAACGGGAAAAATCAGAGCGAAAACCTCTCATCTGAAAGGGATTAAGATTGGAATTATGGGCTGCATTGTAAACGGTCCCGGTGAAATGGCTGACGCCGATTACGGGTATGTCGGCTCTGGTCCGGGTAAAATTACTCTTTACAAAGGGCAGCAGGTTGTTATGAAAAATGTTTCCGCCGAAACAGCGGTTGACGAATTAATAAAGTTGATTAAAGATAACGGCGATTGGGTTGAGCCGAAGTGATTCTTATCTTGAATTCGGATTGAAGTTTATTTTTTAGAAGGCTTTGCATAACCTAATTTATATGTCATTCTGATCCCGCCTTGGCGGGAGAAGAATCTCAAAACCGGTAAAAATACAGGATTAGAGATATTTCGGACGGCTTGCACCGTCCTCAATATGACAAATTTAGGTTATGCAAAGGTCTCTTTTAGTTCAATTTTATATCGTTCCGGTAAATATTTCCCCACACCTCGCTTTTCGACGTCGTACTTATAGTGGAAAAGCCCCATTTTATTAGAGCAATGTTGTCAACTTAAGGAAAAAATTATTCCCATTAACCCACTGATTCATCAGTGGGTTAATGATAAAAAGCTTCTAAGATAGCAACGTTGCAATTAGTTGGGAGTTTAATTCGCCGTGGCGAATTCTTCTTTCTTGTTGAAACCTCCACGGTGGGGTGTCAATTACGGAACGATATTTTACCGGCTATGGTTTATTTATGAAATTTTACACCGAAATTGTCGATAGGAAAATTTCTGTTGACAATTTCGTGATAAAGATCTGAAAAAAGTGAAATATTCTTCATCTTTAATAGAGAGGCAATTGAAATTAAGACAAATTAGTCATAATTTTTCATAACCTATTTTAAATTATAAGTGAGGTAAAAAATGGAATATAGAATTGAAAGAGACACAATGGGAGAAGTTAAAGTCCCGGCTGACAAGTATTACGGCGCACAAACCGCAAGATCGTTAATGAATTTTAAAATCGGCGGCGAAAGAATGCCCCGCGAGTTAATCCGCGCTTTGGGAATTTTGAAAAAAGCAGCCGCGATGGCAAATGAGGAATTAGGCACATTACCGAAAGAAAAAGCCGAGCTAATTAAACAAGCGGCGGATGAAGTAATCGAAGGTAAATTGGACGAGCATTTTCCACTTGTCGTTTGGCAGACCGGCAGCGGGACCCAAACCAATATGAACACAAATGAAGTTATTTCAAATCGTGCAATTGAGATTGCCGGCGGAGAAATGGGAAGTAAAAAACCTATTCATCCTAATGACGATGTTAATAAAGCGCAATCCTCAAATGATACATTCCCAACGGCAATGCACATCTCAGCAGTTGAGCAGATTATTCACAGATTAATTCCCGCCATTACCGAACTGCGCGACGCGCTGGCTGCGAAATCCGAAGAATTTAAGGATATCGTTAAAATCGGAAGAACTCACTTGATGGACGCTGTTCCATTGACGCTCGGACAGGAATTTTCAGGTTATGTTCAGCAGCTCACTAACGGTTTGGATAGGATAAACGGCGTTTTACCTCGTTTACGGCAACTAGCTCTCGGCGGTACTGCGGTAGGAACCGGACTGAATACACATCCCGATTTTGCTGTGCTCGCCGCTAAAAAAATCTCTGAAATCACGGGACTTGAATTTGAAACGGCTCCGAATAAATTTGAAGCTCTTGCAGCTCATGACGCCGTTGTCGAAGCCAGCGGAGTAATGAAAACTTTAGCTGCGTCTTTAATGAAAATTGCGAATGATGTCAGATGGTTGGCATCCGGTCCTCGTTGCGGAATAGGAGAAATTTCCCTTCCGGCAAATGAGCCCGGAAGTTCGATTATGCCCGGCAAAGTAAATCCGACTCAATCTGAAGCAATGACTATGGTTTGCGTTCAGGTAATGGGAAACGACGCTGCAATTAACTTCGCGGGAGCCAGCGGAAACTTTGAGCTGAATGTTTTCAAACCGGTTATGATTTTTAATCTGCTGCAATCAATTAAATTGTTAGCCGACGCATCTGAAAGCTTTAGCAGAAATGCGGTTGTAGGAATTACTCCGAACAAAGAAAAGATTGATTATTTCTTACACAATTCTTTGATGCTTGTTACTGCGCTTAATCCGGTGCTCGGTTACGATAACGCAGCTAAGATTGCAAAAAAAGCTCATGCGGAAAATACAACTTTAAAAGAAGCCGCCGTTTCATTGGGATTGTTAACCGAAGAGGAATTTGATAAAGCTGTTCGTCCCGAAAACATGATAGGTCCGAAAGCGTAAATAATTTCTTAAAAGTTGTTTTTTACTTTAGCGGTTGGATAATTTTCTCCAGCCGCTTTTTTTATTCCGGATTGTTGTGCGTTAGGAATTAAATAGGACGCTGATTTTTACTGATTTATTATGCTTTTCTTCCCAAAATTAGAATTTGCGAAAGTACATGTTAAGAGATTTTTCACTACGCTTTCTTTTTGCGATGCCCCCTAAATTCAAACAACAAACCGTCATTGCGAGCGAACGAAATGAGCGCGGCAATCTCCTAAAATTCAACATTCCCGGTTAAATCGCTTTTGAACATTCAGCTTCTGCGTGTTTTCTGGTGAGATTACTTCGCCCGCATTCTGCTGGGTCGTAATGACGGCTAAATTTAAATTACACACTGTTCGCCAAGGCGGACAAGACGGCGATAAAAAACACGTCGTCATTGCGAACCTCGATGAAATCGGGGTGTGGCAATCTCACTAGGATTCAACCTCACTCATTAAGCCGTATTTGAACATTCAATGACAACGTGTTTACTTGTGAGATTGCCTCTAACGAAAAGCAGTTGTGGCAAGTGTGTCGATACGCTCCTCGCAATCCGCCAAGGCGGACTAGAAGGTATAATGACATAATAAAAATTAAGTTAAACTGTGCGTGTCATTCTGATTCTGCCGTAACATGTGAAGAATCCCAAATTTTGAATTAGCGAAAGTACATGTTAAGAGATTCTTCACTACGGCTGCGCCTTCGTTCAGAATGACAAAATTAAATTAGTTTAGATTGTTCATGTCATTCTGAGTCCCGCAAAAGAGGGAGAAGAATCTCAAAACTAAATTTGCGCATGTGGTTGTTCCTACGAAAAATGGATTAGATGACAAACATAATGTAATTTCACCGTTGACGGTTTTGCATGTCATCAGATAACTAAGAACTATGAAATAAATTTTTTGTAGGTCTGGTAAAAATTTAAAATATCCTGAACATAATTAACGGTTTCTTTCCCCGATGCAAAACCGTTGTGAACCGTTTTATCATTATAAAATTTAGGATTTGATTTTTTGAGTAAAAAGACTTCAACGTTGTTTTCCCACTTATTCGGATCCGCCCCGTATTTCTCGGCTAATCTTCGCGCGTCCTGAATATGTCCGTACCCAATGTTGTATGAGGCAAGAACGAATTTAATCCTTTCGTTTTTATCTTTAATGTATTTAGACCAATATTTGTCGAGCCATTTTAAGTATTTCATCCCTGCTTTTATGTTCTGAACAGGGTCGTTCAGATTTTTAACGCCGTACTTTTTTGCCACTACAGGCATCAGCTGCATCAGTCCGCGCGCGCCCGCCCAAGATTTTGCCTTCGGGTTAAACTGCGATTCCCTGTAAATTAAAGCGGCAAGAATCCTCCAGTCCCAGCCCAATTCTTTCGCGTATTTTTTAATTAAATCATCATACTTTGAAATTTTTCCGCCGGTGTGGGAGAAGAAGTCGCTGCGCAATCTTCGGCGGAATGCAAGCCGGTTTTTGTAGTATCTGTCGTAAATAACATAATACTCAATTTTTCTCTTTTCGCGTGAAAGCCAGTTATTCAAGTCTCGCAAAAGATCAACGGAAGTTTTTCTTACAGCCCAAGCAATTTGCTGCGGAAGGGAAAGCGGAACCGAAAAATCAATGTTTCGGTAATATGCCTGCTGAAGCTGAGCGATATTCTCATCGGCGACGGTGTAATCAATTTTGCCTTCCGATACTTCCTTAATCAAATCTTCCGTTGTCATTTCCGGCGGAGCAATTTTAATAAATATTTTGCCCCCGATTTCTTCCGAAAGATGTTTTAATCTTACAATATAAGCCGAGCCGCTTCTTACCCATATTTCCTTGCCGATTAAATCAATGGGGGAGGAAATCAGATTTTGTTTAATTTGGTCTAAAGTCATTCTTTCCCAGCCGAACGGACGACGCTGAATCAGAACTTGTCTTGTGGTCGTAAGTGGTTCCGTAAAAGCCACCAGCTTTTTTCGTTTGCTTGTTACGGTTAAATTATAAGCTATTATGTCTCCGTTGCCTTTAATCAGCGAAGCAAACATATCGTTGATATTCCTTAGGACTTTTATTTTAAGATGAACTCCGAGATGCTTCGCATAAAGGTTCAGCAGTTCGTATTCGTAGCCCATCGGCTGTCCGCGATAAATAAAATAGCTGTAGGCGTTAAATCCCGTTAAGGCAATGAGCGTATCGCGCTGCTTTATTTGCCGGAGATCGGAATAATAATTTTCCATGGAAACGGTTTCGACCGAAGCCGTTTTTACTTCATGTTTTTCTTTGATGCAGCCCAAAAGAAAAATCAAAAACAATATGGAAATTAGTTTTACTCTCATTCCGATTAGGATAAATAAATATTTTAATCATAAAGTAAACTTTTTATGATATTAAATCAAGCGATTGCATCACAGAGAATTTAATGCTGATATTAAGTTCGCAAGGGAATGTCTAAAGACTAATGACCAATGACTAATTATTAATGACGAATAATAAAAAGGGGAACAAATTTCTGTTCCCCTAATCTTGAAAATGATAATTGACTAAAGTGAAATCTCTATTTTATTTTTCTCTTTTTTATCAAGCATTTTTCCTACTGCAATTTCAGCTCTCTCGTCGCCTTCGATAACGGCGAGATATTCGAAAATTTCTTTCTCCACATCCAAGGCGGGAATGTTCTCGAAACGGACGCGGGTTAGGAATTTATAAACTTCGTCATAGGAATGTCCCATTTCATCTGCGGAAAGCCTGGCGGCTTCTTCCGGATTTTCCTTGACCCAGTTTACCGCTTTATCTATCTCGCGAATCAGAACTTCGGCTTCCTTCGGATGTTTTTCGTACCATTCGGAATTAAAAACTACTCCCGCGTTGGGAAGTCCTTTGCTTTCGGGATGAATTTTTTCCCACAATTCGTTGTATGAAAATGCGACGGAAATATCGGGATTGTTAACTAAAGCATAGCTGACCTCAGGTTCGCGAAGCAGAGCGGTATCTATTTTTCCTTCAACCATTGCCTGATAAATTTCTTCTGGACGACCGAAAGGTTTTCCGTAAACAAAGCTGAAATCATCAGGATTACAGCCGTTTTCTTTCATTAAATAATGCGTAACTTTTGCCGGAGGAGCATTATTAAAAAGAGGCATATAAATATCATGACCTTTGATATCTTCCCAGCTTTCGGCTTTGTATCCGCGCGTAATCAGATAAAAATTGTCCCAAACGGTTATGTGAGTAAGTTTCACAATATCCTTGTTGCTTGCGAGATTCGACATTGCCAAAACTGCGGAAAATGAAAGGTCCGCTTTGCCGTTTACAATCCACCCGAGATGTTTTTCCGTTTCTTCCCAAACTTTATATTCGGTTATTTCAATATTCTTTTTTACTTCTTCGGATTGAAGCAGTTTTAACAAAACCGGATAAACAACCGGAGTAGCAGATTGAACGACCATTTTCGGTTTCCCCGAAGCGTTTTCTTCTTTCTGTTCGTTTCCCGCTTCATCGGCAATCTTCAAGAAGTAAAAATGGAACAAATCGTCAGCAATTTTTTCCGTATAGCTTTTGTAGCCCTTGCTTTCCAAAAGCGTTATCAGAGGCGCCGCATGGAAATTCTGAATTACTTTTAATCCTTGATTTTCCTTTAACTTTGCTTCTTCGGATAGAATGTCTTTCAAGAAAAATCCGGATAGCTTTCGCGCGTCGATTTCAATAAATTCGGTCTCGGAAACCCAATCCGGCTTATTTCCGTTTTTATCCGAGTTGGTGCCGTTTTTTCTGACGCCGAAATTTATGAAATCAAGTAAGTTGTTAATTTCAACTCCGGTGAAGCGGGCAAGCTCTTCAAATGTAGCAAGATTTGCCACGAGGTTAAAAGTCCACGGATCCTGCAGTTTGTTGTAATCGGCAGAAAAATCGAGTAATTTTTCTTTAATCGAAGGATGTTTTTTTACCGCCTCGATTATCAGATCGTTTTTCTTAATATTCATAACGTTTTTCCTATTTATTTTACTTTTTATCATCGGCATTATTACTTCAAACATAATTCCTCTTAAATTTTTAATTGCACTATTTAAACTTAATCTAAATAGCAATAATATCAAAATATTTAAGTAAAAATTGTCATTGAAAAATTTATTCAATCGGAAATTTCAGATTATAAACAGCTGAATCCTAAGGGATTAAAAAAAATCAAGATCTGAAATGCTGCTGTCCGCAGCGGCGGATAATTTAGCGTTATGCTGTTTTTTCGCAGATTGCAAGCAATCTACGCTACAAAATACGTTTTGTTGTTTAAGTTTTTAAAGCGAAAAATTTTTCTATGACAATTTTGGGATATATTTAAGCGCTTCGCGCTTTTGAAGTGAAATAATTAACTTTTGAATCTCCGGAATAAGTAATAGTTAAATAAACTAACTGTAAAGCAATTTAATTCAAGAGCCCCCAAATTTCGCATAAAATCGAAGAATGAAAGTCAATATTTGTAGAAACTAACTGCGAAGCAGTTGAATTCACAATAACCCCGAATTAAATTCGGGATTAATGAAGGAAAGGATGAATGCCAACTGCGAATCAGTTGAATCAACGGAAACACTCTTTTCTATTTCATTAATTTCGAGCGTGCAGTATTATCTTCTCTATGGCTTATACCCTTAGTGCATTTTCAGTAAAAGTTCGTGTAATTTCGGACGGAATATTTCCCCAAATACTTTGAAGTCCCTTCTTGATAAGGGTTTCATATTTTTGCTGTTTAATTTTTTCTCATTTTGTTTTCGGCTTGTCCGGGTTAGGTTATGCAAAGCCTTCTGAGAATTGCACAGATGATATGATTTTGTACTTGCTCCGTAGGAGTAAAACCTCTGTAATAAACAAATAATCTCCAATCAAAAGCTCCGTAGGAGCGATACAAAACATACAATGATTCGCGCGTATGGATTGAAGCGCCGCTCCTACGGAGCTAAAAGATAATTGAGCGCTTTTTTTATAAATATAACACTTCTACGGAGTTACTTCCCTTTTATTGATTAAGAATATTTCCTCTGATTTGTTAAAGCAATTCTCAATCCAACCGGGCGGAGTAAGAATTAAAATCTAATTCTACTAATATTGTCATTCCAAAATCACCGTAACAATATAACAAATGACAACGATGAATTGGATTTTACGTTTGTCGTCTTGCGTTTTTCTATCGGAGATGGCACATTGTAAGACAATGCAAAGTTCTCTTACTTTTGCTTCTTTCGGTTTCCCCGAAACAAAGAAATCGCCGGAATAATTAAGTTTTTATTTAGGTAGCAAAAGGTTAAATTTAATTTCAAAATTTTTAGGAATAATCATGAATTTGAAAATAAACGGGCTACAAGTTTTTATTGAAGGCAATATAAACAATCCGAAAATATTGTTTGTGCATGCGTTCCCGCATGATCATAGAATGTGGTCAAAACAAATCACCGCTTTATCGAGGGATTTTTGTGTAATTTCCTACGATGTGCGCGGCTTCGGGGAAAGCGCGATTGAAAACGGGCAATACACAATGGAGATGTACGCCGATGATTTGATTAACATAGTTGATGAAATTGACGGAGGCAAGCCGGTTCTGGTTGGATTATCAATGGGCGGCTACATTTCGCTGCGCGCTTTGGAAAAAGCTGCGGATAAATTCAGCGGAGTGGTTTTAATGGATACGCGCTCCGAAGCTGACGACAATGCGGGCAAGTTAAAACGTGCAAACGCGATTAAGGAAATTTCCGATAACGGAATTATTGATTTTGCCACTGATTTTGTAAAGGGATGCCTTTCCGAAAAAACCTTAAACGGCGGAACTCCCGCATACAATCAGGCTTTAGAAATTGCAAAATCGCAAGACCCGATCGGCGTTAAAGGGGCTTTGCTTGCAATGGTAAGCAGAACCGATACGACGGAAAGTCTCTCTAATCTTTCGATTCCCGCTCTTGTTGTCTGCGGAGAGCACGATTCCCTTACTCCTCCTGCGATGATGAAAGCGTTGGCGGAACGAATTCCCGACAGCCACTACGTTGAAATTCCGGAGGCGGGGCATTTGTCCAACATGGAAAATCCCGACGAAGTTAACAGAACAATTTTTAAGTTCGCCGAAATTATTTTCTCTTAAGCTGATATTACCGAATGAAATGGGTTAGACAACTTTACGATTGGGTGCTTCACTGGTCTGAAACCAAGTACGGTCCGTGGGCGCTTTTCTTCCTTGCATTTGCCGAAGCGTCATTCTTCCCTATTCCGCCGGATGCGCTTTTGATTGCGCTGGTTTTGGGATACAGAAAAAAAGCTTTCAGATTTGCTTTTCTTACTTCAGCCGGCTCGGTACTGGGAGCGATACTCGGGTACTCGATTGGCCATTTCCTTTGGTGGAACGGCAATGCGGAGTTTTCCAACATCGCGCATTTCTTTTTCCTGAACGTTCCGGGATTTGACGAAAAGATATTCGAGAGCGTACGCGAGCTTTACAATCAATGGAATTTCTGGATTATCTTTACCGCCGGATTTACGCCGATTCCCTACAAAGTTTTTACGATTACCGCCGGCGCATTTAAAATTAACTTCCCGATGTTTCTTTTTGCGTCGATAGTAAGCCGCTCGGCAAGGTTTTATCTTGTTTCGTTTCTCATCTGGAAATTCGGAGAACCGATAAGTAAATTTATTGATAAATATTTTGACTGGCTGGCGATTTTGTTTACGGTTCTTCTGGTCGGCGGATTTGTGGCGATAAAGTATTTGATTTAGACGCGAGACGCGAGACGCGAGACGCAAGACGTAAAACGTAAAATCCAATCTTATTATGTCATTCTGAGTTGAGTCGATAGACGAAACGAAGAATCTCCATACAGTAATTTTCGCAAATCTAATTTATATCCATATCGCGGCAAGCCGCAAGGTTAAAAGGTTCAAAGGTTCAAAGGTTCAAATGCGCAAAGGCGAGGTTGAGACTTAGAGACGATGAGACTGAGAGAAGGTTAAGAATTAAAAATGAAGAATTATGAATAAGTTCAGAGGTTTAGATTCTTTAGAAAGTCTATGAAGAAAATATTCTATCTCCAGAGTTCTAACTCATAGAAATCATAATAAAATCAGCAAAATCAGCGTCCTATAAAAGTTAGTTCTGTCCTGCAACAATTTACAATTCACAATTCACTAATATCTTGACAAAAAAAACAAGGATTTAAACTGTAATACTATATCGTAAAAACGGAAGGCACGGAACGAAAGAGAATAAACAATTGCCGACTTTCCCAACTATCAATTTATCCATCCTTTCTTTTAATAGTAAAATCAACAAGTTAATTTCACCGAATCCGCTTGATTTATGAGTAAAAATTCTCTAATTTATTCCACAAATATGAGGTTTTTAATGGGCTTTGCCGAACTAAAATATTTTGAAATTGAAAACTCACAGGCAAGTGTGAAAAGTTACAGTAAATCACTTAATCCTTTTTTACTTGCGGCAGATCTATTTCAACAAAACACAATATTTGTTTTGCAACAACTAAGAACCCCAAAAGTAGAGTTATTAAGATTCAGAAAGGAATAAACGAACTTATGTTTAACATATATTCCCGGTAAACGCAATGTGTGAATTGGGAATGTTAGGGCACATATAGGAGAATCAAAATGATAATAGCAGAATTAAACGGAAAAATACCAAGTAAACTGAAAGATAAGGAAGATATTCTCACTTCAAATGTATTCTCTTTTTTCAAATATTCTGACAGACAGTTATTTAAAGACTACTTAACAGAATTAGGGATTGAAGTTACTCTAAAAGAATCTGAAAATGCTGAATTTATCTTCTGGCCAAGTTATGACGATGGAACAGAACCTGACCTAATTGTAATTTGTGGAAATTATTATTTACTATTTGAAGCAAAATTATACTCGGATTTTTCACCAAAAACAGCAACTACTGACGCCCAAATTGAAAGGGAAATTAGAATGGGTAAAATGTCGGCTGAAAATATAAATAAAGAATTTGTTTACATTGCTCTAACAGCCGAATATTATAAGAACAGAAAAAAATATTTGAAATATGAAACTGATGAATTCTTATTTATTTGGACTAATTGGCAATTTATTTCAAATTTCATTGACAAAAAATTAGAAAGTGAGAATTTGCAACAAGATAGGGAATTTGCTAATGACTTGTTTTCTCTATTAGTGAAGAAAAGCCTGCGAAGTTTTGAAGGAATAAAAAATATAAAAATTCAAAATGAGATTGAATTAAGTGATAACATTTTTTACAATGTGAATACTTCCAAATTTAAAGGAGAATTTTCTGGATTTGTTGTGAATTTACAAGGATTTGAAAAAATCTTATCATATCAAAAAATATATCAGAAAACATTTTTTACATTTTCAAACAAATTCGAAGAATATAATAATCAAACGGTATTTTACAATGGAAATTAATATGAATAAAACAGAAATTTCTAAACAGATAAAAAACGCATTTGACTTTATACAAAAATTGTATAACGAATCTTCATATTTAATAAAAGAAATTGAAGGTCAATTAGCAGAAAGCGAGTATAGATTTCAATTTTTAAAAACAAGTGGTTATGCAATTAGTGGTAGAAGTTCAAACGGATTAGAGCCAAATAATGTGAATTTCTGGTTTTTAAGAAAATTCGGAGTTGCTTTTGTTGAAGAAACAAATACAGAGTTAAAAAAAGGACAGAATCATACCGAAATAAATGAACATTTAAAAGTCTTATATTTTAGAATCATTTTAGATGACAAAAATGAATCTGCACCACAATTAATTTTTGGTGTGTTCTATAAAATTGAAAAACATAAAGACTGGATTAAAAAGTTTGAAAATTTAATGGGGCAATTTGAATACGTAGATAATAAACTATTTGCCAAATTTCCCGATATAGATTATGAAGATGGGAATTTTAAAATAAAAGGTAAATTTAAAAAAGTTAACTTACTTGATATAAATTCGAGTGATGAATTAATTGAAAAAGTGATTAATCCAGCAATTGAAATATATGAAGGAATATAAGAAATACGTGCCCTAACAATGTATAAGCGTAATGCGGGCTTAAGTGCTAAATATGAACAATTTAACTATAAATAAACAGTTGGAGAAAATTGAAAGTTACGTGCTTCTAAAACCCGCACTACGCTTATACTTAACCGTTATACACAATTAAAAAAATATTTTTCTAAGAGGTAAAATGAAGATAGACTTTCTAAAAAGGGAAATAAATTTGATTTTTTCTTTATTTATAGAGGGGGATAATATTGTGTTTTCTTCCGCTTTGCTTCAGAAAACGATTTATTTATAATGGAAAAGATATTTACAAATAATGAGCATGAACAATAAAAGAAATATTACTAGTCCACTAAGAGGTGGTTTTGATTATCAAGATTTATGGACTCTTAAATTATGTGGAGAATGGCTATTGAATCCTCAAAAATATAAGTGGATTCAAATCGAGGCAAATCCTACAGAAAAGGATTTTTTTCTTGATGATATAGTTCTGCTAGATAAAAGTAATCAATATCATTTCTATCAAGCAAAATTTAAAGCAGATAATAATTATAAATGGACATGGGATGATTTATTAAAAAATAGAAAGAGCAAAAGAGATAATTCTGCTCTCCCATCACTGCTTAAAAAATGGGCAGATTCAGTTAAAAATGTTGGTTCAGAAAATGTTAAGAGTGCTTCCTTGGTTACAAATGGAGATTTTTCAGAAGAAATTAAAAAATATCTTTCAGGCAATTTAATAGATATTGAAGAATTGAAAAAAGATACTGCATTATACAAAAAAATTAAAGATGAATTTGAAGATAAAAAGCAGCTCACAGATTTTTTTTCTACTTTCAAATTTATTTATGAAAATAGGAGTATTGATGAAATTGAAAAAGAAATAGTAGAAGACATATTTTATGGTGAACTTAGAGCCACACAGTCAGGAGTTAATAACTTACTTCTAGCTATAAAGAAAGAAGCAAGAAACTCCCCCACAATTCAATTAAAAATTGAACAAATTAAAAAATGGTGTGAATTTGATAATCCACAGCCCTTAAATGAATCGTTTGAAATTCCAGATGATTTTCAGTTTTTTAATGAAGCTATCCACAAGTCAATATTGAAGGATTTAAAAAAATCAAACGGTGGAATAAAAATTATTCATGGAAAACCGGGAACCGGAAAAAGTGTTTATTTGTCCCGGTTATCAAAAATTTTAGAAGAACAAGGAATTGTAACTATAAAACATCATTATCATATTAATCCATCTGAAAATAATATTTTTGAGAGATTAAACGCTACAAGAGTTGTTGAAGCAATAAAAGCACAATTTAAAAGTTCTAATTACAGGCAACATCTTGGTGATTTAGAAAATAAAAACTCAAAAGAAATTCCTTTAAAAGATTTCATAAACAAAGTTGCACAAAATCTTTCAAAGATAGGTAAGAGTTTTGTGCTGATTATTGATGGGCTTGATCATGTAGTTAGAGAAAAAGATATAAATGAGTTAAAATCATTTCTTGATGAGATTTTTTATCCCCAAAAAGGTATATGGATTATACTAGGAACTCAACCTCAAGTTATAAATGAGCCGTTACTCAACTCCATTTTTTCTAAATGTCCTCCAAAAAACAAAATTGAAATCAAAGGACTAAACAAAAAAGCTGTTTTTGAAATTATTCATAAAAATCAGATAAAGTTAACATTTCCCAATGATAAAAGACAACTAAAAGAATTGAGTGAAAAAATATTTAGTATTACCAAAGGTAACCCTCTATATCTACGCTATGTTTTGCAACAATTAAAAAATACACACAAAAATACTATTGTTACAGAATATTCTTGTAGAAACCTTATTCAATATGATGAAAATATAGAAAATTATTATTCTCAACTCTGGGGCACATTAGACAATAATACAAAAAGTTTATTGCTTACCTTTGTAAGCATTGACTTTCAATTTACTAAAAAACAATTCATTGAATGTATTTCAACTTTTATTGACCCTCAAAAAATAAATATAAGTGAAAGCTTTAATAAAATTGAACATTTAATTGCTATAGATTCTAGAGATTCTAGAGATAAACTAAGAATCTATCATGATAGTTTTAGAGTATTTCTTATTAATCAAAGGGAATGGACAGAACAGGAACAAACAATAAAAAGAAATATTAAAAAGTGGCTGGAAAGTTCTACCTACAAAAATTTAAAATGGGCAGAATTGAGAAAATTGGAATACAGTTTAGGAAACAATAAACCAATTTTAGAACTTAATAGAAGTTGGCTCATTGATGCTATTACACATCCAAGAAACTATAGTCAGATAAAATCTCAATTGGAATTAGCCTCAAAAGTGGCAATTCTAAACAAGAATTATACAAAAGCTTTACAGATATCTCATTTGAATACTTACTATGAAAATGCACAAGATTTTGTTGAAGAAGCTTCGAAATTAATATGGACTGAGGCAATTAAGTTAAATCCTGAATTTATTGACGATATTATTTTAAGTGAATTGCCATCAGGTGTACTAGAAATCATAGCAGACATTGCAGAAAAGAGAGGGAAAACTCATATCATTTATGAAATTATTGAAATTTTGCAAAACAGATTAAGCTATCAAGAATATAGAGAAAACGAAATCCCAAGTTCGACCAAAGCAATTATTAAGGTAATTTCTTATGATAGAACCCATGAAGTAATAAGAGTTTTTAACTATATTATTCAATTTAGAGATCTTAATATATCCCCATTTCTATTTAATGTATACAGTAAACAACTCTTACTTTTAGGTCAGATAACAAAGTTAAATGAATTATTAACTCTTGATTTGGAAGATGAGGAAAGAAAAGCTATTTTAAAAAACTGTATTGTTTTTGATTATGAGAACAGAAAGTTTGATTTCAAGGATCTGATTAAACAATGCAAAAAATATTCTTTAGAAGAACAAATATACCTTATTTTACAAGGAGAGAAAATACAATCTCTTCCTCAGTTACCAGACATAGAAAGTTTTCCAGAAACTATAAAAGAATATGGTGGAGAACGTAATTTGTGGGCTGAAAATTTCTATAATTTTTTCAATATAGGGCTCATTTATGTTTTGTCTGGGAAAGGAGATAATTTAGAGAAATTGATAGAACAAACTTATAAAAATACCAAATGGTCAATACAGGCAACTATTAAGCTTTTTAGAATTGCTCAAAAAATTGCAAAAACTATTCAAACAGAAAAGAAGATAGATTACAAAGATATTTTTTCTGAATTTAATACTCTAGAAAACCTGCTTTGGCCAGATGATAGAGATAGATTAGAATTTAAGTATGCACTAACAAATGCCTTTACAAAAATTTTAAAAGATATTGTAGCCTTTAAAAATTTTCTTGATGATTTGGTAAAAATCTCAAA
>WGCV01000056.1 GCA_015493615.1 Melioribacteraceae bacterium
AATAACAAAACGTTTTTTTGTAGCGTAGATTGCTTGCAATCTGCGAAAAAACAGCTTGACGCTAAATTATTTCAGCCACAGATTGACCGTTCGCAAGCTCACTAATCAATCTGTGCTACAAATAGAACGAGTAAGATTTTCTTACGTGGGGTTTTTCTATAGTTAACAATTTGGCGATTGGCTAACATGTTGTTATTTAATAACTTAACGGAACTTTTCATGATAGCGGTCATTATAAACTATTAGTCTAATGACAATTTCGGGATTATATAAAACACTTAAGTTGATAAGTTTACTTCGGAAGCGCTCTCCTCCTTGGCAATCGGGAGTGTGAAAATAAATTTGCTTCCTTTACCTTCCTCGCTTTTTACTTTAATTGTGCCGCCGTTTTTCTCAACCAGCTCTTTAACAAGAATTAGTCCCAATCCGGTTCCCGGTTCGTTATTTGTTCCGGAACGACTAACTTTTTTCCCGATATCAAACAAATTATCAAGAATTGATTTCGGCATTCCGATACCGTTATCGGAAACCGTAATTCTGTAAAAATCACCATGCTTTGCGCCGGAAACTCTGATTTCCCCATTTTCAGGAGTAAATTTTATTGCGTTGTTGGTAAGATTTCGAATAATCATCTGGACGCTGTTTTCGTCGGCATAAACAAAAACATTTTTCTTAATTCTGTTTATCAGCTTAATATTTTTCTGTTTAGCGGGCTCGTTCAATACGTCCAGCGTATTTGAGACAGGCGGGAAAAGCTCAAACCGGTGAGGTACGACCGAAAACGAACCTAATTGGATTCTTGCCCAGTTCAACAGATTCTCAATCAGCTTATAAATATTTGTTGCGGAATTATTCAAAGAACTTGCGATTTCCGCAATTTCATCTTTCTCGAATTCATCAATTGATCCGGCGAGCATTTGTGAAAGTCCGAGAAGAGCCGTAAAGGGACTGCGAAGATCGTGAGCTATGATTGAGAAAAATCTGTCTTTGTTTCTGTTCAAATCCTTTAACTCACCGGCTTGCTGTTTAAGCCGCTCTCCGGCTTCCAACAATTCTTTGTTGGATTTTCTCAGATCTTCATCGGCTTTTTTCTTATTAATAGCAAAAATTATTTCATCCGAAACAAATCTTAATATTTCATACTCTTCTTTTCCGTAAGCGCTCGGATTATAATAATCCTGCATAATACTCACGCCGGATAAATCATCGGAGAATTTGAAGTAGATAGCGAGAACACATTCAGGGAGCGTTCCTATTAAATCAATCTTACCCGATTTGATTAACTTTCTCAGATGATGTCTTTTGTAAATACCTCCTTTCTTTTTATTTAGGATGTATTCCGTAAAGCCATGTCCGGGTACATACGGACCGGGCTTTTCATCATACTGATCTTTGTAAAACTCAAATCTCAAAAGATTTTCTTTTTTCGAATGAAGCGCAAAGAAAACGTTATCAGTAGGCATCAGCTCTGAAATAACTTGGTAGATTTTATTATATAAAGCCTGCAGATTTGAAGATAAATCTTTAGCGGAAGAGATTCTGAAAATTGCTTCTTTCATTTTTTCCTGACGGTGAATTTCCGTAATATCCCGCCCGACGCCGATTAGTCCTTCAACTTTTCCGTTTTCGATTACAGGCGATTCTCTAAGCTCGAGATGAACTCTTTTCCCTTTTTTACTGAGAAGTTCCGCTCTGTAAGGTCCGGGACTTACCCCTTCAGTTAAAATTTTAAGCGTGCTTTCTTTCGCTCCTTTATTTATCGGATTATCGCTTAAAAGGTCTCCTTTTTTCCTGACTTCAAGAAACTCCTTCGGTGTGTAGCCAAGCATCCTTTTTACACTGGGGGAAATGTAGAGAAAGTCGCCGTATTTATTCTGTCTGTAAACTATATCGTCAATATTATTAAAAATGTAATTCTGCTCATTTAAAAGGTGCGTAAGCTGATCGCGTGTGTTTTCCAGTTCTTTCAGAGTTTTTGTTCTGACGGAGATATCTTCCACCAAACCAAGCGCGAAAACTTCATTGGTCTTTTTGATGACAACCGGTGCGGTAAAAAGTCTGGCATAAATTACTTCGCCCGAAGTATAAGAACGATACTCCCCCTCGAAATATCCTTTTTTCCCTTTGAATGCATCCAAAACCGCATTATATACGCCCTTATGAGAAACATTTTTAAAGAAGTTAAAATTCTTTAATTTTCTTCTTGAAGAACCTAAAATTTTAATATAAGCATCGTTAAAATCAACAATAACGCCTTCTGCATTAACAAAGAAAATACCGAGAGGAGTGTTCCTGAAAATTGTGGAATAAATATTTTTGCTTCGTTCAAGTTCGATTTCATGAAGTTTATCCTTTGTTATATCGGAAACGATTCCCATAAGTTCAAAGGAGTTTTTCTCCTTCATCCATTTTATGCTGTTATATGTTTGAACCCAGCGAGCTTTTTTTCGCTTGGTTAGAACCCTAAGCTCCAACTCAAAGTTATCTTCTCCGTTATTAATATTTTTAAAAAAAGCGGTCATTATTTTCTTATAGTCGTCGGGATGAATGATTTTCTTAAGAAAATTACGCTTAAGATTTTTTGCTTCGTTGGCGGAGTAACCGAACTGAGAAATGTTGTTTGTAATAAATTCTATTTCCAAATGTTTATTATCAACAACCTTAAAATGCCAGATAATGTGCGGCGAGTTTTCAATTATTCTTCTTACGCTTTCGGCTTCCCGCTTGGCTAAGGTCTGTTCGGTCAAATCATAAATTGAGATTAAAAATTTATCGCCAATTACGGCAAACTGAATATTAACATACCGCTTCTTCCCCGCTTTATCAATAATAGTTGAAAATAGGGGCTTCGGGATAACGCCGGCTGCTGCGGCTTTTTTCGCCGAATTTATCCATTCTTTTTTTACCTCGTCCGTAAGATTTTTGTGTCTGTAAGCTTTATTCCACCATGAATATATATCGCTGATTTCCTTTTCACTGTATCCGAAAGTTTTTATAAAACTTGTATTAATAATTTCCTTTTCCAAATCTTGATTCGCAAGAATCATAGGAACCGGAGATTTCATAAAAAGCTCTCTGAATTCCTTAATAGCGGCTCCCAACTGATTCTGCAATTTTATCTGTTCGGTAAAGTCGTATTGTATTCCCCAAGTCCGTTCGATACAGTTATCATGAATAAAACCGAAAACATTGTTGATGAAATAAACGTCTTCCCCGTGCCTGTTCTTTTCAACGGTAATTTCCCCTTCGGTTTTATACCCTCTTTTAATAAAGGTGAGAGTAGTTTCAAAATTACGTCTGTTTTTTGCCGTTCCGTAAAAATCCGTAAGTGGTCTTCCTTCAAGGTTTTTCGGGTACTTAAAGCCGTACTGTTTGGCAAACGCTTTATTACATTCGGCAATTACGCCTCTCTCAATTATCAGCCGCGCTTGTTCTTCGGGCGGAAGTCCAATCGGGACGGGAGGTTTATATTCAATCCGGTAAATTGCATCACGCGAATTAAAAATAAAATTCTTATAGCGTTCTTCGCTTTCAATTATTTTTTCAAGCAGCTTTTTCTGCTCGCTTAAATCTGTAATGACGGCAAAAATAGCCTCTTCTCCCAAAAGTTTAATTTTGGTTAATGTGATTCCCGCAAAAAGTTTTGAACCGTCCTTCTTTTTTAAATCAATTTTTTGCGAAAGTCCTTTGTGAAAAGGAAGTTTCTTAAAACTCTGAACAAGATGTTTGTTTGTAATTTCTTCTTCCGGGAAAATAAAATCTATTTGCTTATTTATTAATTCTCCCTTGCCGTAACCTGTCAATTTTTCAAAAGCACTATTTGTTTCGATTATTTTTCCCAATCCGTTTTTATCCAGATCAAAAACAACAATCCCGAAATTAGCCGTTTCAAAAAGAGTCTGATACTTGCTCGTACTGGCTTTCGCCAATTTCATCATGCGATTGCGCATAACGTTTTCCCGTTCCAGCCGTTGGTTAACTTCCTCTAATTTCCTGATAGTTTTATTAATCTCTTCTTGGGAAAAATCGAGTTTTTCCTTGAATCGGTCTTTTTCTTCGAAAAAAGCTTTCTCTTTTTCTTCCCAAGCGGTAATATCCACGGCAAGAATCCGCTTTCCTTTAAAAATTTTAGTTTCGAGAGGGGAATCAATTAAAAGCAAGCGGAGAAAATCACCCGATTTATTATGCACCGTAATAGTTTCATTATTTCTATCTTTATTTTTTAGAGATTCAGCGAAGAAATTTTCCCACTTTTTCTTGTCCTTCTCAATTATCAAATCTGAAAGAATATTTATATTTTTGCTTAATTCTTCTTGGGTAAAACCGAACTTGGATTCGAAATCCGGAGAAACATAAAAAAGTTCTCCCTCATATGTTCTCCATATTTCGCAATAGGGTGAAGAGGAAAGTACCGATTCTATTTTATTTATTTCGTCTCTGTTTTCTAAGTTACGTTCGGTCATAAATAATCCGGTTAAATTTACGCTTAATAATAAAATATTTAGGGTTAATAACAAATAAGTTTCATTTACGGTTTCATTATCGAAAAAATTTTTATTATTTACAACAATTATTAAGAATTACTCTAAAATCCCTATCACAGCAATCCGTTATAACGGAGCAGAGGGAAAGTTAAAAAAAACAATCCATGAAAAACCTACCAACAAAGGACTTTAGAGTATATGAAAAAATATTCCGCTAAAAATAACACGAATTTTCTGATAATTGGGACTAACGATTTGTCGTCCAAACCAAATAGTGTCCGGGATAAACGTGGCGGATTACTCGTTGACGGTTACTGCTTACTCTAAAAATTCTCACTCAAATTAAAGTTTTTCCGCAGAAGATAGATAAAAACAGGAGCGCCGATTAAAGCCGTAATTGCTCCCACAGGAAGTTCTCCGGGTAAAATAATTGTGCGGGCGACGGTATCGGAAACAAGAAGAAGAGCCGCGCCGGCAAAAAAAGAAAAAGGAATAACGAATCTGTTGTCAAAACCGAACAGCATTCTGACAAAGTGAGGAACAAGCAATCCCACAAAACCGATTACGCCCGAAACCGAAACGATTCCGCCGACCAACACACCGCTTACGATAAGCGCCCAATTTTTAGCGGAATTTACGTTTATCCCGAGCGTGCCGGCTTCCTCTTCTCCCATTGAAATTAAGTTCAATCTGTATCCCATCAGCGTAAGAATAACAGAAAGCGCTGAGGAAAAAATCAAAATATAGAACGAACTCTCTCCGGTAGCAAAAGAGAGAGAACCGATTAACCAGAAAACGGCTGTCTGCAGGTTTTCGCGCATCAGAGTAAGCAGAATCAAAATAGCCGCGCCGAAGAAAGCGCCGAGCATAACGCCGGAAAGTAAAAGCGAATTGGAAGACATTAAGCCGAGCTTTGAATTGCTGAGTTTAAGAAGAAGAAAAATTACGAATAAAGCTCCGGCAAAGGAGAAAAGTTGTGTCCATAAAAACGACATTCCGAGAAAAAATGAAATCATCGCTCCAAGCGTGCCGCCGCCGGAAACTCCGAGAATATAAGGCTCGGCAAGCGGATTTTTAAGAATAGCCTGAAGCACGGCGCCGGTAGCCCCGAGTCCGCCGCCTACCGCAATTGCAAGCAAAACGCGCGGAAGACGAATATTTAAGATTATCTCTGAAATTGCGGAATTGCTCCTTTTTCCGAAAATTTGGAATAAATCTGTAATTCCCGTATGAACCGAACCGAAAAGAAGCGCGCCGGCGGAGAGGAAAATTAGTCCGGCAAAAGAAAGAAAAAGAGCGGTATAAAATTTTTTAAGATTCACTTTCGATTTCTTTCCATAATCTGTTCAGCAGCTCAGGAATTCCGGCTCTTGAAATCGACGAGA
This sequence comes from Melioribacteraceae bacterium, assembly GCA_015493615.1. Taxonomy (GTDB): domain Bacteria; phylum Bacteroidota; class Ignavibacteria; order Ignavibacteriales; family Melioribacteraceae; genus WGAL01. The sequence goes on from WGCV01000056.1 coordinate 5,870, forward strand.
TGTAATAAATTTTATCTTTGTAGCCGGATAAACTTTCCTTTTTGATTTCCCGAAGTTCTTCGTCTGTGAGCAAATCAATCTTGGAAAAAGCGACTATCTTTTTCTTTTCAGTTAACTTTTTGCTGTACCGCTCAAGTTCCGTGATTAAAGTATCGTAAACCTGTTGCCGGTTTTCTTCGGTTACGTCAATCAGAATAAGTAGTGTTTTAGTTCTTTCAATATGGCGGAGGAATTTATGTCCAAGTCCTTTTCCGAGATGAGCGCCGTCGATAATTCCCGGAATATCGGCAACAACGAAACTTTTGTGATCTTTATAATTTACTATTCCCAAATTCGGCTGAAGAGTTGTAAAAGGGTAATCGGCAATCTTAGGTTTAGCGGCTGAGATGACAGAAATAAGCGTCGATTTGCCCGCGTTGGGAAAACCCACGAGTCCGACATCCGCTATCATCTTCAGTTCCAACTTTAAGCGGCGTTCTTCTCCCGGTTTCCCTTCCTCGGCGTAACGGGGAGTTTGGTTTGTAGATGTTGCGAAGTTAGAGTTTCCTTTTCCTCCTTTTCCCCCTTTTGCCGCAACAAATTTCGCTCCGTTTTCGGACAGATCCGCAAGAACTTCATTTGTCTCCGCATCAAGAATAACTGTGCCTACCGGAACTTTGATAATTATATCATCGCCGTTTTTACCATCCTTTAACGATTTTCCGCCCGGAACGCCGTTCCCCGCGAGATATTTTTTCTTGTAACGGAAATCGAGCAGCGTAAGCAAATTACTATCCGCAATAAAGATAACGTTGCCCCCCTTTCCTCCGTTGCCGCCGGAAGGTCCTCCTTTGGGGACAAATTTTTCCCTTCGAAACGCAACCGCGCCGTTGCCGCCGTCTCCGGCTTTTATAAAAATTTTTGCTTCGTCAATAAACATTATAATTCCTAATTTTAAGTTTTTCAAAATACGGATTTCGAATTAAAAAAGGGAAAAACATTTAATAGAAGGCTTACATAATCTCATTTCGTCATTGCGAACTCCGATGTTCTTTATCGGAGTGTGGCAATCTCCAATATTTTGGTAGATTACTTCGGAACAAAAAAGCATTAAGCCGTCAGCGTTTAGATGTAGTTTCAATAAGCGTAGCGAAAAAAGTTAAAAGAGACCTTTGCAAACCCTAAAATTGTCATATTGAGTCCGCCAATCCGCCAATCCGCCAAGGCGGAGGAGTGGAAGCCGTCCGAAATATCTCAAAATCCGGTATAATTGCCTGTCATGAGATTCTTCTCCCACTCCGTACCCAACGAAAAGGAGTCGGGACAAGCTTGGCGGAGGAGCAGAATGACATATAAGTTAAGTTATGCAAAGCCTTCTTTTACTCAAAATAAGTCAATCTTTCAGGATGTTGCAGATGCTTTTTTATTTCGTCAATGTGTCTGTTGTTCGTGCGGTTTTGCGAAAGTTCGGGTAAATTGTCGAAACCGAAGAATCGAACATCCGAGGTTTCGTCGCTTACGCATCGCTCTCCGCCTGTAATTTCACACAGATAAACAATTTTTACCGCATGAAAAAACGCCATGGGACGTCCGTTGCGGTTAGCGTCAAAGACCCCGATTACTTTTTTTGCTTTAACGTCAAAGCCGCTCTCCTCCTTTGCTTCGCGCTCAGCCGCTTCCGCCGGCATGTCGCCCACATCCGCCCAGCCGCCGGGCATCGACCACTTTCCGTCGGAAATTTCCCGAACAAGCAGAATTTCATTGTTTTTGATAACCGCCGCCCGCACATCTACTTTCGGCGTGGCATATCCCTGCTGCCGAAGAAAAACGCTTAAAGCTTCTTCCTTTCCTAATTCGGAATTTTCCGTAAGCATCTCGGAAGCGATTTCAAGAAGACGTTTATTGCGCTCGATTTCGTAATGGTTTGGCGCAAATGTTAGTCCGGTTTGTGCCAATGCCTGAATTTCGCGCGCCCATTCCAACACTTTTGGAGTAATTTTATTCATGTTTTTCCTAAAAAAAATTAAAATTCTACGAAAAAATATTAAACTTTTGGGAACTTTTACCGATAATTTGGATATAAGAAATAAATCTTTGACAAATTTGAAAAAATCTTTATATTAGAGATATCAAAAATAAGGTTTACTCCTCAAAACCATAGAGACCTCATAGCACTCCTTATTGTGAATGAAAAAAAACCGGCTTCCCTCATAAGCCGGTTTTTTTTTGTTTAAAGTTTTATTACATTGTCTCACTACTATTTACACGGAATAAAAATGCAAAGGAAAATTATTCTTGCCGGCGGAACCGGTTTTATCGGCACGGCGTTATTAAGAAAACTTATCGCTAAAGGTTACTCTCCGGTTATTTTAACCCGCGGGAATTCCCGCGTGGAAAAGGATGTTGAATTTGTGCATTGGGACGGAGACAAAGTGGAAAAGGAATGGAAAAATAAATTGGAAAACTCCTTTGCCGTTATTAACCTCGCCGGAGAGTCGATAAACAAAGTGTTTACCGCAGAGAACAGAGCCAAGATTATTTCATCCCGTGTAAACGCAGTTGTCGCGCTTTCAAAAGCCGTCAGGTCTCTTAAAAATCCTCCTGAAATATGGGCGCAGGCAAGCGCAATCGGTTATTACGGTAATACGGGAAATACCGCCGCCGATGAATACACTCCGCGCGGAAATACTTTTTTATCCGAAGTTGTTGAATATTGGGAAAGAAGTTTCATAGACCAAAGCTTACCGAACATAAGAAAAGTGATTATTCGAATCGGGCAGGTTTTGGGAAACGGCGGCATGCTTCCCGAGCTGACAAAATTCACAAAATTGTTTCTCGGCGGTGCAATAGGAAACGGAAAACAATGGGTAAGCTGGATTCATATAGATGATTTGACCGAAATATTCATTGAAGCGCTCGAAAGAGATTGCATGGGAATTTATAACGGAGTTGCGCCTTCGCCGGTTACCAATAAGGAATTTATGCAGACTTTGCGAAAAACTCTTTCCCGTCCATGGTCGCCCCCCGTGCCTAAGTTTGTAGCAAAACTCGGCGGATATTTGCTGGGGACCGACCCCGAACTTCTTTTCTCGGATACAAAATGCGTCCCTAAAAGATTAATTGAAGATGATTTTAATTTTAAGTTCACGGCTCTGAAACCTGCTCTTGAAGACCTGCTAAAAAACGGGCGGCTCGGTGGCTGATAAAAATTACGACGCATGGCTGCAATGGAATGTAACCAATCGCTGCAACCTTGAATGTGAATATTGCTTCTCCGTTCCTCCAAAACCGAACAATGATATTCCTCCGATTAGAATTTCGGAACTTATTCAGACTCTAAATAAAAGCGGAAAAATATTCCGCATTGGATTTACAGGAGGCGAGCCGTTTCTTATCCCAAACTTTGTTGAAGCTGTTCAAGCCATTTCTGAAAAGCATTTTATCTCGATAAATACAAACTTAACATTGCCCTCCGTTAAATTATTTGCTGAAAAAATTAATCCGGCGAGAGTAATTTTTGTTCACGCCTCATTTCATTATCTCCAATTAAATTCTAAAAAACTTATTGAGAATTACCTTCAAAATTTTCTGTTGCTCAAAAATTCGGGATTTAACATTTACGCCGAAGAAGTCGCCTATCCCCCGCATCTCGGAAGACTAAAAAAGGATGCGGAATATTTGAAAAAACTCGGGATAAATCTCCGTTTCGGCGCTTACTACGGATTCTATGACGGCAAGCGTTATCCCGAAGCTTACACCGCAGAAGAAATTGCGGACTTCAATCTACCCGAATCCGAGATTGAAAAATTTAAGCAGAAAGGAAATTTATGCAATGCCGGCTTCAATGTAGGCGTGGTTTATTCAAAAGGGCAGATAAAACCATGTTTCCAATATCATCAGAATCTCGGAAATGTCTATGAAGAAATTTCCTTTAATTCTAAACTTATTCGCTGCGAGGCGGAATATTGCGGCTGTCCGATGAATCTGTACGATTTATTTCTCTATCGAAAAGCGTTAAGTTCCTTTCCCGACTAATTTCCGGAATGTTGAAAATATGCTGAAATTTTTTATTTTATGAAACAAATTCGGCGTATCATTGTTTGAAAAAGATAGGAGGTGTTTATGGAAAATTCTACAAAGATAAAAGTTTTTACTTTAAATAACTTCGATCGGCTTCCGCAAATAAAAAATTTACCTCAAGAAGATGTGCTGGCAATGAAAGCCGTTGCTCACGTTTTTCCTTTTAAAGTAAATAATTATGTTGTCGAAGAATTAATCGACTGGAATAATATTCCCGAAGACCCGATTTTTCAACTCACTTTCCCTCAGAAAGAAATGCTGAACAAAAGTGATTTTGATAACATTTATTCGGCGCTGAAAAACGGGAGTTCCAAAGAAGAGCTTACAAAAAGAGCGAACCGAATCAGAATGAAACTCAATCCTCATCCCGCGGGACAGCTTAGCGCCAACATAGCGCGTTTCAGCGACGGCGAACCGGTCCCCGGAATTCAGCATAAATATCGCGAAACTGTTCTGGTCTTTCCTTCGGCGGGACAAACTTGCCATTCCTACTGTACGTTTTGTTTCAGATGGGCGCAGTTTATCGGGGTTAACGACTTGAAATTTGCCACTGACGAAGCCAACAGATTTTTGGAATATCTGCGTTGTCATAAGGAAGTAACCGATGTTTTATTTACAGGCGGCGACCCGATGATAATGAGCGCTAAAAAACTTTCGGTTTATATTACTCCGTTATTGGCTCCTGAATTTGAACATATAAAAAATATTAGAATCGGGACGAAGACATTAACTTACTGGCCCTTCAGATATTTAACCGATACGGATTCCGATGAAATTATTGAGTTATTTGAAAAGATTGTTCGCACCGGAAAACATTTATCAATCATGGCGCACGTAAATCATTTCAGAGAAATATCAACCGAAGTTTCAGCGGGCGCGGTTCGCAGAATTCGAAGCGCCGGGGCGGAAATCAGAACGCAATCTCCCGTAATCAAACACATTAACGATAATCCGAAAGTGTGGGAGAAGATGTGGAAAAAAGAAGTCGCAATGGGTATGATTCCCTACTATTTCTTTGTAGAACGCGATACCGGCGCAAAAGAATATTTCTCAATTCCGTTAGTTAAAGCTTTACAAATTTTTCGCGAGGCTTATTCCAAAACTTCCGGATTGATTAGAACCGTAAGAGGTCCCTCTATGTCGGCTTTGCCCGGTAAGATAGAGATTAGCGGAATAACGAAAATTTACGGCGAGAAAGTTTTTGCGCTTAATTTTATCCAGGGCAGAAATCCGGATTGGATTAAAAAACCGTTTTTTGCTCAATATGATCCGGACGCAATTTGGCTTGACGATTTAAAGCCGGCTTTCGGCGAGACCAAGTTTTTCTATGAAAATGAACTTGAAGAAATACTGCAAGGTTTTCAAGTTGAAAAATCGGAAAAGAAAAACTTGGAAAATATTTTGGCAGGGTAATCGGTTGACAGTTATCAGTAATCAGTAATGAGTAATGAGTTATGAGTTATGAGCCGAAAGAAATATTTTCTTTACTTGTTACTCATAACTCATTACTCCGTCTTGGCGGATTAATCAACCTTAAATTTCTTTAGAATATCTTTTACGGCGTTTTTGTTAATCGTAAATCCCATGATTTTTAACTTTACGTAATCTTCGCTGTAAAAATAGTAGCCTTTGTGTTTTCCGTTTCGGGAACCTGAGCCGGAATCTTTAATTAAGTACCAGTCTTTTCCGTTCTTATCCATGTAATATCCAACAAGGTGAATTCCGTGGTCGTCCGTAGTAGAGCCGTTGCTGAAACGGAATTGGCGGGCGTTGTCGTCAATGTACTGCGAAGGAATATCAAAAGTGGGAACTACCGCAACTTCGGCGTGACTGTTATAACCGGCTTCCGAAACATCTCCTCCTATTGCCATTGAGTATCCGTCGCGAATAGATTTTTTAATAATCTGCATATAAACGTCCAACGGAACGTTGTAATATTCGTCGCTGTGCCACCAGTTGTCGGGAACGGGATATTCAACCTGCTTCCAATATGGTTTTTCCTTTAAGGATAAAATCTCGACATAATCGTTCATATTTAACTGCAGAAAATCTTTCAGAAATGATTTCGGAGTATATTTTTTCCCTTTGAAAGTAAATTCTGCCGGCGGCGTTCCGATATAGTGATTCATTATTGCCTTAATTGTTTCAATGGCTTCCTCTTCGTTCCAAGCGTTAGATTTTTTCAAACCGTCAAGGTAGGATTTCATCTCGGCAAACATCTTGCTGTGGTCGTGAAATTTTTGTCCGGGAAGCAATCCTGTGTAAGCTTCCATCGGAACAACGCCGTATTTTTTCCAGATTCTTGCTACGGCATTTCCTTCCGAACCCTGCGCAAAATAAGAATCGCCGCGCCGTTGAACAAATCTGCGCGCTTTTTCAACAAATTCCCAGTAAGCCGTCCAAATCGGGGAAAGTCTTACTTCTTTGTTGTGTAAACGCTTAACTTCGGATTCATAAAACGAGGTTGTCGAATAAGACCAGCACGTTCCCGTGTTGCCCTGTGAAATCGGGGATAAATGCCATACTTGTTTATATTTTGTAATATCGGTCGGGAATTTCATTCCGGTCATGTCCATCTTAAAAGTTTTTTTCTGAACGACCGGTTTTTTGTTGAAGTCCTCAATTCCTTTTTTAATAACTTGCCAGAATTCATTCTTGTAAACTACCATTTTTCCTTTATCTCGATTCTGTGCGGTTATATTTGTAACATATCCGGAAAGAAAGGAGAGGATCAAAATTAAAATAATTTTTCGCATTTTTTTCTCCATGTTTATAGGTTGTAGGTTAATTTTCCTGTGATAATTAAAGTCTCTTTACATCGAAAATTATTATATTTATATATAATAAAGTTAAGAAAATATGAGTAAAGCTAAAAGACTATTTCAAGACGTTTTGTGGGATAACAAAGTCCTTAAGATTTTTGCCGGATCGAAAAGTTCCGTTTTGGATGTGCTGAAAAGCAATCCGATGTTTGAAGACTTTTCCAACAGCGAGCTGAAAGCGATTGCAAAAATCGCATACGAGCGGGAATATAATCCGGGAGAATATGTTTTTTTAATGGGACAGCCGGGCGCGGCTATGTTTATTGTCTTTAAAGGGGAAATCAGTATTCAGCGCGAAGGTGAAAACGGCTCCGAAATAGAATTAACAAAACTTAAAGATGGTGAAACTTTCGGCGAGCTTGCGCTTCTCGATGATTCGCCCCGTTCGGCTACCGCTTACGTTCTGAAGCCCACTAAACTCCTTGCAATATTTCGCGAAGATTTGGTAAACTTCCTCGAAGTTAAACCTGAATTAGGCGGCAAAATAGTTAAGAAACTCGCGGTCATAACAGGCTACCGGTTAAGAATGACAAACGATTTACTTATCCAAAAACAGGCTGAGCTTGAAAAATGCCGCGAAGAACTTTTGGAAATTAAAAATGATTGATCCGTCGCGTCAGTTACGTTCAAGAGTTTTTTATACGCTTCTTTTTATTTTCGGAGCGCTGATTACAATTTATCTGCTCGCCGTTCTCAGTCCGCTTATTTTACCCACTCTAATCGGAATTCTTCTGGCGTACGTAACCAAACCGCTTCTAACCTTTTTACGGAAAAAAGGGATTAACAAATCGCTTTCCGTCACTATAATTATTTTACTTTTCGGATTGGCAATTTTCGGAATCGGCAAAAAGATTTATTCCCTTATTCCGTCTTCGCAGCAGCAGCTTGTTATTCGGGTGCAGATGCAGAATAAAATAGACAGAATGTATCTTGAGCTGCTGGGAAAAGAAAATTTTAAATCCAAGGGAAATTTTGTAGATGAACTTTTCGGCAAGCAGATGGAGCCGCTTCTCGCCAGCTTTAATGATTTCTTTTCCATGGATAAAAAAGAAGCGAAAAAGTTTATGGATTATTTGAATTCCGATGCGTTTACCGAAAACGAAAGAAGTAAAATCTTAAGTCAATATTATGAACTAAGGAGCTTTGTTTTCCCGAAGAATGCGATTAAAAAGGAAGTGAAGACCGCCGACAAATCTCCTCTTCCGAAGCTTCCGTCTCTAATTCCGGCTTCAAAAATCACACAATTTTTCAGCGAGCTGTCAAAGTGGATTGTAATGCCCTTTGTTTTTCTTTTTGTTTTGCTTGACGACGGCGAGATTAAAAAGTTTTTTGTCGGTATAATGCCGAACAGATATTTCGAAATGTCGCTGATGGTATTTGAAAGTGTGGACCGGGCAATCGGGAAGTATTTAAGGGGAACTATTTTACAATCTTCTTTGGTTGGGCTTGTAATTATAATCGGTCTCTTGTTAATAGGATTTAAGCCATCGGCTGCTTTTACGATTGGAATTGTCGCGGGAATTTCGAATGCAATTCCGTTTTTAGGTCCGATAATCGGCTTCGGGGCGGGTATTCTTTACGCGATGATTGTCGAAGAAATCACTCCGATTATTCCCTTTATCGGTAAGGACGCGGCGGTACTTGGCGTAGTGATTGTCGTACTGATAGCTCAATTTTTGGATAACACGGTTTTTCAGCCTTATGTTTTGGGAAAAGCGGTAAATCTTCATCCGCTCGTGGTTGTCTTGGGCGTAACCGGGGGCTCGATAGCTTTCGGTTTTTGGGGAATGTTCCTTGCCATTCCGACAATTGTTGTTTTCAGAGTAATTATTTCGACGATTTACAAACAGATGAAGGCATATCAAATAATATATTAAAAAATTTAAGATAATTACCGATAATTAAGCACTATGACAGACGAAGATAAAATTAAATGGTTTGACCGCGCGCTGCGGTTTGTATTGGACGGCAATATTCATCTCGTTATGAAATCGAGAATAGACGGCAAAGGCAATTGGGCTATTGTCGATACAAAAAAACATCAGGTAATGAATTCAAATATGGAATGGGAAGACGAGCCTCCCGTACAGCAGAGGGACGAGGCGTTTTTGATTAGAACGAGATTTGATTTTGATATGGCGGTAAGTCTTTATCAGCAGTATAAAATGTTTGCCGAAGAATAATTTATACGGAAGTCATAGCCCAGAGTATTCCGGTAAGAACGCCGAAAGCGACAACAAAAAAGACTATATTCCAGATTAGTTTTTCCCTCTTTTCTTTCTTAAGAATTTCATCATGAGAAACATCGTATTCGTATTTTTCACGCTCGTAATCGCCATCTTTAACCGACCATTTATTCTGCAATTTAATATGTTCCAAAGTGTCGATTTTATTAGCTTTTGTCTTTCTTAAATCATGCATGATATTTGTTCTTTTTTTATTCATGAAAAACAACTTCCTGGGTCCTCAAAAACCTGGGAAATTGACTCTTTAATCCATCCTTGAAGGCTATTGCCGTTCCGACAATCATTCCTTCGTATTTTATTACCTTTTGACCAAGAGGTTCATGAACATTCCTTATTGTTCCGCCTTGCAAATAAATTTTTATTTCTTCTGTGTCGAGTTCAACAATGTTGTCGTAAATCTCGCCGCGTAAAATTTGCGCTCCAAGCGTGTTGATATGAGCTTCATCTTTCTTGTCAATGTTTCCTAATCGCGTCCCAATTCTTAAAAAAGCGTCTTCGTTTTTAGTCGCCCAATCCGACGAAACGAAATAAATATCGTTTTGTTTTATCCAGTATTTATAATTTTTAAAAATCGCGACATCAATATTAAATTTTCCCGACAAATTTAACAAATATTTTTTGACTTTTTTGTTGTCCGCCGTCACAAAGTTAAAGTTTTTCTTTTTGAAAGGAGTTTTATCCATTTTTTCCGTTTCGTCAATTTTTCTCAGCTTACAGATGAAAAATCCTTCCGAACCGCTTTCCCACGGGACAATTCTGTGAGTTTTCCGCAGTTCGGGATTGAGCGGTTCTTCCCCGTAGTTTGTAAATCCCGGTTGCGATTTCACCGGCAGTTCAATTTCGACCAGTTCGACAGGATATTTTTTAAGAATTGTATTCACGACAAGTTCGTTCTCTTCGAGAGTAAGCGTACAAGTCGAGTAAACTATTTCCCCGCCGACTTTCGTCATCTTGATTGCGCTGATCAGCAGGCGCAGCTGCAGCTCGGCTAATTTTTCCGCCTGCGATAATTTCCACCAGCCGGTAACTTCGTTCTTTTTCTGGATTATTCCCAATGCGCTGCAAGGCGCGTCAACCAACACCTTATCGAAATAAGCGTCAAATACTTTGCTCAGCTTTTCGCCTCTGTGTCTGATTACTCCGAGATTGACAAGATTCATTCTGTCAAGATTATAAACCAATGTTTTCAGCCGGTCAAGATTAGATTCGTTAGCGTAAAGCGTTCCTTTGTTATTCATCAAATCGGAAAGTTCTGTCGTTTTTGAACCTGGAGCGGCGCAGAGGTCGAGTGTTACGTCGTCTTCCGCGGGATTCAAAACCAAGGGGGGAATCATTGACGAAAGACTTTGAATATAGTATTTACCGAGAACATACTCTACGGTTTTCCCGACTTTTTCTCTTCCTTCCAAAACTTTGTAGGCAAAAGGGAAATTGGGAACTTGCGCGAGTTCTATTCCGTATTTTGTAAGGCGATCAATCAGCCCGGATGGGTTTTCCCTTAACGGGAAACGGACATACATTGAAGTTTCCGAATTTATATATTCTTCATAATTGCGGAGGTAATCTTCTCCGAATCTTGACGCCAAATAAGTCGTTATGTTGTCGCTAAGTTGTACCAATAAATTATCCTAAAATCTTCATTTTATAAAAGTCGGGAGCTGAATTTTATTCATATCGAAAAAACGAGGTAAAAAGTTTTCTTAACCGCTTGAGTTTTTGTCGGTCGTTGTTTTTTTTAAAGATCTCCAAATTAACCAAACTCCGGCGAGAATAAAAGGAATGCTGAGGATTTGCCCCATGTCCAGTATCATTCCCCGCTCAAACGCAGATTGATCTTCCTTAAGAAATTCGATGAAAAATCTGAATGTGAACGCAAGCGTCATGAAAAGTCCGAAAATAAAACCATCTTTATATTTACCGAAATGTTTTTTGTAAACATAAAGCGTTATAAGAAAAACCGTAAAATAACCGAGCGCCTCAAAAATCTGAGTCGGGTATCGGGGAATGTTGTCAACGCGGGTGAATATAAATCCCCAATCGGAGTGCGTAGGCATTCCGATTATTTCCGAGTTGAAAAGATTGCCGATTCTTATTAACGCTCCGGCTAAAGCTGTCGGGATTACGAGTCTGTCCATTAGCCAGAGGAACGGTTGATCCGGTTTCTTTTTGGAATAAAGCCACGCCGCTATTAAAACGCCGATTGCGCCGCCGTGACTCGCCAATCCTCCATGCCAAACCATCAAAATTTCAAGCGGATGCGACAGATAAAAACCCGGATCGTAAAACAAGCAATGTCCCAAGCGCGCGCCTATTACCGTTCCGAGTATTAAATACCAGAGCAGGTCGTTCAAATCCTCTTTGTTTTTATTCTCTTTTTTGTAGAACCAAACAAAAATTTCGTAACCGATAATAAACCCGAGTGCAAATAAAAGTCCGTACCAGCGAACTGTAAACGGACCAAGCTTAAAAAGTTCGGGGCTGACGTTCCAAGTAATCATATTTGTTTTTTAAGAATTTTCATTTAATTAAGTAATATAACATATATAAGGTTAATTTTCTTGAAGTAGAACGCTAAAAGAAAAACCGCAGATAACGAGATCCAACAAAGCAAATAACGATTCGGCCATAATCTCAATTCTTTTTTATTAGGAATATCTTGATTAACTTTAATCTTTTAATTTAAAATGAAAGTGAGAAAATTAATGTTGGTAGATTCGCACGCACATCTCTTTTTGCCGAATTTTGAAAATGATTTGGACGAAGTGCTAAACAGAGCAAAGGCAAACGGAGTTAAATATATAATTGTTCCGGGAACGGATATTGAAACCTCAAAGCAGGCAATCGCGCTTGCCGAAAAATATGAACAAATTTATGCCGCTGTCGGGGTTCATCCGCACGACTCTAAGGATTGGGAAAACTCTTGGCTGACTGAAATTGAAGAACTTGCAAATCATCCCAAGGTTGTGGCAATCGGGGAAATCGGATTGGATTACTTTTATGATTTTTCTCCGAAAGAAAAGCAGCACGAGGCATTTAAGGCGCAGCTTGATTTAGCGGTTTCGCTTAATCTGCCCGTTGTAATACATAACCGGGAATCGAATGAAGACGTTATGAATTACGCCCGCGAATACGCTTCGAAAGGTTTAAGAGCGCAGTTCCACTGTTTTGCCGGCTCGGCTGAAGACGCGCATGAACTGGTGGAATTGGGCTATAAAATTTCTTTTACCGGAAATATCACATTTAAGAAATCAAACGAGTTGAGGGAAATAGTTAAATCGCTTTCCGTTGAAAACCTCCTCGTCGAAACGGATTCTCCGTTTCTTACGCCGGTTCCCTACAGAGGAAAACGAAACGAGCCTTCCTATGTTAAATTGGTTGCGCAGGAAATTGCACAAATTCACCATCTTCGCTTAAACGACATCGAACGAACCACGAGCTACAATGTTTTTAAGCTGTTCGGCGTCGGGGAAGGACCTAAACTCGCTTACACATATCAAATCGGAAAGTCGCTTTACATAAATATTACAAATCGCTGCGATGCCGATTGTGTTTTCTGCGCGCGAAACGGCGAAGCCGTGATTTCGGGTTACAAGCTGAAAATGAAGAAATCGGAAGAGCCGCCCGCAGGCGTATATATTCATGAAATAGGCGATCCGACAAAATATAAAGAGATTGTTTTCTGCGGTTACGGCGAGCCGACAATTCGTTGGGATATTGTAAAAGAAGTGGCAAAATACGTTAAAGAAAAAGGGGGCAAAACAAGATTGGATACAAACGGACACGGGAATTATATCAATAAGAGAGATATTACTCCCGAGATGAAAGGGCTGATTGACGCCGTTTCCATTAGTCTCAATTCAATTGACCCGCAGCAATACGCCGCTTTGATGCGCGTTGATCCCAAGCTGCACGCCGAGATGATTGATTTTGCCAAAAAAGCAAAGCAGTTTGCTTTTGTTCAAATGACTGTTGTAGGTTTAAGTCAGGTTGACGCTGAAAAAGCGGAAGAGTTTGTAAAAAATGAAATTGGAGTTCATTTTAAGGTAAGAGGTTATTTCCCAAATAAAAATAAATAGAAGAAACCTTTGCAAAACCTAAATTATCATACTGAGTCCGCCAATCCGCCAAGGCGGAGGAGGAGTGGGAGCCGTCCGAAATATCTCTACATTCAGTATAAATACTGGTTTTGAGATTCTTCATTATGCTTCGCTCCATTCAGAATGACATTTTATATGGTTATGCTAAGCTTTCTAGAAAAAGAATCTTCGGATTAATGGGCAAACGGATGGTGGATTTCTTTTTCATTAAATTCATACTAAATCTGTGTCTAATAGATTTTGGTCAAGAACAAAACGGAGAAAAATATGAGGAGTGCGTTTTTTTTAATTCTGACAGCGTTAATCTTTATCGGCGGATGCTCCAAGTCGGAAAAAGTCGTCGATAAAACAACTGTTGATTCGGCGTATGCGCGAACGGATAAGTATTTGTCCGACTATGTCGGAAAAGATTTCACCAAGAAATATCTTACTAAACTTCCCGAAAAATTTACAGTGGATTCTGCAGGATTCAAAGTCCCTTATCTTGAGAAAATTCAAACTCTCGGCTATTCGGATACTATCGTATTTACTTTGGATAATAATTTTGGGATTACTAACGCCAATAAAATCAAGGGCTTGCCCGATTGCGCCGCAAATCCGGAAGCGTGCGATTTCAAAATAGATTCAGCCCGCGTTGTAAAAATACTAAAAGATAAAAACTATCCGTCCGGAATTAAACCTTGGAAAATCAAATCGTATTGGGACGATGCGCAGCGCCGTTTTTTCTGGAGCGTAACAATCACGGAAAGTGAAATTGTTCGTACGCGAATGGAAAGAGCCGAGGGACTTAAAATAATTATTGATCCGGCAACAGGTGATATTATTTCCGAGAAAAAGTGGAGAATACTTTAGGCGTAAGAAATATCGAGTCCGGATAGTTAAAAACAAAGACAGTTCTCAAACCATATTTCAAGCTAAAGTAAAAGGAATTAAAAATATATATGATACCTTATGGGAAAATACAGGATTTGTAGAACTGTGAAAAACAAATGCTGATAGCAAAAACTCTTGGGTGGTTAATATTGCCGACATTTATCGGGAAATGGAAGGACCTGTAAAAAAGAGAGCTGAAATTCTTAACTCAATTTCGGAGATGTTATGAAAAACGAGATTGTAATATATGAAGCAAAAGAACTTACTCAACATATTGAAGTGAGAATTGATGAAGAAACCGTTTGGCTTAATAAAGAACAAATTTCTTCATTATTCGGTCGAGACAGAAGTGTA
>WGCV01000057.1 GCA_015493615.1 Melioribacteraceae bacterium
ATAACCAAAATGCTATTGAAATTCAAATATGGGTAAGTTTGATTATACAGCTTATTATGCTTGTTATTCAAAGAAATGCTGAAAGAAAATGGGCTTATTCGAATATGGTTTCTGTTATTAGATTTCATTTAATGACCTACATAAATTTATTCAAATTTCTAAAAAATCCCGACTCTGACTGGAAATATTTAACGACAAAAAACGATGAACAATTACTCCTTTTTGACTGAAAGGGGGGTTCTATTTTTACTTTTGCACTTTTTCTTTGTTTTTATACGGTATATTTAATTATTTTTTATTTTCGTATTTTTATCGGACACCAATGATTCAGAATACCAAAATCAGTTAGTGTTAAGCCCGATTATAGATTTAAAAATCTAAATTTTTTGAAACCGTATTTAAGATATGCCAAAAGAATAGAAATCATCGATAAACAATTGTTTAAAGATACCCGCAATGAAACAGAAGGAGACTTTTTAATAGAAATTTTGAAAACGGTTGAAAACTTACAAGAGATTGGGTTAATTTCAGAAAAGATTCCTAAAAATAATTTAAGATTAAAAAGTTTTCAAAAAAAAGTTAGGGATATTTCCCCAAATATTGTTTTTTTGAAGCACAGAGAATATGTCAGCAGAGGTAAAAATCACGACAGGTTTTTAATTGTTGATAAAAACAAATATTCAATAATGTTTTCAACAAGTTTTAATAACTTTTATTTGAATAGTGAAAAAAATGAATTTGTTTCAAAAGCTGGATTTGAAATTGTATTTAAGAAAGGCAGAAAGTTTTATTAAGAGGATAAGCATTAATATATTGCCGCAATATTGCCGAAATCAAAAACTAATATTTTTTTTATACATTTTAATAAGTAATTAAATAATCTTATTTCAAATATTAATTGAGAAAACTATGGACAAACAAAAAGCATTTAACATAATTAAATCGGTTTTTAGAAAATCTTTAGCCAGTTTTGACGATGATAGGATCCAAAATGAGCGGGATTGGGAGATGCATTTGTATGGATTATTTAAGGATGAAATTGGCGCTGAGAGAATAAAAGATTACCATCTTTTTATAGAATTCAGAGCTGCAAAATATGATGGGAAAAATAAGCTTTGGATAACTCCAAATAAATACAATAAGAAAAAAGAACTAATTAATAAATTTTATGATGTAAAAGTGGACCCAACCGGACATATTCTAATAGAGTTAGATAAAAATAAACTGCCACTTGATAAAAATATAATAAGAGTTTTGAACGATGAAAAAGAACGAGCTTATTATATAGATATAATATTGTTAAAACGGAGTGATTTTTCTAGAATTTTTCTTATTGAATTAAAATATGGGTCTAATATTCAAGAGAAAGTTAAAGAGGATTATTACAAGTTAAAAAGGACTGAAAGTGTAAAGAATCATGATGCTATTTATATTAGCATTGGATACGATACTAACACAAAGGAAATTTATTGGATGCCAACTAAGAAAAAGTATGATTATTCACTTGACATAAATAAACTGGATAAAATAAAAAAAGAAAAAAATAAAAGGGAGACTGAACTAACTCCCAAAATTATTGAACAAATACTAAAAGATACAACAAAAGAAATTTATGAAGATTATATTTACATTACTGAAGCGACTTGGGCAAGTGAAATAATGTTTCAAATTACAAAAAAAACAACCGATTCATGGAGATGCAATAGCGAAATTAAAGGTATTTTTGATAATCCACGTGAGCGACTGGATTTAGGTGTTTATAATAATAAAAACGAAAAATTAATCTACGGCATCGAGTTAAAAGGGCATTGGGAAGGTGGAACGCCTTATGAAATCAGACTTGATATGGCAAATGATAAAAAAATAGAAAAAGATTTTTTATTAAAGACAAAAGAATTTTTAAAAAAATATAATCAGGACAAAAGTTTAAAATCAAAACTTTCAGCTTATCCCAAATACAAAGGGATTTATTTTCTAAATCCTGATTTTTTTGATAAAATTATTGAGATGTATCACCAATGTGAAAGGCTGAATAATAATAAATATATTGAGAATGCTTTTATGGTATTTATTGACCATCAAGACGACTTTAGTATTCGTAAAAAAACACCCTCTTTTTCATATGAAGTTTTTATTCAAAATTTTTCATATAGAAAAAAATTAATAATGGATATATTAAAACCTGTTTCAGGGAAATGTGAGATAATATATTTTTATGCATTAAATATTAGAAATAATAAGAAAAAAATGTTTTTATTGGATGACCAGTAGGATTTAACAAATGGAAATAAAAAAAGAATTTTCTAAAAACGATATTAAGGGAAATATCGATTTCTTATTTGACCAACTTTGGACCCGAATGAATGGACGGGAACTTGCAAGAGAAAAATGTTATGAGAATATTGATACTATTGTTAATAAATTTAAAATTCACCAAAAGGATTTTGATAAGTTACTTGCATCTTTAACGTCTTTAGAGGGTATTGGATTAGTAATTGCGAGCGGTTTAATTTTTATGGCTTTTCCTAATGATGCCGTTCCTTTTGATAAATATACAATGGGCTATTCCCTTCGGCAGGGAATATTAAGGAATAACAAAATATCCGGGAGTAGATATTCTTCAGCGTGCAAAGAAGTTGTTCGTTACATCGATAATACCCAGCATATAAATGATATTTGGGGATTTGTTAGAGCCGCTGGAGAAGCGTTTTTAGAAGAAGAATTATTAATTGGTCCTAAATAACAAAAAAAAGTTTAATTGAGGTGACATGATGAAAGAAAAAAAAGCTTTATTTTTATTAGATAATAATTTATGTGGGACATCTGTTGAAAATTTAATTTTGGCGCCGGATCAATTAGGGGCGCGCCATTTACATGACACCATGAATTTTGTATATACAGCTAAATTATTTAAAAAATATAGTTATAAAATGGATAGCTTATCACCATTCAGCTTTTTAAATAAAAATTTTGATGAATATAAGTTCGTAATTGTTAATACTCATAGAATTAATCAAGGAAAACTTCTTCAAACTGACATTAACAGAAAAAGGTTTTATGTTAAATCTAAAAATTTATTAATGAATGGAACTCACATAATATTTCTTCATCATTTTAATCATCTTTTTACTAAACAAGGTCTAAGTGAATTGTTGGGAGTAAAAACTTATCATGGAAAAAATGGATTTGTTGATGACAAATTTAATGCAGAAATTGAAGTAAAAAATAAATTTACAATTGATGGTGAACGAGTCTTAAAAAATAAAAATATTTTCGGTAAAGATGAATTTACTTATCAGGAAGAAACTAAATCAAAATTTAATACTTTTATATCTAAATCAAGAAATGGTAAAAAATTCATTTTATTCGGAAATATGAAATTTAATAGTAGTTATGCTTTTATAGTTGATATTCATGATGTTGGAAGAACAAGAGGCAATGAAATATTATTTAAAAGAATAATTGAAAATATTCTTCAGCAACTGAAATAGTGTAAAAGAAACCTTTGCAAAACCTAAAATTGTCATATTGAGTCCGCCAAGGCGGAGTGAGAACCGTCCGAAATATCTCTAAATTCGGTACTATTACCGGTTTTGAGATTCTTCATTCCGCTTCGCTTCATTCAGAATGACAAATTTCGGGGTTATGCAAAGCCTTCTAAAAAATGGTTTGTTTTGATATTCGAACCCTAAAAAAGTCAACGCTATTCAGAAAAATTCATACTCTTATATCTAACTTCTAACTTTTCACTCTTCTGGCTTGGCGGACTCTTTCATCTAACTTGTGAAAATATTATTTCAATAAACAAAGAATTTTTTGCAATACTTAAATCCCAAAACCCATTCAATAACTTCTGCTTACTTCCACTCGGAGATTTTGGATAGATTTTCGTCAGAGCCGAAGAGTACGAAAATATCATCTTTTTGTAGTATGTAATTAGCGTCCGGGAAAATAATTTTTTCACCTTCGTCGCTGTTGAATATGGAATTAGGGCGTTTAATCATAAGCACTTCTACGTTGTACTTGTTGCGGAGTCTTAAATTGGCGAGAGTTCTGCCGACAAAGCTTTGCGGTACTTTTTCCTCCATAATCGAATAACCGTCGGCGACGTGAGACCACTTTGTAGTTTCAATTGTCTTAAGTTCGGATAAAATTCCTTCGGCAACATTATCCTTAAAACTTTCCTTATTGTATGCGCTGATTACATCGTGTTTAAACAATGTTCCTATCAACTTTTCGGTTCCGTATTCCACAACCGGAAATTCTTCGTAGTTGAATTTCCCGAAGAGTTTAAAAACATATTCCAGATTGTCGTTTTTGTGAAGAGTCGTAAACATTTTGTTTGCAAAGTCTGCAGCGACAAAAAAATCTTTAAGCGAATCATACTCTGTGATAATCGGGCGCATCTCGGCATCGGAAATAATTCCGGTAACGCGATCATTGTCATCTACAACATAAATGATTTTATTTTCTCCGGAAACGAAGCGCTTTACAAGTTCGGGCAACGGCATTTGCTGATTAACTTTAATTAATTGCTTTTTCATTAAATCCCGCACGCGCAGCGAACGGAGAATATCCAAACTCTTTCCTTTTGAAATACTTAGTCCGCCTTTCTCAAGATGCTTGATGTAAGCCGGTTCTTTTGCAAGCCACTGGACGATTATTGTACTTAAAATTACGGCAAACATTAAGGGAATAATCAAAGTGTAATCCCGCGTCATCTCAAAAATAATAAGAATGGCGGTAAGCGGAATAAAGTTTACGCCTCCGAGAACGGCTCCCATTGAAACGAGCGTATATGTTGGGACATCGATGTTGACTCCGAACAGGTAATTCATTCCGACTGCAAAAATGTAACCGGCGCCCGCGCCGATAAAAAGCGTAGGAGCAAACACGCCGCCGAAACCGCCGGAGCTTAATATAAGCGGCACAAAGATGAACTTAACCGCAGCGAGAATCAGCACAACATAAATCGGGTAAACGGAGGCGAGAATGTTGTTGATTGCATTGTAACCGATTCCGAAAGCGTCGGGATAAAAATAGCCGATAATTCCCAACGCCAATCCGACAAGCGCCATTGCAAGCCATTGAGGAATCCGCTTCAGGATCTTCTGATGAAAAAGATTTCCGATTTTTTCGGAATAATTGATATAGAGAGCCGAGACCAATCCGGTAAAAATTCCGAGAAGAATAAAAATATAAAGCTGTGTGTAAGGACCGATACTTGTCTGCCCGAATATGAATGTCGGGGCGTTGCCGAGAAAAATTCTTGTAACCGCGCTTGCCGTTACCGAGGCAAGAATTAATCCCGCAAAAGTTACGGAATGAAAATCGTGCAGAAGAATAACTTCAAAGGCAAAAAATACTCCGCCGAGAGGCGAATTAAAAACTGCGGCGATTGCAGCGCCTGAACCTGCGGCGGTTAAAATTCTTCGCTGTGAATCGGAAAGACCAAGGAATTGCCCAAGCTTACTCGCAACTCCGCCCCCGATCTGAGCGGCGGGTCCTTCAGGACCGACAGTTCCGCCGAAGCCCATATTAATTACAGGAGCGATAAAGTGAAAAATTGTAGTCTTAAACTTTATGAAACCTCCGCGGAGCATAACCGCTTTGATAACGTCGCTTACGCCGCGGTGCTTTGCCGTATCGGGCGCTATCTTAATCATTAAACTCTGCAAAAGCATTCCGATAGCGGGAAGAAAAACGACAACCCAAAAGCCGAACGGATTAGTTACGGCGAAGTTGTCGAAAAGATTGTCAAAAATAATATTGATTGACTCGTGGAAAAGGACTGCCGCCGTTCCGACAAGCAGTCCGGTTAAAATTGAGTAAATGCTGAAAATCGTGTATTCCTGCAGTCCCGACTCGGCGACAAGCCGGTTAACCTTTTGCTTTACCGCAAGATAGGACTTCAAAAATTTTAGTTTTTTCGACTTTTCCATTTACTCATTTTCGTTTTTACTAAGAGAAACCTTTGCAAAACTGAGGACGGTGTAAGCCGTCCGAAATATCTCTAAATTCAGTATAATTACCGGTTTTGAGATTCTTCTCCCGCTCCGCCTTGGCGGAGGATCAGAATGACATATAAATTAGGTTATGCAAAGCTTTCTAAGAAAAATCAGTAATAATATGAATAAAAAATTTTTTAGACTTCAAATATAATAAAGATAGAAGATAAGAGAAGTTTTATTGCCGGAAAAGGCAAATCATTTTGGTTAAAACAGAGTTGGTTTAGAAAACACAAAGATGTTTGTTCGGATAAGAAGAAATGATGGATAAATTTATTTCAGATTGTAGTCACAAAAGAATTTCAATTATTATCTTAGAAGACTTTGCATAACCCCGAAATTTGTTATTCTGATCCTCCGCCAAGGCGGAGCGGGAGAAGAACCTCCTTTCCCACACTAGTGCAAATACTAATTTTGAGATTCTTCGCTCCGCTCAGAATGACTATGCTTGGTTGGCGAAATCAATATGACAATTTTAGGTTTTGCCAAGGTCTCTCTTAAATAATCATAATAGCTCATAAGAAATCAGCGTCTTATTTACACATTCAAAACTACATACGCTTAACCACAGCAGTAGAAATTCTTCCACATATTTTTGAATTAACTCGGTTCTTTCTTATTTTTGCAGATTAATAAAATTTATAACACAGGAAAAACATAATGAAATTCAGCAAATCATATATCCCGACAATGAAAGAAGTCCCTTCGGACGCAATAATTCCAAGTCATATTTTAATGCTTCGTTCCGGAATGGTTCGTATGCTTTCGGCGGGAATATATTCCTTTCTGCCGCTCGGATATAAAATGATAAAGAAAATCACGACGATTATCCGCGAGGAAATGGACGAAATCGGCGGACAGGAATTTCATCTGCCGGCGCTGAATCCCCGTGAAATCTGGGAGCAGACAGGTCGCGTTGAAGCATTCGGCGACACTATGTTCCACGTTAAAAATCGCGATTATGTGCTTGCCCCGACGCACGAAGAGATTATGACATACCACGCAAAAGGAAATATCAAATCTTATAAGGAAATGCCTCAAATCTGGTATCAGATTCAAACCAAGTTCAGAAATGAAGCAAGGCCGAGAAGCGGAATTATCCGTGGAAGGCAGTTTTTGATGAAGGACGCATATTCTTTCGATTCTTCATTCGAGGAGCTGGATAAATCTTATGATTTGCATTACAACGCGTATCGCAAAATATTCGACCGATGCGGAATTAAATATTTTGTAGTCGGCGCTTC
Source organism: Melioribacteraceae bacterium (assembly GCA_015493615.1). Lineage (GTDB taxonomy): Bacteria > Bacteroidota > Ignavibacteria > Ignavibacteriales > Melioribacteraceae > WGAL01. Next base: position 7,253 of record WGCV01000057.1, read on the forward strand.
AAGCGGCGCAATGGGCGGCAACAAGTCGGAGGAGTTTATGGTTAAGTCGGATGCCGGCGAGGACACTGTGGCTTATTGCGAACATTGCGGATACGCCGCCAACATTGAGGTTGCGACATCAAACATTGAAGCGGTAAAACGCTATGACGAGAGCAAAGAAATTTATGAAATTTCCACTCCTAATATAAAAAGCATCGACGAGCTTTGTGAATTCCTCGGGATTAACGAAAGGGAAACCGCCAAATCGAGGATATACATTTTTGAAGAAAAACCGGTTCTGGTATTGATGTCCGGCAATGACGAAGTTAACGAAACCAAGTTAGAGAACGCGCTCGGCGGAGCTGTTCGTCCGGCGCATCCGGAAGAGTTGAAGGAAATTTCGGGCGCAGACGCGGGGTCTATCGGACCAATCGGTTTTGGACATCGAATTATTGCCGATCTTCGTTTGAAAGATGGGAACAATCTTTACAGCGGCGCAAACAAAAATGATTATCACATCGGCGGAATCGATCTTAAACGCGATTTGCCTGATTTGGAATACTTTGATTTGCGCACTGTGGAAAAAGGAGAAAAATGTACCCGCTGCGGAGAAGAACTTGATGTATTTAAAGCAATTGAGCTTGGTCATATTTTTAAACTCGGCACAAAATATACGGAAGCTCTCGGAGCGACCTTCTTAAATGAAAACGGCAAGGAAAATCCGATTGTTATGGGAAGTTACGGAATCGGAGTAGAGCGTGTTTTGGCTTGTTATGTCGAGCAAAATTTTGACGAAAAAGGAATTGTGTGGGATGAACACTTGCGTCCGTTTGATGTTCATCTTCTCGGTTTGAATATGAAGAAAGAATCTGTTATCAAAGCTTCGGAGGAAATTTATTCGAAACTCAATGAGGCGGGATACGATGTTCTTTTCGACGACAGAAATTCCGTACAAGCCGGAGTAAAGTTCAACGATGCGGATTTAATCGGCGTTCCCGTTCAGCTGATTGTCGGTGAAAGAGGATTGAAAGAAAATAAAGTCGAAATTAAAATCCGTAAAACCGGTGAAAGATTTAATGTAGAACTTGATAATATTCTTGAAGAAGTTAAGAAGTTGGTTAAATAAATTTTCTCTATTTAAAAACCTCCGAGGTTTTGAAAACCTCGGAGGTTTATGTTAATTTCTTAAGATTGTTTTGTACTGCGGCGCCGAATATCTTTATATTCGATAAAAATAAATTAAAAACTAAACAATTAACTTATTCTGTCGATAATTTCAGTAAAAACAAAAATATTATTTTGAGGTTCAAATGGACGAAAAATTAAACGACAACACCATGGATGATATTCTTCAATTAGTTAGTTTTAAAATCGGCGGAGAAGAATTCGGGGTTGATATCCTAAAAGTTCAGGAAATCAACCGTATGCTTTCGATTACGAAAGTACCCAATGCGCCAACTTTTGTTGAAGGAGTTGTAAATCTTCGTGGAAAAATCATTCCCGTTGTAAACTTAAGAAAAAGATTAAAACTGCCGGTAATTGATCACAACGACAAAACAAGAATTATCGTTGTCGAACTTCAGGATAACACAGTAGGCTTCATAGTTGACGAGGTAAAAGAGGTTTTAAGAATTCCGAGAAGCATTACGGAACCCGCTCCTTCAATGGTGGCAGGCATTAAAACGGATTACATTACTGCGGTCGGGAAATTGGAGGACAGATTGTTAATTCTGCTTGACCTTGAGAAAGTTTTATCTACCGAAGAAATGGAAGAACTTGAAGAGTTAGATACCGAAAAATAGTCCTCCCTGTTTTGTTAATTCAAAAAAAAGAGTTGGTTTCCGCCAACTCTTTTTTTATATGCCAAATAGTATTTTACAATAAAAAAACTTTTAGAGACCTTTGCATAACCTAAATTTGTCATATTAAGTCCGCCAATCCGCCAAGGCGGAGGAGGAGTGTAAGCCGTCCGAAATATCTCTAAGTTGGGTATAATTACAGGTTTTGAGATTCTTCTCCCGCCAAGGCGGGATCAGAATGACATATAAATTAGGTTTTGCAAAGCCTTCTTTTACAAAACCTAAAATTATCATATTGAGTCCGCCAACCAAGCGTAGTCATTCTGAGCGGAGCGAAGAATCTCAAAATTAGTATTTACACCAGTGTGGGAAAGGAGATTCTTCTCCCGCTCCGCCTTGGCGGAGGATTCAGAATGACATGATATTGGGCTATGCAAAACCTTCTATAATTTATTTTGTTAGATGTTTTCCAACGTATATGATTAAGCTTTATCCAAAGCGTGTTCCAAATCCGCCAGCAAATCGTCAACATTTTCAATCCCAACGGAAAGGCGAACCAATCCGTCCGTAATTCCCGCGGCTTCGCGAGCTTCTTTGCCCATCGACGCGTGAGTCATGGTAGCCGGATGCTGAATTAATGTTTCAACGCCGCCGAGACTAACTGCAAGCTGACAAAGCTGAACGTTGTTCATAACTTTTTTGCCCGCTTCCAAACCGCCTTTAAGCTCAAACGAAATCATTCCGCCGGGGGCTTTGTGCTGCTTCTGCGCAACTTCGTAATATGGGAACGATTTCAATCCCGGATAACGAACCCAAGCGATTTTAGGATGCCGCTCAAGATATTCCGCAATTTTTTGCGCATTCTTCGAGTGACGTTCCATTCTAAGCGCCAATGTTTTAACTCCGCGATGAACAAGAAAAGCGTTAAACGGATCAATTGTTCCGCCGAGCTGATTCAGCATTTTGCGAGTCTGCAAATACGTTTCCTCATCCTTTGTAACGATAATTCCCGCCACGACGTCCGCATGTCCGTTCAAAAACTTCGTCATGCTGTGCACAACCACATCGGCGCCCAAGTGAAACGGCTGCTGCAACGCGGGACTCATAAACGTATTATCAACAACAAGCTTTGCGCCATTTGCATGCGCAATTTCCGCAACCGCTTTAAGGTCGGTGGTTTCCAGCGTAGGGTTGCCGGGAGTTTCGATATAAATCACTTTTGTCTCAGGTTTTACCGCCGCTTTAACCTTTTCCAAATCCGCCGATTCAACAAAATCGGATGTAATTCCAAAACGGCTCAAAACGTTTTTGATTAAAGTCGCTGTCGGTCCGTAAACCGATTCCGAAACAATCACATGGTCGCCACTCTGCAACAGCGTTGCAAGCGCAGTGTGAATCGCCGCCATTCCGCTTCCGCAGCCGAGCGCTTTGTAGCCGTCTTCCAAAGCGGCTATGGCGTCTTCCATTGCTTCAATGGTGGGATTTCCCATTCTCGTATAAATGTAACCCTTCTTTTCTCCTTTGAAGAGTTTTGCTCCTTCTTCAACAGACTCGAACTTAAATGTCGAAGTCTGGTAAATCGGAGGGACTACCGGTTTGTGCTCATATTCGCCTATTCCGGCGTGAACACATTTTGAATCAAATGAAATCTTTTCGTTGTGTGACATTTTACTATTCCTTTATTCAATTAAGTTAGCTTCTTTTTCGCCGTTATCTTCTTCAAGATGTTTATTGCCGTTTTCGGGAATCGCGCGGGCAATGTCGGCTATCGAATCGTCATCTTTCAAACGAATAACCTTAACGCCTTGAGTATTTCTTCCCATTACTCTGATAGAGCCGACGCCTTGCCTGATTACCATTCCGTGAGTTGTGATAATAACAAGCTCGTCCGTATCTCCAACCTCAAGCATCGCAATCAGCTTGCCGTTTTTCTCTCCGGTTTTAACCGTGATAACTCCTTTGCCGCCGCGGTGCGTAATTCTGTAATCGGAAATATTGCTTCGTTTTCCGAAACCTTTTTCGGTTACGACAAGGAGCGTGTTATCCCGTTTAACCACAATCATTCCGATAACAATATCGCCTTTATTCAGATTTATTCCCCGCACTCCGGTAGCTGTTCTTCCCATTGCGCGAACGTCGGTTTCCTTAAATCGAATCGCCATTCCGTTTTTCGTCCCGATAATTATATCGTTCGAACCGTCCGAAATTTTAACTTCGATTAATCTGTCGCCTTCAACAAGATTGATTGCGTTAATTCCGCCTTTTCGCACATTTGAATATGCCGACAAAACGGTTTTCTTAATCGTTCCGTTTGCCGTCGCCATAATCAGATATTTGTCGTCGGGAAAATCTTTAACGTTGACAAAAGCGGTAATGCTTTCGTCTTTTTCTTTTTGAATCAAGTTCTGAATCGAACGACCGCGAGCCGCGCGTCCGGCTTCGGGAATTTCATAAACCTTAAGCCAGTAAACTTTGCCCTTATCGGTAAAGAACATAATGTAATGATGCGTTGAAGCGATAAACATATGCTCGATAAAGTCTTCGTCTTTAGTTCCCGCTCCGGTTACGCCGGTTCCTCCGCGTCCCTGTTTGCGATAACCGCTAACGGGAAAGCGTTTGATAAATCCGCGATGGGAAATCGTAACCACGACGTCCTCTTCGGCAATTATATCTTCAAGCGAAAAGTCTTTGTAATCATAAATAATTTCGGTGCGGCGGGAATCGTTGTAACGCTCTTTAACTGCAAGAAGCTCTTCGGAGATAATTGCAATTCTTCTTTCTTCGTTATCCAAAATTCCGCGTAAGCGTTCAATCAGTTTAATTGTCTCTTTATATTCGTCTTCAATTTTCTTCCGTTCCATTCCGGTTAAGCGCTGCAGACGCATATCGAGAATTGCTTTTGCCTGAACTTCGGAGAGTTTGAATTTGCGCATCAAGTTGGTACGCGCCGTTTCAACATCTTTTGATTTCTTAATCGTTTCAATAACTTCATCGATATTATCAAGCGCGATTATATAACCTTCCAGAATGTGAGCCTTCTTTTCCGCAGCTTCAAGTTCATATTTTGTGCGACGGACAAGCACGTCCATTCTGTGATCAAGAAAATGACTCATCATCTCCTTCAGCGTAAGCACCTTCGGAACTCCGTTAACAAGCGCGAGCATAATTACGCCGAAAGTTACCTGCATCTGTGTATGCTTAAATAACTGATTGAGAATTACATCAGGCTGCGAAGCTCGCTTTGTTTCAATTACAATACGCATTCCGTCTCTGTCGGATTCGTCGCGAATATTGGAAATATCTTCAATTTTTCCTGCGCGAACAAGCTCGGCTATTTTCTCGATTAAGTTCGCTTTGTTAACCTGATAGGGAAGCTCGGTAATTACAATATTTTCTCTGTCGTTTTTAAGCGTTTCGATATTGGCTTTGGCGCGAACAATAATTTTGCCGCGTCCGGTAAGATACGCGCTCTTTACTCCTTCATATCCGAAGATAATGCCGCCGGTTGGAAAATCGGGAGCTTTTACAAATTTCATCAAATCTTCCGATTCGAGATTTCTGTTTTGGATTAGCGCAATCAGTCCGTCAATTACTTCTCCGAGGTTGTGCGGAGGAATATTCGTCGCCATTCCCACAGCGATTCCGCTTGAACCGTTTACAAGCAAGTTCGGCAAGTATGCGGGTAAAACGGACGGCTCCTGAAGCGAATCGTCAAAGTTGGAAACAAAGTCAACCGTATTTTTATCGAGGTCGCGAAGCATCTCTTCCGAAATACGCTTCAGCCTCGCTTCGGTGTAACGCATAGCCGCGGGGGAATCGCCGTCAACCGAGCCGAAGTTTCCCTGCCCGTCAACCAAAGGATAGCGGAGCGAAAAATCCTGCACCATTCTAACCATTGAATCATATACAGCGGTGTCGCCGTGAGGATGATACTTACCAAGCACCTCTCCCACAATTCTCGCCGATTTTTTTGTCGGCTTGTTGTAGGTTAAACCAAGCTCCGACATTCCGTAAAGAACGCGCCTGTGAACAGGCTTTAATCCGTCTCTGACGTCGGGCAATGCGCGCGCGACAATAACGGACATAGCGTAATCGATATAAGACGCTTTCATTTCATCTTCAAGCGCCCTGGGTTTTATCTTTTCAAAAATTGTACTCATAATTTATACTCGTTTTTCAATTATTAAACATCAATATTAGCATATTTAGCATGCTTCTGAATAAAGTTTCTGCGCGGTTCAACATCGTCTCCCATAAGGGTTTCAAAGATTTTATCCGCCGCCGCGGCGCTCTCGAGATTTACCTGCAGCACCGTTCTTGTTTCAGGATTCATAGTAGTTTCCCAAAGCTGTTCGGGATTCATCTCGCCGAGACCTTTGTAACGCTGAATGTTAACGCCTTTCGGGGTTCCGTCTTCGGCAATCTGCAATCCTTTATCTTTCTTGAGCTGATTAATTACACTCGTCCGTTCGTCATCGTCAAAAGCGTAAAAAATCGTTTTTCCTTTTTTGATTTTATACAACGGAGGCTGCGCAATGTAAATACGTCCGGTTGTAATCAGCGATTTCATATAACGATAGAAGAACGTGAGCAAAAGAGTACGGATATGGCTTCCGTCAACATCGGCGTCGGTCATGATAATTACTTTTCCGTAACGGGCTTTTTCAGCGTCAAAATCATTTCCTATTCCCGCTCCGATAGCGGAAATAATCGCCTTGATTTCATTGTTCTCCAAAATTTTATTAAACTTGGCTTTCTCCACATTTAATATTTTTCCCTTTAGCGGAAGAATCGCCTGAAAGCGTCTGTCCCTTCCCTGCTTTGCGGAACCGCCAGCCGAATCCCCTTCCACAATGTAGATTTCAGTGTGCTCGGGATCGGAGATTGAACAATCCGCCAGCTTACCCGGCAGATGAAGAGTATCCAAAGCATTTTTTCTGCGCACCAAATCACGGGCTTTCCGTGCGGCTAATCTTGCTTCTGCGGCGCGCGTACATTTCTCGATTATCTTTTTCCCAACGCCGGGATTTTCCTCAAGATACTCGCCGAGCTTTTCGCCGACAATCGATTCCACAATCGATTTCACTTCGCTGTTGCCGAGTTTGGTTTTTGTCTGTCCTTCAAACTGGGGTTCAAAAACCTTAACTGAAATAACGGCGGTTAATCCTTCGCGGAAATCATCGCCCGTCAACGTAATCTTTTTGGAGTCTTTAATTAGATTATTCTTGGCGGCGTAACTGTTTAAAGTCCTTGTCAACGCCGTTCTGAAACCGGAAAGATGCGTTCCTCCTTCGTGCGTGTTGATGTTGTTCACATAGCTGAAGACATTCTCGGAGTAAGCGCTGGAATATTGAAACGCCACTTCAACAGGCGTATCGTCTTTCTCGCCTTCAATGTAAATCACTTTATGATAGGTTTCGCGCGATTCGTTCAGATATTTCACAAATTCGATAATTCCGCCCTTGAAGTGATAAGTTTCCTCATCCCCTTCAATTTCATCTTTGATTATTATGGTAACCGTTTTATTAAGATAGGCAAGCTCGCGCATTCTTTCGGCGAGAGTTTCAAACTTAAATTTAGTTGTTGTAAAAATTTCTCCGTCCGGCATGAAAGTAATTTTAGTCCCGGTTTCATCCTTTTTAACCTTACCGACTTCTTCCACTTCAGTTACGGGAATGCCTCTTCTGTATTCCTGCTGATATTTTTTCCCGTCTCTTTTAACTTCAACTTTCATCCATTCGGAAAGCGCGTTCACAACCGAAACGCCAACGCCGTGAAGTCCGCCTGAAACTTTGTAAGAGTTTTTATCAAATTTTCCGCCGGCATGCAAAACCGTCATTACAACTTGCAGAGCGCTTACTTTTTCAATCGGGTGTATGTCAACCGGAATTCCGCGCCCGAAGTCCTCAACGGTAACGCTTCCGTCTTTGTTAATGGTAACAATAATCTTATCATTGTATCCCGCAAGGGCTTCATCGATACTGTTATCAACTACTTCGTTAACCAAATGATGAAGTCCGCGCGGGCCAACATCTCCGATATACATTGCCGGACGCTTACGCACGGCTTCCAAACCCTTCAATACATTGATATTCTTTGCCGAATATTCTTTCTGTACTTTTTCACTAGCCACTTTTTTTATCCTGTTATTATATAAATTTTATATTGTTTACTACTTTTTTATCAAAATGAGCGTTTATTTTTTCAATCATTATTAATTTGTTCAAATGGAGTTCGCTTCTCCAAACCGAATTTTCAACGCGCAGAAAAAGTATCCCGTTTCTAACCTTTTTTGCAATTGCAATTTTCTTAAACTCGGGAAAAATTTCTTCAAACTTCTCAACCACTTCGCTCTGGCTTACAACCTCGCGTATTTTATTGAACGCGTCTTCATTAAAAACTTCGCCTATCTGCTTAAAATCATCAGGCATAACTGACCGAACCTTTTTCCACTTTTATTAACTTGCTCGATTCAAACTTGTGCAGATTTTCATACTTGGTAAAATCGGTCATTGTAATAAACGCCTGCCCGACTTCATCAAGAAAGTCACGGATTTTCTCGGAACGGTAAGTATCGAGTTCCCCGAAAATATCGTCCATTAAAAAGATGGGCGTCTTACCCGATTTATCCTTAATGTAAAAAAATTGCGCAAAGCGTAAAGCAATCTGATAGGTTTTGTGCTGACCTTGCGACCCGAACTTTTTAAGGAGTTTATCGTTAAGATAAAAATTATATTCATCGCGGTGTGGTCCCAACAAATTCTTGGTTCTGACAATCTCCAAAGGTCTTAAACTCCTTAACTCCGACATAAATTTCTCTTCCAGATTTTCGGGGGAAATTCTCTCGGTAAAACCCGCGTATTCAAGTCCGGGAGTTTCCAGCTCTTTCATAATTCTTTTGTAAGCTTCTTTTACATAGTAATCGAATTCCAAAACAAACGCGATTCTGTGCTTAATTATTTGCGAACCGAGTTTAACGAGAGTCGCGTCCCATGCGTCAAGTTCGGTTTCCATTAGTCCGCTTCTATCTTCCTTAATTCTCTGAAGCAGAGAGGAACGATGTTTAAGCGTCCGGTTATATTCCATCAAAATCTTTAAGTAAGCGCCGCTCGATTGCGAAATAATTGAATCTACGAACTTTCTCCTGTCGGAAGGAGAGCCTGAAGTAATGTCGTGATCCGAAAGCATAAGAGTAACTACGGGAAAATTGCCTATAAAATCCGCGGGACGAAACACATTTTTTTCATCAAGGAAAATCTTTTTCTTTCTTTCGGATTTATGGTAATAAACTCTAACGTTTCTTTCTGTTACGTCTCGGAAAGCGCCCTTTATATCGAAAAAATCACTTTCAAAATTAATCGCGTCCAAATCGTTTGTCTGTCCGAATCCTTTAGTTGTGCACAAGTAATAAATTGCTTCCAAAATTGTCGTTTTTCCCTGTCCGTTTCCTCCAACTATGTAATTGAGCTTTTCGGAAAATTCCAAGCTGCTTGATTTGTGCAGCTTAAAATTAGTAAGCTCCAGCGAAGAAAGAATCATCCTAGTTGTTTAACCTCACGGGCATCAGCAGCATCACCAACTCCCAATTTTCCTTTTGCTCTTTCGGATAAATGGTTACCGCTTTGTTCGGAGTGTGAAGTTTAAAATGAATCTCGTCGTTATCCGTTAAGTGGGAGAGCACTTCGCTTAAATAACTTGAGTTAAACCCTATTTCCATCGGCTCGCCGTCGTACGACGATGCAACTTCCTCCTTGCCCGAAGCGCCCAAATCAATATCTTCGGCAGATAGCAAAATCTTATCGGGAGATAAAGTAAGTTTAATTTTTCTCATTTTTCCAGTTGTAAAAAGCATCATTCTTTTTACGCTGGAAAGAAGTTCCTTGGGGCTTACCATTAAAGTATATTCGTTCTCCAACGGAATTACCGCTTTGTAATCAGGATACCGCTCGGAAATTAACCTTGCAATCAGCTCCATATCATTCAAAATAAATGAAACATGAGACTTGCTGAAATAAACTTTTACTTCTCTTTCGTCCAAAACTCTCTGAAGTATCGAAGTAACATTACCCGCGACAATAAAATTTCCTTCGTTTTCCGTCGCTGCATTTTGATAAAGCAAGTTAACAAGCCGGTGTCCGTCAGTGGCGACAAATCTTAATCCTTCTCCCGAAAACTCAAATAATGTTCCCATCATAGCGGGACGTATCTCTTCTTTACTAACCGCAAAGGAAGTTTTATCAATCGCGTATTTTAAGTCCAGACCTGAAATCGAGAAAGAGAATAACGGAGAATCCGGTTCGCTTTCTGTCGGGAAGGACGGCACTTCGGGAAATTCACTTTTATCTATATATGAAATCGTAACTTCACCCTTATCCCAAACAACTCTCATTCTGTTGCGTTCTTCAATGTTGATAACAAGAGAAGTATCGCCCAATGATCTGATGGTTTCGTAAAATAATCTGGCGGGGACTACGCCTTCGAAATCACCATCGGAAACAACGCTAATCGAAGATTTAAGAGACATCTCCAAATCGGTTCCGTAAATTGTTAAAACTCCATCTTCAAGTATGAACAAAAAGTTCTCTAAAATCTGAACGGGAGTTCTCGTAGGGACTGCGGGAAAAACTTTTGATATTACTTTTTCAAGTTCTTTACTATTGACTTTAAATTGCATTTTTTCTCTCCAAATTTAACATAGAAAGATACGCAAATTTCTCCTTTTATTCAATTGAAACGACAAGTAAATAGCGCCTCAAAAACTACTGAAAACAGCTCTATATTGCATTTTCATTCAATAACTTAGCCGCCGAAAAATCGTTGCTCATTCTATCAAATCAACGGGTAAATTCCGGACGCTTTCTTGCTTTGCAGGATAAAGGCAAATCGGTTAATCAAAAAGAAAGAGAAAGTTAAAGTAATGAGTTATGAGTTATGAGTGATGAGTGATGAGTGATGAGTTATGAGTGATGAGTCAAAATAATCCAACGACCTCTGCTGATTGCAGCAATGGAGGTTAACGTCCGAAAATTCATAGAATATAAAATCTTAGAATGCTTTGCATATCAAAGAATATGTGGATATGATTTGGCGCTTGTTCCGTAGGAGCAAAAGGGGCTTACCAACAAAGGACTTTAGAGTGTTTGAAGAGATATTCTCAAGTTAGGTTTTACAAAGGTTTCTCTTAACAACCGCGTATTTCTTTTGGCAGGCAATTTGCAGTAATATGTGTAAAATTAAATTTAAGACAAAAGTTGTTTGACAATATTGACAAAAATATGATTTTATTACATAGTAAAATTTTAAGTTTGAAATATTTTCATAAAGTAGGACAATTTTAATGTCTTTAAAAATTTTCCGGAACTTAATACACAGTTTAAGGTTCTATGGAAAAAAAGAAAAGGAGGATTAATTATGAGTTTTAATTTCAATAAATTAACAGTGAAAGGGCAGGAGGCAATTCAAAATGCCGTGGAAATTGCCCAAAATTACAACAATCAGATTGTTGAACCGTTGCATATTCTCGCTGCGCTTATTCAAGATCAGGAAAATGTAGCCGTTTCAATAATTCACAAAATAGGCGGAAATCTCCAGCAGATTCAAATCCGCGTTGGCGAGGAATTGGAAAAATTCCCAAAAGTTTCCGGCGCGGGAATCGGAAATCAGCAGCTTTCGGTTAATTCCGGAAATTTGCTCGATAAAGCCGTTGAAGAAGCAAACAACTTAAAGGACGAGTATGTTTCTACGGAACATTTGCTTCTTGCGCTTGCCGAGGATAGCTCCGCAGCCGGACAAATATTGAACAAAAACGGAGTAACCAAACCGCAGATTTTATCCGCGTTGAAGGACATTCGCGGGAATCAGCGCGTTACTTCGCAGAACGCCGAAGAAACTTACGAAGCGCTGAAAAAATACGGCAGAAACTTGAACGAACTCGCAAAACAGAATAAGCTCGATCCCGTTATCGGTCGCGACGAGGAAATTCGCCGCGTTTTGCAGGTTTTATCGAGACGGACTAAAAACAACCCGGTTTTAATCGGCGAGCCCGGCGTGGGTAAAACCGCAATCGCCGAAGGTTTGGCGCACAGAATTGTTGCAGGCGACGTTCCGGACAATCTGAAAACAAAGGAGATTGTTGCGCTTGATCTCGGCTCGCTTGTTGCAGGAGCGCAATACAGAGGTCAGTTTGAGGAAAGGATTAAAGCCGTTGTCAAGGAAGTTCAGGCTTCCAACGGAGAGATAATTCTTTTTATTGATGAAATTCACCAGCTTGTAGGAGCGGGAAAAACCGAAGGCGCAATGGACGCCGCGAATATCCTAAAGCCCGCTTTGGCGCGCGGGGAATTGCATGCAATCGGCGCAACTACATTAAACGAATACAAAAAGTATATCGAAAAAGACGCCGCGCTGGAAAGACGATTCCAGCCTGTATTGATTCAGGAACCCTCAGAGGAAGATGCAATTTCGATTCTGCGCGGACTTAAAGAGAAATATGAAGTTCACCACGGCGTCAGAATTACGGATGCCGCAATCGTCGCGGCGGTTCAATTATCAAGAAGGTATATTGCGGACAGATTTTTGCCCGACAAAGCAATCGACTTAATTGACGAAGCCGCTTCAAAGTTAAGAATTGAGATCAATTCGATGCCGGAAGAACTCGACACTCTTGAAAGAAAAATTAAGCAGCTTGAAATTGAAAAAGAAGCTCTTAAGCGCGAGAAAGATGAAAAATCCGCCGAACGCTTAAAAGAAATTGCCGAAGAGATGAAGGAGCTTGAGGACAGAAGAAATACTCTGAAAGCTCAATGGCAGGTTGAAAGAGATCATATTCAAAAAATCAGAACTCTGAAAAGTAAGATTGAAGAATTGAAAGCAACCGCCGATCAATACGAGCGTGAAGGCGATCTTGCAAAAGTTGCCGAAATCCGTTACGGAAAAATTACCGAACTTCAGAAGGAACTCGAAGAAAGCACAAAAGAGTTGCAGAATATCCAAGGAGATAAACAGCTTCTGAAAGAAGAAGTTGACGCGGAAGATATTGCCGAAATCGTTGCAAAATGGACAGGCATTCCCGTAAGCAGAATGCTTGAAAGCGAACGGCAAAAACTAATACGTCTCGAAGATGAATTGCACAAACGAGTTATCGGACAGGACGACGCCGTTTCCGCTGTGGCAAACGCTATCCGCCGTTCGCGCGCCGGACTTCAGGACGCCAACCGTCCGATCGGTTCGTTCATCTTTATCGGCACAACCGGCGTCGGTAAAACAGAGTTGGCTCGCGCGCTTGCGGAGTTTCTCTTTGACGACGACCATGCAATGATTCGCATCGATATGTCGGAATATATGGAGAAACATTCGGTCTCCAGATTAATCGGAGCGCCTCCCGGATACGTAGGTTACGAAGAAGGAGGACAATTAACCGAAGCTGTTAGACGCCGTCCCTATTCGGTGGTACTGTTGGATGAAATCGAGAAAGCTCATCCCGATGTATTTAATGTACTGCTGCAAGTTCTTGACGATGGTCGTTTAACTGATAATCAGGGAAGGACGGTTGACTTCAAAAATACAATTATAATTATGACGTCGAATTTAGGCTCGCATTTGATTCAAGAAAAATTAAGCGAGTTTAACGAAAGCAACTACGAATCAATTCTCGCTGATTTAAGAGTGCAATTAGACGGACTGCTGAGAAAAACCATTCGTCCGGAATTCTTGAACCGCGTGGACGAGGTTGTATTGTTCAAACCGCTGCTCAAGAGCGAGATTAAAGAAATCGTTGATATTCAGATTGAAAGAGTTGCAAAGATGCTGCAGGATAAGGAAATTAAACTTGAGGTTGAAGAAGACGCCAAGGACTTCCTGATAGCAATCGGATACGATATTACTTTCGGAGCAAGACCTCTGAAGCGGGTTATCCAGAACTATATTGTTAATCCGCTTGCAAAGGAGCTTCTTTCCGGGAATTACGGAAAAGGCGATATAATTGTAGTGAAAAAAGGAGATAAAGAAAATCTGATTTTCGAAAAAAGATAAACTTCCCTCCCCATATAAAAAAGCCGACTGAGGAAATTTTTCCTTAGCCGGCTTTTTATTTTTTAGAACTCAGATTATATCTACCATTATAAGGCATAACACTATAATATGTCATTCTGAATCCCGCCTCTGGCGGGAGAAGAATCTCCTTTCACACACTGGTGCAAATACTAATTTTGAGATTCTTCGCTCCGCTCAGAATGACTATGCTTGGTTGGCGGACTCAATATGACAATTTTAGATTTTGCAAAAGTCTCCACTAATGTTGATAAATATTATTCTTAAAAACTTGTAATAAATGAGCATTTTTCATATTTTGCCTTTAGTAATAACCATAATTCTTAAAAGATAAGTGTTTTTTGTATTTTATGACTCTAAATAAGCCAATTTCAAAAAGGATAAGTGTTTTTCACGGAAGAATTGCTCCAGAGAATGCAACAATTGTCGGATACGGAGCAATATTGAATGCTTTTAATCTTGAAGCGCCTTTGCCTGACCAATTATGCGTAATAGGAAAGCCAAAAGGAGATTATGATAAAACTGCATGGCAGATATTTTCACAAAGATACAATCCTGAAGACACTTTATATAAACATCTTGTTTTCAGTTTAAAGTACGAAGGCGTTAATCTCCTGATATTAAAAAAACTGTTTGAAAAATTATCCGCTGATGACGCCCGTGAACTATTTCAAATCGCCCCAATGAGTAAATACAGCAGAAGACTGTGGTTCCTTTATGAATGGCTGCTCGATGAGAAATTACCGATTGCTGATTTAAAAACAGGAAACAATGTTAAAGTTATAGATGAACAACTTCAGTTCGGTTTATCCGACGGAGAGCGCTCGCCTCGACACCGAGTTATTAATAATTTGCCCGGTACTAAAAACTTTTGTCCCTTGGTAAGTAAAACAAAAAAATTAGTAAATTATCTGAACTCAGATCTTCAACGGAAAAATGCAGCATTCCTCAGTAAGTTTAACAAAAATATTCTTTACAGAACATCAGCTTTTCTGTTGTTGAAAGATTCCAAAGCATCTTTCTCTATTGAAGGAGAAATTCCCAAAAGCAAAAGAGCTGCGAAATGGGCCAACGTTATTGGACAAGCAGGCGTCAACAAGTTAACAAAAAAAGAACTCTTGCGACTACAACAGCTGGTTATTGAAAATTCAAAATTTATCAAAATGGGTTTTCGAGAAAATGGAGGATTTGTCGGCATTCACGATAGATATTCCGCACAACCTATTCCGGAACACATCTCAGCCCGTTGGCAGGATTTGGAAATATTGATTGACGGCTTACTTTCTACCAGCAAAAAACTGATAAATTATGATTTTGATCCTGTTATTTCCGCAGGAGTTATTGCTTACGGATTTGTTTTTATTCACCCTTTTGAAGACGGTAACGGACGAATTCATCGATATTTAATTCACCATCTTCTTGCCCAAAAAGGATTTACAAAACAGGGAATAATCTTTCCTGTTTCAGCTTCAATGCTTGAACATATTACTCAATACAGAAATTCACTTGAACACTTTTCTTCCCCTTTGCTTGATTTTATAGAATGGAACGAAACGAAAGATTACAACATCGAAGTAACAAATGAAACGATAGATTACTACAGATATTTTGATGCAACCAAGCAAGTAGAATTCCTTTATGATTGCGTTAAAGATACTATTGAAAATATTATTCCTAAAGAAATTGAATTTTTATTAAACTACGATAAATTTAAAAGCTTCTTAGAAGACGAGTTTGAAATGCCGGACAAAACTGTTGCTTTGCTCACAAGTTTTTTAGAACGAAATAACGGTAAACTATCAAGGAGACGAGCAGAAAAAGAATTTTCTGTTTTATCGAAAGCTGAAATAAATATGATTGAAAACGAATTTAAAAAAACATTTTTGGATTAGGAGAAAAAATTCCCACACCTTGAAAGAAAACTTCCCCTCAAGGTGTGGTGAAAAATAAATCATCTATCCCGAATAATTAACAGCAAGCAATCCCGGGAAGATTGCGTTCATATCAAGTTCTTCTTCGATTCTCATCAGCTCATTGTATTTAGCGAGTCTGTCGGTTCTGCTTGCCGAACCGGTTTTAATCTGACCGACATTTGTTGCAACGGCAAGATGAGCAATTGTAGTATCTTCCGTTTCGCCCGACCTGTGACTAATTACGGAAGTGTAGCCCGCATTCTTAGCCATTTCGATAGTGTCGATGGTTTCGGTTAAAGTCCCGATTTGGTTTAGTTTTATCAGGATTGAATTGGCGGTTCCTTCTTCGATACCGCGCGCAAGTCTTTCGGGATTAGTAACAAAAATATCGTCGCCTACAATCTGAATTTTTCCTCCGAGAGCTTCGTTTAAGTTTTTCCAGCCTTCCCAGTCGTCTTCGGCTAATCCGTCTTCGAGGGAAACTATGGGATAATTATTTACAAGCTCTTCGTAAATCTTAATCATCTCATCAGAGGTTTTTTCCGATTTATCCGATTTAAAGAATTGGTATAAACCTTTGTCGCTCAAGTACATTTCGCTTGACGCCGGATCAAGAGCAATGCTGATGTCCTCTCCCGGAGTATAACCGGCTTTTGTAATTCCTTCGACCAAGAAGTCAAGAACTTCTTCGTTGGATCTTAAATTGGGAGCAAAACCGCCTTCGTCTCCTACGGAAGTTCCGTAACCTTTGGCTTTCAAAACGGCTTTAAGCGCATGGAATGTTTCGGCGCCCATTCTGATAGCTTCGGCAAAAGTATCGGCTCCGTGAGGCATAATCATAAATTCCTGAAAATCAACTGTGTTGTCGGCATGCTTTCCGCCGTTCAAAATATTCATCATAGGAACGGGAAGCGTCTTTGCATTGGTTCCCCCGATGTAGCGATAAAGCGGCATTCCCAAAGCTTCGGCGGCAGCTTTTGCAACCGCTAAGGAAACGCCGAGTATGGCGTTCGCGCCGAGTCTGCTTTTGTTGGGCGTGCCATCCAAGTCAATGAGAAGATTATCAATCCCTACTTGGTCGGTAGCGTCCAAATCTAAAATTTCTTCTGCTATTTCCTCATTTACATTATCAACGGCATTTAAAACGCCTTTGCCGTTATATCTGCTTTTGTCGCCATCGCGTAATTCTACGGCTTCGTGCTCTCCGGTTGAGGCTCCGCTCGGTACAGCTGCGCGTCCGAAAGCACCCGATTCCAATAAAACATCCACTTCCACTGTCGGATTCCCGCGGGAATCTAATATTTCACGTGCAAAAACATCTACTATTTCAGTCATATTTATATCTCCTTTTTTTTTAATTGCATTATATAAAACTATGACAAACGAGGGCGAATTTCAATTGATTAATTTATTTTATTTTTTATCGGCTATATTTTTTTTCGGAAATTTATTTCATAAAGAGTATTTTGTAATATTAAAATTAATTTAATGGATTTATGGAAGAGTTTAAACCGGTTTTCCTGGAAATAAGGATAAAAGACAAAGACAAGTTGGAATCTGTTTTAAAAGTTTTCAAGTTATCTTTTTCAAATTCTAAAATAATCGATTTAACCTACGACAAAATCGAAAACAACTATCTCGTCTCTTTTAAAATCGACATCGACCACTATTTTCCTCTGCTTGAAAAACTTACCTTAAACAATCTCAATGTAATGACTACAGATAAAGAGGATGAAGAAATAATCAGCAAAGCGAGAGGAAAACTGAGAAAGAAAGACGCAATTGGTTTTGACGGCTGGGATACTGTTGCAAACTACGGGAAACCTGTTAAAAATCTTCCTATTAAAACGCTTACGGAACAAGGCGATTACATCGAGTTAATTAAAATCATAAATGATTTATCTATTGATAACGACAGACGTGAAGAAGCAAAAAAAAATCTGCATGATGCCGTTAAAATTGCAATACGAAAGTATTATTCCCAAGCCGTAAATTTTCCTCTTGAATCTGAAAAAAACATAAAAGAGTTAATAGAAATCGGTTCAAACAGGTTCCTATCGGCTGTAGGGGAAAACGAACTTGTAAAAAATGCTATGGAAATGGCTTTTGAAGCGGTTCAACAGAATAACGATTTAATTAATATTCTTATTGATTTGGCAAACAGTAAGGATATTCCTCTCGTATTTAATTTAAAAGCTCTGATAACTTTCGCAAAAGTTGTTCTTGAAGATAAAGCCAAATTTAGAAAAAATATTAAGTATGCTAATTACTATTTAAATCTGCGATGGATAATTAAGGTTTACGACAAAGTTAAAAGCGAGTTAAATTCCGATGAGAAATCCTGGCTAAAAAAAGCTGTCAGCTTAATAAATAGTTACAGAACGAAAGTTTAATTCCCGCCGTTTTAACATTTTTTATTAATTTTGGAATTCAAAAATGCCCACGTAGCTCAGTGGATAGAGCATCGGTTTCCTAAACCGCAGGTCGCAGGTTCGATTCCTGCCGTGGGTACAAGTTTTTTATTCGGCTGCTACATGCTCGATTCTTTCAATACCATTCTTTGTTAAAACCAGTCTGAAACGTTTTAATTGTTCCCGATTGTCTCTTACAATCCTCAAAATAAGATTGACATGATAAACTCTGCGTCCGAATATTTTTTTGAATCCCGAGTCGGTTAAAACATAAAGAGGTTTGTGAGGATCGTCCATTTTATTTAGAAACCGAGAAACGTCAAACCGAAAGATATCCGAAATTGTTTTAAGTTCCTCTTTTTCAATTTTATTCAAAAACTTCGATTTCAGATTAATTTTTTTTCTGTAAAGAATAATCTTTTCCTTTTGGAAGTTGTTGTCGAACTCCTTGGTTCGGTACAAATTCCTCAATTTCATTATTCGTTCGGGAAGTTTTCTTCTTTTGATAAAATCAAAGCTTTCACGAATAATTCCGATTTTTATCTTCTCATCGATATAGAGAATATATTTATAATCGAAAAGATATTTAAAAACGCTTTTTTTCATTATTTCCCGTAAAAGCTCCTTTATCCTATCCTTGAACATGTAGCTTACAACAAGCACAATAAAAAAGGACATAGTTAAGTTTCCGAAAGTTGTTTGTCCCCAGAACGCCACAGCCGTCGCAAAAAGCATCGCCATTCCCGCAGCAAGACTAAAAAGCAGCTGCTCCAATATCGTTCCCTCCCGCTCCACATCTCTTTCGAGCGAAAGGATGCTGCTAAAATATTTTTTCAGGGTGCTGAATCTGAAAAGCATCTCTTCGTTAGACGAATCAATCTTAACAACCGAGCGATATCCTTTTTCTTTGCGCCGATTAACTTCCCCCTTGATAAAAGAATAAATATTATTCTCTATCTCTTTATCTCCTTCTTCGAAAAACCCCGAATGTTCGTCAAGAATCATAAACAGATATTTCTCAATTACAAGACTTATATATTCATCCGCGAAAGCAAAAACTTCTTTAACGCGCGGTCTTCGCTCCATTTTACTCTGTATATCTCTGAACAAATTAATTACTGAATCTGTGTGAAGCAGAAAATTAGTCAGTTCGGAACGGAGTGCGTCCTTCTTCTTCCCTCTGAAATTCAAAAAGTCGGTGCGTATGGTCGCCGCAAAAACCACACTGAATAATTTTATAGCCGCTTCAATTTCATCAGCTTCTATCGGGGAATTTCTCTCTCCGGCTTTCTTCGCTAATAAGGATAATTGTATTATGGGAGATTTTTCATCTGAACTTAACTCCGCAAGCGTAAACTTCGGAGTTGCAAAGCGAATATAATTTTTAATGCTGTCATAAAAATTCTTTTTGTGAAAAGAGTGTCTGTTGATGCCGAGAACATTGGGAACAAAAAAATATGTTTCGATAAAATATTCCCCTTTCCTTCTCTCTTTTCTGAAATTATAATGGAGTTTTAGCTCAAACTGCTTTTTGTCGTGTATTTTTATTTCGTGCTGAACCATAAATTTTTACTTAAAAATGTACTCGCTAATTAATTACGAAAAGATGAATGTAATAATTATGGGTGAAAAGTCAAGAGATTAAGTTAAATTAATATTTTCAGCGCTATGTATTTCCGATTGAAGCATGATATTATCTGATCTGACATTCTATAAAAAGAAGTATTCGTTCCGGTTAACAAACTGGACAAACTTGAAAAATATAAAATTTGATGCGAATAATTTATCAAGCGGAATTTATTTTTATAAACTGACTGCAGGCAAATTTGTTGCAATAAAGAAAATGACGCTCCTAAAATAGCGAGGCAATCATTATTGATTTATTCACCTTTTTTCTTTTATATCGGCTGACTTACGGGAAAGTCAGCCGATAAAATCTTTCATTCGGCAATAAAATTTAGCTTAATATTTACTTCACAATAAAAAAATGTTATTTTAACCTATCACAAACAAAAATTATTCCAAAATATGTTCGGTTATGTAACAGTTGATAAAACATTGGTGGACAGTAAAATATTCACAACAAAGTTTACTTGCGATTTAAGCAAATGCAAAGGAGCGTGCTGCACAATTGAAAGCGAATACGGCGCGCCTTTGGAAAAAAATGAGATTGAAATAATTGAAAAGTATCTTCCCGAAATAAAAAAATATCTTACTAAAAGAAATATTGATGCAATAGAAAAAAACGGTTTCTGGGAATATAAAGCCGAAACTTATATGACGCGAAGCATAAACAACCGGGATTGTGTTTTTGTTTATTATGAAGGAGACGTTGCCAAGTGCGCTATTGAAAAAGCATATTTAAATGAGGAAATAGATTTTCAAAAGCCGATTTCATGTCATCTTTTCCCAATCCGTATATCGGATTTCGGGGGACCGATTCTTAAATATGAGGAATACATGGATTGCGAACCTGCCTTGGAAAAAGGGAAAGAAACCGGTTTGAACATAGCGCAGTTTTTAAAAGAACCGATAATTCGCATTTACGGAGAAGAATATTACAGTGAATTGTTGAAAAAAGGAGAGGAGTAATGCTAGGGTTAAACCAGAGGATGATGCAGAGTCAGAAATTGACTCCGCAGCAGATACAATATCAAAAATTGCTTCAGCTAAACAATCTTTCTTTGGAACAGAGAATTAAAACGGAACTCGAGATGAATCCCGTTCTTGAGGAAATTGATGAAATGGAGCTTCTTCAGGAGCAGGATAATAACGACAATAAAGATAACGATGATGAATTTGAGGATGAAGTCTCCTCGGACGATGAATTTGATATAGAAGATTTTGTTAATGAAGATGAAATAGAATTTGCGAATATCAACCGTTCTCCCAACGAAGAAAAAGTTGCGCCGATAGCTGCTGCTTATAATACAATGTCTGATCATTTGCTCGACCAGCTTCATCTTCTTGATTTGCCTGAAGAGGAGATGATTATCGGCGAAAATATAATCGGGTGTTTGACTCCCGACGGGTATTTTACCGAAGATATGACAAAGCTGATTGAAGAAATAAATGAAGTGGAAGGATTGAATCTAACGGTAGAGCAGGGAGAAAAAGTATTAAAACTGATTCAGCGTTTTGACCCTCCGGGAATTGCGGCAAGAGATTTAAAAGAATGTCTTCTGATTCAATTGGAGGAAGCAGGATTCGACCCTTACTACACTTTTATCGCCAAAAAGATTTTAGAAGAAGAATACAAAAATTTTACCAATAAACGCTACGACTTAATCAAGAAAAATCTTGATATAACCGACAACGCTCTCCGCACCGCAATCGGATTGATTCAGAAACTTAATCCCAAACCGGGCGAAGGGAATATAGAATCGGAAAGAGCAAATCAGATCACGCCCGACTTTATTATTGAAAAGGTTGACGGGAACTATATCATTACGCTTAACGACCGCGCAATGCCCTCGGTTACTATCAGTCCCGATTACCTTGAAATGCTCGACCACAACAAACGGAAGAAGAAGAAAAAAGCTCACGAACGGGAAGCGAATAAGTTTATCCGTGAAAAAGTTGAATCGGCGAAGTGGTTTATTTATTCTTTGGAGCAAAGGCGCCAAACCTTGATGAAAATAATGCGTACAATATTTGAAAAACAGCATGAGTTTTTTGAGTTCGGGCCCCGCGCTCTTAAACCGATGATTTACAAAGACATCGCAGATGAAATCGGGATGGATATTTCCACAATCAGCAGGGTGGTAAACGGTAAGTATGTTCAGAGTCCGCAGGGTATTCACGAGCTGAAATATTTCTTCAGCGAAGGATTAACCACAGACGGCGGGACCGAAATTTCCAACAAGCATATAAAAGAATTGATTAAAGAAATTATAGAAAACGAGCCGAAGAAAAAACCTTTCAGCGACGATAAGATTGCTAAAATTCTTCAGGACAAGGGAATTCACATTGCGCGCCGTACAGTAGCCAAGTACCGCGAGCAGCTCCAGATTCCCGTTGCGCGATTAAGAAAGGAATATTGATGCTTCGGATATTAATCGTTTTTCTCGGAGTCGCTTTTTTCGGACTTCTTCATTCGGTAATGGCTTCGCTCGGGTTTAAGCGCAAACTTGTAAAAATCATAGGCGAAAAAATTGCCTTCTACAGAATGTTTTACAATCTGTTTTCAACCGTTGTTTTTTTTGCCGTTCTTGCCCTCATTCCAAAAGAAAATCAAATCGTTTATTCTATTCCTTCCCCCTACGGGTTAATGGTTTTTGCGCTGCAGGCGCTTGCTTTTTTCGGATTGATTTGGACGGCAAAAAGTTTTGATGTTTGGGAGTTTGTGGGAGTAAAGCAGATACTACGCTATATAAAAGGCAAATACAATGTTGAAGAGTTGGACGAAACTCCCGATTTCAGAATAAGCGGCGCGTTCAAATGCTGCAGGCACCCGGCATATTTTTTCTCCATACTTTTTATAGGGCTTCGTCCCGAAATGGATGTAACCTATTTAACGCTCTTTATTGCCGGCGCTCTTTACTTTTTGATTGGAGCTTATTTCGAAGAGAAAAAATTAGTAAGAATTTACGGCAAAGTTTACGAAGAATATCAAAAGGAAGCGCCGATGTTCCTTCCGGTGTTTTTCTTTCCCAAGCGTAAATAAGTTTTTGCGAAATAGGAACAATAATGGTTAATTGAAGTCTAACAATATTAATCGGAATGGACAATTTTGATTATTTTAATTTTTTAAAAATAAATTTTTAGGAAGAAAATGAAAGTAAGATCAACAACAATCTTAGGAATGATACACAACGGCGTTGCTGCAATAGGGGGCGACGGACAAGTAACTTTAGGGAATACGGTTGTTAAGCACAACACAAAAAAAATCAGAAAACTTTACGGCGGGAAAGTGATGTGCGGATTTGCCGGCTCGGCTGCAGACGCTTTTACGCTCCTAGGAAGATTCGAAGAAAAATTGGAACAGTTCCGAGGAAATGTTGAAAGAAGCGTTGTAGAGTTAGCCGCCGACTGGAGGACCGATAAATACTTGCGCAAACTTGAGGCAATGCTCGCGGTGGTTTCGGAAGATCATACATTTATTGTTTCCGGCAACGGAGACGTTATCGAACCGGACGACCAAATAGTTGCAATCGGTTCAGGCGGAATGTATGCGCTGGCTGCCGCAAGAATGCTGGTGAAATACAGTGATTTAAAAACCGAAGAAATCGTTCATGAAGCATTAAAAACCGCTTCCGATATTTGTATTTACACAAACGACAAAATCAATGTTGAAGTTTTAGAGGATAAGAAAGATGCATAAAAAAGTATTAATGGAAAATTTAACTCCTTCACAGATTGTAGAGGAGCTTGATAAATTTATAATCGGACAACACGAGGCAAAACGCGCCGTTGCCATTGCGTTAAGAAACAGATGGCGGCGCCAGCAGGTTGAACACACCATACGTGAAGAAATTATGCCGAACAACATAATATTAATCGGACCGACAGGCGTTGGTAAAACCGAGATTGCGCGCCGTCTTGCAAAATTGGCAAACGCTCCTTTCATTAAGGTTGAGGCGTCCAAGTTTACAGAAGTCGGTTATGTGGGGCGCGACGTTGAAGCGATGATTCGCGATTTAACCGAGCTTTCCGTAAACATGGTTACTGCGGAAAAGAAAGAAGAAGTTTTTGAAAGAGCCGAACAAATAGCCGAAGAAAAAATTCTCGATGTTCTCATTCCTCCGGTTGCAGCTCCCGCCGGTTACAATGATAGCGATACCACAAGCTCGACGGGAGACGAATCGCTCCGTAATGCTAAAACCCGCGAATGGATGCTTGAGAAGCTCCGCAAAGGCGAACTTGACGACAAGGTAATTGAATTCGATTACACCGTTCCCGCCGCGGGAATGCATGTTTTCGGACCGACCGGGATGGACGATATGGGAATCAATCTGCAGGAAATCTTTTCCACAATGATGCCTAAAAAGAAGAAGAAACGGAAAGCCACAATCAAGGAAGCCCGACGTATTATCGCTCAGGAGGAAGCCGAAAAGTTAATCGACACCGAAGCCGCCCAGCGGGAAGCAATCCGCCGAGTGCAGGAATCCGGAATTGTTTTTATCGACGAAATCGATAAAGTTGCCGGCGCAAGCGGAAAAGGAAGCGGACCCGACGTATCGCGCGAAGGCGTTCAGCGGGATATGCTTCCGATAGTTGAAGGCTCTACTGTAAATACCAAATACGGACCGGTTAAAACCGACCATATTCTTTTTATTGCTTCCGGAGCGTTTCATGTTGCAAAACCTTCGGATTTAATTCCCGAGTTGCAGGGACGCTTTCCGATTCGCGTTGAACTGAAAAGCTTATCGGCGGAAGATTTTGTTGAAATACTTACCAAGCCTGAAAACGCTTTGCTGAAGCAATATTCCGCGCTTCTCCGTTCCGAAAATATTCATTTGGAATTTGAGCCGGACGCTATCGAGCAAGTTGCGCAAATTGCCGCTGAAGTTAACGAACAGGTTGAAAATATTGGCGCTCGACGTTTACACACAATTTTAACGACTCTTCTTGAGGATATTCTTTTCGATGTTCCCGATAAGAACAAAGAAAACGACATTACAATCTCCGGCAAAATGGTGGAAGATAAACTCAACACGATTGTTAAGGACAGAGACTTAAGTAAGTATATTTTATAATAGAAAGGTTTGCGTAACCTTACAATATGTCATTCTGAATGGAGCGAAGCGAAATGAAGAATCTCAGAACCAGCAATTATACCGGATTTAGAGATATTTCGGACGGCTTCTACTTTCGTAGTGACAAACTCAATATGACAATACTATTCTTTGCAAAGTTTCTAATAGGCGTAAGCTCCCGGCAAAACGGGAGCGCCGTTTCCCATTCAATGATTTTTTCTTCCCGCTAAAATTATTAAATTTGAGTCAACTTAATTAAGGAAAATAAATGAGAAAAATTACCGCAATTCTCACGATATATTTTTTTACGCTGCTTTTTCCCTTTTCACTCTCTGCACAAAAAATAAGCGATTTAATTCAGCCGATAAAACTAAAATCGGGAGAAGAAAAATCCCTCGTTATTTCCGACTTGTTTTATTCTACCGATTACAATCTGCGCTTTGCCGACAATAAGTTTATTAAAATAATTTATCATCGCGAAGCTAAGAAATTAACTCTCAAGCCCGATTCATCCTTTACGGGCGTTACCGTAATTAATTTCTCGTTGAACAAATATAAGTATTCCATACCTGTTTTTTGCAGAAAGGAAAGCAAAGTTACATTTAGGTTTGCTCCAAATAAAAAATACAAACAGCTTTCGGTGTTCGGGAGTTTTAACGATTGGAACAGACATCAATATTTTATGAAGCCGAATAAAAACGGGCATTATTCCGTTACTATTCCGATTGAGCCGGGAAATTACCAATATAAGTTTTACGCCGATGGACTTGAATTAACCGACCCGCTCAATCCCGATTCCGTTTCCAATGGAATGGGAAGCTACAACTCTGTTTTAACCGTTGCCGATAAAGATACAACGAGGGAATTCCTTGCCCAGTTGGGACTGACAAGAAATGGGAAAAATGTTAACTTAAACTTTTACTTCGATTCACAACTCGGAATTTTACCCGATTCAAACAATGCCTTTGCATTTATTGAAAACAGTGATGTTTCATCGCGGCTAAAATTTAACGGAAAGAGATTGCTCTTAACCTTACCGCAAAAGGAGTTAAGCGGATTAAAACGAATCCGGCTTGTTGTGGATTACGGTTCCGGAATCAGCAATATGCAGACTGTTTTTCTCTACAACGGCGCGCCTCTTAAACCTCAAGATAAAATTTTCAACCTGCACGAATCAATCATCTATTCTCTTTTGATAGACAGATTCTTTGATGGAGACAAATCCAATTCAATTCCGATTATTCACGACTCCCTTTCCTACAAAGCAAACTATATGGGAGGAGATTTTGCGGGAATAATCAAAAAACTTCAAGACGGATATTTCGACTCCCTCGGCGTTAACACAATTTGGATTTCGCCCGTTTACGATAACCCCGACAAAGCATTCAGGGAATACCCCAAGCCGCATCGCTGGTTTACCGGATACCACGGCTACTGGCCGGTAAATTCCTTCGGAACGGACGAGCATTTCGGCACAATAGCGCAGTTGAAACTGCTTGTCAAAACAGCTCACATACACGGAATTAAAATTCTTCTCGACTTTGTTTCGCATCATGTGCATCAGGATAATCCCATTTTTAAGGAACACCGTGATTGGTTCGGTTCCCTCTACTTGCCCGACGGCTCGCTCAACATCAGGCAGTGGGACAGCCACAGACTTACAACTTGGTTTGAACCTTATCTTCCCTCGTTTGATTTTATTCATTCCGATGCGGCTGTTTCCTTTATGACCGACAACGCGCTCTGGTGGCTTAGCATTACCGGCGCCGACGGATTCCGGCACGACGCGGTTAAGCATGTGCCGAATAAGTTTTGGAGAAAATTAACAACCGAATTAAAAGCCTCAGGTTTTAAAAATCTTTATCAAATCGGCGAGACTTTCGGAAGCTACAAATTAGTAAGCTCATACGTAAATAACGGTCAGCTTAACGCTCAGTTTAACTTTAACCTCTACAATGTTGCGCAAGCAGTATTTATCGATACGAACGAAAGTTTTAAGTCATTAAACAAAGAATTGAAAAAATCCTTTTCAATTTACGGCGTAAACAACTTGATGGGGAATATCATGGATAGCCATGATAAAAACCGCTACATGGCGTATGTGGACGGCGATATAAAATTATCCCAGTGGGACGCAACGGAAATCGGGTGGAAGAATCCGCCGAAAGTTGATCATCCCTCAAGCTACAACAAAGCCGAACTTTATTATGCATATATGCTTTCTACTCCCGGAATCCCCGTAATTTATTACGGCAGCGAGTTCGGGATGACGGGAGCTTCCGATCCCGATAACCGGAGAATGATGCGCTTTGAAAATTCACTTAACAAGTATGAAAAGAAGATGTTGAAAAAAGTCAGCCGGATCGTTAAAATAAGGCGTAATAATTCCGCGTTGAATTTCGGCGATTTTCTTCCGCTCCTTGTTAAACACAATGTTTATGCTTATCTACGTTCGGATATGAATCAAAGGGTCCTGGTTGTTTTGAATAAAAGCAGCGACAAAAAAGAGAATGTGGGAATTGTGTTCCCGGCTTATATAAAGTTAAACAAGCTCCACGATTTATTGAGCGGGAAAAATATTAGAGTAAAAAATAATAAAGTATTGCTTACATTAAAACCGCTGGAGAGTAAGTTTTATATACTAAAATGAATTGTGATTCAGTAATGAGTTATGAGTAATGAGTAATCCGCCAAGACGGAGTAACGAGTTAAGAGAAAAAAGCAGGAAATATGAAAATGAAACAAACTAAAACAGAAAAGAAAAAAATTACAGAGAAAGTTTTCCGCTATCCTTTTTTAGCGCAGTTAATTTATAAGCACGCCTTTTACCCCTTGATTTTATTGTTCGGGCTGCAACTGGGTTATTCGCTTTATCTTGTCGGCGCAAGCTGGGCAAACTTAATACCTGCGACAATCAATCTTATTATTCTAATTGTAATATTTAAATACTACTCTAACATTTCTAAAAATATTCCTTTTAAAATAGAACTTAAAGACAACAAACTTACTTGCTCCGAGTTCGGTTATTCGAAAAAAGAAGTAATTCTCCCTCTTGATGAAATCAGCAGTGTTGAAGGAGGAATTTTCAGCGGCAAAGCTACGCGCCCCGTCTATATCTTTTCAGAAAAGAACGATGTGATGATTGGCGTTCTTCCCCATCTTAAAGATTACAACAACTTTATTTCTCTTATTCTGCAAAGCGTCGATAAAGAGATGTTCAAAGATTTGGTTCAGGGAATAAACGATAAAGCAAACGAAATGATGAGCAAGCGGAGAAAAAAAAAGGCTGACAAAAATGCCAGCCCTAAAAATAAATAATGTTGTTATTTTTTCTTCGGAGGAATTACAGCATCTTTACATGCTTTTGCAACTTTGAATTTAACAACTCTTTTTGCTGGAATAACAATTGATTCGCCTGTGGCGGGATTGCGGCCTTTTCTTCTCTTTGTTTTGGCAATATAAAATTTGCCTAAGCCCGGAACAGTAAGTTCTTTAGCTTTTTTTGTCTGTTTGTAAATAAGGTCGTTGTACTCGTTCAAGAAAGTGTTAACGTCTTTCTTGGTCATATCGAGTTTTTTTGCGAGAAACTCAACTATCTGAGCTTTAGTCATTGGTTTAGCAGGTGCCATATTGAACCCCTTGTTTTAGTTAATAAAGAAACGATGTGCAAAAAATAAAAATTTTTTGTTTTAAATCAAACATCTTTTCCTTTATTTTTAATATATAATTTAAGCGGGATTGCGCAAGTTCTTTCCCTCATAGGTGTAAATGAACCTTTTACTTTTTATTTTTTTAGGTTTTATTAATGTTTAAAATCAAAATCTCTGTAAAGCGTTATTCCTTAAAGGGAATCTTATTTTTACTTTTCCTTAATCTCTCTTCGATAAATGCGCAAGATATGAGAGGCGTCTTAACTCCTTCCGACAGTACCGGCATTGCCGATTCCACGACGACGCCGGCCGACACTCTTTTACAAAATGAAATTGACAAACGCCTTACTCCGCTTAAAAATATTGACGCTTACCTTGACGACTCCACCGGCACAGTTATAAATAAAGAGGAATATGATTTTATCGAATTTCATTCAACGGGCGATATTCTCGTAAACTATCTTCCCACGGAGAAAAACGATTTCGGCGTCTTCGGTCATCCCGATTTTTTTAATATTTACGGATTGGAAAAAACTTCTGTTTTGATTGATGATTTACCGGCTTCAACATTAGGCGTTTTTAACTTCTACGATATTTCATTAACCGGAATCACACGAATAGAAGCGCCTTCCTTAACAAGCGGATTTCTTTACGGCAACAGAATGAACGGAGCTACTGTAAATTTTGTTAGAAAGGACTTTGCGCCTGAAAAGCCGGTTACGGAAATACGCTATTTACAAGGGGTAAACGATGAAGGAGAAATAAACATCTTCTTTTCGCGGAAATTTTCCCGTAGATTAATCTTCTCTTTTAATGTTGCCAATAAAGCCGTTTCTTCGAGATTTACAAACTCCGATTACTCACATTGGGGCGGCTTCGCCAGAGTTAAATACCTATCCGGGAAAAATCTGAACCTTGCTCTTACTTATTCCTATCTTCATTCCAAAATTGGATTGAACGGAGGAGTGGATTTTGATTCGATTAAAACCGGCAGTTTTGGAAATGATTACAACTCTATCTTGTACAACAGCTACCTGGCGCCCGTGCTTTTTCCGAACAGATACTTGAAAACCACGAGTAAAAAAATTGAACTCTCCGTAAACTCAAAATTTTCTGACGAGAATTTATTTTCAGCACGCATTTATTACGACGACAACCTCCACGAGTTCCGTCAAAATGAGTCGGGTAAAATTTACCCTCGTGAAATTCCTAAAATCATTAGCGACACAGAGAATCGCAGAATCGGTTTTAACTTTGCTAATCTGCTAACTACCGATTTTATTACGCTTAAACTACTCGGCAATTATGAAAATCTTTCCGCTTCCTCTCCGCTTTTTTTCGAAAGCCGTTCTATGAATAATTTATCTTTAAGCGGAATCGCTTCCTTTTCAAAAAAAGATTTTATCTTAGTCCCTTCTCTTTTTTCGAGAACGCTCTTTTATAACGGGAGTTGGTTTTTCGGTTACGGAGGAAATCTCCGTTTCTCTCCATTCGGCAATGTAATAATCACGGGCAGCGCATCGCGTTTTCAGAAACCTTACTCGCTATTTACTCAAGTTTATTCAATGGAAAAAGGAAGTGATTTTCTCACTTCCGAATTAAGCGTAAAATATATATGCGGCAAGTCTGTGGTTAAAGCAACCGCTTATCTCGCCTCCGAAAAAAACGCAATGTTTGCTTACTCCACCGAGCGGAGTAAACAATACTACCATCCCGAAAAAATCAAATACGCTGTGAACGATGTTTCAACTTTCGGGATTAATTTATTTTCCGATTTTTATTACGGTAAATTTGAACTTTTCCTTAATGCCACATATAATATCAGCGCTTCGTACAAAGAGATTAAGACGCTCCCTAAGTTTTTCGCCAATGGAGGATTATATTATATCGATTCCCTCTTTTCAGATAATCTTTACTTAAAAACCGGACTCAATTTTTACTTCACCGGGAAACAGAATTTTCTTTTTTACAACTTTCAGACAAGCGACGCGGTCAGATTTTATCAAAACAGTTCCGGCGCAATTTTGCCTTTAACTTATCCCCCGACTGAGAACAACCTTACTCTCGATTTCTTCTTGTGCGGAAGAATACAAGACAGAGCAAATATCTACTTTATTTTTGAAAATTTAACTAATAAAGATTATTTTGTTGTTCCCTATTATCCGAAACAATCCCGCGGAATAAGATTTGGAGTTGAATGGGTTATATTTAATTAATGTTTTCCCCTTTTACTTAATTTCTTCCGCAACATTTTTAAGATAAAAATTTCAATTCGGGTTTTAGGGTTGAACAGATGAAATTCGATAAATAGCTGTTATTGCAGTTCATGCTCATCTGAAAAAATAGAGCCGAACAATTAACAGATTATAGAAATTGAAATTTATTTTACAATACAATAAGAGGTCTTTTTGATGAAAAGAATAATTTTTTTGTTGGCGATTTTTTTTGCCGTACAAATAAACGCACAAGTTGTTACTACCCTTCCGGAGTATCCGACACAATATGATTCGATTGTAATTACATTCGACGCCACGCAGGGCGACGGCGGATTAGCCGGCTATACCGGAGACGTTTACGCGCACACCGGAGTAATTACAAATTTAAGCACAAGCGATACCGACTGGCGTTATGTGATCGGAGATTGGGGAAACGATTCCAACCAGCCGAAGCTGACAAGAATCGGAACGGATCTTTATCAGCTCGTTATCGGTTATCCGAGAACTTTCTACAATGTCTCTAATCCGAGCGAGGAAATATTGAAGCTTGCTTTTGTTTTTCGCAGCGCCGGCTCAAGCGGACCGACAGGACGGGATGTAGGAGGAGCGGATATTCTTGTCGATTTATATCCCGCAGGTTTAACTATTGTTTTTAACGATCCGCAGATAAATACATCTTACGGCGACCCGCTTCGTTCCCCCATATTTTTAAATCAAGACGAAGGTTTGCCGATTGAAGTTTCCGTAGCTGAAATCGGAGTTACGCTTTCTGTGATGAAACTTTATGTAAACGGCGTTGAGCAAACCGAAACCGGACAAAACCTTTTGGATTTTATCTACTTCGCTTCCAACTACCTGACCGGACTAAACGAAGTTAAAGTAAAAGCATGGGATAACATTGGCGATGTCGATTCAAGTTCGTTTTTTGTAATGACCAATCCCCAGCCGGATAATGTTCCGCCCCCGTCCGGCACAAAACCGGGAATTAATTACGGCAGCGATCCTACTCAGGTTACTTTTGAGCTTTACGCGCCACATAAAGATTTTGTTTATCTGATAGGTGATTTCGCGGGAACCGATTGGAAAGTCGGGCCCGAATACATTATGCACCGCTATCAGCCGACGCCCGATTCCACACTTTTCTGGATTACGCTTGAAAACTTATCGCCTGGTGAAGAATACTCATTTCAATATTATGTGGACGGAAAAATCAGAACAGCCGACCCGTACGCTTCCGAAGTTTTGGACGGCTGGAACGATCAATATATTTCGTCACAAACATATCCGAACTTAAAACCATATCCCGAGGGGAAAACATCGGAGTATGTTTCCGAGTTTCAAACGGGACAAACCCCATTCCCTTGGAATGACGAAAATTATCAACGTCCGGATAAATCAAAACTTGTTATATACGAATTGCTTATCAGGGATTTTATTGCCGAGCATTCCTTCCAGGCTTTGAAGGACACGCTAAATTATCTCGCAAATCTCGGAGTAAACGCAATCGAGCTTATGCCGGTTAATGAATTTGACGGCAATATCAGCTGGGGATACAATCCCGCATTCTACTTTGCCGTTGATAAATATTACGGTCCCGCAGAAAAATTAAAGGAATTTGTCGAAGCTTGTCATGAAAAAGATATTGCGGTAATTCTTGATGTGGTTTGGAATCATTCCTTCGGGCAGTCTCCTTTTGTGAGATTGTACGCCGACGGAAATTACGGACCGCCGAGCGCAGATAATCCTTGGATGAATCAGCAATCGCCCCATCCTTTCGGAGTCGGCTGGGACTGGAACCACGAAAGTCCGGACACCCGCTATGTTCTCGACAGAGCCAACAAATATTGGATGGAGAAATTCCATGTTGACGGCTACCGGTATGATTTATCCAAAGGTTTTACCCAAACATACACCGGCGATGACGTAAACGCGTGGAACCAGTATGACGCATCGCGCGTTTATAATATCGAACGCATGGCTGACGCCCTTTGGAGCTATGATCCCAATGCTATTATGATTCTCGAACACTTTGCCGTTAATTCCGAAGAAACCGAGCTTTCCAACCACGGACTTCTGCTCTGGGGAAACATGAACTCTCCTTACGGACAGGCGTCAATGGGCTGGTTGAATGACAGTCAGCGCTCCTCCGATTTAAACTGGGGCTACTACGGCAACAGAGGCTGGAATAACGCCAACTTGGTTACATATATGGAAAGCCACGACGAAGACAGAATTATGTGGAAAGACTTGGAATACGGGAACAACACAAATCCGAATTATATAATCAGAAATAACAAAGAGCTTGCCCTTCAGCGCCAGAAACTTACGGCGGCGTTTCTCTTTACCTTCCCCGGGCCAAAAATGCTGTGGCAATTCGGCGAACTCGGTTACGATAAACCTTTCCCGGACAGCAGGACAGACCCGCAGCCAATCCTTTGGAACTACAATCAGGACGTAAGCAGAGTTAAACTTTACAAGGTTTGGCAGGCGTTAATTAAGATGAGAAACATGTACGATGTTTTTAATTCTCCATACACCGGAGTTTCGATGACTGTCGGGCAGGGAATTATCGGGCGTACAATTCATTTAAATAACGCCGATATGAATGTTACAATAGTAGGAAATTTCGGAGTAAATTACGAAGAGGTTAATCCCGATTTTCAGCACACCGGAAAGTGGTACGATTTCTTCAGCGGCGATTCGATTCAGGTAACAAACACGCAGGAACGGCTGAATTTAGCTCCGAGCGAATTTCACATTTACACTACGCAAAAACTCTTTACTCCCGAAGATGGAATATTAACCGATGTTCAGGATGAAACGGAAGCGGGAATTCCAAATAATTTTGCTTTAATGCAAAACTACCCGAACCCGTTTAATCCTACGACAACAATAAATTATTCAATTCCGGTCGTAGAGACAAGGCATGCCTTGTCTCTACAATTAACGGTTTTCGATATACTCGGACGCAAGGTAGCAACATTGGTAAACAAACGACAATCACCCGGGAATTATTCCGTTAAATTTGATGCCAGCAAATTAAGCTCGGGAATTTATTTCTACACATTGCGCGCCGGAGAATTTACCGCAACAAAAAAGATGATTTTGATGAAATAATTTTAGTATTTTGAATATTAATTAGGAACAACTTCTGTGTTGTTCCTAATTAATAATGCACAATAAAAACATTGAACGTAAACTTTATGTTTAATGTTTAGTATATTTGTATGGTAATACCAAAAGGGGTATAATAATGAGGATTTTATTTCTTTCTTTTCTATTGTTACTTATCTCTTTTCCGGCTCGCGCCCAGTTTAGCGAAGTAAAAAGAGTTTTACAGTCTAAACAGTATAACGCTCATAACAGTTGGGATACTTATCTTCTGGTAAATGGAAATACAAAATTCGGAATAGGAAGCAACGGAATTATTGCGGATGTCTATCCTTATCTAGTCTCTTACGACGGAGTCCGAGTAATATACAGCGCGGGATTTATGATGTCCGGAAATACAAATGGTGAAATTTGGTCGAACGGAATGGCTACTTCGAAAAGAATCGAAGATTACGTAAGCGGAACAATAGGCGATACATCAACTGCGGTTTATATCGTAAAATCATCCGACCCGCCGTTTGGTGAATCATGGCAAAATTGGGGCGAAGCCGTAGCAAGAGGCGCTTATTTTTACGACGGCGACGGCGATGGCGTTTACAATCCTGTTGATTTAAACGGAAACGGACAATGGGACTTGAACGAAGATTGTCCCGACATATTGGGCGACGTAACAGTTTGGTCGGTTTATAACGACGGAGTTCCTTCGGAAGACAGAGCGTTTACCGACGTTTCTCCGCAAGGAATTGAAATTCGTCAAACTGTTTGGACAAAATACGGCGAAGATTATAATAAAAATGTTTATTACATACGTTACTCAATTGTGAACAGAGGAACGGTTGCAGACACGCTGAAAGACGTATATTTCGGACTTTGGGCGGATAACGACGTAGGCTACTACTTAGATGATTTAATCGGCTGTTCAATTCCTACGAGAAGCGGATATACATATAATTCCGGGGATGATGAGTATTTTGGAGGAAGCGCGCCCGTTGTAATGACAACGTTATTGCAAGGACCTTACAGATATACCGGAAATCCCGACGACGAAGCGACAAATAATATGGGCAACATCTTGGGAGTTCGTCGCATAAGCGGAGCGGTAAATGATACTATGACTTCATTTAAACAATTTTTTCAACCTCATCCAGGACAAAGCGATCCGTTAACGAAAGAACAAGTAAGATATTTTTTGTTAGGATTAAACGTAAACGGAAGATTAATTGATCCTTGTAATTGGGTTTTTGGCGAGATTTTTGGCGAAAATTGTTCCTCGTTCAACAAACATTTTATATATTCAGGCAATCCTTATGACTCAACAGGTTGGATTAACACTTTCCCATGAAACCAAGAACAAATGCTAAATACCGGTTCGTTTGGTTTGGTTAAAGATCAACCGGTGGATATAATCGCGGCATATCATTTTTCGAAAGGCGAATCCAGTTTGCAATCAGTTGCGCTCGGTTTGGAAAAAGCGCAAGAACTGATAAACAATTTCTTCCCGGACAGCAGTAACGGACACGAAAATGATTTACCTAAAGAATTTAAGCTCGAACAAAATTATCCAAATCCGTTTTCCGCCAAAGGCGGACCGGCAACGACAATCTCCTACGCCATACCATCTGTAGAGACAAGGCATGCCTTGTCTGTACAATTAGCCGTTTATGACATTCTCGGAAGAAAAGTAGCCACACTCGTAAATGAAAAACAAGCGCCGGGCAAATATTACGTTAAATTTGACGCAAGCAAATTAAGCTCGGGAGTTTATTTCTACACATTACGCGCCGGAGAATTTACCGCAACAA
Organism: Melioribacteraceae bacterium; assembly: GCA_015493615.1. Taxonomy (GTDB): domain Bacteria; phylum Bacteroidota; class Ignavibacteria; order Ignavibacteriales; family Melioribacteraceae; genus WGAL01. Next base: position 42,880 of record WGCV01000057.1, read on the forward strand.
AAAAGATGATTTTGATGAAATGATAGATTGTTTTAATCGTCAACAGACCAACTTAGAGATTATTCATTTCACTCAGTTAGAATCTCTAAGTTTGTATTGGCGTAAAGGCAATGACTCACAACTCTTCTTCTACGATGAAAATCCCAAAAAATTCTGAAACAAGAAACTCGATGATGAAGATGAAAAACTACTGTAGATCATTTATTCCTTACTTACCTGTATCGAATGTTTTTCCACACAACTCAATACTTGCTTTGCAACAATTAATACCCCACAACTGTAAATTTATCAAGATTAATAAAGGAATACACGAAATAATGTTGTGCTCAATTAACAGATTGTAATAAAACTAAATTAAACTTTTGTAATTTGATTTAAAAAAGTAATTTTGTATTACAAAATAAGGAATTTAATAATGGAACAATTAGTAATAAATAATTTTGGTGGGCTAAAAAATATAACCTTTGACATTAACACAATAAACCTCATAATTGGGCCACAAGCCTCTGGGA
>WGCV01000058.1 GCA_015493615.1 Melioribacteraceae bacterium
ATGAACCGATTGCCCACCAAGGAAGAGATTTATTTGCGAGGAAATAATCCTTAGTGTTTTTTTCTTCTCCCTTCTTCCTCCTGGAAACATACAGTCCGAGAAGAATAATAGAAAATATGTAAAGAATGAAAACAACATAATCAATTGAATCAAAATTCATAAACCACTCTATTTTATTTTACTTTAAATTTAGTTTTTAAATTATCAACTCTCAAAATAAAATCACCGGACTCAACAACTCTTCTATTATCACGTCCGATAAAAGATAAATTATTAACCGGCAATATAAAATTTACTGTTTTTATTTTTTTCCCTTGAAAGAATATTTTCTTAAATTACTTTTTGGAATGAGATATTAAAACGAATAAGCGAACATGTTGCGTGAGAAATATTTTCTAATATCATTAAGGATATTTTCTGCCTTCAAGAAACAGTCCTCCAGCGCGGATTGAAGGAAATAGATTCTTCAAAACCTTGAAGGCGCTTGTCCCTTCAAGGTTTAGTATTTACATATTTCAAATTTAATATTTATTTAAACAAAAATTAAAAGTAAAAATTATTTCCACCTTCAAGGAACAAGTACCTTGAAGGAGATATATTATTCATATTATTGATTTCACAATCTGCTAAATATCTTAGGAATAGTAAAATTTCTAAAATCATTTTGGCTTTTTCTTCAATAATTATTACTTTACAATAAAACAGAGGGAAAAATGGATAAACCAAGAAATTTCACAAAAGGTTCTTTTCATCACATTTATAATAGAGGTGTAAACAAAAAGAACATATTTTTTCACAAAGAAGATTATTATTACTTTTTAAAACGACTCCGTCTGTATAAAGAAAAATTTTCAATAAAAATTTTATCCTACTGTTTAATGCCAAATCATTTCCATTTTTTTGTTATGCAAGAAAAGAATGAACTGTCAATTTCTAATTTTATGGCAACTCTATTAAATTCATATACGAAACATATCAATAATAAATACAACAGAACCGGGACCTTGTTTGAAAGCAGATTTAAAAGCAAAATGATTGACAATGAGAAATATTTTATTTGGTTGATTAAATATATTTTGAACAACCCACAAAAAGCAGGACTTGTAGAAAAATATTATTATTGGGATTTTAGCAACGCCAAAGATTTACTCGAATTAAGAAGTGGAAATCTATGCGAGAACAAAGAAGTAAGGGAATATTTTCAAAGTTATAATGAAATGAAGGAATTTCTTTCAAACGATAAAGAAAAAGACATCAACTTTTTTACTTAACTAAAAACTAAAAGTTCAAATATTTTCTACCTTCAAGGAACAATCCGCCAAGGCGGATTGAAGGAAATAAAATCTGCAAAACCTTGAAGGCACTTGTCCCTTCAAGGTTGGATATTTGCGGCGCTTGCCCCTTCAAGGTTGGGCGTTTACGAACAAAGATTATTGCCTTATTTTCCATCTTAGTTTTGTATTTTTTGAGAAATAATTTTGGGATTTGATGAAAAAAGAAACTGCATCCGGAAAACTTTTTGTTGTCGCAACTCCGATTGGAAACTTTGAAGATATTACTTACAGAGCAGTTAGAACTCTCCAAGAGGTTGATTTTATTATCTGTGAGGATACTCGAGTAAGCGGAAACCTTTTAGCGCACTATGAAATAAAGAACAAACTAATTTCATTCAACGCAAAATCGGAAGGGAAAAAGATTGAAAGCGTGATTAATGAATTACTCTCCGGAAAATCATGCGCGCTGATCTCCGACGCCGGCACGCCTACAATATCCGATCCGGGAGTGCGCCTGGTAAACCGCGCGCTGAAAGAATCGATAACCGTTCACGGAATCCCCGGAGCCAACGCCGCAATACTCGCTCTTTCAATCAGCGGAATCCCAACCGACAGTTTTTTGTTCGAGGGCTTTCTTCCGCAGAAAAAAGGGAGACAAAAAAAGCTGAAAGAGCTTGCGGAGGAAAATCGAACAATTGTTCTATACGAATCCCCCTACAGAATAGAAAAACTTCTGAACGAAATGTCGGATTATTTCCCCGAAAGATTCGTTGCAATTTCAAGGGAATTGACAAAAAAGTTTGAGGAAGTTATTCGCGGATATCCCGGAGAATTAGTTGACAAAATCGATGAGTTAAAAATAAAAGGAGAGTTTGTAATTGTTGTCGCTCCCAAAGATTGGAAACAGTAATAAAGACCTTTACGAAACAGAAATATCTCTAAATTCAGTTTAATTTCCGCTTCTGAGATTATTTTCCTGCTCCACCTGGGCGGATTTAATCATTTCGATCATGTTTCATTACGTTTTTCAGCGGCGTATCGTCATTGCGAACTGCGACGTAAGGAGCAGTGAAGCAATCTCACCGGGAAACACGCAGATGCCGAATATTCAAATGCGGTTTAACGGATGAGGTTGAATATTCTGGAGATTGCCGCGCTCACTGCGTTCGCTCGCAATGACGAGTGTTTGTTTATTTTTTTTGATTATTTCTGTAATAATCAAAAACTAGCTGTGCTTTTGCTTTTCCGATAACTTCCGCCAATTCATTAATATCGGCTTTTCGTATTTCATCAATACTGTTAAAATGAGTTAATAATTTTTCGGCTATCTTTTTACCAACCCCTTTAATTTCAAGCAGTTCGGATGTCAAGGTTCGTTTGCTTCTTCTTTGTCTGTGAAATGTAATTGCAAAACGATGCGCTTCGTCTCTAACATGCTGAAGCAATTTCAAACTGGAGGAGGTTTTCGGAATTGATTGCGGATCTGAAATTCCTGGCAAATAAACTTCTTCGAGGCGTTTTGCCAAACCGATAATCTCCTGGTTCTTAACGCCGAGATTTTTCAAGATTTTAACCGCGCTTGAAAGCTGTCCTTTTCCGCCGTCAACCATAATTAAATCGGGGAACGGCTGATTCTCTTTTACCAAACGGCTGTAGCGTCTTTCAATAACCTCTTCCATGCTTGCAAAATCATCGGGACCGCTCACCGATTTTATAATGAACTTTCTGTAAAGACTTTTCTTCGGTTTTCCGTTCACAAATACAACCATACTGGCTACAGTGTCGGCGCCTTGAATATTTGAGATATCAAAACATTCAATTTTAACCGGCGGTTTCTTAAGATGTAAATCGCGCTTAAGCGCGGTAATAACATGTGGAATGTCTCCCTCCTTTTTCATCCGCTGAAGCTGAATATCTTTAAGCGTCAATATTGCGTTCTGCCGGCACATTCTCAAAAGGGATTTCTTCTCCCCTTCTCTTTTGGGAATTACAAACTTAACTTTTCTTTCACTTTTGGAGTTCAGCCACTTAGCTAACATTTCCTCATTGTCAGGTTTTTTCTCCAATAGAATTTCATGAGGAATATCAACAAATTCGCTGTAATAAAATCGCAGCGCTTCTGAGATTATTTCACTCTCGTTCTGTTTCAGATTAACGCTTAACTTAAGCTGCTTCTTCCCGACAAGTTTACCGCTTCTGATATTTAAGATTGTGCAGGCGGCATCCTTATCTTCGCCGGCGACGGAAATAATATCCCGATCTTCATTATCAACCGAAACCACTTTCTGTTTGGAGGTGTAAACTTTCAGCTTATCAATCTTATCGCGAATCTCGGCGGCTTTTTCAAACTCAAGATTTTCAGCGGCGGAATTCATTTCACTTTCCAGCTTTGATATCAGCTCGTCTGTTTTTCCGCGAAGAACCTGCACCACATGATTTAGCATTTCGCCGTAATCCTTTTCGGAGATTAAACCCTCGCACGGTCCGTCACATTTTTTTATATGATAATCCAAACAAACTTTTATCTTCCCCGCCCTGATTACATTATCATCAATATAATATTTACAGCTTCGTATCTTAAAAATTTTGTTTATCATTCTAAGCGATTGTCGCATCGATTTAACATCCGTGTAAGGTCCGAAGTACTTTGAGCCGTCGCGGACAATATCTCTCGTTGCAAAAACCTGCGGATATGGCTCGTTGGTTACTCTGATATAAGGATAAGACTTACCATCCTTCAAGAGAACATTATAGCGGGGAGAAAATTGCTTAATAAGATTATTCTCAAGAACAAGCGCCTCTATTTCGTTTTCGGTTACTATCACATCCAAGTCGGCAATTTTTTTTACCAAAGCGGCGGTCTTCGGGGAATCAACCTTTTCGCGAAAATAGGACATAACTCTACTACGCAAATTGATTGCTTTTCCCACGTATATCACAGTCCCTTTTTCATCTTTAAATTGATAAATCCCCGGACTTTTGGGAAGTGACGCTAACTTTTCTTCTATTTCCCGATTTGTCTTCAAATTATAATTACTTTTTACTTTTGCCTTTTGACTTTATAAGATACCTTTGCAAGACCGAAATCTCTCTAAATTCGCTACAATTGCCGGTTCTGAGATTCTTCTCCCGCCAAGGAGGGATCAGAATGACAAATTATTAAGTTATGTAAAGCCTTCTATTAATTAATCATTTTCCGAACCGGGCGAACCTTTATCCAAGCGCTTTTTATATTTTTTGAGAGCTTCTTCCAAAGCATCGTCTAAATTAATCCGGAGTGAATTCGCAAGCGCCAAAGTGGAAAATATCAAATCTCCCATTTCAAGTGATAAATTTTCTGTTTGAGTTAGCGGCTTGCTTCCGTAATCAGTTCCTTTCAAAATTTCTTTGGAAACTTCGCCAAGCTCGGAAAGGAGGTCGAGAATTCTGACTTCCGCGTCCGACTCAAGATTGTTCTCGATAAAAAACCTTTCAACTATTTTTTGCTTCTCAAGCATTTTTAATTTTTATCCTTAAATTATGCGGGTAAAGTAATGGGACGCTGATAACCATGATTG
>WGCV01000059.1 GCA_015493615.1 Melioribacteraceae bacterium
AATCGATCCGGTTTATTACGATGATGTAAATCCCGATTGGGTAGTGCCGGCAGGCGAAACCGTATCAATCACTTTCTCGGTTGATATGACAGACGCGGCGAACGACCAGATTCAGGTGCCAACATTTAATCCGGCAACCGACACGGTATGGTGGGTAGCCGAAGAACCGGCGTTTACTTACTTAATGGGCTGGGTTGACAGAGACGATATGAGAGAAGTAATGTTAACCGATCCGGACGGCGATATGGTTTACACAGCAACCTTAAGCGTAACCGGACCGGCATGGAACGGCTTTGAATACCGTTACGGCTTCAGCGACGCAGACGGCGCGTTCCACGCTGAACCGGCTGGCTTTGCAGACTTTGCCTACAGAGTGCGTTACATTGCAATGACAGGCGCGAGAACGTTTGTACAGCCTTACGACGCGCCGCAAGACCATTGGACTCCGCAGGAAGATAAATCAGACCAGTGGGAAGCAGGTCCTCAAATGAATGGTGTTGGAGACGAAGAAGGAACCGTTGTTAAGTTCGATTTGGGACAGAATTACCCGAACCCGTTCAATCCTACGACAACAATTAAGTTCTCGATACCTCAGAGCGGAATGGTAACATTGGCTGTATATAACTTGTTGGGACAGAAAGTCGCAACATTGGTTAACACCGAAATGAACAAAGGCAGATATGAATACCACTTCGACGCATCAAAGTTAGGAAGCGGCGTTTACTTCTACAGCTTGAAGGCGGGAAGTTACTCTGCAACCAAGAAAATGATTTTGATGAAGTAATCTAATAATTTCTTTACACAATTCTTCCAGTTGCCCCGGGAGCAATCTCGGGGTAACTACTATTAAAGGTTGATAATGATTAAGGTTAAAAAGTTTAAGCAAAAACACAGATACACTAACACCCTCCGGATTGCATTTCAATCAATAATTTTATTGCTTCTCGTTTATGTGGCTGTTCGTCCATTGTTTGACGGCGGCTATGTAGCGGACTTCGAGGCATATTGTCCTTTCGGAGGAATTTCAGCGTTCATGAGCAAATTGAATCTCGGTTCACTTTCTTGCACAATGGGAGAAACTCAAATTTTTCTCGGAATATTCCTACTTCTCGGGGCGTTTTTATTCGGAAAATTATTCTGCAGTTACATTTGCCCGATTGGTTCTGTGTCGGAATGGCTTGGAAAAATCGGAGATAAGTTCCATGTGAGAATCAAGATGCCGAACGGTTTGGATAGGGGATTAAGGATTTTTAAATATTTAATTTTATTTGTTTCTGTATATTTTACGATGACAAGCAGCGAACTATTCTGTAAGGAGTTTGATCCTTATTACGCTGTGGTTACGGGATTTTCCAGTCGAGACATTGTACTTTATTTTGCTTTGCCTGCTGTTATTATCACAATTCTCGGCGCAATATTTTTCCGATTGTTCTGGTGCAAATATCTTTGTCCTCTTGGAGCGATTACAAATATTTTTAATAATATAATTCCGACAGTTGTAGTATTTGCATTATATTTTCTTCTCAGATTATTGGGCGCCGACCTTGGATTAGTCTGGCTTTTGGGCGGACTTGTACTGGTAGGGATGTTCACCGAAGTCGGATTCATGCGCAGCTTCGGACTAAATCTGACAAAGATAAAACGGAAGCCGTCAACATGTACAATGTGCGGACTTTGCGACGACAGCTGCCCCGAAGGAATTAAAGTCTCCGAGTATGAAACAGTTACTCACGTTGATTGCCACCTCTGCACGGATTGCGTTTACGCCTGCCCCGTAAGCAATACGCTTATGGTAAGCAGTAAAGAAACGCCTAAGCATCTTGTTCCGATAATCACGGTTCTGCTGATTGCCGGCGGATTATTCTTTGCCAATAATTTCGAGTTTGCGACTTTGTCGGAAAGATGGGGCGGTTTCGATAAACTTGAAAAAGCGCAAGTGCTTGAAATTCCGGGACTGAAAACGGTAAAATGTTTCGGAAGCGCAACGTCATTTAAAAATCAGATAAGAAGATTTAAAGGAATAAAAGGGCTGGACGCTTACGCGACTTCCCACACGGTCAAAATTTATTACGACCCGAAAGTTACAAACGCTGAAAAAATTAAGAGCGAAGTTTTTCAGCCGATGCGAATGAAAGTACGAAGTATTAAACCCGCCGATAATGTTGATTCCGTTACGGTAGCGGAATTCAGAATTGAAAAAATGTTCGATAAAGTTGACCACACCAATCTAGTTTACGCGTTGCGCAAGGATAAAGGCGTTTACGGAATCGCGACTCATTTCGGCGAACCGATAATAGCTGATATTTATTACAATGCGGCGGTTACTAATCCGGAAGAAATTAGGAAGGCAATGGAAGCCAAAGAAGTAACGATTAAGTATTCCGACGGAAAAGAAGTAACGGACGATATTGATTTTGATGTTTATCCCGACTTTAAGGTGAAAAGTAAAATTTCCGTAAACGATTACTTGGCTCAAATGTTCAGCCGTTATGACAGAAAGTTTAATCATTACAGCAAGTATAAACCTGAAGAGTTAAAGGTTTTGATTTATCCTATGCCTGAAGCCGCTAACTCCGCGCTGGCGCGTCGTCTCGGATATCTCGTAAGTCATCTCTCCGGCGAGAAAGGAATAGTGCGCTTTGCTACCCGATATATAAACGGTCCGAAAGCGCTTGTGTTTTTTAATCCGAAATTAATTTCACTTGATAAGGTGAAAGCAGCGATTTCGTCTCCGGTGATGACTGTTCACTTCAGAGGAGGAAAAATTAAAAAAGTTCCTAATCCATATAAATCAAAACCGGACGGAAGAGTTCTTTCGGCGGTTGAATTACAGAACACTAAAAAACGGTAATCTATGGAATATGTTGTTGAAGTAAATAACTTAACGCATTATTACGGTAAGAAAAAAGTTTACGAAAACCTGAACTTCAAGATTAAAAAGGGAAGCGTTTTCGGATTACTCGGAAAAAACGGAACCGGCAAAACGACGACAATCAATATTCTCAACGGTTTCCTTAAACCGAAATCGGGAGAGTGTTTAATTTTCGGCGAGGATTCATACAAACTTTCCCCGGAAACAAAAGCGCGAGTCGGTTTTTTGATTGAGGGACATATTCAATATTCCTTCATGAATATTATTCAAATTGAAAAATTCTATTCGCAGTTTTATCCGAGATGGAAAAAAGAGCCTTATTTTGAATTGATGTCAAAGCTGAAAGTTTTGCCTAATCAGCCGCTTTCAAAAATGTCGTGCGGTCAGCGTTCTCAGGTTGCGCTCGGACTTCTGCTCGCGCAGGATCCCGACTTGCTGATACTTGACGATTACTCAATGGGATTGGACGCCGGATATCGACGGCTGTTCCTCGATTACCTTGCCGAATACGCAAAATCCGAAGATAAAACGATTTTTATTACGTCGCACATTATTCAGGATTTGGAAGGATTTCTTGAGGATTGCGTAATTCTCGATTACTCGGGAGTCGTTCTCACGATGCCGATAAAGGAGTTTAAACGGGATTTTAAACAATACCGTTTTGAAAGCGCAAAGGATTTGTTTTTTGAAAAAGATGAAATTGTTGAAAACTTTGAACAGATTAAAAACATGGTTACGATTTATTCTTTCAAATCGAAGGAAACAGTTGAAAAATATCTTAAAGACAAAAACATCAATTTTGAAAATTTAGAAGAAGTTCCAATGGATCTTGAAGACGCGTTCGTTGGAATTACAGGAAAATATTAGGAGAAGAAATGTTTTTATCTTTATCTTACAAAGAATGGTTAAAGACCAGATGGATAATTCTTATTGCCGCGGTTGTGGGAATTGTTTCGGCGCTTACGATTTTCTTAAATCTCGGAGCTATTTCCGAATTTAACGATGCGAACGCCGTCTGGAATTATGTGATTTTTAAGAAATATCTTTTTTACGGCGATTTTATTTACATCCCTGTTTTAATCGGTCTCGCATTGGGGATTTCACAGTTCTATCCTGAAGTAAACAGTTTAAGATTGAAACTGACTTTGCATTTACCGCTGAAGGAAAACCGCTTGTTGTTTTATATGATTGGTTACGGAACAATAATTATTTTGGCGCTTGAACTTTTCTTTGCAATTTTGCTTGCGATTGTAACGGCTCACTTTTATCCTTCCGAGATTGTGGTCAGCGAGATTAAAACAATTCTTCCTTGGCTGTTCTCAGGCTTTGTCGCATACTTCTTTGTAGCTGCGGCAATGGTTGACCCGCAATGGGTAAGGCGCACTGTCTTGGTAGTTTTCGGGTATGCAATTACATCATACTACTTGTTCGCCGACGGTTATGAAAATTACAACCATTCTCTGCAGTGGTTTTTGCTCATTGCGGTTTTGGAATTTTCATTGATTTTTCTTTCGGGATTCAGATTTAAAAGAGGCGGCAGATGAAAATCATAAAATTCTCCAGAGTAGTATTGATTCTGACAATAGTAATGGTTTTCTCGATAGTTATTCCGAAATACTATTGGATGACTTTTGAAAAACGGGTAAGACCCACAAACTTTATTTACAGCTCCCTGAAAAATGATTTTATAACGATGAAAGCCATTGGCAAAAGAGTTCATTGGTTTGACGATAAAAACCGCGAGGTTTCCCGAAGAGAATTTGAGAAGCTGGCTCCTTTATATTATTACCGTAATCTTCTTTATCACGGGGACATGCCTGATTCGTTAAACGGAGTTAAATTGGATATTGAGGAAATAAAAAAGAACACCATATTTTTTAATATAAAACCGAAGGATATTCTAACTTCCCAAATTCAACTTTTTCCTCTAATCGAATCAAAACCCGACGGACCGAAACTGAATATGCCGAAGGACTTTTTCCGGATAAAGGAAAGAATGGAATTTATTAATTGTGAATCCAATTCGGTTGAAGAAAAGCCGAGTCTGCTCTTTACAAATGCTCTGAAAAAAAAGGGGTTTGTTTTTCCCGCGCAAGGAATTTGGGGAAACCCTTCCACAATGAAACCTTATGACGACGGTTATTTTGTCGTTGATTCCGCTAACAAACTTTTTCATATTAAGAAAGTAAAAGGGGAGCCTGTAGTCAATGTGAAAGCGTTGCCGGAAAACGTTCATCCGGTTTATATATTGGTAACGGAAATTAGGCTTCGGGAATTTCACGCCGTAATTATCACGGATAAAAGCGAAGTTTATCTGGTTTCGTTTGACAATTATAAATTGGTGAAACTCCCGATTTCCGATTACGATTACAGAAATACACAGTTGCGATTTTCGGGGAATATCCTTACCCGGACTATTTTGTTGAGTAAAGATAATATTAACGAAGTAATTGTTACGGATAGAAAATACAAAACGATTGCGACGATTTCCGAATCGACTGTTAATAAATGGGAAACCGGCGCCGGGACTTTCTTAAAATCTCTCGCTCCTTTTGCTTTAACTTTAAGAAACAGCCATACAACATTTGTAAACTTTTATTTTAAGTTTGCGGGAATTATATCTCTAATCGGAATTATCTTATCGCTGATTGTTTATTTTATTATTGACTCCAAATTCCGAACAGAGAAAAAAAGCTCAGCTGTTGATTATATCATAATTCTTTTTACAGGGGTTTACGGTTTGCTTGCGCTTTTGCTTGTGCCGGATGAATCTTGGAAGGTTTAAAGATTGTGTCTCAATTTTGAATTTATATTCATAAAAGTATTTAAAAGAGAAAAAGCTGTCTTCTTAGGACAGCTTTCTCAGTATAAATATAATTTATTCTTCAACTTCAACTACAACTTCATCGCTTTGCCACAAACCATGTTTTGTGCAGTATGCCATTGCAGTCAACTTCATTTTCTTTTTCTGAGGAACTACATAAAAATCCACTTCAACCTGGTCGGGCTGATTTCCTAATGCGCCTGCTACAAAATCAGCTTGTGCAAGGAATGTTTCACCGTCCCATAACTGAACGTACGCAATGTAATGATCGAAATCGTCCGGATGTTTATATTCCTTCCCGACTTTAACTTTAACTTTGTATTTCTCTCCTTTTTTTGCATTGCCTTCAGCATAAACAAAAGGCGAGTGTCTGTCGATGTAATCTTTTTTCGCTTCTTTGTCAATCTGCGAAATATCTTGATATCTGTTAATGTTCATTTTAAATCTCCTTTAAATGATTTTACAATTAATTTTATATAGGAACTGATTCATAATGTTTGAAAAATATTATATCTCAAAGATAATATTTTATAATTATTCCGCAATAAAAAATACATTGGGTCTTTTAATCAACGTTATATTTATTATTGCTTGAAATTTATTTAGACGAACAGCTATACGGGATCAAATATATTTCCAAAGGTTTCCAATAAAAATTTAATTGTTAATTGTGGAACATATTTTAATCTGTTGAGTAAAATTTTTAATGTAATTTTATTTTTTAATAAACTGAAAAATTCATAAAAAAACGAGGATGAAATGTTAAATAACAAAATAACCGGCGTTAGAGGAATGGAAATTTTAGATTCGCGTGGGAATCCCACCGTGCGAGTTTATGTTGAATTATCAGACGGAACGGAGGCGGTCGCTTCTGTCCCTTCCGGAGCGAGCACAGGCGAAAACGAAGCGGTTGAATTACGCGACGGAGACAAAAGCAGATACGGAGGTAAAGGCGTTTTAAAAGCGGTGGAAAATGTCAACAAAGTTCTATCTGAAGTTGTTATGGGAATGCCTGCGCACGAGCAAGCTTTAATCGACAAAAAGATGATTGAAGCCGACGGAACGGAAAATAAATCAAACTTAGGAGCTAATGCAATACTCGGAGTTTCAATGGCGGTGGCTCGCGCTGCTGCCGAGTCCGCTAAAGTCCCGCTCTATCAATACCTTGGCGGCGCGGGCGCAAGAAGAATTCCCGTCCCGTGCATGAATATCTTAAACGGCGGAGAGCATGCCGACAACAGTGTTGATATTCAGGAGTTTATGGCAATACCTGTAGGCGCTCCTAATTTCAGAGAAGGTTTGCGCTATGTCGCCGAAACGTTTCACACGTTAAAAGGTATTTTGAAGAAGCGCGGATTATCAACCGGAGTTGGGGATGAAGGGGGCTTTGCTCCTAATCTGAAAAGTAACGAGGAAGCCGTTGAAACGATTATCGAAGCTATTGAAAAAGCCGGCTACAAACCCGGCGAAGATATTGCAATCGGTCTTGACAGCGCGGCAAGTTCTTTCTCAACCGATTTGAAAGGTTCATACGAATTAAAATGGTCGGGCGGGGGGAAGAAAACCGACGATGATTTGATTGCTCTCGGCGAGGAATGGATTTCAAAGTATCCTATTATCCTTTGGGAAGATCCTCTTGCCGAAGCCGACTGGGAAGGTTTCAGGAAGTTTACCGCAAAGTTGGGAGATAAAGTGGAAGTTGTGGGCGACGATATTTTTGTTACAAACGTTAAGTTTATCAGTCGCGGAATTAAAGACGGAACCGCCAATTCATCGTTGATTAAACTCAACCAAATCGGAACCGTTTCCGAAACAATCGAAGCCGTAAGAATGTGCCGGGATGCAGGCTGGCGTTATTTTATCTCGCATCGTTCGGGAGAAACAAGCGACGCATTCTTAGCTGATTTTGCCGTAGCTATGGATGGAGGACATTTGAAAACCGGCTCCGCAAGCAGAAGCGAAAGATTGGCAAAGTATAATCGTCTTCTTGAAATTGAAAATGAATTAGGCTCCGCAGCGCTTTACTATTGGAAATGAAACATTTAGTTAAAAATAAAAAAAGCCGCTCACTTGAGCGGCTTTAATTTTATGCGTTAATCTTTATCGCTATAAAACTTTTACTTCGAAATATTTCTTTGGATTTTTCTTAATATCCTTCAATAACGAATCAAGCGCAATTACGGAACTGTTCAAATTATTGTATAAATCTTCATTTGTGTTCAGTTGTCCCAGACTTCCTTTTCCGTTGTTTATATTTGAAATAAGTTTATCGAGACCTTTTGCAGCCGATGTTGAGCTTGAGAGCATTTTGCTTAGTTCAGCCGAGTTTTTATTAAGCGAATCAATTAAATCCGAAAGTTTACTTTTATTCTTATTTGTAAATTCACTGATGTCTGAAAGTGAATTTTTCAAATCCCCATTGAGGAGTTTGTTGATACTTTTTATTGTTCTCTGCAATCCGGCGAAAGTGGACGACAAATTATCCGCTGTTTTCGTTCCCGTCAACTGATTCAAGTTGTCGAGGAGTTTATCAATTTTCGGACTTAAATCGGTAATCTGCGTAATTGCATCTCCGAGACTCGGAGTAACTCCGCCCGTAACGGTAGCGCCGCTTTCCAGATACTTATTCGATTTCCCGGGTAGGATTTCAAGAACTTTACCGCCGATCATGCTGTAATCCCGGATTACAAATCGTGAATCGACCGGGATTTTTTTTACCCGTTCAACTTTGGCTAAAAGCAGAATTCCTTTATCCGTAATTCCGGTTGAAGTAATTGTGCCGACCTTCAAACCGTTGTAAAACACCTCGTCGCCTACGCTTAATCCATTGGCGTTTTGTACGAGCACTTTCAGATGTAATCCGTGAACAAATATGTTTGATTTGCCCAACCATAAAATCCCGAAAATAACAATTAAGGTTGCAACGGACATCGCAAGTCCTATCATGAATTCGCTTCTTTTAAAGTTATCTGAGTTCAATTTTACCTCTTATAAAATCATGAAAAATTTTGTCTTCAACATCCCACATTTTTTTTGCGTCACAGACGGTGATAATTTCCCCTTTATAAAGCATTCCGACTTTATCGGAAATTTGCTCCACGCCGGTAATGTCGTGACTGATTATTAGGGAAGTTATATTCAGCTCGTCGTTAAGTTTTTTAATTAATGCGTTAATAACATTTGAAAGAACAGGATCTAAGCCTGTAGTCGGTTCGTCATAAAGAAGATATTTCGGTTTCATGGCAATGGCGCGGGCTATTGCAACGCGTTTCATCATTCCGCCGCTCAACTCCTCCGGATACGTGTCGTTAATGTTTTCCAGTTCAACAAGCTCAAGGGATTTGTCGATCAATTCTTTTCGCTCTTCCTTACTGAAGTGTTTCTGTATTTGAAGAGCAAGATCAATATTTTCCTCTATTGTCATCGAATCCCATAGCGCTCCTTCCTGAAATACCATTGCGGTCTTAGGGCGTATTTTCTTGTTAAAATCCGATTCGCTGAAATTTTTGGTATTGATGCCGTCGATAGTAATTTCGCCGTCGTCCGGCGTAAGCAAACCGAGGATAGATTTGAGAAGAACGGATTTTCCCGTTCCGCTTTTCCCGATTACGCTGAAAATAATTCCTTCGTCAACGGTAAGATTTACTCCCGCTAAAACTTTTTTGTTTCCGAACGCTTTATGTAAATTTCTAATTTCTATCATATCACAAAATATAATGCCGCCGAGATTAAATAATCGAGCATAAGAATATCAACCGAAGACCAAACAACCGCGAGCGTTGTCGCTTGTCCTACGCCTTTAGCTCCCCGTTTGGAATTGATTCCGAAGTAGGAGCCGAAAAGAACGATTACTATTCCGAATATATATGCTTTTATTAAACTTGTAATTACGTCGCTAATGTAAAAATCGTGCCGCATTCCTTTTACGAATCCTTCCCAACTTAATGCGATTGCAAAATGGGATGAGAAAAAACCGGATAAAATTCCTACTACATCTGCAAAGACGAGAAGCATAGGCACTGCCAGCATTGCCGCGACTAATCTCGGCATAACTAAAAATTCAATCGGATCGATTGCAAAACTTCTTAATGCATCCAATTGTTCGGTAACCTTCATTGTACCGAGTTCCGCTGAGATTCCCGCCGCTACTCGTCCGGAAAGAATTAAGCCGATTAATATCGGTCCCATTTCCAGCAGAATGGAGCGGAGGATTAAGCCGCCTTCCATCCAGTGCGGCGTATATGGATTCATCTGCGTCCCTATTTGCACGCCGAGCGCCAATCCGATAAAAGCTGAAGTAATTATAACAATGGGGAAAGATTTTCTTCCGATATAGTGAAACTGTTCTATTACTTGTCTGGTGTAGATGGGAAGTTTGCGGATAGCGACAAATGCCTGGAAAAGCATTATCCCTATTTTGCCGTATTCGGAAATGAAAAAGTAAGTAAACGCTCCCAGTCGTTCAAAAAATTTACGCATAAGTTCCGCAATTCATTTATTAAATAGAATTGTTAATATATGAATTGCGGAACTTAAATGAAAACTAAATTACAATAACGGAATTCTCAGAGTCTCCGAAGTACGTTTCCACATGTTTGTCAGCGTCTTCCTCGTTGAACCAAGATTCGCCGTCTCCGAGATACCGGAACTGATATTCCTTTCCGGCGGGAAGTTCAAGCGAGAGCTTATAATTCCCTTTTTTATCTGTTTCCGTAAAGATGTTTGCGTTCGGATCCCATTCATTGAAATCGCCAACAAGACTAACTTTATCAAAGTTTTCCCCAAGTTCTTTGGGGATTGAAAAAGTTACTTTGCAAAGGTCTCCGCTTTTTGAATATACTTTTTTGATTGCCATTTCACGCCTCCTGCGGTTTATTTTATTAATGTTCTCAATAATATTTAACCTTTGGTTTTTCCTAATGTTCCTTAATCTTAAAATCTTAGCACATCCGGCTCTCAAATTATCCAAACACCCAACAATCCAAACATCCAATCATCCTTAAAGAAAGACTTCCCGATTATCTGATGAGATAATTGTTGTCAGACGCAGTTCCAATTTCCTTTTAGCTTTTTAATATTTTTAATCTTAATTTTAAATTGAAAATAAAAAGGAAGAAAGAAATATGAAATTCTCATTGAACGTTGATCATGTGGCAACGCTTAGAAATGCCCGCGGAGAAGGACAGCCCGATCCCGTAACTTTTGCGCTAATGGCTGAAAAATACGGCGTTGACGGAATTGTAGTTCACTTGCGCGAAGACCGCAGGCACATTCAAGAACGGGATGTGCGTTTGCTGCGTGAAATGATTACGACAAAACTTGATTTGGAAATGGCTGCGGTTGACGAAATTATTGAAATTGCACGCGACATACAGCCGGACTTGGTTACGCTTGTTCCTGAAAAGAGGCGGGAACTTACAACCGAAGGCGGTTTGAATATTATCGATAATGTTGAGCAGTTAAAAGACGCGATTGAACGACTGCACGAAAAAGAAATTCCCGTCTCGCTTTTTGTTGAACCGGATATAATGCAGATTGACGCTTCGGCTGAGATTGGCGCCGACTTTATTGAAATTCACACCGGCGTTTTTTCAAATGCGGAAACCGAAGACGATATGTATGACGAACTTGACAGAATTCGCCTTGCCGTTAAGCATGCAAAGAAACTCGGTATGGGAGTAAATGCCGGACACGGACTTGATTACAACAATGTTAAAGAGTTTATGCAGATAGATGGAATTGACGAAGTCAGTATCGGACATGCCGTTATTGCTTATTCTGTTTTCTTCGGATTGGAAAACGCGATAAAAAGAATGATGGAGCTTTTAAAAATTGATTAAAAAAAAACTTAAAAATGTCGTTACGTTAGTCTTGTTATTCTTTTTCTTAACAAACTTGAATTTTGCTCAGTTCAGGAATTACCGTGTCAGCGCTCCCGGTTCAAATTCGCCCGAAGAAGTTACGATTGCAATAAATCCCTCGGAGCCGAACGTCCTTGCTGCCGGAGCAAATATCAGCTATTCTTTTCGTTCCGATAACAGCGGCAAAATTTGGGAACAGCAGAACCTTTCTTCAATCTACGGGGTTTGGGGCGACCCGGTTACGCGTTTTGACGCACACGGAAATTTGTACTTCGTTCATCTTTCAAATCCCGGAAGCGGATACTGGATTGACAGAATTGTGATTCAAAAATCGACCGATAACGGCGTTACCTTTAATCAGGGGACTCATACCGGAGTTTATCCTCCCCATAATCAAGATAAAGCCTGGATTGCAATTGATATGACGAATTCTCCTTACAAGGATAATCTTTATGTAACCTGGACGGAGTTCGATTCTTACGGGAGTACAAATCCGAATGACAGCAGCCGGATTCTATTCTCAAAGTCTTCCGACTTTGCCGAAACCTGGAGCGAAGCAAAAGTAATCAGCGATAAATCGGGAGATTGTATTGACGCCGATAACACGGTTGAAGGGGCGGTTCCCGCCGTTGGACCTAACGGTGAAATTTATGTCGCTTGGGCGGGACCGTACGGAATAATGTTTGATAAATCCCTTGACGGCGGCGAAACCTGGGGAAAAGATATTTTTGTAACCGATCAAATCGGAGGTTGGGATTACGGAGTTAGCGGAGTTTATCGCGCCAACGGATTGCCTGTTACCGTCTGCGATACAAGTCATTCCCCAACGAGAGGAAATATTTATGTGATGTGGACCGACCAGCGAAACGGCGAGACAAATCCGGATGTGTTTATTATTAAATCAACCGACGGCGGCGAAACTTGGGGCGATGTTGTACGCGTTAATAATGACAGCACCGAACGCCCGCAATTTTTTGCGGCAATGGCGGTTGATCAGACAAACGGAAATATTTATGTTTCCTTTTACGACAGAAGAAATACTACCGGTACGGACACGGAATATTATCTTGCGCGCTCGACTGACGGAGGAGAACATTTTGATAATTACGTTGTTACCGATGCTCCTTTCCCGATGTTTTCTCAGGTTTTTTTCGGCGATTACACAGACATTGCCGCCTATCAGGGAAAGATTTATCCGATATGGATGGAAACCGATGCAAGTCATAATTTGAGTGTCTGGACGGCGCCGATTAATGATTCCGAATTGCCTTCCGGAGTTAACGATAACATTGGAGCCGCTCCGAGTGAGTTTACTCTTGAACAGAATTTTCCTAATCCTTTCGGTGAGAAATCATTTTCGGGAGAAGAGTTTACCACGATTGAATTTTCATTAAAGCGGGAGTCTTTTGTAACGCTTAAAGTTTATGATATTCTCGGAAGAGAGATTACAACATTAATCAACAAAGTAGAAAACGCCGGAGTTCACGATGTTCGATTTTTCGCGGGCAGACTAAATCTTGCTTCCGGTGTTTATTTTTACCGGCTTCAAGCGGGAATATTTTCGCAGATTAGAAAAATGACAATTATCAGATAATATTAGGAAAAATTATGAGCAAAATTTTAATCCGTCCGAAAAATATTGTTACGGTAAATAAGGACGACGAATTTTTAATTAATTACGCCGTTGAAATAGAAGATGATACAATTACAAAAATTGCTCCGTTCGATGAGTTCAACGCTTCCGGTTATGATAAAATTTATGATTTACCCGGCTATACTTTAACTCCGGGATTTATTCAAACGCATGTTCACCTTTGCCAGACGCTCTTTCGCGGCTTGGCGGACGATTTGGAACTTCTCGATTGGCTGCAGAAAAAAATTTTCCCTTACGAAAATTCGCACAGTTACGAATCACTGCGCCGCTCGGCTCAACTTGGAATTTACGAATTGCAGACAGGCGGGACAACTACAATTCTTGATATGGGAACAATCAATCATCATGAAGCGGTTTTCGGCGAGCTTGCTTTTTCGGGCATGAGAGCTTTTTCTGGAAAGTGTATGGTTGATGAAAACGATCTGCTTCCCAAATTTAAGGAGAGTACGGCAGATAGTTTAAGCCGGAGCTACGAGTTGGCGAAGGAATTCCACGGAAGCGAAAACGGCAGGCTAAATTATGCGTTTGCACCGCGGTTTGTTCTATCTTGCAGCGAGGAACTGCTTAAAGAAACTTACGCAATGCTTGATGATTTTCCCGGAGCGCTTTATCACACGCACGCTTCGGAGAACAAAGGAGAAATTGAAGCGGTAAAAGCTAAAACGGGAATGGATAATATTGAATACTTTAATTCTATTGGAGTTCTCGGAGAGCGGACGGTTCTCGCCCATGGAATTCATGTAAATGAAAAGGAAGTAGCGATTTTAAAGGAAAAGGAGAGCAGAATTGCGCACTGTCCTTCGGCAAATCTTAAACTTGCCTCGGGAATTGCGAATATTCCGAATTATCTTGACGAAGGGGTTTCAATTTCAATCGGAGCGGACGGACCTCCCTGCAATAATAATCTCAGTCAGTTTACAGAAATGCGCCTTGCTTCTCTGATTCAAAAACCGCTGCACGGACCAACGGCGATGAACTCCAAAACCGTATTCAGATTGGCTACAATCGAAGGAGCAAAAGCTCTCGGGATTGATGATAAAGTAGGAAGTATTGAAGTCGGTAAAAAAGCGGACTTAGTTTTGCTTGATTTAAATACGCCCGCTCAACCGTTGATAATAGACGAGGAGAATGTTTATTCCACTTTGATTTTCACGGCGTCCCGCGAGAATGTTCGAAGTGTTTTTATCGACGGTCGCGAAGTCGTTCATAACGGTGAATCGACAGTTTACGACAAAGATGAAATTTATTCTAAAGGTAAGTTGGAACTTAAAGCTTTGCTGAAAAGAGCCGACGTCGAGTAAATCTTATAGAAGGTTTTGCAGAACCTAACTTATATGTCACCCCAACTAAAAGCAGTCGGGGTAAATTCTGATCCTCCGCCACGGCGGAGCGGGAGAAGAATCTCAAAACCGGTAATTATACCCAATCTTGAGATATTTCGGACGGCTTACACTCCTCCGCCTTGGCGGATTGCGCGACATTCCGCTATAGTGGATTGTCGCGGCAATCTCCTAAATATTCAATCTTATCCGTTAAACCGCTTTTACCAACACATAAAACTTGAAAGCGGCGTTTTTGTAGAGCGGATTGCTTAGTCCCGCATATTGCGGGACGGGCAATCTGCTTTTGTTTTTTACATAACCACTCGCATATTGACCCTCCCTCGCAGTCCGCCTGAGGTGGACGAGACGGTGTAAAAACAAGCTGTCTTGAACTATGATTAAAATGATTATATGACAAACTATGATTTTTCAAAATAGGATAAATGAGCCTACTTAAAAAAGGTGATTATTTGCAAATTCAATAATTTATAAACCGCTGAAGCGGTTACTGATTTCTCTATGTTGTTGCTAACCCACGACTTAAGTCGTGGGCTAAGAGAATGCTTATTATACATTTCAACCGTTTCAACGGTTTTAGTAAACTCATAAATATTATGATTAACAATCCTTGTAATACAAGAGAGTAATGAGAACTCAATAATCAAAGTCCATCAAAGAATCAAGAATAATCATAGTTCAAGACAATCAACACAAGTCCCGATTTATCGGTAGTGCGGAAATTTTATATTTCTGCTCCGTAGATGCAGAATCTTTGTAACAAACAACATAACTTTAATCGTAAGTTCCTTAAGAGCGATATAAAACAAATACAATTGATGTCGTATCCGGCATAGGAGTGTCGCTCCTACGGAGCTAAAACATAATAGCCTGCTTCTTTTTTACAAAGGTAACACTCCTACGGAGTTGGTTGTCTATTCTTCGTGCTTAGACTTTATACCACTGTTGACCATTCGGCATTAGTATGTTTTTCAGTGAGATTGCCACAGTCGTCCTTCGGACTCCTTCGCAATGACGCTAAAATTTAAATAGTACATTGTCATTGCGAGCGAAACTGAGTGGAGCGTCGCAATCTCCGGCATATTCAACCTTGGCAGTTAAACCGGTTTTGAATATTTAGCAATAGCGTGTATTTTGATAAGATTACCTCCAACCAAAAAGCGATCCGGGCAAGTTCATCGTTAAACTCCTCGTAATGACGTTGACTATGACGAGATGGTGTAAGAAACAAACCATCCTTATTGGCGGCACATTGTTCCTTACTCAAAAACATTCAATACAACTCGAATTAAAATCGTAAAAAAAGAAAATTTCATTATGAGAATAAAAAAGCGTATATTTCAAGATTCAAATTTATTTAATTAATTAACGCCGGTTAATTCTGGCGTTACATCGTACAAATAAAAACATGGAGTTAAAATGCCTGTAACAAAAGAAAACAAGCAAGAGTTAGTAACAAAATTCGGTGGAGACGAAAAAAACACCGGAAAAACAGAAGTACAGATAGCAATTCTTACCGCAAGAATCAATCACTTAACCAAGCACTTTTCGGAACATAAAAAAGATCACGCGTCCCGCCGCGGATTAATGAAAATGGTCGGTAAAAGAAGAAGACTGCTGAAATATTTGATGAAAAACGACATCGAAAGATACAGAGCGGTATTAAAAGAATTGAATTTAAGAAAGTAATAGAGGTTAATTAATGTTTTATAGAAAAGAAATTGAAGTCGGTGGAAAGCCGTTAATAATCGAAACAGGAAAAATGGCTCGCCAGGCAAACGGAGCTGTAATGTTGCAGTACGGAGAAACTATGATTTTAGTTACCGCCGTGGCGTCTGCCGAAGAGCGCACCGACATTGATTTTTTCCCTCTTTCGGTTGAGTACAGAGAAAGAGCTTTTGCCGCCGGAAAAATTCCGGGCGGATTTTTCAAAAGAGAAGGAAAACCTACCGAAAAAGAAATTTTAAGCGCGCGTTTGATTGACAGACCCATCAGACCGCTTTTCCCGAAGGATTACAGAAACGATACGCAAATTGCGGCTTTTGTTTATTCCTATGACGGAGAAAACGACGCGGATGTTCTCGGAGCGATTGGAGCTTCGATTGCGCTTACTATTTCCGATATTCCGTTCCAAGGTCCGATTGCGGAAGTCAGAGTTGGAAAAGTAAACGGAGAATTGATTGTAAATCCGACAGCGCAGCAAATTGAAGAGAGCGAAATCGAACTCGTAGTCGCCGGAACCGCCGATTCCATTATGATGGTTGAAGGTGAGGCAAAGGAAGTTTCGGAAGACGAACTTCTCGAAGCGCTTGATTTTGCTCATGATTCAATCAAAAAAATTGTGGAAATTCAGAATGAGTTGCGGGAACTTTGCGGTAAACCGAAAATGGAAGTAACCGAAAAGGTTATCGAAGAAGAATTGGTTAACGACGTGAAAGCTCTCGCCTACGACGAATATAAAGAATTGGTTGCATCAGTTCTTGCCAAAGAAGAAAGAAGTTTGAAAAACAAGGAACTTAACAATAAAGTTCAGGAAGCTTTGGCTGAAAAATATCCCGAAAGAGAAAAAGATATTGCCGAAATTCTTCACGACATTGAAAAAGATTTGATGCGCGAAAGAATTTTAACCGAAGGTAAAAGATTGGATGGAAGAACGACAACTGAAGTTCGTCCTATTACATGTGAAGTCGGCGTTCTCCCGAGAACTCACGGGTCGTCTCTTTTTACAAGAGGAGAAACGCAGAGTTTAACTACTTTAACGTTAGGCTCGAAAAGGGATGAGCAGATAATTGACGGATTACAGGAAGAGTATTCCAAGCGTTTTATGCTTCATTACAATTTCCCTCCGTTCTCGGTTGGCGAAACAGGAAGATATTCCGGACCGGGACGTCGTGAAATCGGACATGGTAATTTAGCCGAACGCGCGCTCAAATTTTTGATTCCGCCCGAAGGAACTTTCCCTTACACAATCAGATTAAATTCGGATATTCTCGAATCAAACGGTTCATCATCAATGGCTACGGTTTGCGCAGGTTCGCTTGCGTTAATGGACGCCGGTGTGCCGGTGCCGAAAGCTATCGCCGGAATCGCAATGGGCTTGATTAAGGAAGGGGATAATTATTCCGTTCTTACAGATATTCTCGGCAACGAAGATCATCTCGGCGATATGGATTTTAAAGTCGCAGGCTCAGCCGAAGGCATTACGGCATTTCAGATGGACATTAAAATACAGGGAATTTCATTCGAGATTATGCGCGCCGCTTTAGCTCAGGCTAAGGAAGGAAGAATGCACATACTCGGAATTATGAATGAAGCTATTGCCGAGCCGAGAAAAGAGCTTTCACCTTATGCTCCCGTAATCGATTCTTTGCAGATTAAGGTTGACCAAATTGGCGCTTTAATTGGTCCCGGCGGAAAAGTAATTCAGAAAATCCAGAAAGATTACGGCGTTGACATTACCGTAGAAGAAGATGGAAAAGTAAGCATTGCCGCTCCGAGAGCCGAAGCCGCCCGCGAAGCTAAATCTTACATCAAATCGATTCTTGCCGAGCCGGAAATCGGCGCCGTTTATCAGGGAACTGTTAAACGCGTAATGGAATACGGCGCTTTTGTTGAAATCATTCCGGGTAAAGAAGGCTTGCTTCACGTTTCCAACTTGGATTGGAAACGCGTTGAGAAAGTCGCCGATTACTTGAAAGAAGGAGACAAAGTAGAAGTTAAATTGATTAAGATAGAAAACGGAAAATTAAGCTTATCTCGTAAAGCTCTTTTGGAAAGACCTCCGAAAGAAGAGAAAAAATAAGCATTTGCGAGCTGATTTCTTAAATGCTCGATAAGGGAAAATCTTTACGGATTTTCCCTTTTTTAATTTAATTGAATTTACAATAATTTTAGAATTTGCATTAGAGGATTTTTTTACTTTATTAAAATATTACAGTTCATAAAGATCTATGAAATTTCGGATTAGTAAAAATGCGCGTTAAGAGATTCTTTAATTAAGCTAAAGTATTCGGTGTCATTCTGAGTACTCGACAAAGTCGAGGGCGAAGAATCTCAAAGTTAGAATATTCTCAAATGCAGGTCATGAGATTCTTCTTCCGCCAAAAAACGGCGGAATCAGAATGACATACTTGAAAATAAGCTAAATTGCTTTTGGTGAATTCTGAACTAAGAGAAGAATCTCAGAATTTGAAACATGACCGGATTATAACAATATTAGATTTTGCAAAGGTTACTTATAGTAATTCGGTTTTAGAATAACGGGAAAATTAAGATTGGGATTAATCAAAAAAAACAGCATTGTTTTAGCTCCGATGGCGGAAATTTCGGATAAACCTTTTCGTACGATGTGCAGAAAGTATGGAGCGGATTTTACGTTTACGGAGATGGTAAGCGCCCGCGGAATTGTAAATAACAGCTTTAATACAACGCGAAAAGTTGTATTTGCAAAAAGCGAACAGCCGATTGGAATTCAGCTTCTCGGAAGCAGTCCTTTCTATATCGGCGAAGCCGTTAAGCGTCTTGTGAAACTTTCGCCGGTTGATTTTGACCTGAACGCCGGATGTCCCGTCAAAAAGGTAACAAAAAACGGATTCGGAGCTGCAATTTTGGATAATCCCGCGCAGCTTAAGGAAATTGTTTCGGCAATGAAAAAATCCGCCGGAGATATTTCCGTTTCGGTAAAAATGCGTCTCGGATTCAGAAAAGTAACAATATTGGAAAATGCAAAAATTTGCGAAGGGGAGGGAGCGGATTTTATTACTCTTCATCCTAAAATGGGAAATGACGGCAGCGAGCTTTTGCCCGACAGAGAATGGATTGGAAAGGTGAAATCGGTTGTGAATATTCCGGTATTGGCGAACGGTTTTGTCTTTTCGGCTGAGGATGCCGTCGAGCTTCTCAACAAGACTGACGCTGATGGAGTTATGGTGGCGCGGGGAGCGCTGGGAAATCCTTATCTGTTTTCGAGATATAATCATTTTCTCAGTACAAAATCATTTCCGGAAAAACCGAAAATTGACCAAGTTTTTACCGACGCGTTGGAACACCTCGAGCTGATTAAAATTGAGTACGGCGAAAATTTAGTGGGACTTAACTCAGCAAAAAAGAATATATTTTGGTATTTTAAAAGGTTTAATGGAATTTTTTCCTTAATTGAAAATATTATGGAGTTACAAAAGTTTAATCAGATTAAAATTGAGTTGGAAAAACATGTTGAAAATTTGAAAGCGGGGAAGTTTTCGACAGAGAGCAACGAAGAAGTCTTCGATAAATTTAAACAACGAATTTTATTCTGGAATTTGAAATAAAAATTTTAGGACATTATGGCGAAAGAAATAATAATCAATAGTTCTGCTTTTCAAAATCGTGTCGCAATAACTGAAAATGGTAATTTACTTGATTATTTTATTGATCATGTAGAAAAACGCCGGATGGTGGGAAATGTTTATCTAGGACGCGTTGCGCGCGTACTGCCGGGAATCCGCGCGGTTTTTATCGATATCGGTATGAAGCATGATGCTTTTCTGCATTTTGCCGACATTGAACGAAGCGACGACAATGACAGTTTTCACGACGACCACGATGAAGAAGCGACAATCGACGAAGAAGTAAACACGGAAAGAGCTAAGTTTAATTCCATTTATCAGCCGCCGAGACTGGAGCGAAAAAACGGAATGGAAAGTCCCACTTTGAAGAAGGGACAAAAAGTGATTCTTCAGATAATTAAAGAACCCGTAAAAGGAAAAGGAGTAAGAGTAACTTCTTCTCCATCTATCCCGGGACGGTTCTGTGTGCTGATTCCCTTTGAGCACAGAGTGGGAATCTCAAAAAAAATTAATGATTACAGAGAGCGGAAAAGATTAAGAAGAATCGCGAAACAGCTTCTTCCGGAAAATTTCGGGCTAATAATCAGAACCGCGGCAAAAGGGCAGAGCGAAGAAGCAATTAAAGCGGATATCCGCTATTTGATGAAAGCGTGGGAATCGATAGAAAAAGGCGCGATGTCCAAAACTCCGCCCGCGCTTCTTTATCATGATTTATCAACTACCACAAGCATTATCCGCGATCTTTTTACTCCCGATGTTACCAAAGTTTATATTGATTCGCGCAAACTTTACCGAGAGATAAAGGAGTATGTAAAATCGGTGCAGCCGGAACTTGCCGAGAAAATTGTTTACCATAAAAGCAGCACAACCATTTTTGAAGATTTTCAGATTGAAGACCAAGTTCAATCACTTTTCAGCAGGAATGTTTACCTGCCGAGCGGCGGCTACATAATTATCGAACATACCGAAGCGATGACGGTTATAGACGTCAACAGCGGTAAATACGCTAAGAAAAGGGCGCAGGAAGCAAATTCGCTGAAAACCGATTTGGAAGCCGCGAGGGAAATTGCTCGTCAGCTGCGACTTCGCGACATCGGTGGATTGATTGTAGTCGATTTTATCGATTTGCTTGAAGATGGTAACAGGAAAAAAGTTTACGATGAAATTAAAAAGGAATTTAAGAAGGACAGGGCAAAAGTTGTCGTTCTCCCAATGACTGATTTCGGATTGATTCAAATAACACGCGAACGTATCCGGGAAAATATTTTCCAGTCCAATATGGAAGTTTGTCCTTACTGCCAGGGAACCGGAATTCTGCAGAAGAAATCAAGCACGATTCACGACATCGAGGATTGGATAAAACGGCACAAAAAGGAAGGAAAAATCAGATTCTTGAAGCTGAAAGTTCATCCTTCGATTTTCCACAAATTGCGGGAAGGCGGATTTTCATCCTTAATTACAAAATGGCAGTTAAAATATTTTCTCAGAATAAAATTGGAAGTAGATGAAAATGTAAATCCGAGAGATTTTGTGTTTTTGTCCTCAACAGGCGAAGATTTAACTAATATTTACGAATAAAATTTAACGAGGTTTTAAATGAAGTTTTTTATTGATACGGCAAACATAGAAGAAATTAACGAAGCGGCGCAGTTGGGAATTCTCGACGGCGTTACAACCAATCCTTCATTAGTCGCAAAGGAAGGAAGAGATTTTCTTGAGCTGCTGAACGAAATTGTTAAGATTGTTGACGGACCAATCAGCGCGGAAGTCGTTTCTACGGATTATGACGGAATTTTAAAAGAAGCGCACGATTTGGCTAAAATCAATGATAACATCGTTATCAAAGTTCCTCTTATCAAAGAGGGTCTAAAAGCCGTAAAAACTCTTTCGGGAGAAGGAATAAAGACAAATGTTACGCTCTGTTTTTCTCCTTCACAAGCGTTGCTTGCGGCTAAAGCTGGCGCAAGTTACATCAGTCCTTTTGTAGGACGTTTGGACGACATCAGCAATTCGGGAATGGATATTGTCGGTCAGATAGTTCAAATTTACGATAATTACGGTTATCCGACGGAAGTTCTCGTCGCGAGCATTCGCCATCCGATGCACTTGGTAGAAGCCGCGATGATGGGCGCCGACGTTGCAACGATGCCTTTTGCCGTAATTAACAAATTATTTAACCATCCGCTCACGGATATCGGACTGGAGAAATTCTTGAGCGATTGGAAAAAATTGCAAAAATAGGTGATGAAATGAAAAAGACGAAATTTTATGATATTCACAAAGAATTAGGCGCCAAGATTGTAGAATTTGCCGGATTTGAAATGCCGGTACAATATTCCTCAATCATAGAAGAGCACAAAGCCGTAAGAAATTCGGTGGGCGTTTTTGATGTTTCACATATGGGCGAAGTAAGAGTTAAAGGGGAAAAAGCCCTTGATTTTGTACAAAAACTAACAGTGAATAATGCCGCTAAATTATCCGACGGAAGGGTGCAGTATTCGGCAATGTGCTATTTGGATGGCGGAATTGTGGACGACTTGCTCGTTTACAGAATTAACGAGAACGAATTTATGCTGGTTATCAACGCATCCAATATTGATAAAGATTTTGCCTGGATGCGGGAAAACAACACAATGGGCGTTGACCTTAATAACGAAAGCGATGAATACTCGCTTCTCGCCGTTCAGGGACCTAATTCGCGTAAAGTAGTGGAAAAGGTTTTTAATATTGATTTGGAACCTGTTGAGTATTACCATTTTACATACGGAAAATTTGACGGCGTTGATTTTCTTATCTCACGCACGGGCTACACGGGTGAACTCGGATTCGAACTTTATTTCAAAGGTGATGAAACAACCGCGCGAAAATTGTGGAACGCTCTTTTTGAAGCGGGAAAAGAATTTAACATTGTTCCCGTCGGACTCGGAGCGCGGGATACGCTCCGCCTCGAAATGGGATATTGCCTTTACGGAAACGACATTGACGAAACTACAAATCCGTTGGAAGCGGGACTCGGCTGGATTACAAAATTGAAAAAGGGGGATTTCAACGCCTCTGATGTTTTGAAAAAGGTTAAAGCTGAAGGATTAAAGCGTAAACTTGTCCCGATGATTTTTGACGAAAAAAGAGCTTTCCCGCGTCACGGTTATGAAATTGTTAAAAATGGGGAAACAATCGGGCATATTACGAGCGGCACGGTCAGCCCTATTTTGAACAAACCGATTGCTCTCGGCTATGTAACGATTGAAAACGCACAACCCGGAAATGTTGTCAACGTAAAAATTCGCAATAAAGAGTTTCCGGCGACAGTAACAAAATTACCATTTGTGGAGAAATAACCGGATGAAAGCACATGTTCTTCTTTCGCCTCTAAACGCCGACGAGCTTTTCTTTTCGGAAAAGACTACTGTTGTTATTGATGTTCTCCGCGCAACTTCATCGGTAGTTGCCGCTTTGCAAAACGGCGCGCGGGAAGTAATTCCGGTTGAAACGATGGAATTTGCGATGAAGATTTCCGGAGGACAAAATATTCTTGCAGGTGAAAGAAATTCAGCTAAAATCGAAGGATTTGATTTCGGAAATTCCCCGCTTGAGTTCACTGAAGAAGCCACGGCGGGGAAGTCCGTTATATTTTATACAACTAACGGTTCAAAAGCTCTTGTGCGGGCAAAATTTTCAAAAAATCTTTTTGTGGCTTCCTATCTAAACATTACTGCCGTTGCGGAAAAGCTGATTGAACTCAACGAGGACTTTCTGATTCTTTGCGCCGGCGATAACGGAATGTTCAGCTTGGAAGATACGCTTTGCGCAGGAAAATTAATCGAAATTATCGACTCAAAAACTTCCGGATTGGAACTTACCGACGCTGCAAAAGCGAGCTTAAAGCTGAATTCCGTCTGCGGAGAAGATATCCTTGGTACTTTGAAAGAAACCGAGCATGGCAAAGAACTTCTCGAAGCGGGATTTGAAAAGGATTTGGAGTTTATTTCACAAATTGATTTTACCGATATTGTCCCTTTTTTGGAATCGGGCGCGATTAAGATTAAGGTAAAAGAGGAAGATAAAGCAGATTAAGAATGGCAAAAAAAACGGCAAAAACAGTAACGAGGAAAAGGAAAAAGACGCTCCCGGAACCGGAATCGCCTTACTTTATTTCTCCGGAGAAAAAGACAAAAATTGTCGGAATACTTCTGATGATTTTTTCGTTGCTGCTTTTTTTAAGCATTATTTCTTACTCCCGCTACGACAAAGCCAATCTTGCTTATAAATTTACCGATTTTTTTAAGGTTTTTTCAAAAAATCCCGATTTTGTAAGCAAAGCCGAAAGCACTCACAACTTGCTCGGAATTTTCGGCGCTTATCTTTCCGATTTTTTTATCAACAACACAATCGGCTGGTTTTCCCTTGTTTTTCCCGTTGTGATTTTTGTTTGGGGTTTTGTAATTATTCGTCCCAAGTTTACTCACAGCGCAATTCGTTTGTCTAATTTTCTTGTTTTTTCCGGATTGATTCTCGCTTCTTTTTTCGGTGTCCTTCGCTATTCTATTAAGCTTTTCCCCGATATAAACGAGCTTTCGGGTAATGTCGGACTTTTTATCGGCACGGGAGTCGGACGGCTTTTCGGCGGACTGGGCTCAATAATTCTTTTTGCGGCATTGCTCTTAATTGCCTCAATTATCTATTTTGATATTCACTTAAGTTCGGTTGCAAACTTTTTCGGAAGGTTTTTCTCCGGCGACGACGAGGATGAAGATGATTCCGCCGTTAAAATAGTTAAACCTCAAACTGCGGCGCGCGAAAAGGAAATCAAAGTAAGCAAATCCCCGAGAAAGAAAGTTTCAAGGAAAGGGAAATTCGTTGAGGAATTGCTCGGCGAAGGGAAAGAGGAAAAAGAAGAAAAGGATGAAGAAATTATTCTTGACGAGGAAGAGGGGAATGGAACAAGAATTACGATTAAGAAAAAAGGTCCCGATTTATTAAAATTGCACGAGATTGAAGAAGAAGAGAGCAAACGTTTATCCACGGATGACGATGATGTAATCATTCCCGCTGTAGATGTTGAGAAGGAAGATGAACTTCCCGAGCAGTGGGAAGAGAAGCTGAAATATTCGCCGCCTCCTTTAACTCTGCTTGCCGAACCTTCGGAGGAGGAAGTTGAAGTTTCCGAAGAGGAGTTAAAACAGAATGCGGAACTTCTTAAAGCAAAACTTGCTCTTTTCGATATTGAGATTAAAGATATTTCCGTTACTCCCGGTCCCGTTGTAACCTTGTATGAAATCGTTCCTGCGCCCGGCGTAAAAATCAGCAGAATTGTAAGTTTGGAAAACGATATTGCTCTGGCGTTGGCTGCGCGGGGAATCAGAATTATTGCGCCGATTCCGGGCAAAGGAGCAATCGGAGTTGAAATACCAAACGCGGTGGCGTCCCCCGTGAGCGCTAAATCGATTTTAATGGAAGCAAGCAAAACCGGCTACGAGCTTCCCCTTGCAATGGGAAAAACAATCACCGGCGAAATTTTTGTAGCCGACCTTGCCAAGATGCCGCATCTTTTGATAGCGGGCGCAACGGGCGCGGGCAAGAGCGTCGGAATCAATATGATGCTCGCTTCGCTGCTTTACACCAAGCATCCTTCCGAATTGAAGTTCGTAATTGTTGATCCTAAAAAAATAGAGCTTTCATTTTACCGGAAGCTGACAAAACACTTTCTTGCCGTTTCCCCCGATATTGACGAGGAAGTTATTACCGTTCCTCAAAATGCAATACTTGTGCTGAAATCCCTCGAAATCGAAATGGACAAGCGTTACGATAAACTCGCCAAGGTCGGAGTAAGAAGCATTGTGGACTACAACAGAAAAATTGCCGATCCGAAACGCGCGCCGAAAAACACCGAGACAATGAAGCATTACAAACTGCCTTACATAGTTGTTGTAATTGACGAGCTGGCGGACTTGATGATTACCGCCGGAAAGGAAGTCGAGGAGCCGATTGCGCGCATCGCGCAGCTTGCAAGAGCTGTCGGCATTCATCTGATTGTCGCGACTCAGCGTCCTTCGGTCAATGTAATCACCGGAACGATTAAAGCTAATTTCCCCGCAAGGATAGCTTACCAGACGGCGTCGCGAATTGATTCCCGTACAATTTTAGATTCGAAAGGAGCCGAGCAGTTACTCGGTCGCGGCGATATGCTTTTCCTACCCGCCGGAATGCCGAAGCCGATTCGCATTCAGAATGCCTTTATCTCCACTGACGAAGTTGAAGCCGTAACGAATTTTATTTATGCGCAGAAAGGATTTTCAAAGCGCTATCTGCTTCCTTCGATTTATGAGAAAAAGAGAAGCCGGGACGAGAATTTCCTTTCCGATATGGACCCGATGATGATTGACGCCGCCCGCGTTATCATTACTCATCAGCAAGGTTCGGTTTCGCTCCTTCAACGTAAACTTAAATTGGGATACGGACGCGCCGCGAGAATAGTTGACCAGCTTGAGGAAATCGGCGTTGTCGGACCTTCAGTCGGCAGTAAGGCGAGAGAAGTTTTAGTTGATTCAGAAGAAGAACTTCAGAGGATTCTGCGAGGTTTGAATGCCGATTAGAATAGAGAAGAAATTTTCCCTTTTTACCGCGATTATTGTTTTCTTGCTGACGAGCGGCATGGTACTCGGTGAAACAACATTACTGGAAAAAGTTAAAGAAAAATTTGAAAAGGAAAAGTCCTTTTCCGTTGAAATTGTTTTAAGCGGCGGCGAACAAAAAGGGAAAATTTATTTTCAGTCTCCCGATTTTGAAAAAATACATTTCGGAGATTACACAATTGCTGTTGTGTCCGACACTATTTGGAACTTCAATAAAAAAATAAAAAGATTGGTAATTCAGGAAAAGGAGGATGACTTTTCTCCTTTCTCGATTTACGATATTCTTTTTAAACTTCCGGGTGAATGTAAATACGTTGAGAATAAAGGGGAAGGGGAGTTTACGCTTTTCCCCAAGGATGAAGACGCGCTTAATGTAAAATCCGTAAAAGTTAAAGTTAATAAATCGTCTCTTCCGGTTTTTGTTGAAGTAACGGATTTAAACCGAAAAAAATTCTCTTTTTATTTGAAAAATTATTCGTTCGGTTCCGGCTATGACCGGAGTTTTTTCAAAATAGAATTGCCGAAAGGAACGAAGATTGTCGATCTCAGGTAAGAAAATAAGTCGCATTTCAGGAAAAGAGTTTATCGGCGGAATTATTTCTTTGGCAATTACCGTACTCTTTCTTCTTCTCGCTTTCCACAATGTCGATGTCGGGAAAGCGTTTTCACTTCTCATTTCAAGAGTTTCGGTAGAATATCTGCTTCTCTTTATTCTCCTTTTTCTGGTAACTAATTTTGTTCGCGCTCTCAGATGGAAATTTATTCTGAAAAATGTTAAAGAAGATGTTTCTTTAATAAATCTTTTCGGAGCAATGATGATCGGCTACGGCGTAAACGCAATAATTCCGCGCCTCGGAGAGTTTTACAGAGCGTTTTTTCTCGGTAAGTGGGAAGGAGTTTCGAGAACCTCAATGTTCGGAACCGTAATTGTGGAACGTCTTGTGGACGTTATGACGCTTTTTCTCTCGGTAATAATCAGCGTTGTTATTTACTCCGGGAATATATATCAGGAAGTTCCTTGGCTTAAATCCACTTTGCTTTGGGGAAGCGGGATAATCGGAGCGGCAATTTTAATTTTGGTTCTCTTTGCTTTGAGCGGAGAAAAAAGCTATTCGGTTGTAGTCCGCTTTGTCGAGAAGTTTTCGCGGAAAGGAGCAAGTCAGCTTAACGAAATATTTGAAGCTCTTGTAACGGGAATTTCGAGCTTGAACGGCGCTTCCAATATTTTTCTCGTAGTAATTCTCTCGGTTGTGATTATGCTCCTTTACGGACTGAATTCGTTAGTCGGATTTTATATGCTTGATATGGAAACGCTGAACGCGGTTAATTATAAAATAGCCTGGATATTGATGACGATTAGCGCGTTCGGAATCATTATTCCGACGCCGGGAGGAATCGGTTCGTATCACGCCATTGTGATTTTTGTTTTAACTATGCTTTTTAATTTTGGCGAGGATATAAGCGCATCGTATGCGATACTTACTCATTTTATTTCTTACGCGGGATTTATTATCTTAGCTTTTCTTTCAATTTGGATTGTTAACAGAAAGCAGGTTAGCGAAGGAAAAAATAAATATAATTTTTGGTCAGTTTTGAGGACGAAAGATGAATAAAAAAGTTTTTATAATATTGATTTTGTTTGCCGCGGGTTCTGCATACGGACAAACTAAAAACAGTTACGATTTGGAAATTACCGGCGGAATGGGAATACAAATGTCTTACACACCGGTTTTGATGAATTACATCAACAACAACTACGGAGCAGGCTCGCCGATGAACACGTTCAATAACGGCGTTGAACTTTGGGTAGAATCAGTAACCGATTACAAAGATAAATTCCAAATCGGAGCTGAATTTGTTTACAACTATTTTTCATTTACGAACAGCGTTGGCGGATTAATTTACGAATTCGACAGAACAATCTATATGCCTACGCTTCTCGGTTACTACGTAATTAAAGGTTACGGCTATGAATTTAAATTCGGCGTCGGGCTTGGTTACCGACACGCGGCGGTTGTCGAAAAAGTTTACGATTCCCAAGGTTACTCTGCCGAAGGTTTCGGGAGCTTATTGCGCGCTCAGGCTATAACGGCTTTGATGAAAAACCTGTACGTGAATCTTGGCGGAGACTTGCGTTACGATATAATCGGGACGCCGAAAAACGGAGATTTGAAAATTTACGATAATGTGCTGGAGCAGAATGTAACGCTAAATTCGTTCAGCGCTGTGGTCAGAATAGGATTAACATACATTTTTTAGGAGGTTTTTTTGTCAATATTGGAAGCGGCATTTTTAGGATTAATTCAGGGACTTACGGAATTCCTTCCCATAAGCAGTACGGGGCATCTTACGTTAGCGGGAAAATTAATGGGAGTTATATCAGCCGATCATCCGGAAAGGTGGACTGCATTTATCGCTGTAATTCAACTCGGGACGCTTCTTGCTGTTTTAATCTATTTCCGGATTGAGATTTGGAAAATCATTGTTGATTTTTTGCGCGATAATTTAACGCAGAGGAAAAAGTATTCCGAACAGTCGCTCTACTCACGATTAGGATGGCTGATTATCATCGGCTCGATTCCTGTCGGATTTATCGGTTTGGGATTTAAAGATTTTATCGAAGGAGCGTTCACTAAAAATCTTTATGTTATTTCCACAAGTCTGATTGTTTTTGCTCTCGTCTTGGCTTGGGCTGAGAAAGTGGGGAAATTCAAGAAGGAGATGAAGGATATAACGTGGAAGGATGCCTTGATTATCGGGCTGTTTCAATCTTTGGCTTTAATTCCCGGCTCGTCCCGCTCGGGTTCTACAATCACCGGGGGATTATTTACGGGATTAAAACGCGACGTAGCCGCGAAGTTTTCTTTTCTGCTGGGAATTCCCGCAATTCTTGCAAGCGGTTTGCTCGAATTTTATCAGTCGATTCATTTCCTTGATGCCGACGGGACAATCAATCTGATCGTCGCAACTCTGGTTTCGGCGATCAGCGGATATTTTGCGATTGATTTTCTTCTGAAATATCTTAAAATTCACTCGACAAAAGTTTTTATTTCATACAGAGTGGGAATTGCTATTGTTATTTTATATCTGATAACTACTCATGTAATCGGAGCTTAAAGAGGAGTAAAAAATGAAAAAGATTATTATTTTTGCGCTTGTTTTAAGCGCAATTATTTTTGCGCAGAAAAAAGAAAAATTTAATCCGAGATTGCATATTAACAAAGGTAAATTAGCAAGACTTATGAACTTAAAGAAAGGTGAAGGTTTGATTGCAACTATCGAAACAAATATGGGCGAAATCATTATTGAGCTTTATCCCGATAAAGCTCCCAAAGCGGTTGAGAACTTTGCCGGTTTGGCAAACAGCGGTTTCTACAACAATGTGTCATTTCACAGAGTAATAGATAATTTTATGATTCAGGGCGGCGACCCTACGGGAACCGGCTCGGGCGGTGAAAGCATTTGGAACGGTACGTTTGAGGATGAATTTTCTCCCGATTTAACATTTAACGCGCCCGGAATTCTGGCAATGGCAAATCGCGGTCCTAACACAAATACTAGCCAGTTTTTTATTACGCTTGCGCCTACTCCGTGGTTAAACAATCATCACACTATTTTCGGCAAAGTAATTGAAGGAATGGACGTTGTTGAGAAAATCGGCAAGGTAAAAACAACCAAACCGTTTGACAGACCGGTTGAGAAAGTATATATGAAATCCGTTAAGGTTCAAAAAGCGGCTCTGTAAGCTTTGAAATCATAGAAGGCTTTGCATAATCTAAAAATGTCATTCTGATCCTCCGCCAAGGCGGAGCGGGAGAAGAATCTCAAAACCGGAAATTAAACAAAATTTATAGATATTTCGGACTACTTTCATCTTCGCCGTGGTGAACTCGATATGCAATTATAGGTTTTGCAAAGGTCTCCTATTAATTGTAAATCCTAAGTTAGGAATGCAGATTTACAAATGCCAATTGTATTAAAATAATCGAGCCAATAGATTTCTTAATAGAAGAGTTTAAAAAAAAGTTTAATAATTATTCAATTGAAAAAATATTTTGAAGAATAATCACATAAAAGAAAAGGAATATTTTTCTTCCCGGTGGGGACTTATTATTGCAACCCTCGGAATTGCCGTAGGGACGGGAAATATCTGGAGATTTTCCAGAGTTGTGGCGCAGAACGGAGGCGGCTCTTTTCTTATCCCTTGGATGCTGTTCCTTTTTTTCTGGTCTATTCCGCTTATTATTTCCGAGTTTGGAATTGGGAAATTTACCAAAATGGGACCTCTCGGTTCTGTGGCAAAACTTGCCGGTAAAAATTTTGCGTGGATAGGCGCGTACATCGTTTTTGTTTCGACTGCGATTATGTTTTACTATTCCGTAGTTACCGGATGGTGCTTAAAATATTTTATCGCAGCGGTTGACGGAACGCTTTTTCAAACTCAAAACTATTATAATTATTGGACCGATTTTTCATCCGGGTTTACTCCCGTTTGGTATCATCTGATTGCTATTTCCATTTCAAGTTTTGTCGTTTACAAAGGAGTTAAAAACGGAATTGAGAAAGCAAGCAAAATTTTGGTAATTTCATTAATTGTTATTCTCCTTCTTCTGCTCGTTAGAGCTGTTTTCCTTCCCAATGCAATTGGCGGATTGAAATACTTTTTTACACCCGATACTAAATATCTCTTTAACTTTAAGGTTTGGCTCAGTGCTTTAACACAAAATGCTTGGGATACCGGGGCAGGCTGGGGCTTAATTTTAACTTACGCAATTTACATCAAAAAGAAAGAGGATGTTCCTCTTAACGCTTCACTCATTGGTTTCGGGAATAATTCAGTTTCTTTAATTGCGGGAATAATTATTTTTTCGACCGTCTTTTCACTCAGCACGGTTGATGCAATGAGTAAAATTACCGAATCCGGACCGGCAAACACCGGTTTGACATTCATCTATCTTCCGATGCTTTTTTCAAAGTTTTCCCAAAATATGGATGTTAATATTTTCTTTGCATCGATATTCTTTCTGGCGCTTTTTTTCGCGGCTGTTTCTTCATTGATTTCATTAGTCGAACTTACAACGCGCACTTTTATTGATTTCGGAATGAGCAGAAAAAAAGCTGTTCTTATTGTCTGGACAATGGCTTTCCTGCTTGGAATTCCTTCGGCGCTGAATTCCGATTTGTTTACGAACCAGGATTGGGTGTGGGGCGTGGGCTTGATACTCAGCGGCGCCGGTATTGCCTTCGCGGTTATCCGTTTCGGCGTGGATAAATTCCGCACCAAAATTATTAACGCCGAAGGGAGCGATATTAAAATCGGCAAATGGTACAACTTTGTTATCAAATATTTAATTCCGCTTCAGGCTGTTGTGCTTCTGATTTGGTGGCTGATTTCGTCGGCTTCGTGGGACCCGGAGTGGTGGAATCCTTTTCACACTGCGAATGCGGGAACATGTTTATTTCAGTGGGGAATTGTAATAGGAATCTTTATTTTGTTAAACAGATTTTTTGTTAAACTCACTTTTAGGGAAAATTTAAAATGATAACGGTCTTAACGGCAATATTGGTCTTAGGAGTTGTCTGGGGCGGCTTTTCGTTTCTGCTTGTTAAGGCTTGGAACAGCGAAAAAAGGAAAAATAATGGGTAGAATTAAGCTGAAAGCTCAGAATATTTATAACATCCGCAATTTTACGGATAAAAATAATCTTCTTCCGATATATTATCTTTACGGTTCCGACGCTTACGCAAAAAACGCCGCCGCAAAACTGTTGGAAGAAAAATTATCTCCTTTCATTGCTTCGGAATTCGATAAGGAAATTGTAAACTGCAATAAATCCACAACAGTCGAACAGATTGTAACACTTGCTTCTTCCTTTCCTTTCGGAGGCGGAAAGAAATTAATTATAATTAAAAATTTTAATCAGATAAAGGTTAAAAAAGCTTTTATCAATTATGTAAAATCCCCTTCGGAATTTGCCGTGTTAATCATCATCGATAATTCCGAAACGCTGTATGAAACGGAGCTTCTTAAAGAGCTTGTCCGGATGAATTATATTTTTAATGCAGCCGGTTTAAAAGGTTCCGATTGGAACAGTTGGATAGTTTCGAGAGCAAGAGAATTAAAGATTAAAATCAGCGGAGCTAACGCCCAAATTCTGCTGGAGGTTGTCGGGGAAGATAAATCGCTTCTTTTGCGGCAACTTGAAAAGTTTGCCGATTATCTCGGCGAAGGAGGAGAAGTAGATAAAAACCTGATTACTGAACTCGCATCCAAAACCAAAGGTTACGTTATGTTTGATCTGAACGATGCGATTAAAGATGGAAATAAAGAAGAGGCGCTGAAAATCGGTTTAAGTTTACTCCGCGGCGGAATGAGATTAGGCGAAATAATTAATGCGCTTACAAGCGTACTTTATTTATCGGCTGTTAGCTTTGAACTTAAAAGAACCGTAAA
The DNA here is from genome assembly GCA_015493615.1 of Melioribacteraceae bacterium. Lineage (GTDB taxonomy): Bacteria > Bacteroidota > Ignavibacteria > Ignavibacteriales > Melioribacteraceae > WGAL01. Next base: position 32,965 of record WGCV01000059.1, read on the forward strand.
GAATAAGAACAAAGAGGCGGGAATGCTTCATCAGCATCCTTTTTACTACGAGAAGGCAAGAGATGCAAGATTTTTCATGACAAACGGCAAGGAAAAATTAGAAAGAGTTTTTAAAGCTTTACTTAACGCAGATTTAGCCATGAAAACTTCCGCTCTCGAAGATAAGGCGGTTTTTTCCACTTTGATTTCAGAGATTTTTCAGACGTGAAAAGGTTAATTCTTGTGGATAAAGTCGCATCCTTTTTCGATAAGAAAAAGTTTTCTTATTCGAAAATCTGTAAATCAAAGAAACCGGCAATTAATTATTTTAGTAGAGATTATTAATAAGTACACATAAAAAGGTAATCTATTGAATAAATACCAACATTGTAAACCGTTAAAACGGTTATAAGAATTGTTAAGTTATTATGTTATTATTAACCCACGACTTAAAGTCGTGGGTTAATGAATCTGTTGTAATGGCTTAAACCGTTTTAACGGTTTTTATTAATTTTTTTAAGTAAGCTCATTAATAATTAATCTTGAGTTACAAACTCTGAAAAACGAGTTTGTGAATATTATTAGTAATGTTATTATTATATTTGAAAATAAATTAAAAAAGTTGAAACTTATTTGGAAATCATAGGTAAAAAAAACTTGAACAGAGATTTTAAGAGCTGGACAGACGAAGAGTTAATTAAGGAATTTCAAGATAATAATACTCTTGCGGCTTATGAAACTTTAGTAAAGCGTTATAAAGATTCCTTAATGAACTTTGTTTACCGTTTTGTCGGCGACAGAGAAGCGGCAATTGATATTGTGCAGGATACGATGGTAAAATTTTACTTAAAGAAGGATTCGTATCAGACTATTGCAAAGTTTTCCACTTGGCTTTACACAATTGCCGCCAATTTGGCAAAGAATGAGATTAAGAGAAGAAAAAGACGTTCTTTTATTTCACTAAACCAGACAAATGAAGATGGTCCAAACGTTCAGGTTTCCGATTCCAAAGTTGTTGATCCGGTAAGATCGGCTCATAACAGTTTAATGGATGAAGATATTCAAAAGGCGTTGCTTAAAGTTAAGCCTGTATATCGCGAAATGGTTATTCTCAGAGATATTGAAGGCTTCTCTTATGAAGAAATCGCCGAAATGAAAAATATGTCGCTTGGTACCGTTAAATCAAGAATAAACAGAGGAAGAAATCAATTAAAAAAATTGTTACTAAAGTATTATGAATAACATGGAAAACAAAAACTCGTTTGACGACGAAGCGCTTTCCCGGCTTCTAAAAGGGATGAAAAGGGAAAAAACACCCGAAAATTTTGAATTCAACTTGATGACAAGAATTCAAAACCGTAATTTCGGCGATCTCGAAAAGGATAAAAAAACAAATTTCCTTTGGATTTTTCTCCCTTCGGCGTCTATTGTTACGGCTGCCTTTATTGTTCTGATAGTTTTGTTTAACGGCGTAGGCAACAACAATTTAATTTCTCCTCCGCAGGTTATTAAACACAAAACTCCCAAAACTTATGTCGTAGTTAAAGATAAACCTGATGCGCAGCGGAACACTCTTGAAATGTATAAAATATTCAGGACGCAGAATGACGTAGTGATTAATAAAAAAGTTAAACTGCCGATTAACGAGGGAAAATCGCTTCAGGTAGATAAATACTTAAACAGCAGTAATATCCATAACTCAACAAATAGCGCAACGCTTGTTTCCGACGAGTTAACCCCATTTAATTTTGACGGCTTTATTCCTTACACGGAAGTTAAAACTAAAAACAATACTGAAAAGGATTCCGTTTTGAATAATAAAGATGAGAAATAGAGAGTTTATTTCTCATCTTTTTCCCCATTTAATCCAAAACCGACAATTTTAAACATATCTTGAATTTCCAGCATTTTATGAATACATTAGAAGGCAATTGTGTTAAATATATTCTGAGTTTAATTTTTTACTACTATAAAAAGCAATAAAAGATAATATTTAGACGCAAACTCTTATTTTCTACAACAACAATTTTGTAAGGAAATCTTATGCAGACAATATTAGGCGCCGGAGGAGCGATTGGAAACGAACTTGCTAAAGCTCTTACAAAATATACCGACAAAATCAGGCTCGTAAGCAGGCGTCCTAAAAAAGTGAATCCGGCGGATGAATTATTTTCAGCCGATTTACTTAAATATGAGGAGCTGGATAGGGCGGTAGAAGGTTCGTCCGTTGTTTATACAACAGTTGGTTTCAAGTATGATTATAAAGTCTGGAAGAATAACTGGCCACTTTTCACCAAAAATTTAATTGAAGTCTGTTCCCGACATAATTCAAAATTAGTTTTTTTTGATAATATTTATATGTACGACCCCAACTATTTAGGCGGTATGACGGAAGAAACTCCGGTAAATCCACCAAGCAGGAAAGGGGAAATCAGAGCTGAAGTTAATAGAATGATTATGGATGCCGTCAAAGAGGGGAAAATCTCCGCGTTAATTGCACGCTCGGCTGATTTTTACGGTCCTGGGATCAGTAAAACAAGCATATTAACAGAAACCGTGTTTTCTCCCCTGAGCAAAGGGAAAAAGGCAAGTTGGTTAAGCTCCGATAAATTTAAGCATTCGTTCACTTATACGCCGGACGCCGGAAGAGCAACAGCGCTGCTTGGCAACAGTGAGGATGCTTATGATCAAGTTTGGCATTTGCCTACTGCATCAAATCCTTTGACAGGAAAAGAATGGATTGAAGCAATAGCGGCAGAACTTGGAGCAGAGCCGAAATATAATGTCGCCGGTAAATTTATTGTTAAAGCTCTCGGGCTTTTTATCCCGATAATGAAAGAGCTGCCGGAAATGATGTACCAATATGATAGAGATTACGTTTTTAATTCCGATAAGTTCGCCGAGCGCTTTAATTTGAAACCTACTCCTTATTTTGAAGCTATCAAAGAAATTGTATTAAGTGATTTTAAAAAATAATTTCCCGGATATTGTTATTTATAAGAAAATTATTTAACTTTTAAATCTGAATTTTTACAAGAAAGGTGTTTATATTATGAAAAAAGGAATTCATCCTAAGTATCAAAAATGTGTAGTGACTTGTGTGTGTGGAAATACTTTTGTAACCCGCTCAACGGTACCCGAAATCAAATTGGAAATTTGTTCGGAATGTCATCCGTTTTATACCGGTAAACAGAAAATGCTTGATTCAGCCGGACGCGTTGAGAAATTCAACAAGAAATACGGACTCAAAAAGTAAGTTTACTTTACAAATATTTAAGAACCCGTCTTTCGGCGGGTTTTTTCATTTTAAATGTTTCCGAAGGGCAGACTTTATCATACTAAAATCTCATGGAAGAACTTCCTATTTCAGTGTAAAAATGAGATAGAATAGTTATATTTATTAGTTATGTTAGAAATATTTTATATTGAACAATTATGAATAAAACTTCCGGATTAGATTTTAGTAAAGAATGAAAAACGAGATTAACTTTAAATATTTTTTGAAGCTTTTTCTGCTTCTCTCTATTTCTCCTATTGTGATTTTTCCGCAAACGAATATACGGATTAAGAAGTTCTTTTCGGGAGAGAAGGTTAACGATATTGTACTTGACGGGAGTAAAATTTGGGCTGCAACGGAAGGAAACGGGGTTAGCGTTCTTTACACCAAAGAGGGAAGAATTAAAACTTATTCTACTGAGAACGATAAGTTGAGCAACAACATTATTTTCGCTATTACAAAGAGCAAAAAATATATATTTGCCGGCTCCATAGACGGATTGTTTATTTTTGATAAGAGACGGAAAAGATGGGCTAAACGGAAATTCGGAAAAGGGGGACAGCTCGGGAATTATATCAGGGATTTGGCGTTTGACGAAAAAGGGAATAATTTGTGGATCGGCAGGTTTCAATATTTGTCGAGATTCAGCCTTCGCAAACGAAGATTTTACGATTACGATTTAACGCGGAACAACGACGAAAAAACTAATTCCGTAACCGCTTTGAAGATTGACAAAGCCGGATTTTTGTGGGTCGGGACAGATAACGGACTTTTCCGTATTGATATTAGCGGCGATATTGTCGATACTCTTAACCTGGATTATTTCTCAAATAAAAATAATCTTTTCCCGAAATCGGGAACAATGGTTTCGGTTTCAGCGCTTTTATTTGAACGAAACAATATCTGGATAGGCTGCAATAAGTTTGTTACGAAGCAAAATCCGGATTTTAACTCGGGCGGATTGTACAAGTGGGACGGCGGAATCGAATGGACGCTTTTTGATAAATCCAACGGATTGGGAGGAGACGGAATCTCGGCGTTAGCGATAGCCGGAAATTATATTTGGGCGGGAGTTTATGATTTCGGAATTAACGCCAAGAAGGAGTACGGTAGAGGAATTTCACTTGTGAATAGAATTACCGGTAAAATTACCAATATCGCAGATGAAAATTTACCCGTTTCGGTTAACGCATTTCTTTTCGACGGAGAAAATATGTGGATTGCCGCAGACGACGGTTTATATAAATTGGACATTACAAACAAATTACTAAATTGGGAATAGTATGATTAGTAAAGAAAGACTTGATTTTTTAAAGGAAAACATTTCAGGCAAAAATATTGTCGTTATCGGAGATATGATGCTCGACGCTTATTTTTGGGGAGCCGTCAGCAGAATTTCACCGGAAGCCCCTGTGCCTGTTGTGGAAATTGACAACGAGTTTTTCCGTTTCGGCGGAGCTGCAAACGTTGCGAATAACATAATTCATTTGGGCGCAAATCCGATTCCGATCGGCGTAATCGGAAACGACCAATATGGCGAAATATTTAAGGATTTGATGGAGAAGGAAGGCATTTCGCCTGAAACAATATTTACGACTGACGATAGACCAACAACAACAAAAATAAGGGTTATAGCGGATAACCAGCATATAGTACGCATAGATAAAGAGGTTAAGGCAGACCTTGATACGGAAACAGAAAACTTAATAATTTCCTTCCTTAATGATAAGGCGGATGAAATAGATGGGATTATTCTTCAGGATTACAATAAAGGAGTTCTGACAAAATCATTGATTAAGAGTGTTTCCGATTTTGCAAAGAAGAATAACATTCTGATTACAGTTGACCCTAAGTTCAAAAACTTTTTTGAATATAAAAATGTTACTCTTTTTAAGCCGAACAGAAGCGAGACCGAACATGCTTACGGAATAAAAATAGAGAATGAAGAAGATCTGAAGAAAGCCGGATTCCGGTTACTCGACGATTTAAAATCCGAAAGCGTTCTGCTGACGTTAAGCGAGGATGGAATCGCCCTTTTTGAAAAAGGGGAAGATGAGTTCAAACGCGTTCCGACCAAAGCCCGCAAGGTCGCGGACGTATCCGGCGCGGGCGATACCGTAATTTCCACTCTGACGCTTGCGCTAGCTTCAGGCGGAAGTTTGGTAGAGTCTGCGTATCTTGCAAATTTTGCAGGCGGAATCGTCTGTGAGGAAGTCGGAATTGTGCCGATTGAAGCTGATAAGCTGTTTAACCAAGTTTGGAATGACCTGAAATGAAAAACGCGACGAGTAATATAATTTTTGATTGGAACTCCTTAAAGGAGAAAGTTGTTCTTTTGAAAAATGAAGGAAAAAAAGTTGTTTTTACAAACGGCTGTTTCGATTTGCTCCATGCCGGGCATGTTGATTACTTGATTAAAGCGAAAGAACTTGGGGACGTTCTCATCGTAGGGATGAACAGTGATGATTCGATTCGCAGAATAAAAGGGGATTCGCGTCCGATTGTTCCTTTCGACGAACGCGCTTTTGTTATGGCTAATCTTAAACCCGTGGATTTTGTAACCGCTTTCGATGAGGATACGCCATACGAACTGATTAAAACGATTGTGCCTGATTATCTTGTTAAAGGCGCTGATTGGAGCGACGAGAATATTGTCGGGCGGGACGTCGTTCTCGCAAACGGCGGCGAGATAAAAAGAATCGAGTTTGTGGTCGAACAATCTACATCCAATATTATTAAAACTATTTTAGATAAAAACTGCAAATAGATGTCCGACGAGAAAGTAAATATTCCCGGCAAGAAGAAGGAATTCAAACGTTCCGCATTTCATAAAATTGTAAGCGGTTTTATTTTGCTTGCCGTCGTGGCGATTGCTCTTCTTCTTCTCTCTATTGGTTTTGCACAAACATCTTGGTTCCGTTCCATTGCCAGGGAAAAGATCATCGAAACGGTAAACGAAAACATTAACGGCAAGTTTTATTTGAAATCAGTTAACGGAACTTTTATTAATTCTCTCAAGCTCAATGATTTCGGGGTTGTCGTAAACGGTGATACGCTTTTGTCGTGTAAAGAAGCGTATCTTAAGTTGAGTCTGCAGGCGCTTCTTGTAAAAAAGATTTTTATTTCGAAAGCTTGGCTCGAAAAACCTGTCGTGAAATTTCTCGAAAATGAAAACGGGAAATGGAACTTAAGCGCTTTATTAATTAATCATTCTGAAAATAAAAATCGCGTAAAAAACAACAAGGGGACTGAACAAACAACACGCGGTAATTTTCCTTTTATTTTTGAAATTGGCGACTTGGAAGTTAGAAAAGGGAATTTTCTCGTTAAAGATTTTGCCCATTTACAGGATGATTCAATTTATAAATATGTCAATTACCGTGATTTGCATATTAACAATTTGAATTTAAAAGTTAACGCCCTCGGTGATATTAATAAAAACGAATTTGCTCTTTTTCTGAAAAACCTCTCTTTCGATGATAACTTAAAGCGATTTTCACTTAAGCAAGCGAAAGGAATTTTTCTTGTAAAACCGGATTTAATAGAGGTGAAATATCTAAATGTTAAAACGGATAGTTCTTTAGTAACTCTTTCAACTAAGTTTAATGGACTTAATTTATTTGATAAAATAAATTACTCCGGTTTTAAAGATTATCCTGTTTCACTTACTCTGAATGCTTCTCCGTTTCGGTTCTCCGATTTATCAACGTTTCTTCCATCCGTTTCTTTTCTGCGCGGACCGATTGTTGCAGACTTAAAGGTTTCAGGTAAGTACGGAAAATTAAAAATCGATAAACTAAAACTTAAACGGGGCTATACGGACTTAAATCTTACAGGTGAGTTGAAGAACCTTGAGAAACCGGAAAATTTGTATATCGATGCGAAAATAAATAAAAGCCGGATCGATTACGACGAAGTCCGCGGGTTGCTTGCCGGATTAAATCTTCCCGAATATGATAAAGTAAGACTTGACAGTGTTAACATTCACTATTACGGCGAGCCGATTAAGTTCAACGCAGATATTGCCGCAAAGGCGGACAAGGGATATTTTAATGCAAAAACTTTTTTTGATTTTACCGGCAGAGAGATGATATACGATGTTGCGCTTAACGGCAAAATGTTGGATTTATTTCCTGTGATAAAGAAAAAAACTTCCCTAAATTTTTCCGCTGGAATTGCCGGGAAAGGAACAAATCCCAAAACTATGGAAAACAGTTTAAGAGCCAAAATCGTTCATTCCAAACTGAACGGTTACAATATCAATTCGTTAAGCTGCGATACTCATTCTGCGGAGGGCGTCTCAGACGTCGCTCTTTCCGGCGAGATTAACGGAGCAAGATTTTCTTCCCGTACGCATGTGGGGTTTCTTCCCGGAAACAGAGAATATACTTTTTCGTCTCGGATAAATAATCTTGATTTGTCAAAGATTACTTTTGATTCCACTCTTGCTTCCAATCTTAATTTTAACATTAACTTTACCAGCGAAGCATTGGAGAAAAATAACGTGGACGGGGAAATCAATGTTCGTTTCGATTCTTCCCTCTTCCGCGGTACTCCGGCGCTTTCCAATACGCATTGGCAGATTAATTTTTGGGGAGATTCCATAAGAAAAAATTTCGATTTGGAATCGGAGCTGCTTGACGCTTCAATCCAAGGGGATTTTAATTATCATGAATTGCCGCCGCTTGTTGCAACGCAAGGGAGTAGAATAGCGAAACTTTTTATCGACGAGATACGGAAACAGTTTTACGCGGATTATCCCGCCGATACTTTACGGAATGTCGATCTAGTTTCCGATTTGCCGAAACTTAAATTAAAATATGATTTTTTGATTAAGAACTCGGATTTGCCGGAGAAGATTTTGAATCTAAAAAAACTTCGTTTTAACGGGTATTTCAAGGGTAGTATTTTTAACGACAAGAAAAAGTTCAGCTTTGCCAACAATACTTTTCTTGAAAATTTTGTCATGCTGAATGACTCAAAATTATATTTTACGAAGAATTTCCAGTTTGAAACAAATATTAAAAACGTTAATACCGAGAACAAAATAAATAATCTTACAATTTACGCAAAAATGAACGCCGATAATGTTTTTGCCGAAAGAGAAATTTCATCTCCGAAGTTTTTGATAGATTTAAAGAACGGTAATCTTGCGTTTAACTTTTCGGCGACTGTTGATACTAACTACGCCTTTGTTTCTCAAGGTGAAATTAACGTTACGGATACGTCGGATAAAATTAAATTTGAAAAACTTTCCCTTACAAGTTATGGCGAAAAATGGGAAAACAATTTACCGTTTAATTTGTCGGCAGCTCACGGGACATTGAAAATTAATAATTTCAATTTGCAGAATGATTCCGCAAGGATTAATATTAGAGGATTTTATAATAATAACGGAACAAATGATATTTCTTTTGACGCCGAAAACGTCTTGCTGGATAGAGTTTTGACATCAGCAATAGGAAGTAAAGAAAAGGATTTTGCGGGAAAAATAAACATGCACGGAAAAATATTCGGCGCGGTTTCAAAACCGAGTTTTACCGGAGCGCTGACGTGCGAAGATTTTACTTTTCGCAACAAGAATTTCGGCGACTTAAAATTTACCGAATCATATTCCAATGGCGTATCAACTCTTTCGCTTAATCTGAAAGATAAAAAGAATTTTGATCGCCTTACTCTAAAAGGAACGCTCCCTTATGCACTGTTCGGGGAAAATGAGGTTAACGGAGGGACTCAGACTTTGAGTTTTACAGCCCGTGATTTTGATTTATCCGCTCTTGCCAAATTTATTCCGTCGCTTGCAAATCAAACGGGAATATTAAATTCCTCAATTTCAATTTCGGGAGATTTGAAAAACCCGATGCTAAACGGATTTGCCAAGATAGAAAATGGTAAGTTTAAAGTTTTAAGCACCGGAATGGATTATAATATCGGCGCCGATTTCGTTTTTAAAAATAACTTAATATCAATCAACAAAATGTTTGTCGAAACCGGTGAAAAATCAAAGCTGCATGGGAGAGTCGATTTCGGAGGCTCGTTTTTGCTCGACCATTACAAGTTCAGAGAGTTTTCGGTAACAGCTGCGGGAGAACTTCCTTTGTTGGATGAAAGATCCCGTTATGCGAGTCCCGATTTGTACGGCTCTCTGATTATCGGCACAAACGGTAAGCTGCGGATAGAGTACATGAACGACAGAGCGTTGCTTAAAGGAAATCTAATAATAAAACAGGGCGATATTACTCTCTCAAACGAGAACTCAGCATCGTCGGTTGACGTTTCAAATATTGATTATGTTTATTATGTCGATTCGACCAAAATTAACCAGACCGAGCTGCTTCTGAAGAATTATCTTGCCGAAAAGTTAAGCGAAAGTGAAATAAAGAACTTTTCCGGTGAAACTTTGTTTGATTACGATTTGAATCTATCTATTGAAAACAGGGCTTCGCTGACTTTCATTTTTTCGAAAACGGTTAATCAGAAACTTTACGTAATTACGAACGGTTCGCTTTTGATTTCGAATCTCGGCGGCAACCGGTCGGTGCAGGGGACGTTTAACCTGCTGCCCGGTTCCAGACTTGAGTTTTTTAGAACTTTTGACGCTACGGGTTACGTTCGCTTCGAGGGCGATTTATCCAACCCCTATTTTAATATCGAAGCGGTTTACGAAGGTAATTATGTCAGCTCTTCTTCTACGTCAAACGATGTGGAAAAACTTGTGGCGGTCAAAATTAAATTGGATGGGACGCTTAAGGAGCTTGCCAAGAAGCTTGCCACCGATAAATCCAACATCTCGGTTTATGTCGGAAAGAAAAATATCGATAACAACGTTGCCGACCCGCAGCTTTCCGCATCCGATGCGTTTTCGTTTATTCTGACGGGTAAGTTCAGCAGAGATTTAACATCCAATGAAAGATATCAGCTTTCCAGCGAGTTGGCTAACACGGCAACCTCGATGCTCGGCTCGGTTATGGCCGGATTCTTAAATGCGCAAGTAGGTGATTTGATTAACGATATTCAGGTGAAACAATCGGACTATTTTACAAAGATTACGCTCAAGGGGAGGGTCGGAGGATTTTACTATTCAGTAGGCGGAAGCCAGCAGGTTTTTCAAGATTTATCAACGGCAACCTGGCGGTTGGAATATTTTTTTAATAAGAATTTATCATTCCGGGTAGAACGGCGGGAACCGTTGACCGGATATTTCAGTAATACACAGATGACGGATGAAGTAGCGATAAAATATAAAGTAACTTTTTAATGAAAGATAAAAAACACATTTTGATTGCGGATCTAAAAAGACACTGTCCGCTTTAGGCAGATTGCGAGCGAAAGAAAACAAGCCGTCATTGCGAGCGAACGGAGTAAGCGCGGCTCCGCCTTGGCGGACTCACCGGAATATTCAACCTCAGCGGTTAAACCGTTGTTGAATATTTGGCAATAGCGTGTTCTCCAGTGAGATTGCTTCGTCGCTCCGCTTCTCGCAATGACGAGACGGCGGTAGGAACAAGTTTTGTAATTATACAAGGTGGGGAAAATAGACACCCCGTCTTCCGACTTCGCTCCGCTTCATCGGAATCCACCCCTCTCTCGAGAGGGGAATTTAGCTCCGCTTAAAGCGGAGGCGTAAAAAACAGGCTGTTCGCTTTAGGCGGATTGCGTGCGAAAGGAAACAAGCCGTCATTGCGAGTGAACGGAATGAGCGCGGCTCCGCCTTGGCGGACTCACCGGAATATTCAACCTCAGCGGTTAAACCGTTGTTGAATATTCGGCAACAGCGTGTTCTCCAGTGAGATTGCTTCGTCGCTCCGCTTCTCGCAATGACGCCAAAACATAAATATCGTCCGCCCAAGGCGGAATTGCGGTTAACCGCGATATAAAAAAACAGAAAAAATTAGGAAATAGAAGCAAATGAAAAAAAGATTAAAAGCATTTTTTAGAAATCATCCGACGCTTAAGATTAAGCCGAAGGAAATAGCAAAAAAACTTAAATTAAACGAATTTGAATATGAGCAGATGAAGCACACACTTCGTCAGCTTGAAAAGGAGTTTTTTATTGAAAGAGTAGGGAAACGATATCTCTATCTTCCCGAAATGAGTAAGGAACTTAAAGGAACCTTCCTTTATAAAGGGGAGGGGAAAGGTTACGGATTTGTTGTTACGGACGACAAGGTTATCCGCGACGTTTTTATCCCGAATAAATTTATCGGGCGCGCAATTGACGGAGACACAGTTGAGATTGAACTCCTTGCCAAGAAAAGGGGGAAGAATTTTGAAGGAAAAGTAATCAATATACTTGAGCGTAAGCATAAGGAATTAGTCGGAACGCTCCGGAAGTCCAAATCATTTTGGTTTGTTATACCGGAAGATGAAAATATTCCGTACAAAATAATTATTCCGCCTAATATGCTTAAAGGGGCGAAATCCAACGATAAGGTAGTTGTAGGCGAGCTTGTTTGGGACGACGAAAGCGTTCTGCCGGAAGGTAAAGTCGTAACGGTTCTCGGGAAAGCGGGCACGTACGATGTTGAGATTAATTCCATCGCGCAGGAGTTCGGGTTTTCTCCTCAATTTGAGAAAAAGGTTTTATCCGAAGCGAAAAAGATTAAGGTTACGATTCCCGAGGAGGAGATTAAATCCCGTGTTGATTTCAGAGCCGAACCGACTTTTACAATTGATCCGGCTGACGCTAAGGATTTTGACGACGCTCTATCGATTTCAAAATTGGAAAATGGGAATTACAAAATCGGGATTCACATTGCCGATGTTACTCACTATGCAAAAAAGGGAACTGCAATTTTCGAGGAAGCTCAGGAGAGAGCCACAAGCGTTTATTTTGTCGGGAAAGTGGTCCCGATGTTTCCGGAAAGATTATCGAATAACATCTGTTCGTTAGTGCCTAAAAAAGACCGGCTTACCTTTTCCGTAATCGTTGAAATGACTCCCCGCGGGAAAGTTGTTAAATCTCAAATCGCAAAGACGATAATCAGGAGTAAAAAAAGATTCAATTACGAAGAAGCGCAGGAAATTTTGAATCGTAAGAAAGGAGTATTTTACGAGGAATTGAATACGCTTAATGAAATTGCAAAAAAACTGCGCCGTAAAAGGTTTAACTCCGGCAGCATTAATTTTCATTCCGCCGAAGTTAAATTTACGCTTGATAAAAACGGTGTCCCTTTGAAAGCGGAAGTTAAAAAAGAAATCGACACTAACCATCTTGTTGAAGAATATATGCTTCTTGCAAATAAAATTGTAGCGACTACAATCGGAGCGAAAAAGAGCAAGTCCGAAATTAAGCCTTTTGTTTATCGTGTTCATGATTTGCCGGATACCGAAAAGCTGAAAGAATTTGCAAAGTTTGTTAAATCGCTTGGCTATTCTTTCGATTACAGAGAAGCAAAAAACGCTAAGCAGTTTCAGCGGTTGCTGCAACAGGTAAAAGGGACGGAAGAGGAAGCCGTGATAAACGAAGTCGCGATTCGTTCTATGGCAAAAGCTAAATATTCCGTAAATAACATCGGGCATTACGGTTTGGGGTTTAAGTACTACACACATTTTACTTCGCCGATCCGTCGTTTCCCGGATATGGTTGTGCACGATTTGCTTCACGGCTATTTGAGAGGCAAATCAGAATACACGCTGCGCGAACTTGACGGTATCTGCGAACATTCCTCAAGTCAGGAAATGAAAGCTACTCAAGCCGAGAGAATTTCGATTAAATACAAGCAGATTGAGTTTATGATAAATCATATCGGCGATGTTTTTCACGGCATTATTTCAGGCGTAACCAATTATGGAATATTTGTTCAGATTACGGAAACGCTTGCCGAAGGTTTGATTAGATTAAGAGATATGAATAATGATTTTTATATTTATGATGAGAAAAATTATTCTCTCGTCGGAAGAAGGACAAAGCGCGTTTTCCGACTTGGCGATAAAATAAAAGTTCAGGTCGTGCGAGTTGACGAAAAGAAAAAACTGATTGATTTCGCGCTTTATGATGGTGAACTGTAAATGGTAAACAGTAAACAGTGAACAGACTGTGAAGGTTGAAATAAAGTAATTGGATGTTGATATACTTAAAATAAATTGGTTCTCGGAATTCGGTATTAGATCAACCTTCGAGGTTACAAGATTAATTTAGAAATTCTTTATTGATAAAGCAATAAACGCATCTTCACTATTTGCCGAATATTAAAAACCTCGAAGGTTTTTTGATAACGGGATGACTTTTTGCGCAATTTATCGAACGGTGAACTGTAAATGGTAAACAGTAAACAGTGAACAGACTGTGAAGGTTGAAATGAAGAAATTGGATGTTTATATGCTTACACAAATTGGTTCTCGGAATTCGGTATTAAATCAACCTTCGAGGTTACAAGATTAATTTAGAAATTCTTTATTGATAAAACAATGAACGAATCTTCACTATTTGCTGAATATTAAAAACCTCGAAGGTTTTTTGAAAACAGGATGACTTTTTGCGCAATTTATCGAACAGTGAACTGTTAATAGTGGACAGACTGTGAAGGTTGAAATGAAGAAATTGGATGTTGATATGCTTAAACAAACTGATTCTCGGAATTCGGTATTAAATCAACCTTCGAGGTTACAAGATTAATTTAGAAATTCTTTATTGATAAAGCAATAAACGCATCTTCACTATTTGTTGAATATTAAAAACCT
>WGCV01000060.1 GCA_015493615.1 Melioribacteraceae bacterium
ATTGTATTTTATGTATCGCTCCTACGGAGCTTTTGATTGGAGATTAATTGTTTATTACAGAGGTTTTGCTCCTACGGAGCAAGTACAAAATCATATCATCTATGTAAATATCAGAAAGTTTTGCATAACTCAACCTGGACAAGCCGGAAACAAAATTAGAAAAAGTTGGACAAAAAAATAATCTCTGAAACCCTTATCAATAAGGGATTTTAGAGTATTTGGAAAAATATTTTGCCACAAATAACACGAATTTTACTGACAAGGTACTAAAATTGTAATATTAAGCTCGCCAATCCGCCAAGGCGGAGGAGGAGTGGAAGCCGTCCGAAATATCTCAAAATTTGGTATAATTGCCGGTTCTGAGATTCTTCTTCCCGACTTTGTCGGGACTCAGAATGACAAATTATTGGGTTATGCAAAACCTTCTAAAAATCCATTCTCTTTCAGATAAACTTCCAAGTTGGATAATCCGGTTATTGATTCATCTTTAAGCGGGTAGTGGCGGATTTCATATTCGCTGAAAATCTTTTCAAGCTCTTCAACCGGAATTTCCGCCTTAAACTTATTAATAAAAACCTTCCTGATTTTCAGCTCGGCAAATTTAAGTTTTTCAACAATAAGTTTCGATTCGGCAAGAGAGAGTTTATCCTGGTTCATAACAAGCACAAGTTGAGTCCGGTCTTGATTTTCCAATACTTTGCGTGCGTCGGTGTATTCGTCAAGCTGATTGTTCAATTTATTCAGCAGTTTATCTCTCTGAAGTTCAATATTTCCAAACTTAATTTTAGTTACGATTTCTTTTTTGTCGATAATATCGTTTCGTAGGTCAACTAATTTCTCCAACCAGATTTGAGATAATTTCGGAAGGGATAAAAACTTTAGCGTCAGTCCGGTCGGAGGCATATCGAATATAATTCTGTCAAACTGCGTATATTTATTTAAGAAATATGTAAACGCCCTAAGAAGCGCGTATTCCTCAATACCCGGAGAGTAGCGGACAATCCCGAAATGTTTGTCGAGACTTAACGCGGTTAAGTAGGAATAACTTTTCGTCATCTGTTTCTGCATGTCATCAAGATAGTGGTTAACCCAGTAATCGAGATTAATTTCCGCAACCGAAAGGGTTTTTGAAAGGGCTTTCGGCTTTCCCGACATTTCCATCTCAAAAATATCGCCCAGATTATGCGCCGGGTCCATTGAGGCAAGTAACACTTTTTCGCCGGTTAAAGATTTTTCAACAGCATAAAGGGAAGATGTCGTTGATTTCCCTACTCCTCCTTTTCCGAGGAAAAACATTATTTTCTGTACTTTTTTATCCATTAGTGAACATCCATAATTGAAACTAAATCTGAAATCGGTGAATTAGCCGTGGAAATTTTATCCATCATGATGATAAGTTCTTCCTCCATATAAGGAAGTAAGTCCAATGTAATCTGCATCGGCGGAGCGGGCATTCCGACAAACGAACCGATAACGACAATGGCAAAAATATTCTGCAGTTCGTAGAGTTCATATTCAACTATCTCGGTAGCTTTCTCCTTTGCCGCAGCGTCGAATGCGCTCCAATATTCTTTAAGTTTTTTCTTTATTTTCTCTTTATCCATTTTGAAGTTCCTTAACGCGAAAGATTTTTTTGTCAAAGTTTATTTTCTTTTCCGAAGGATAATGATAATACATTGCATAGATTGCGGCAAGAACAATTCCGCCGAAATAGAAAGGATCCATATTTAGCAGAGCTGAAACAAATGCAAGATAAGGAGAAATTGCAATAACTTTTATAATAGATTCTTCATACTTTACGAACTCTTCTTCAGTAGAGAATTTTTTCTCCTTCAATTTTGAAAAGAAGTAAACTCTTAAAAAAATCGGGATTGCAACGCCAACCGCAATTGCAAGGATGAAGAGTATTATCGGTAAAGATCGGGAAGGAGCCGCATGAACTCCTTCCCATAATTTTGATTGCTGCAGAAAGTAAACAACGAATGCCAATAAAACCGGAGGCAATATCAATACAAAATATTTCTTCTGCAGTTTTTTAATCATTTCTACTCATAAGATTTAACAGCTCCCGTTTCGGGATCATAATCTAACGAATCAATATTCACAAATCGTCTAATTGCTTCGAATACAATCCAAACAACTGAAAGCATGATTAAGAGATTGATAACCGAAAGAAGAACATTCCCTTTATTCATAAAATTGATTTGGTTGAGCCACAATGCCCAGAATGAAACCACAATCATGAATGCCGCGGGAATCGCGCTTATCAGCCATTTTAATCCGCCGCGTGTTTTCAGGAATACGGAAATGATTATCAAAGCCAGTCCGGCAAGCGTTTGGTTTGTCGCTCCGAATAAGGGCCACAAGTTTAATGCGCCTTTTCCGTTTGCTCCGCTCGAGAAAATAAGAGCTAAAGCAAGAATAATCACAACGCTGGTTGAAACATATTTGTTGCCGAAAGCTTTCGGGAAAGTTTCCGTTAAGATGTAGCGCTGAATTCTTGTCGCGGTATCCAATGTTGTTCCGGCAAATGAGACAACGAATACGCCCATAATTACCTGAGCGATGTGGTTCGGAATGCCGAGTGTCTCAATCATATTGGCAGAACCGATTACAAACGCGCCTACCTTAGAGCCTAAGCCCTTTGCGGCTGCCCATGAAGCGTAGTGGTGCGTCCAAGCGGGAATTCCGGTAAGAACCGTTCCATCTTTTAATGTGTAGCCCATTCCGATACCTGCTGCAACTGCAATGATAACTAAAGTTGCAAGCGCGCCTTCCATCAGCATAGAGCCGTAACCGACAAACAACGAATCGGTTTCTTTACGAACCTGACGGGCTGAAGTTCCGGATGAAACAAGCGAATGCCAACCCGATATCGCGCCGCAAGCAATCGTTACGAATAAGAAGGGCCACATTGGCGGAGCCGCCGCCGGAGTTGCCTGAACTGCTGGAGCGACAATATTCAGATTTCCGCCGAAAGCTGCAACTAATACGCCAAGCGACATTAAAGCCATTGCAACAATAAGCTGATGCGAGTTAAGGAAATCTCTCGGCTGCAATAATGCCGTAACCGGAAGAACCGAAGCAAAAAATGCATAAATCAGCAGAATAATAGACCAAACGCCTATTGAAGAAAGACCAAACATTCCGCCAACATGTATTGGAACAAAAGCGCCTATTACAACCGTTACGTACATAGTTACAACGCCGATAATAGACCAAGTTGTAATATTGGCTCCTTTTTTATAAACCACATAACCGACATACATTGCAATCGGTATTTCAAGCCAGACCGGCAAAACCGTTCCGGGGAACATTTTGAATAGAACCGCCATAACCAATCCGAAAATCGATACGATAATCCAGATCTCTATGAATATTACAAAGAAAATTACAAGTCTTGTACGGCTGCTTAAATAGAGAGCGGTGTATTCGGAGATAGATTTACCTTTATTTCTCATCGAAATTAAAAGCGAACCGAAATCATGAACTGCGCCCATCATTATTGAGCCGATGAAAACCCATAGTAATGCGGGAACCCAGCCCCAAATTATTGCTATTGCAGGACCTACGATAGGACCTGTTCCGGCAATGGAAGTGAAGTGGTGTCCAAAGATTACCTCTTTTTTTGTCGGCACAAAATCAGTGCCGTCTTCAAACTCAACTGCGGGGGCTGTGTTATCGTCGGAAATCTTAAATATTTTATTCCCGACATACTTGCCGTAAAGTTTGTACATCAAAAGGTAACCGGCGAAAGCAAGGATCATTATTAGTAATGCGCCCATTTTTCCTCCTTGGATGTAGTTATTGATTTAGTTAGGTGGGGTTTAAGGAGTATATGTGTAGTGTAGCTTTTTTTCATTGTGAATGCTGAATATTTTAGATATTCAAAAATATGAAAAAATATTCTATTGAAAAAATGTTAGATAATATTCAAAATAAAAAAGCCGTTTCAAAAGAAAATTATTCTAATGAAACGGCTTCCGGGGGCTATGAGAAATGTTTTACTTCATCATCATTCTTTGTTGGCGCATGTTTTGTCGCTGCATGTTTTGTTGGGGCATATTTTTGCAGTTTGATTTTTTATTCATCATCATTCCTTTTCTCATCATTCCTTTTTTACCGTGCTGCATAAATTTGTTAAATACTTTTGTCCATACAGCTCTTTGGTCTTTATCAAGAATATTATAAATTTTGTACCAGGTAGCAATTCTGCTTTTTCCCATTTTTGCTTTTAAATCGGAGATTTTTCCGGTAAGCGAAAACAGCTTGCTCTTGTCCACGTTGTTATCGTTCATCATTTTCTGCAAATCCAAACGAAGCTTCTGAATTTCGGCTCTTGTGTCAATTGCCGCTTTTCTCTGAGCAAAAATAATATCGTCAAATTTCTTTGACTGCTTCTCGGTTAAATTTAATTTGTTTTTAACCAGTTGGTGCATTCCGCCGTAATTGCCGTCTTTATTCATCATCGGCTGTGCAAAAATAGCCGAAATGGAAAATAATGCGATAAGTAATGAATAACTTAGTTTTTTCATTTTGTAACTCCTGTTTTTATTTTTTGTGATTTGATATTTAGACACACCCGAAGTAAAAATGGTTTAAAGGAAAATTATTTTTTTTGAAAAATAAGGAGCAATGGAAAAACTTTTATCGGTTAAAATTATTATTAATTCGCAGCGGCGGATATTGAACGGAGTCCTATTTGTAAGCAAAAAATAAATTGTGTTAAAAAAGCCAATAATTTTGTAACGCGAATACTATATTATAATATTACAATTTAGATTCTCGTTTTTTATGTTAAGATTTTAGTAAATGGTTCATTGTCGTAAAAAATCAAGGTTCAAAGGCACAGAGGCACAAAGGTTCATAGGTTTTTACTTTTGCGCCTTTTTCCGCCGGGGCGGATTGCGATTTACCCCGACAGGTAATATTATTTACTATTTATTAAACCGAAACGAGCATTGATGTGTCTAATATATTGATAACGGAAATTAATGAGCGAACAAGAAGATAAAAGACTGATTGAGGAATTTCTTGCAGGCAGTGAAGCTGCATACAATATGCTGGCAAGAAAGTACAGAAGCAGAATTTACTGGCATGCTCGGCGTATGGTGGGAAACCATGAAGACGCCGATGAAGTGGCTCAGGAAACGCTGATTGCCATTTATAAAAAGGTTAAGGATTTTAAAGCGCTCTCTTCTTTTTCGACATGGGTTTACAAAATTACTTCTTCCCGTTCTTTGAATCTTATCAGAAAAAGGAAAGTTAAAAACTTTGTAACTTTGGATTTTCTGAAAGATAAACAGAATAAAGAAGACATTATTAAAAATTTTGAAGATAAAGAAAAACTAAAAGAGGTTGAAAAAAGATTAATGAAGTTGCCCGATAAACAGCGTGAAGTTTTTGTTCTGCGTCACTTTGAAGAACTTTCCTACAATGAGATTTCGGAGATAACTGGACAGGCAATCGGGACATTAAAAGCCAACTATTTTCATGCTCTGAAAAAAATAGTAAAGGAAAACGGCGATGAAAAATAATGATACAATATTAAAATATTTAAGCGGGCTTTTAGATGAAAGGGAGAAGGCAAATTTTGAAAAAGAGTTGGTGGAAAATTCTGATTTAAAAAAAGAATTTGAACGGATTTCAAAAGAGCTTGATGATTTAAAAATTACTCCGGAAGTTGATAATGTCTATTTTGCAAATCTGGAGCAAAAAGTTAAAAGTAAATCAACAGGAAAATCAAAAACTCATAATCTCGGATTTTCTTTAGGTTTGGGAGCAGTTTTTTCAATCCTTTTTATTATTGCAGTATATAATTTTATATTTGATAAATCCGGAAATAATGTAAATTCAGACAAAATTACATCTACAATTGTACTGAGCAGTGATGACCTTGCTGACAGTTATTCGATTGACGATTTGGAAAATCTTGGTATTTCGACGGACGATTATTTCTCGGCAGGTCTTTCCGAATTAAGCGATAAAGATATTATCTCATTTTTGGATAACACCACTTTTGACGATATTTCCGAATCACTTTTTTCGGATATTTCAAAAAGTGATAATTTTTCTGAAATGATAGACGAATTGAAAAATTTAAAATATTAGGTGACAAAATGAAGAAAATGATAATAATTCTGTTAGTGTTCTCCTTTAGTTCAAGTTTTTATGCTCAGTCTCGTAAAAATAATATGATGAGAATGCATGACAGAATGATGCGAAATCATAGCAGAGAACTCAGAATGCTGGAGCAATTAAAATTAATAGAATATCTTAAACTGGATGAAAATCAAGCTGTTCGGTTTTCTGCGCGCAGAAATAAATATCTGGCTGAACAAGACTCACTACTTCGGATAAAAAGAAATCTTACCGATTCTCTCTCTGCGTTAATAGCGGATCACGCAGGAAACAGATCTTATAAAAAAATAGTAAACCAAATCTTTGAAACGGATAAAACCCTTATCACCCAAAAAAAATCTTTCTTAAAAAATCTATCTGATTTCCTTTCCCAGGAACAAATTGCCAAAATAGTTGTTTTTGAAAATAGGTTCAAAAAGGACATAATGAGAATGATGTTTAAGAGAAGAAGCGGCTTAAATCCGAAAGATGTTCCGCCGCGAGAGGAATAAGTAATTATTTCTGTTGCTTTTAAATAAAAGGTGTCCTATTTTTGCAAATTCAAAATGCGGAAGTGGTGAAATTGGTATACACGCTATCTTGAGGGGGTAGTGCTCGAAAGGGCGTGCGGGTTCAAGTCCCGCCTTCCGCACAAAGTTTTTTAAAAGGGAAAGGAAAAGAAAATGAAGAAGTTCATAACACTTGCCGTCGTCTTCCTTGTTGCGGTTGTAACTTTAACCGCCCAAGTAGCGGATATGACTAACCAAGCCAAGGAATTATATAATGCCGGGAATAAATTGTTAAAGTCCGGCGATTACAATGGCGCCATTGCAAAATATGACGAAGCGCTCAAAAATTCGGAAGATTACAGAATTTTATATCAGAAAAGTATCGCTCTTAAGAAATTAAGAAAGTACAAAGACGCTGAAGGCATTTTGTTAAGATGCATTAAAGCAAATCCGGATTTCGCCTCGGCATACAACGGATTGGGAACTACTTATTATGCGTTAAAAGAATACCGGAAAGCAATTGACGCTTTTAAGAAGTTTCAGGAAAAATCAGATAATCCGAAGTTGAAAAAACGCGCTAATTTGTATCTTTCCATTGCTTACACAAAATTAGCCGATGTTGAAAAAAGAAACCACAATAATGATAAAGCTCTTGCCGCTTTGAATGAAGCCGTAAAGTACAACCCTTACGATGCATCCTACCTGATGATGGCTGAACTTTATACGGACAAAGGTCAGTTTCAGAAAGCTTTGGAGGCTGCAAACAACGCATTGAAATATCGCGGGAAACGCTCTAAAATTTCGAAAGGCGCTGTTTATTATTACAAAGGTTTGGCGTTAAAAGGTCTCGGAAAAAAAGAAGAGGCAAAGAGAAGTTTCAACTTGGCGTTGACCGACAGACAGTACAAGCAGAATGCAAAGTATGAACTGAAGATGCTTAACAGATAAATTTAATTTTAATTTTTATTATTAAGCCGACCTTTTCAAGGTTGGCTTTTTTTTTAATGGAGAAGCAAATTGAAATACAAACACATCCTTTGGGATTGGAACGGAACATTGTTCGACGATGTGGTTTTATGCGCCGATATTATGAACAATATATTGCGTCGTCGAAATATGGGAAAAATATCTCTTGAAGATTACAAAACGGTTTTTGACTTTCCCGTCCGCAATTATTACGAGGCTGTTGGTTTTTCGAATTTGGACGATAAGCTTTTCCACGATTTGAGCGTCGAGTTTATCGAAGAGTATGAAGCAAGGAAATTAGATTTCGGTCTCAACAAGGATGCTTTGGAAATACTTCAGAAGATTAACTCTGCCGGAATTGAGCAATCCGTTCTTTCGGCGTATTCCCAGCATACTTTGGAGGAAATTGTCGAGCATTTCGGAATAAGTAAATATTTTGTCAGACTTGCGGGATTGGATAATATTTATGCCGCAAGTAAAATAGAAAACGGCAAACTCCTGATTAAAAAACTGGGCTTAAATTCCGGAGAAGCGTTGATGATTGGCGATACTTTGCATGACAAAGAAGTAGCCGATGAAATCGGGGCAGACTCGGTACTGCTCTCTACAGGTCATCAATCTAAAGAAAGGTTAATCAAGGCGGCAGTTCCGGTTATCGATAATTTACTGGAACTGGAAAAATTCATTTTTTGATTCGAGAGAAATTATTTTGCGGTTTAAAAGCTGAGGTTGAATATTCAGGAGATTGCCACACCCCGATTTCATCGGGGTTCGCAATGACAATGTGCTCTTTTAATTTTACCGTCCGCTCGGACGTTATAATATTTGTCATTCTGCTCCTCCGCCAAGGCGGAGCGGGAGAAGAATCTCCGAACCGGAGTTTTAGCTAATCCCAATTTTGTCAGGAGCGGGTATTTTATTGGAAACATACTAATGCCGATTGGTTAGTAAATAATTATTTCCCGCCTGTTCGCTGAGCCGCTTCGGTTTCATTGCTTTTCAGGTTCTCATTAATTACCTTTAATGTTCTAATATTTTATGGAGTTTTATTTAAATGTTATCAAATATATTAAAGAAAGTTTTCGGCGATAAAAACAAAAAAGCCGTAAAAGATTTATGGCCGATTGTTGATAAAGTAAACGAAGAATACAAGAAATTAGAAAATCTCAGCGACGACGAACTGCGCGAAATAACTGCGGAATTTAAGAACAGACTGCAGGAAGAAACCAAAGAACTGCGCGAAGAAATCGAGGGAATAAAAGAGAAGCTGAAATTAGACGAGATCGACGAAGACAGAAACGATTTATATGATAAACTAGACAAACTGAACGAAGAGTTAGACGAAAAATACGAAGAAATCCTTGACGACATTTTACCTCAAGCTTATGCCGTTGTAAAAGATACCTGCCGCAGATTGGTAGGAAAAACTTGGGAAGCCGCCGGACAAAAAGTAACCTGGGATATGATTCCATACGATGTTCAAATTATTGGCGGTATTGTTCTCCATCAGGGAAAAATTGCAGAGATGGCAACGGGCGAAGGTAAAACATTGGTCGCCGCTTTTCCGCTTTACCTCAATGCGCTTACCGGTCGGGGAGTTCACCTTGTAACGGTTAACGATTATCTTGCCAAGCGCGACAGCGAATGGATGGGCGAAATTTTTAAATTCCACGGACTCACGATCGGATGTATCCTTAATACAATGTCGCCGGAAGAACGGAAAAAAGTTTACAATATGGATATTACATACGGAACCAATAACGAGTTCGGTTTCGATTATCTCCGCGACAATATGGCAATCGATAAGGAAAACCGCGTTCAGCGCGAGCATAATTATGTAATCGTCGATGAAGTTGACTCTGTATTAATTGACGAAGCCCGTACGCCTCTTATTATTTCCGGTCCTGTTGAAAGCGACGACCAGCGCTTTTTCGATATGAAACCGCGCGTGGAACGCCTTGTAAGAAAACAGCAAAAATTCGTAGCCGAAATAGTTCAGAAAGCCGAACAGCTATTGCAGACAGGCGATCCGAAGGACAAAAAAGAAGCGGGCGTTCATCTGCTTCGCGCTCACAGAGGTTTTCCGAAAAACAAAAAATTGGCAAAACTTCTTGCCGAGCCGGAATATAAAAAACTGTTGCAGCAAACCGAATTGGAATACCTTCGCGAAAAAGGAAAGTATATGCATATCATTGACGACGAGCTATATTACGCCATCGATGAGAAGCTGAATACTATCGACCTTACGGAAAAGGGACGCGACGAATTAGCCGCCGCTTCTTCCGAAGGAAAAGACTTTTTCGTACTGCCCGATCTCGGCGAAGAAATAAGTGTTTTGGAAAACGACGAGTCTCTTTCCGAAGAGGAAAAAAGGAAAAAGAAGGACGCGCTTTACAAACTTTACAGCGAGCGAAGCGATACGATTCACACGCTAAATCAGCTGTTGCGCGCTTACACTATGTTTGAGCGCGACGACGAATACGTCGTTACCGAAGAGGGAAAAATTGCAATCGTTGACGAATTTACCGGACGCGTTTTGCCCGGACGCCGTTATTCCGACGGTCTGCATCAAGCGATTGAAGCTAAAGAAAATGTAAAGGTTGAAAAAGACACTCAAACTCTTGCCACAATTACGCTTCAGAACTATTTTCGTCTTTATAAAAAATTAGCCGGTATGACCGGAACCGCAGAGACGGAGGAAGGCGAGTTCTGGGAAATCTATAAACTTGAAGTTGTTGTAATTCCAACGAACAAACCGATTGCGCGCGTTGACGAGGAAGATGCAATTTACAGAACCAAACGAGAAAAATATGCCGCGGTAATTAATAAAATTAAGGAATTAAAATCCGCTGGACGTCCCGTTCTTGTGGGCACTACAAGCGTTGATGTTTCCGAAACCTTAAGCCGGATGCTCAAGCGGCAGGGAATTCAGCATAATGTTTTGAACGCAAAGCAGCATAAGCGTGAAGCTGAAATTGTCGCTTATGCCGGTCAGCCGGGAGCGGTTACTATCGCAACCAACATGGCGGGTCGCGGAACGGATATTAAACTCGGGGCGGGAGTTGTAGAAAAAGGGGGGCTTTACATACTCGGCACCGAAAGACACGAATCACGCCGCATCGACAGGCAGCTGCGCGGACGCGCCGGTCGCCAGGGCGATCCGGGAACAAGTAAGTTTTTTATATCTCTCGAAGATGATTTGATGCGCCTTTTCGGCAGCGACAGAATTACAAATGTAATGGGCAAACTCGGGCTTGAAGAAGGGGAGGCAATCGAGCACTCGATGATTACAAAGTCGGTGGAACGCGCTCAGAAAAAAGTTGAAGAGAACAACTTTGCCATAAGAAAAAGACTGCTGGAATATGACGATGTAATGAATCAGCAGAGGGAAGTAATCTACACCCGCCGCGGCAAAGCCCTTGAAGGGGAGAGATTAAAGGACGATATTTTTGAACAGCTCGAAGATTATGTTGACGATCTTCTCGATAAATATTTGGAAGACGGCGAAGTTGAAAAGATTCACGATGCCCTTTTGCAGCACTTACTTATCGATGTAAAAATTTCGCCCGATGAAATAGAAACCTTAAAGCACGAAGGCGCAAAAGAAAGGATAATGGAAGCTGCGCGTAAGTTCTACAAGGAAAAGGAAGAGATGCTCGGTTCCGAACTCCTTGCCCGTATTGAACGTTATGCGGTGTTGAGCGTAATCGATGAAAAGTGGAAAGAACATCTCCGCGAAATGGACGATTTGAAAGAAGGTATCGGACTGAGAGCTTACGGACAAAAAGACCCGTTGCTTGAGTACAAAGGAGAAGCGTTTAACCTGTTTGTCGAGCTGCTTAAAACAATCAGAGATGAAACCATTTCACTTACATTTAAGCTTTTCCCGCAGGAACCGGAAGAAGTTCAGCAGAAGCGTAAAAAATCACGAAGCATTACAGTTAGGAAAGAGAGCGCGGACAACATGGGAATTCGTACGGCGGGACAAACCGACGAAGGCGCTCAGCGCGGAAAACAACAACCGGTTGTACGCGTTGAGAAGAAAATCGGACGGAACGACCCATGCTGGTGCGGAAGCGGCAAGAAGTACAAAAATTGTCACGGTAAAAACGCATAAGGAGAAACTGCCATGAAAAAAATTGAAGCTGTTATTCGTCCTTTTAAGTTAGACGAAGTTAAAGATTTGCTTCTTGAAGAAGGGATTAAGGGAATGACAATTACCGAGGTCCGCGGATACGGCAGGCAAAAAGGGCATACGGAAACTTATCGCGGCAGTGAATATCAAATTGAATTTGTGCCTAAAATTAAAATAGAAGTTGTTGTTCCCGACGAGAAAGCGGATTTGGTAATCGACTTGATTTTGTCGGTCGCGAAAACGGGACAAGTCGGGGATGGGAAAATTTTTGTCTCCTCTATTGAAGAAGCTATCAGAATCAGAACCGAAGAATCGGGAACGGCGGCGCTTTAACTTAAAGTGAGAGTTCGTAAAAATATATTGATTTTTCTTCTTGTCGCGCTGCTCGGCGGATGCAGTATGTGGGATAACTTCATTACCTACTTCAACACGTTTTACAATGCCCAGCGCGATTACAATCTGGCGCTCGAATCGATAAAAAAATCGAAGCCGGATCCTTTTGAATTTAAATTCAAAAAAATACCTAATGACGCTCGAAAATTATTCGGGAATGTAATTGCAAATCTTTCCGACATCCTCCAACATCATCCTCATTCAAAATATGCAAATCCCTCTCTTCTGATGCTGGGAAAAGTTTTCTATTATGAAAAACAATTTCCGAAAGCCGAGCGAAAGTTCAGGGAGCTTGCTTCAAAAGGGAAAACCGAGTTTTATCTCGAAAATTTACTTTGGACGGCAAAAACGGATTTGCAGATGCGCAAATTTAACGACGGACTGAAAATTCTTCAAATCGTAAAACAGAAAGCTTCCGAAGAGGAAAATTTGAATTTGCTCACTGAAGCGTATATTTCCGAAATAGCTTTCTTCATCTTCCGCGAACGCTATGACGATGCGATTGTTGACGCAAAGGCGATGTTTAACGTTACGGACGACGACGCTACCAAATCTCTTCTTGCCTATGAAATCGGCAACCTTTATAAAAAAATCGGCAAGTACGACGACGCATCCGTCTGGTACGCCAAGGTGCTCGATTTTTCTCCCGACTTTGAAACTGAATTCCGGAGCAAATTGGAATACGCCAAAATGCAAAGGGAACTCGGCAATTACGATAAAAGCGAACAACTGCTTTTATCTTTAAGAGACGATGATAAATTTGCCGATTACCGTGATGAAATTGAGGAAGAACTCGGACTGCTTTATTTCAAGATGGGAGAAATCGGAGAAGCGATTTTTCAGTTTACCACGGTTGACTCGCTTTACAAAGCCAAACCGACGGGCGGCGAAGCAAAGTTTATGCTCGGTCGGATAATGGATGACATATACCATAATTACGACAGCGCTTATACTTATTACCAGGGCGTCGGGAAATCCAAAGCGCCCGATTCTCTGAAACTTGCCACGCGCAAACGGCTTAATCTTTTGGATTCATATTTCAAATCCTCGAAATCACAGCGCAAATATTATAAGCAGTATCTTTATGCAAGCGATTCTTCGGCTTTCACCAAGGATTCTCTCGCTTATGAAAATTACCTTCTCCTAAACAGCAAAGAAACTTCTCCCGATTCGCTTAATAAAGCCGATTCAACCAAAAATAAAAATCTTGCTCAGAATTTAACGATTGAAGAACGGCTTGCTCTTTTCAAAAAGAAAGAGAGGGAAGACGCCAAAAAAGTTTTGAAACCGCAGCGTCCGAAGCTTAGCGCCGATTCGCTGAAAACTCTTCTTGCGGAAACATATTTGAGAAAAGGTAATCTTTTCTTCTCCGAACTGAACGTTCTCGATTCGGCATTTATCTACTACAATAAAATCATCAATGATTTTGATTCTACTTACTACGATCCCGACGCTTACTTTAACCTCGGAGCTTATTACAGAGTAGTCGCCGATTCGGCAAAAGGAGATAGTCTTTTCCGCTACGTTGTTAAGAAGTATCCTTTCAGTCCTTACGCCGAAATTGCCGCTAAAAAATTGGGGATAATCAGAAACGTAACAAGCGGCGATCCGGCTCAGCAGGCTTACTTAAAAGCTGAAGCCGAGATGGACAGCTCCCGGTATTTGTCGGCGCTTCCGAAGCTGAAAGAAATTCCGAAGAAATATCCTAAGTCCCCCATTGTTCCTCAAGCGCTTTACACCGTCGGATGGATTTACGAAAATATTTCCTTCAATCCCGATTCCGCCTACGCTTACTACAAAAAGTTGACCCGTAAATACAAGACAACCGAATACGCCCGCGCGGCTAATCCCAAAGTTAGAGCATGGGAAAATAAAATAAGGGAAGAGGAGCGCAAGCTGAAGGCGCGGGAAGATTCAATTAAGCTTGCAGCAAAACAGGATTCCTTAAAAGCAGTTGCCGATAAGCAATTAAAAGCCGCTCCGAAAAATAAAAATGAGGAGAAAACTGCCGCTCCTCAAAATAAAGTAAATTCCGCCGGGAAAGGGACAAAGGAAAAGTCGGTTAAGACGCCGGCGAATAAATCGGCAAAATTAAATAAACCCCAAGCAGATACTGCTAAAAACATAAAACAGCCTAAAAATTTAGTTCCCAAAAAGAAAAAACCGTAAAGGAAACTCGATGAATATCGAAGAGCTTTTGAAAATTATTTCCGGCGGTGAAAATCTTACGGTTGAGTTTAAACAACAATTTACCGGATATGAAAAAATCGCGAAAGAGATGATTGCATTTGCAAACACTTCAGGCGGACTACTGATATTCGGGGTGCGAGATAACCGGAAAATTCTCGGAATTGAGAGCGAGAAAGAAATTGCCGAGCTTGTAAAAGAAACCGCGGAGCAATATTGTAATCCTCCTCTCGAATATGAAATTTCGTTTCCCGAAATAAAAAAGAAAATGCTTGCCGTTGTTTCCGTAAAGCCCTCTTCAAATAAACCTCACAGAATAGAAGACTACAAAGAAAAATTAGATATTAACACCGCCGCCGTTTATATCAGGATTAATGATAAAAGCGTGCTTGCCGGAAAGGAAATGATTAAACTGATGCTTCTGCGGGGGGACGACAATCCGTTGAAAAAATATGAATTCGGAAAAAATGAGAAAGCGGTATTCAGATATCTTGAAAACAATGAGACAATAGACGCAAAAGCTTTGAGTAAATTTGCAAATATTTCGATGCGGAGGGCGTCCCGCACATTAATAAATTTAGTGCGCGCTAATTTGCTTATGATTCATACAAAGGATAACGGAGAAAATTACTTCTCGGAAAGATAAATTATCCCGAAATTGTCATTAGACTAATAGTTTATAATGACTGCCATCATGAAAAGTTCTGTTAAGTTATTAAATAACAACATGTTAGCCAATCGCCAAATTGTTAACTATAGAAAAACCCCACGTAAGAAAATCTTACTCGTTCTATTTGTAGCACAGATTGATTAGTGAGCTTGCGAACGGTCTCCGCCACCGGCGGACTGTGGCTGAAATAATTTAGCGTCAAGCTGTTTTTTCGCAGATTGCAAGCAATCTACGCTACAAAAAACGTTTTGTTATTTAAGTTTTTAGAGCTGGAAAATTTTTCTAATGACAATTTTGGGATTATTTTACCGGAAACGCGCCGAAGTAAACGGTGCTGCCGGAAGGGAATTCCGAACCGCTTGCAGGCTCTTTGGTCATGCGGAACATTTCTATTTCCTCGAACGGAATATGAGGAATTTTATTCAGCGGATAAAATTTTTGTCCTTCTTTCGGATGAAAAACGCCGACCGAATATGACTGCCCTTTGCTTATTAACCAAAGCTGCAAAGATTCTTTATCGCTGATTTTAGGAATTCTCAAAAATTGCAGAACTCCCATTCGGCTCGATGGAGAAAGAAGCACACGCGCGTCGTAGCTGCCTTGGTCGGCTGTTCCCGCCAGCGGCACGACTATTAAATCCTTCTGATTAAACGATTCAATTAAAGGAAGATTTGAAGCGATAAAATCGTTTTTCGAATTTACTTCCGATTGTAAAACCGTTTTCTCCTTTTGCAGCGTAGTTACTTTTTCGGTAAGATTTGATTTGGTCGAGAAATAAAGAATTAACAAAATAACCGCGACCAGTATCGATACGGCTGTAACAATTTTTGCCGATAAAGTATTAAAAAACGAACCGTTTCCTTCTTCGCATTCCTCTACGGGTACAGGGCGTTCGTTATCTTCAATTACTTTGTCTCCGGGAGGAACAATCATTGTTGTTCTGACGGTTTTTTTAACCGTTACATGCGAAAAAGATTCGGATTCTTCGTCCCGCGGAACCGTAACTTTTTCCTTTTTCTTCTTTTCCGCTTTCGGAGCAAAAATCGGTTCTTCCTCAACATGTGGTTTATTCGTATCTTCTTCAGGAAGTTCTTCCTTTACCGTAGTTTTAACGGTTACTTTGCTTTCAGGTTCTACTTCAAAATCCGAAGCAGGAGTTTCCGGAACGGCTGTGCCGCTCTCTATAGTAAGATCTTCTTCCTTAACTTCTTTCTTCTCTCTTTTGGAAGCGCTCTTGAATGAAACTTCTTCGGGAACTTCAATCTCAATATCTTCGGGGGAAGATTCCTTCTCAACTTCTTTTTTCTTGCTTTCCAATATTTCCCGAAGATGGGCTTTTTTTGTTTTTGTGATTATTTTCTGCGGCGCTTCATTATCGGGAATTTGCTGAAAGATTTTGTTCTGCAGAGACGCGGGAGGAGCTTCATCTTCAAGAATAATGGGAATCAGCGCCGCAACATTCTGAAGTTCGCCCAATTCGTCCTTGTTAATTTCTCCGCCGTTATCGATATAATCGAGGAATTGAACAAGATTGGCGTTGTCCAAACAACCTGCGACATAAGCGCTCATCATTTCTTTTAATGTTTCAGCCATTCTTATTCCATCAACAAGTTTTCTCTGAGATTATAAACCGCGTTCTTAATTTTAACGCGCACCGTTTCAACCGGAATATTTAATTTTCCGGCGATTTCATTGAGAGTGTAACCGTCGTAATACGCAAGGTGCAGAACATATTTTTGCGCGTCGGTAAGCTTATCCAGCGCTTCTTCAAAATTAGGCTTAATTTTCTGAGCTAAGTCTAACGTAATAGAATCAATACCTTCGGCAAGTCGGGGAAGAATAAATCTGTTCTCGTAATCGTCGTCGTAATATTGCGATGCCGAAAGAGAGTTACGTCCTCTCCGCGCGCTGTCAACGGCGCGGTTGCGCGCAAGTGTAATTATCCATGTGTAGGGATTGTCGGGCTGTTCGGCATATTTGTGCGCCTTATTCCAAATTATAAGAAAAACTTCTTCAAGCAGACCGGCGGCAATTTCAGGCTCGCCTACTATTTTTTTAATCAGAGGGAAAAGTAATTTGGAGTACCTGCGGTAAATTTCAACCAAAGCGGTTTTGTCGCGCTTGATAACCAGCGTCATTAAATCGGAATCCGTTAACGATGAATATGCGTTCAACTTAACCCAGGTTTATTATAAAATCTATTAAAAAGAATCTTAATTTTTTAAAGTAAAATTAAAGATACAAAAAATCAATTAATTGTTGAAAAAACATAATTAATTACAGACCCGAATCGACTTTAAATTTGTAAAGGAAAATCTTTTCCCAAGTCAATAATAGATCTGTATTCCGATTAATCAAATAACCGCTTTTTACCGTTCGGTGCAAGATTATCGAACCGGAGGGTAATACAAAACGTTCATTTTTGTTTTTCGTTAACTTGATTTAAAGTATTTGAATAGTTTTATTTTTTGTGGTAGTGTCGCTCTGTATGCGCCGTCGTCGGTACACGCGGGGCGGATGGATAATTTTTCATTTTTTGAATATTCATTTTTTACTACTTTTCACATCTTAATTTCTTTTAGTTCACGGTAATTTGATAATAACAATTACGGAGATAAAAATGGCTGTAAATCTTAGAAACAGAAACTTTCTGAAATTACTTGATTTCAATCAGAGCGAAATACGGTTTTTGCTTGACCTGGCAAAAAACTTGAAGAGCGCAAAGTACGGCGGATACGAAGAGCCGAAGTTAAAAGGGAAAAACATCGCGCTCATTTTTGAAAAATCATCCACACGTACAAGATGCGCGTTTGAAGTTGCCGCACACGACCAGGGCGCGAACGTTACGTATCTCGGCCCGAGCGGCTCGCAAATCGGGCATAAGGAAACAATGAAGGACACGGCTCGAGTTCTCGGGAGAATGTATGACGGAATCGAATACCGCGGTTTCGGACAGGAGATTGTTGAGGAACTCGGGAAGTACGCCGGAGTTCCGGTTTGGAACGGACTGACAAACGAGTTTCATCCGACCCAAGTTCTGGCTGATTTCATGACTATGGAAGAATCGAGCGGAAAGCGCCCTGAGAATATCGCTTTCTGTTATATGGGCGACGCGAGATTTAATATGGGAAACTCTCTCCTTGCAGGCGGAGCGATAATGGGCATGGACGTTCGCCTTTGCGCGCCGAAGGAATATTGGCCCGATGATTCACTCGTGAACCAATGCCGAGCGATTGCAGAGCATTCCGGAGCGAAAATAACTTTGACTGAAGATGTTAAAGAAGGCGTTAAAGGTGTTGATTTTATTTACACGGATGTTTGGGTCTCGATGGGAGAACCCGCTGAAGTTTGGGAAGAAAGAATAAAAGCGCTTAAGCCGTACCAGGTTAATATGGAAGCTGTTAAGGCGAGCGGTAATCCTAAAGTTAAATTCATGCATTGTCTCCCTGCGTTTCACAACCGCGATACGAAAGTAGGCGCGGAGATTTACGAGAAATTCGGTTTGGACGGAATGGAAGTAACCGAGGATGTATTTGAGTCCGAACACTCGATAGTTTTTGACGAAGCTGAAAACCGCATGCACACTATTAAAGCCGTAATGGTTGCGACGCTCGGAGCGTAATTTTAGCGCTGCAATTGATAACAAGTTGTTGTTGTGAATAAGTCCGAAGAACGACTGCGGGAATCTCAAACAAGCACGCGTCATTACGAGCGAAGTGGAACGAAGCGCGGTAATCTCACGGGAATTTAACTTATTCCGGTTAAACTGTTTTTGGAATTTTATTCGTTGGTATGCGGAGTAATTTTAAGATTATATTTGATACTTAAAAAAGCGGCAATAATATGAGCAAAACCAAAACAAAGTTTGTCTGCGCAGAGTGCGGTTACGAATCTCCGACGTGGCTCGGGAAGTGCCCTTCTTGCGGAGCGTGGAATACTCTTGAAGAAGTTAAAGTTCTTCCCAAAAACGCGAAGCGGGATTCCCGCGGTATGTCGGCGGATATGGAAATATTCACGCTTAACGGCGCGGTAACTTCTGAGAGCAGACGAATCTTAACCGGCATAAGCGAGTTTGACAGAGTACTCGGCGGCGGGTTAATGCCCGGCTCGATTGTGCTTGTCGGCGGCGATCCCGGCATCGGGAAATCGACGCTTGTGATGCAGGCTTCGACGCGCGTAAACTCGGAAGTCCTTTATGTATCGGGGGAGGAATCTGTAAACCAGATTAATATTCGCGCCAAGCGTCTCGGAGTACTTGCGGAAAACGTTAAACTTTTTGCCGAAACCGATTTCGAACGGATACTCTCGGCAATTGACAAAGTTAAGCCTAAGGTTGTAATTATCGATTCGATACAAACCGTTTACGACCCGAATTACGAAAACGCTCCTGGCACGGTTACGCAAGTCCGCGAAGTTACGGCGCGCTTGATGCAGCTATCCAAAACAACGGGAATCGTTTCAATTATTATCGGACATGTAACAAAGGACGGATTTATAGCGGGACCGAAAATTCTTGAACATATTGTCGATACGGTACTGCAATTCGAAGGAGAAAAAAATCATGCGTACAGAATTCTCCGCGCTCAGAAAAACAGATTCGGGAACACGAATGAAATCGGCGTTTTTGAAATGGGAGAAACAGGGCTGAAAGAAGTTCTGAATCCGAGCAAGATTTTTCTTGATCAGAGGGAAACCGAAACTCCCGGCTCGGTAATAACGGCAAGTCTCGAAGGAACGCGCGCCGTTCTGCTTGAAGTTCAGGCTCTTGCAACTCCGACCAATTACGGAAATCCGCAAAGAGTTTCGACCGGATTTGATTACCGGAGACTATCGATTTTACTTGCCGTATTGGAAAAGCGCGCGAAACTGAGAGTCGGGACACACAACGTTTTCCTCAATATTGCCGGAGGACTTAAGATAGTTGAGCCGGCGATTGATTTGGCTGTATGCGTTGCGGTTGCTTCAAGTCTTTTTAATAAAGCCGTTGACGGTGAGGCGGTTTTTATCGGGGAAGTGGGACTTGGAGGCGAGGTCAGAACTGTAAGTCAAATAGAGAAAAGAATTGCCGAAGCGCAGAAGTTGGGCTTTACTAAAATTTTTCTTCCGAACGGGAATATGAAAAGTCTGAAAGGGAAAAAGGTTGAGAATGTTATTCCCGTGAAAAATATTAACGATGTATTTAACGGCTTGTTTTAATGGTATTTTTGAGAAGAATATTATCTTTGTGCCGCTCAACATTCGGAAGGAACCGGCTTGGAATATTTTAATAGTTTTTAATTTGAAGGAAAAAAGATGGAGAAGATTAAAATAAAATTTCAGAGAATTACTGAAAAATTTAACGAGATTCCCCTCCCCAAATATGAAACATCGGGGAGCGCGGGAATGGATATTCGCGCGGCGCTTGACGAACCTTTTATGCTGAAAGCGGGCGCGGTCGGTTTGATCCCGACCGGCTTAAGGGTTGAAATTCCGGAAGGGTACGAAATACAAGTCCGTCCCCGAAGCGGCTTGGCGCTGAAACACGGCATCGGTTTGCTGAATTCGCCCGGCACAATTGATTCCGATTACAGAGGCGAAATAAAAATCATTATGTTTAATTTTAGCAAGGAGGATTTCGTTATAAATAGCGGCGAGCGGATTGCGCAGTTAATCGTCAGCAAGGTGTATCATGCTGAGGTTGTCGATTCGGATGAACTTACGGAAACAAAGCGGGGCGAAGGCGGTTTTGGCCATACAGGGAAAGGATGACCAATCACAGATAGTGGTAGATGTCAAACGCGAGACGCGAGACGAAAGACGCGAGACGCGAGACGAATGACAAATTTGAGATTAAGCTATACCGTACTTTATTATTCGGATCCCGTCTCAGGCGTGATTAGCAGTCCATTTCGGTAGGTTATACAAAACTTTTTTATGGTTAAACTCTACTGTGAAAATTAGTTTTTTCTTCTGAACTTCAATAAAAATTATTAGAAAGCTTTGCATAACCCCGTAAAATGTCATTCTGAATGGAGCGGAGCGAAATGAAGAATCTCAAAACCGGTAATTATGCCGAATTTAGAGATATTTCGGACGGTTTCCACTCCGCCCCCGACGAAAAGCGGTCGGGGTAAACGTGGCGGACCCAATATGATAAATTTAGGTTGTGCAAAGGTCTCTATTACTCTTTTTGCATGTGCTCGTTATCCATTTAAAACGCTGAAGTCCTTTGTCAACAAGGGGATGCAGAGTTTGTCTTTTCGCTAAAATTTCCTCTTTCTTCATTAAAGAAATCCTTATTTTTCCACTTAAAATTACAACGGTTAATTTAAAGAAAAAGGTTTCAGAATGGGAGATTTTGTCCATCTTCATAATCACTCCGACTACAGTTTGCAAGATGCCGCCGCAACAATCGACAGTTTGATAAAAGCGGCTGTTGACGACGGAATGCATGCCATAGCGCTTACAGATCACGGAACGATGTTCGGAATATCAAAATTTTATAAGGTTGCAAAGAAAAACGGAATTAAGCCGATAATCGGCATGGAAGCGTATATCGTTATGGATGGAAGCAGGTTCGACAGAGGGAAACAGAATCCGCCCGTTAACGGCGGCGCAAAAAGGAAACGCTACAATCACTTGATTTTATTGGCGAAGAACGCTACGGGATATAAAAACCTGATGAAACTTTCCTCTATCGGTTATCTCGAAGGATTTTACTACAAGCCGAGAATTGATATGGAAGTACTGCGGCAATATCATGAAGGATTAATCTGCACAACGGCTTGCGCTTCGGGACCGGTTGCCGCGCCTCTTATTCAAGGAGATTTTGAAAAGGCAAAGTCAAATGCGATTTTGCTTCACGAACTTTTCGGGGATGATTTTTATCTCGAAATTCAAGACCACGGGTTGGACGACGAAAAGTGGGTGCTTGAAGGAATGCCGAAACTTTCAAAGGAACTCGGCATTAAGATGATTGCGACGAACGATATTCATTATGTAAAACAGGAACATGCCGTAGCGCATAATATTCTGCTTCATCTCGGCGACAGAACGGGGAATGTAAATTATAAGGAGCTCCGTTACAGGACAGACCAGATTTATTTTAAGACGACCGCAGAGATGAAAGAGCTGTTCGGCAAGTATGAAGGGGCGATAGAGAATACGCTTGAAATTGCGGATAAAGTAGATTTCGATTTTGATTTCTCAAAATTTTATTATCCCAAATTTCCGATACCTGAAGATTCCCCCGCCAAGACCCTTGACGAATATTTTGAGATTCTTGCCGAAGAAGGTTTGCACAAACGGTTTGACGAAATCACAAAGGAAATCCGTGAGCGGTTTGATTATGAAATCGGCGTTATTAAGTCGATGGGG
This sequence comes from Melioribacteraceae bacterium, assembly GCA_015493615.1. Lineage (GTDB taxonomy): Bacteria > Bacteroidota > Ignavibacteria > Ignavibacteriales > Melioribacteraceae > WGAL01. The sequence goes on from WGCV01000060.1 coordinate 22,337, forward strand.
TACTCCGGATATTTCTTAATTGTTCAGGATTTTATAAACGCTTCAAGAGAGCGCGGAATTCCGGTCGGGCCCGGACGCGGCAGCGCGGCGGGAAGTTTGGTGGCGTATGCGCTTGGTATTACAAATGTTAATCCTCTTGATTACGATTTGCTTTTCGAGCGATTTTTGAACCCGGCAAGAAAATCAATGCCTGATATTGACGTTGATTTTGCCGACGATCAGCGCGGCGAGGCGATTGAGTATGTAACGGAAAAGTACGGCAGGGAATCCGTTTGCCAGATTGTTACATTCAACAGGTTATCTTCTCGCGCTGTTTTGAAGGATGTTGCGCGGGTGCTGCAAATTCCGATTCCCGTTGTGGAAAAAATCACAAAGTTTATTCCGACTAAGTTCGGAAAAGTTTATACAATAGAAAAAGCTCTTGCTGAGGTCCCGGAACTGAAGTGGGTAAACGAGTCGAAAGATGAGAAGATAAAAGAGCTGATTACTTATTCCAAAATCTTGGAGGGAATGAACCGCAACCTTTCCAAACACGCGGCGGGCGTAGTTATTGCTCCGGAGGATGTCAGCAACTTTGTTCCCCTTGCCAAGTACGGTCCGAACGGCGATGTGGTAACGCAATATAATATGAAGGAGTTAGAAGACCACGGACTGCTGAAGATGGATTTTCTCGGACTGCGGACACTCTCTATAATAAGAGATACTATTGCATTAATAAAGCAGACGCACGGAATAGATCTGGACATTGACTCCATCCCGATTGACGACAAAAAGACTTTCGAGCTTTTCGGAAAGGGACAAACAACCGCCGTGTTCCAGTTTGAGTCTGCGCCGATGAGGGAATATCTGAAAAAGTTAAAGCCCTCCCGTTTAGAGGACTTGGTCGCGATGAACGCGCTTTACCGTCCGGGTCCAATGGAGAATATCGATTCCTTTATCAGAAGAAAACACGGGAAGGAAAAGATTGAGTATCTGCATCCCGACCTTGAACCAATCCTCGGAACAACCTACGGCTACATTGTTTATCAGGAGCAGGTAATCCAGATAGCCAATAAAATAGCGGGAATGTCGCTTGCGGAAGCGGATATTCTCCGGCGCGCGATGGGGAAAAAGCAAGCAGAAGCGATGCTTGAGCAGAAAGCCAAGTTTGTCGAGAGCGCCGAGAAAAACGGAATCAAGAAAAAGATTGCGGAAAAGATTTTTGACGACATTAACAAGTTTGCAAATTACGGGTTTAATAAAAGTCACGCTGTCGCTTACAGTCTTGTGGCTTACCAAACGGCTTATTTGAAAGCGCATTTTCTTCCTGAGTTTCTTGCCGCCAATTTAACCAACGAAGTTTTAAACACCGACAAAATCGCGAGTTTCCTTGAAGATTGCCGGAAGCTGAAGGTGGAAGTTCTTCCGCCGAGCGTAAACAGACCTTCGGTTAAGTTCAGCGTTGATAACGGTAAAATCGTTTTCGGGATGTCGGCGATTAAAAACGTCGGGGAAAAAGCCGTCGTGGAAATCGAAAGAGCGAGGAAAGAATACGGAAAAGATTTCACCACATTGTTCGAGTTCTGCAGCGCGGTTGATACTCACATTGTAAACAAGCGCGTTCTTGAAGGACTTACGCTTTCGGGAGCTTTTGATCAGCTGGAAGGAAGTCGCGCCGAGATATTTTACAGTATCGAATCGGCGATTGACTTTGCACAAAAGGTGCGAACGTTTAAGGAGAAGTTTGACGACGGGCTTTTCGGAGGGACGGCGGAAGTGGAAAATATTTCCGAGCCGGAGCTGGAGAAAGTTCGTCCGTGGGATAAAAGCGTCGAGCTGGAAAAGGAGCGGGAGGTACTCGGCTTTTATTTAACGGGGCATCCGCTGCGTGATTTTGAGAAGGAATATTACGCGTTTTCTACTGTGCATCTCGGAGATCCCTCTACGTTTAAGGACGACGAGGAGCGTGTGCGCGTGTGCGTTGTTGTTACCGATTTAAAAACAAAAATCGACCGCTCCGGCAAAGAGATGGCGTTTATGAAGTTTGATGATTTGACCGGCTCCTGCGAGGCGATAATGTTCGGACGCGATTTTGCCAAGCACAAGGAAAAGATTGCAAAGGGAAAAACGCTTCTCGCAATAGGTAAAATAGAAAGCAGCGGCGATAGTATTAAATTGCAGATAGACGACGTTGTTCCGCTTGAGGAAGTTAAAAAGGAGTTGACGAAGACTGTTGTTTTTAAGATAGACGCTAATCAACACGATGCCGGAACCATAAAATCCCTTAAGGATATTCTTGATAAACATCCCGGGAAAGCGGCTGCGCGAATTTTTGTGCTTGATAATAAATCAAAACGGGAATTTGTAATTGAAGCCAGGGTCGCTCCGGAGGAGGAACTTTTTAATGCCGTTGAAGAATTGCTTGGGGATAATTCGATTTTGTTTGCTTTGAATTGATTAGTAGAGACCTTTGCAAAACCTAAAATTGTCATATTGGGTCCGCCAATCCGCCAATCCGCCAAGGCGGAGGAGGAGTGGGAGCCGTCCTCAATATCTCTAAACTCGGTACTATTACCGGTTTTGAGATTCTTCTCCCGCCAAAAAACGGCGGTATCAGAATGACAAAATTCCCCCCTGCTTACATTTGTCATTCTGAACGGAGAGAAGCGAAGTGAAGAATCTCCTTACCAGCACCGTTGCAAATCCAAATATTGAGATTCTTCTCTCGCAGGGGTGGGAACTCAGAATGAAACCACTGCTTATCATTGGAACAGCAAATTATTAAGTTACACAATACTTTTTACTACTACTAGAAGGCTTTGCATAACCCCGAAAATTGTAATTCTGATCCCGCCTTGGCTGGAGAAGAATCTCAAAATTAGAATTTGCGCAAATAATAATTCGGCCTTTTTTCACGTTTAGTTTTTTGTTTGGTTAAATAAGAATAATTTTTAACTTAATAGTTCTAATATTTGAAAATTTAAGGAGATTCCATGAATAAGAAATGGGCTTTGATACTCGGGGCATCGAGCGGATTCGGAGGCGCAACCGCAATAAAATTAGCGGAAGCGGGATATGGTATAATAGGAATTCATTTGGACAGACAAGCCACTATGGCAAATGTTGATGCGATTAAGGAAAAGATAACCGGATTCGGAAGCGAAGCTTTGTTTTATAATATAAACGCCGCGGATGAAGAAAAACGCAACTCGGCGCTTGACGAAATAAAAGAAAGATTTTCCGAATCGGGAGAAAAGATAAATGTTCTGATGCACTCTTTGGCTTTCGGAACGTTAAAGGATTTTATCACTCCGGACGGCAAACCGGGAATTTCTCCGAAGCAGATGAATATGACTCTCGACGTTATGGCGCATTCGATTGTTTACTGGACTCAGGGAGTAGTTGTGAGAGACTTGTTTGCCGATAACGGACGCATTTTCGGGATGACAAGCTCCGGCTCGGTTGAGGTTATTCCGACTTACGGCGCGGTTTCTGCGGCTAAAGCCACGCTGGAATCCCACATTCGTCAGCTTGCGGTTGAATTGGCTCATCGCGGAATTACTGCAAACGCAATAATGGCGGGCGTTACCGACACTCCTGCGTTGCGGAAAATACCCGGCAATGATATTTTACTGGAAGGCGCGAGAGCAAAAAATCCGACAGGACGTTTAACTACTCCCGAGGATGTGGCGAACGCAATTGTTCTTTTAAGTGATGAACGAGCCTCGTTTATTACAGGCAATGTTATTCAGGTTGACGGCGGCGAATTGATTTCCGCTATTCGACCGGTGTAAGTTGATTTTGGAGATTGCAGCGTCGCTACGCTCCTCGCAATGACGGTGTTAATTGTCATTGCACCGTCGCGTCATTGCGAGGAAGGAACTTGTGACTGACGAAGCAATCTCAATAATAAACTTGCAAATGCTTGAATGTTAAATATTACTGGCAAGGTTGAAGATTCATAAGATTGCCGCGCTTACTTCGTTCGCTCGCAATGACAGTGCTTTTTTATTGAGGTTACAGCTTCGTTTTACTTACAATTATATGATGTAAAAGCAAATTCTAATTAAGAAAAAAGAAAAAAGGAAATAATATGGCTAAAATAGAATTTACGGATCAAAACTTTGAGCGGGAAGTTTTAAAATCTGACGTGCCTGTTGTAATTGACTTCTGGGCAATTTGGTGCGGACCGTGTAAATTGGTAGCACCTATAATGGACGAACTTGCCGAAACTTACGAAGGCAGAGCTAAAATTGGTAAGCTTGACGTTGACGTAAACCAGCAAACCGCTATAAAATATGGGGTTCGCAGCATTCCGACCGTTTTATTTTTTAAAGACGGCGAAGTTAAGGATATTGTTATCGGCGCAGTCAACAAACAAGTTTTTATCGATAAATTGGAAAAATTGTTAAATTAACCAAACAATATATCCGTTGTCTTTATTGATAATACTTGATTTTAAAATCACAAATATTTATTTTCATTTTGATTTTTATGGATAATCTTTTATGTTTATTCTTCAAGGCTTAGAAATTATTGGTTAGGATATCAATTTTTGAATTAATACATTGAAGTTTCGACATAGTTCTTTACAGCATGAAAGAGAAAAAAAGTAAAATCATTTTACTATTAACTAATTAATCTAACAACAAACTAAAGGAGTAACACGTATGTTACGAAAAATTTCTACTTTGTTAGCTGTTGCAATATTCGTTGTTTTTGCAACAAAGCTTTACTCGCAGGAAAAACCTGTTCAGCAAAAATTTGCAAAAAAGATTGATGTAAATGCTGAAATTAATGTGCCTCTAACCAATACGGGAGCTGTTAAAGGCGCTAAAGGCGAATTAATATTTAACACAAATTATGACTACCCATCAAATAGCCAAACAAGACCAATGCTGGTACTTGATGATTTTGACGGCGATGGAGTTAAAAATCCGGTTATGGTTGGAATGTCAAGATTGGCAAGTAACGTGGATGGTAACAGATATGTAAACTTAGCTTTACGAGTTGATGTATCCACATGGGTTGCCTTTTCAGTATATGATGTTAACGCTTATACTGGTTGGGGATCTATCCAAACAGCTACATCCGGAAATCTTGCAGGAAATGCTTTGATTATGGCTCACCAGGGCGGCGTTACGGTGCCTGCTATTTATAATTATGATATGGACGAAGTTACAGAAGAACCGTCCTTTGCCGGAAACTTCCCTAGCTTTGCTTATTCTGTAGTGAATAACAAGACTATGTACTTGGGAGATGGAGGCGCTTTTTCAACTACAACTCCTTGGACGAGTTTTGATTCTTTAAATACTTTAGCCGGTTTTTTTGCCCAAGTTAGCGGCGATACAAGTTTAGGCTCTAATTTTGATACTGAGGTTGGCGTTCATGTATCTCCTGACGGAAACCATTTTAGCGCTTTTTCAACTGTTGGAAGAGATGGAAATGCATTTGACGGAACTCCTCTTGATAGAGTAAATCTTGCCGCATTGGTTTATTCCAATGACGCTGGAGAAACTTGGAATTATGAAGAAGTGGCAAAATGCGGCGTTACCGGAACAATCTCAAATCGTCCGGATTATGCTCCTCTTTTTGCAAATTTCGGTCAGAGCCAATCCTTAGTAGATAATAATGGAGTTGTTCATCTGGGAATCAATGGTTACTCTGTTGATATGGCAAGCGATACAGCTGCTGTTTTTCCTGCATTATATTGGAATAGCAGGGATAAGAAATTTATTGCGTTAAGCGATGTTGTAGTAGAACATGATACAAACATTATAAATGGTTATCCCGGCAATGGTATTGGAAATGCATATGAATCGGTTGGCGCAACAGCTGACGGCGGATTTGTTTTCGTTGCTTGGCAATCCCCCGAGTATAAAGATGGAAGTCTTAATATGGCATCAACCGGAGTATATTACACAGATGTTTCTTATGCATATTCCGTTGATGGCGGAAGAACATTTTCCGATCCTCAGATTTTAGTCGGAGCTACAGATGTTGACGAATGTTATCCTTATGTTGCGGACGAAGTCGAATATAATTCGGATAAGGGCACTGCAACAGTTCATTTCGTATATTATGATGACGCAATACCCGGTGTAAGTTTATTTGGCGAAGGCGACGGAAGCGACGACGGAGCTTGGTACTACGATGAAATTGAAGTTCCTTATACACCGACAGGCGTTAATGATCAACAAGTAGTTACAAGCTATTCCTTGTCCCAGAACTATCCTAATCCGTTCAACCCGACAACTCAGATTAGCTTTGCTCTTAAAGTTGATTCCAAAGTTCAGTTAAATGTTTACAACTTGTTAGGACAAGTTGTGGCAAGTAAAGTTTACGGTAACTTAAATGCCGGAACTCATAAATACACATTTGACGGCTCAAATCTTACCAGTGGAGTTTATTTCTACGACATCAATGTTGAAGGTGTTGACGGATCTAGATTCTCAGCAACAAAGAAAATGATGTTGCTCAAGTAATTTAATCTTATTTGAGTTATTGAATATTAAAAGGGGGCGCTGAAATATGCGCCGCCTTTTCTTTATTAGAAACAGACATTTTTTTCAGTTATCTTAATATGTTTTTATCTCTATTAAAATTGGAGTTGATATGAAAAAGTTAGGGACTTTTTCAAAATTAATTGTATTCCTATTAATTTTGGGGACAAGCCTCTTCGCACAATCCGGTGTAGGTAAAATGGCCGGAACGGTTAAAGACGCCGATACCGGCGAACCGTTGATTGGAGCGAATGTTACGCTTGTCAATACGAACTTAGGAGCCGCGGCAGATATTAACGGAGAATATAAAATCCTTAATATTACTCCCGGCACCTATTCCGTAAAGTTCAGTTTTGTCGGTTACCAAGATAAAGTTGTAAACAACGTTCGCATTATCCCCGGCGTTACTTTCGAACTTAATGTTAAGCTAAAAGCCGGAGTTGATTTGCAGGAAGTTGTTGTAACCGATAACAGATTGTTTGAAGCAAAAGCGACAAACACGGTAAAAGTAATTGATTCCGAAAGCATTAACCGGTTGCCTGTTAAAGGCGTTTCCAACTTGGCTTCATTGCAAGCCGGCGTTGTAAAAGCAGAAGGTTCCGGCGGTGTTGACGGAAACGCAACTTTGAATGTTCGTGGCGGACGCGGCGGCGAAGTTGTTTACATTGTTGACGGCGTTGTTCAAAACGACCCGTTGTTCGGAAATAATAATGCGGTTTTAAGTAACGCCGCTATTGAGCAGATTTCTTTCCAGGTTGGCGGTTACGAAGCCAAATACGGACAAGCTCAGTCCGGTATTATTAATATTACTACAAAATCCGGTTCTCCTTATTACAAAATTCATTTGGACGGATTAACTTCATCATTTACTGATGACTACGGTTATAACCTTTATACCGGAACTCTCGGCGGTCCGATTATACCGGGAAACACGAATCATACTTTCTTTATTTCGGCTGAAAGAGGCTGGTTTAAAGATCATTCCCCTTCGGCTCAGGGTATTAATTTCCAGTCGATCGGAAAGTCAATGCCTTATTTGCCGAATAACGATCAGGGAACATGGAAGTTTTCAGCTAAAACTTACCACAACTTAGGTCATGGCATTACAATGAGATTAAGCGGTATTTATAACAGTTATATTAGCCGTGGATTTATTTATGTTTATGCAAAAAATAACTCCGACCATAACAGAAAGAATATTGGGGACAACTTATCGTTAACTTCACAGATATCACAAAATGTTACCGAAAACTCTTTTTGGAATGTAACGCTTGGCTATCGTACAAATTATTCCGCATCAGGCGATGGAGTATTCTTTGATAACTTAGAGTCGTACGGCGACACATTAACTAATCCTTATACTCCTTCTCAAGGTAATGATTATGCGCTACGTTATGACTCACTCGGTATTTTTGCTTCACATGGACGTGTAAGTAACAATTATAATAAAAATCAAACTCAAACGTTCTCCATTGACGGAAACTTTACCGCTCAGATGGACAAGCATTTGTTTGAAGCAGGTTTTGGAGCTAACTATAGTATCATGAGATATTATTCAATTGCGCCAATGCAGATAGCTCAAGATATAAGAGACAGAACAATTCACACTACGGCAAGCGACGGAAGCGATTCTACTTATATTTTGCCGGCTGTCTCTAAACAAGAAAGATATGCCAGACAAAGGCCGAGTTATTTCGGTTATGATATATTTGGAAATGCCACCGACGATAGTACGGGCATAGTTGGTCCCCAGAAACCTACTTTTGTTTACGGTTATGTTCAAGATAGATATGAGCTGGAAGACTTGGTAATCAATCTCGGTATCCGTATGGATTACTTTGATTCTCAAGCTCGTATTCTTAAAAATCCGAACTTACCTTATGCAGGCGGAACGGATCCTGATAATTTTGATAACGGTGATTTCAAAATCAAAGATCCGGAACTTTATTTTTCGCCACGTCTTGGTTTGGGATTCCCTGTTACCGAAACAACCGTTTTTCATGCTCAGTACGGGCGTTTTATTCAGGCTCCGAGATTGTTTGATCTCTACCCGAGAGAAAACAGACTCGATTTAATGAAACAAACGTCTGACTTTGGCGTAGATAACGGCTGGGTAAGCAGCGAAATCACAACACAATATGAAATAGGATTCAGACAGGTATTGGGTGATAATACCGCAGCATTGAATATTACAGCTTTTTATAAGAATACACAGGGACTGGTAAATACTACCGTAGAATTTTACCAAAGACAGCCTGGCGGCGAAAACTTACGTTATTTCCCGCATGCAAATACTGACTTCGGTACTATCAAAGGGTTAGCGTTTACATTGGATATCCCGAGAATCAGTTACTTCTCGGCTTCAGTGAACTATACTTATTCATTTGCCGAAGGAACAGGTTCATCACAGAGTTCATCATATATGGCGGCGTTCCGTAACCTCGGTACCGACGGATTACCGAAAGTAATCGCTCCTTTGGACTTTGACCAAAGACATACCGGAGTTATTAACTTAAACTTCTTTATCCCTAAAGGCGAGGGAGGAATGCTTGAAATGTTATCCGCGGATATGTTGGTTTCTTTCAACAGCGGAAGACCTTACACACCTCTCCAGACTCAGAATCTATTAAATGATGACAGTAACTACGGAGATACAAAGGGATATATTAACTCACGATACGGTCCCGGTTCAATGACAGTTGATTTCAAAGTCGAAAAAACATTTGCTATCGGCGATAACTTAGGTATAACCCCCTATTTATGGGTAAACAATTTATTTAACGCTAAAAATGCGGTAAGCGTTTGGAGATCCACAGGTTCGCCTGAAACAACAGGATTTTTAGCTACTGCCGAAGGAAAAACTTATGCTGCGCAGAATGGTCAGAACTGGGTTTATGATTATGAAGCTCTCGAAAGGGATCCCGGAAATTTCGGACCTCCTCGGTTGATTAAGGTCGGCGTTAAAATGAATTTTTCGACAAAATAATTGAAATCAAACTTGTATAATAGTAAAAAGAGGTTTATATAATGAATAAACTAAAATTAATTTCGGTAAAGTTTTTGGTCGCTTTGCTGGTATTTTCCTTCGTCGGACTTAATGCTGCCGACAGAAAAGACGGAAAATTACAAAAGCCCAAAGGCGATCAAAACTATGGAGACGCTTACCGTCTATGGGTTAACAATATTAATCTTCCTCTCAATGATGTTGGAAAGATTGCCGATGTTAACATTCCTCCTCAAGGAAGCTATGGAAGATATGACGGAAAAGGCGTTATTTACAGTTCCGGTTTTTTGATGAGCGGTTACACAAACGGACTTCTTTGGGCCAACGGTGAAGCCTCGTCGTCAAGAATTGAAGATTTCGTTCCCGGTTCGATTGACACGAGCAATCCAGGTCAAACAATATCCCGAGGCATTTTTGTCGTTAAATCAAGCGATGAACCTTTCGGCGAGTCGTGGCAGGACTGGGCTGACGCGGTAAAAGGCGGAGCTTATTTCTATGACGGCGACGGCGACGGGGTTTACAATCCGGTAGATAAAAACGGAAACGGAAAATGGGACCCGGATGAAGATATGCCGGATTTGCTCGGCGACGAAACTGTATGGTGTGTTTATAATGACGGATTGCCGGCTGCGAATAGACAGTTCACGGATGTTAATCCTCAGGGAATTGACATCAGGCAAACAGTTTGGGCATACTCCACTTCCGGAGATCTGGGAGATATTATTTTTATCAGATATTCCATTGTTAACCGCGGCACTGTGGCTAATGTAATTGACTCTGTATATTTTGGAGTTTGGGCTGACCCTGACCTTGGCGATTATCTTGATGACTTAGTCGGCAGTGACAGAGCTCTTAACGCCGGTTACGTTTACAATGACGGTGCTGACGCCCAATTTGGCGCAAACCCTCCTACTTTTCTCATTGACTTTTTCCAAGGACCGTGGGAATTTACTAATGATCCTAACGACGAAGCATATAACGTAAAAGGTCCCATAATGGGAATTGATACCATTAAAGGAGCAAAAAATCTTCCCTTGACTTCGTTTGTTGAATATATGAACGGGGTTACAGGGCAACAGGATCCTCAAACAAAGGAAGAAGCGCGTAATTATTTGGAAGGTAAAAACCAAGCCGGGCAGGTAATTGATCCTTGTAACTGGCAATTCGGAGCTGTTCTTGGCGGAGTAGATTGCCATACGGTTGACGGTCGTTTTATGTATTCAGGTGATCCTGTTACATTAACAGGATGGATAAATACCGCTCCTGTTGATCAACGTCAAATGTCTAACACCGGCCCATTCAAGTTGGAAAAAGACAAAGCCGTTGATATAGTGGTCGCTTATGTAATAGGTAGATCCAAGACATCTGCTTTGGCTTCCGTTAAAAAAACAAAGCAAATAGACAGAGCCGCACAGTTTGTTTATCAAAATAACTTTAATTATCCTTCGCCACCGCCGGTTGTGAAACCTGTAATTCAAACGACGGATAATAAAATTGAGTTAATTTGGAATACTGCGGAACAGATGGGTTATCGGTCGCTTGGAAATGGGTATGATATGCGTTTTGAAGGATATGAAGTTAATATGTATCAGGCTCCAAATACGGCCGATAAAGAAGGCGGTATGACAAATAAAATAACCATTGCAAAATATGATGTTGCAAACGATATTAAAACCGTTATTAAAGAGGACGGAGTAAGTCTTGAAAGAACCGTTATTTATCAAGGCGGTACACAGTTGGATTCCGCAATTTATTCAAATCCTAAGACAGGTTGGGTAAAATTATCAATTACAACCGATCCGTTTACAAATGGTCCTCTAATTAAGGGAAAACCTTACTTTATTTCGATAACCGGATTTGCCTTGAATTACGATGAGATAGTTCGTTTGGATGCTCTTGGAAACTATATGATACCGGGAACTGCAACTGTAGGTATGGTGGCAAATGTACCAACATTGTTAAAAGACGAATCAAGCATTGTCGGTATTGTTCCGGGTGCAAGAGAGTATGAACCTTTCAGAGATAATGTTAATACTAAACATATTCAAGGGGCTGCAACAAATGAAGTAACATATACACTATATGATAAAAATAGTTCAAGCTCCCATGAATATCAGGTTGGTTTTTATCTGGATAGTTTGAGCGCAGTTTATAGCTTGTATTATTATATAAAAGATAATACGACGAATACTATTATAGCGGATTCGTCTAAAAATTATGATAATGCTGCCGGGTTAACGGAGATGGTGGACGGCTTTACTGTTGACGTTCCATGGAAAGTTCCTGCGCAACCTGAATACAATTCTTTGGACTGGGCTATTCCTTACAAAAACGATACTACCGGAGCTTTCTATATCGGAAATGATCTTGATACCAACAAAGTGAAACTTTTGATTCTTAATCAATTGAATTCCGATGCAATCAGAGCAAACCGGATGAGAAGAGTGGAACTGCGATTTGGCGTTACCAGTAAAGGTTATAGATATATTTATAAAAGACATGCTTATAAATATGCGGAAGCCTCCGATCCCGGTCATGGATTTGTTGACCTACCTTTCCAGGCATGGGTTGTTGACGATCGATTCGGCGAACAGTATCAGCTTGCTGTAGGATATACGGAAGATGCAAGAGTTCCTGATTCAGTCTCTATGTCCGGAGTTTATAATCCAAGTAATGATCTTTCCAAAACAAAAGAATATATCATCATTTTTGATAGTCCGTATGATCCTACCGGAAGCAATATCGTTTATACCGGCGATCATAACCAAGCAAATTATAGTAACGGATATACGCTTAGCGCAGCCGGCATTTCCGACTCAATTAAGGCGATTGCTCACTCTCCGTTCTTTAATACAATGTATTTGGTTGGGTTGGAAAGAATTGACACTACCGGAACATTCAATCCCACCGGAACTTTGGTTATTACTCCGGAATATTTCCTAACGGAAAAAGACAAATATTCATTTGTCCCCAAAGTTAACATGGATGACGCCGAAGCTAAGTCAATGTTCGAAAAAGTGAACGTATATCCTAATCCGCTTTATGCGTACAATCCGATTGGAAGTTACGTACAAGGCGATAAATACAAACCTGACGAACCGTTCGTTACGTTTAGTAATTTACCGAATGAAGTGACTATCAAAATCTTCTCACTCAGCGGAACTAAACTTAGAACATTGGAGAAGAACGATACAAACCCATTCTTGAATTGGGATCTTAAAAACGAAGATGGATTACGAGTAGCTTCAGGCATGTATATTGCGATTGTATCAAATCCGAAGTATGGAGATAAAGTACTTAAATTCGCAATCATTATGCCACAAAAGCAAATACAGAGATATTAATTTGAGTCATGCGGAACGGAACTTCCGTTCCGCTTACTCTGATTGATGTAAAAAATATTTGGAGAAATAAAAAATGAGAAAAATACTAATATTACTTATCGTATTTAGCTTCACTGTAGTATCTTTTGCAGGTGACGCTGCTCGTAGAGGTACATCAGGAGCCGATCAGTTATTGATTCCTGTCGGCGCTCGTTCAATTGCCACTGCAGGCGCTTTCTTGGCTAACACCCATGGAGTTGAAGCTATTTACTATAATCCTGCCGGACTTGGCAGTATGACAGGAACGGAAGCAATGTTTGATTATTCAAAATACATTGCCGACATCAATATTTCCTACCTTGCTGTCGGAACAAACTTAGGCGATATAGGCTCGATTGCTTTATCATATAAAAACATCGGATTCGGCGATATTCCTATCACCACTTATGATAATCCCGACGGTACCGGTGAAACTTACAGCCCTTCGTATGTTACTTTGGGCTTAACTTACTCTAAAGAACTTACCGATAGAGTAATCGCCGGCGTAACAATGAAAGTTATTCATGAAGGAATTCAAAATACAACCGCAAACGGTTGGGCATTGGATTTCGGCGTTCAGTACAACTTTAACAAACAATTGTCCTTAGGCGTTGTTGTTGCAAATATCGGCGATAATATGAAATATGCCGGAGCTGATTTGCAGCAGAGAACATTGATTCCCGGAAGCGCATTGGGTTCGGGTACCGGAGTTTATACCCCGATTACCGAAGAATTCGAAATTCCGAGTTATTTTGATTTAAGCGCATCTTACAAATTTATGTTTGATGCAAATAATTCATTATCGCTCGCAGCCGCTTTCAGAAACAACAATAACTTGGATGATATAGTTAGAGGCGGAATTGAATACGACTTCATGAACATGCTTTATTTACGCGGTGGATACAATTACTACACAGGCAACCAAGACAACTACATTTATGATTATGCTCTTGGAGCAGGCGTTTACTGGGAAATGGTTGACGGCGTTAAAATTAAATTTGATTACGCTTTCCGCCATGTAAAAGAAAACGCATTAGGCAGCAGTAATGTATTTACACTTACATTAGGTCTTGACTAAGATTGTATCTTAATCAAATAGATTAATTGAAAAGGCGTCCAATCGGACGCCTTTTTTATTTTGGCGCTTAATTTCATCCCAAAATCCTCAATAGGAAAATTGCTAATGACCACTATTATAAGAATGCTTTGCATAACTCAATTTATTTGTCATTCTGATCCCGCCTTGGCGGGAGAAGAATCTCAAAACTGGTAATTACACTGAATTTAGAGATATTTCGGACGGCGTCCACCGTCCTCAATATGACAAATTTAGGTTATGCAAAGGTTTCTAGAAGAAAGTTGAGCTAAGAAAATCTTACATATCCAACTTGTTCAACTTGTAGCACAGTCCGCCTAAGGAGGAGATTAGTGAGCTTGCGTTCGTTCTCCGCCGCGGCGGACTGTGGCAATTAATAATTTAGCGTTATGTTTATTTATTCGCAGATTGCAAGCAATCTACGCTACAAAAAATGTTTTGTTCTTTGTTACTTTTCAAAAACTTATTAATTTAGTTTCAAAATATTTGATGTGAATTAAGAGGAAGCAAATGAAAAAAATACTTTTAGTATTGTTGATGTTCACCGCAGTTTTAACGGCTCAGTCGAGCAAAAAGTTTTTTAATTTTGAATATGATATGACTCCTTTCAGATATGATTCCGCTTCAATCCGTTACGAATTTTACTACTCTGTCGCGGATACCGGGTTTGTTCACACATACTCTGAAAAGGGCATTTTCATCTATCCGCGTATTGATATTGCAATAGTACGCACTGCCGACAGTATTCTGGTGATGAATCAGCCGTATATTGTACGATATACAATATTAGATACTAACAGAACTCAGATTTTTCTCGGAAAGTTTGATATAAAACTCGATCCCGGCAAATATAAAATGCAGGTGGCAATCGGAGATTATTACGACTCGGCTAAAGTTGACTATTACCATACAACGCTTGATGTTAAGAAAAAAACTCCCCCTTTTATCAGCGGAATCGAACTGGCTTCCAAACTGATTACAGGTTCAAAAAACAACAAATCTAATTTTTATAAAAACTGCATGGAAGTTTATCCCAATCCGAGAGCGACTTTTTACGAAAAAATGCCGGTAGTTTTTTATTACACTGAAATTTACGGCTTAGAGGACTATCACAAACCGCTGAAGTTCAGAATTAAGCTGACTAACTCTCTCGGAAAAGTTGTCTGGAAGAAGGAAAGCCCTCTCAACACAGGCAAAAATGCGGTTGCCGATCCCGGCTTTATTCGTCTTAAAAACTTTATGTCGGGCAAATACGATATTACCGCGGATTTGGTTGATGAGACGGGGAAAATATTGGACGAAGAGAATAAAGATTTTTATTACGTAAGTTCTGTTGTCGCCGATTCCAATTACAACATAAACGACGCTTTAGTAAAGCATAACTTTCTTGCCAGTCCCTTTGCCATACTAAGCGGGCCTGAATGCGACGCAATCTTTAAGTCGTCAAAATGCCTTGCAAGCGAAGACGAAATTTGGCAATATTCACAGTTGGACAGTACAAAACAAAAGGAAGTTTTCCTCTATTCATTCTGGCAGAAAAGGGATGAAAATCCTTCCACTCCTGAAAATGAAACTTACGAACAGTTTAAGGAAAGAGTAAAATATGCCGATAAAAGATTTAAAGAATATAAAAAACGGGGAAGTTTAACCGACCGCGGAATAGTTTATATCAAATACGGAGAGCCGAGTAAGATTATCAGAAAACAGAATGATTATTACAACCAGCCCTACCAAATTTGGTATTATTACAATATCGAAGGAGGCGTTGAATTCATTTTCGGAGATCAAAACGGCTTGGGTATGTACAGATTGCTTCATTCAACTAAACGGGGAGAGCGACACGACCCGAATTGGATGGACAGACTGAAAGTAAGATGATAATTACAAATTATAAATTACAAATTACAAATTATTAATTAAGAATTAGAGAACTTTGAACTCAAGATTCCGAGCATGATTAAACAGAAAGAAGGCTTTGCATAACCCCGTAAAATGTCATTCTGAGTCCCGACAAAGTCGGGAAGAAGAATCTCAAAACCGGTAATTATACCGAATTTAGAGATATTTCGGACGGTTTCCACTCCTCCGCCTTGGCGGATTGGCGGACTCAATATGACAAATTTAGGTTGTGCAAAGGTCTCAGAAAGTAAATTAGCGTTCAATTTCGACAAACAAGGGAAAACAATAGCTTGAAAAAACTTTTAATATTATTTTTTATTGCCTCAACTGTTTTCGGGCAGAACGGCGGAGTAAATTTTGATTTTGATTACTCTCAGTTTTTCTTTAGCGATTCATCGAATTACATCGAGTTTTATTATCAGATTGAGAAAAGAGGACTTGAAGCCGCAAAATCGGAAACGGGAGATAAACTTTCCGTAATTATGCGGGTTATTCTTTGCGATAGGCAAGATACAACGAACAATATTGTAAAAGTATTTTCCGTTAAATCATCCGCCGATACGCTTAACAAAAAGAACGAGATGCTGGGACAGTTTCAGCTGGTTGTTCCTTTCGGGAAGTACAATCTGACCTTTTCCGTGATTGACGACAATAACAAAAAGAACATAAAAACGCTGGACGATAAACTCGAAGTAGCGCCTTTCCCTAAGGATAAACCGTCGCTGAGTAACATTGAACTTGGAAGAAACATTATTAAATCTGAAGATGAGAAATCAATATTTTATAAAAACACTTACAAGGTTCTTCCTAATCCGAGCCGGATTTATTCCCCGCTTGAGCCTGTTGTATTCTTTTACGCCGAAGTTTATAATCTGAAAAAGTCTTTCGGCAAAAGCGTTAATTTTCTGACTGTCGTGTTAAATCCCAACGGGGAAAAAGTTTATCAGAGAAAATCTTTAATATCAACAAAAAATAACTCGGTTGTGAAAGTCGGACAAATTAATCTGAAAGGAGAACCGACAGGCGCGTACAATTTAATGCTTGCGATTGTCGATACAACCGTAAACTACGCATATACTTCTTCCAAAAGGTTTTTTCTGATTAATCCGAATGTTAAAATTGACAGCAGCTTCAGCGGAAAAATTTCAGTGAGTTCACGTTTCAGCGGAATGAGTTCGGACGAAGCGGATTTGTTTTTTAAGAAGCTGCGCTACATTGCTTCGCGTGATGAAAAAAAACAATTTGAGGAATTGAAAACGCCCGAACAGAAACAGAGATTTTTAACCCGTTTCTGGAAAAATCATGATAAAAATCCCGCGACGCCTCAGAATGAGTTTATGGACGAATATATGCGCCGGTTGGATTACGTTAATCGCAAGTTTAAAACCCGGACTCATCCCGGATACATGACGGACATGGGAAGAGTTTATCTTACTTACGGTCCGCCCGATACAATTGACCGTTATCCCAACAACATTTCTACCAAACCTTACGAGCTTTGGTATTATCATAATATTGAAGGTGGAGTGGTTTTTGTCTTTGTCGATATGCTCGGCATCGGGGAATACGATTTGGTGCATTCCACAAAACGGGGCGAAGTTAACAATATACGCTGGCGTCAGCTTATCGGGGAATGATGATTTTTAACAGGGACAAAGCGGAATATCTGGTTTTTTCAATTATCAGCAAAGCGGTTATTTTAATCGGGTTTAAGCGGGTAAAATATCCAGCCAAAGCGCTGGCATTCTTATTTCTCAATGTAATCCCGATTCGTAAAAAAGTAGTAATTGAAAATTTACGCAAAGCTTTTCCCGAAAAATCTGATAAAGAAATTTTATCGATTGCAAAAAAAAATTATCTGAGCTTTGCAATTACTTTC
The DNA here is from genome assembly GCA_015493615.1 of Melioribacteraceae bacterium. Classification (GTDB taxonomy): domain Bacteria; phylum Bacteroidota; class Ignavibacteria; order Ignavibacteriales; family Melioribacteraceae; genus WGAL01. The sequence goes on from WGCV01000060.1 coordinate 40,059, forward strand.
CTTGAGATTATGGCAATGCCCGGACTGACGGAAAAGAATGTGCTCGATTATGCGGAAAGCGATTCGTTAGATGTTCTTAAAGAAGCCGCCGGCAAGGGAAAGGGTGTTTTTATGCTTACCGCTCATTTCGGTAATTGGGAATACGCCGGGACGTGGATTGGGGTTAAGTTGAATCGTTCAATTCTCGGATTGGCGAAAAAGCAGCGCAATCCTTACGTAAATGATTGGCTTACTATGATGCGGGGAAAGTTCGGCAACCGCGAGTTGCGTCCCGGAGCGGGGTTGCGCGCGCTTATATCGGCGGCGCGTAAGGGGGAAATTATCGGAACGGTGGGCGATCAGCGAGGCTCTAAGGAAGGACCGAGAGTTAAATTCTTCGGGCATGATACGGCTTGCTACACGGGAACGGCGGCGCTTTCAGTAAAGCTGGGAACTCCTATTGTTCTTTCTTTTTATATCAGGCAGGCAGACGGGACATACTATCTTACATTTGAAAAATTTGAGTGTAAAGAGGATGACGAGTTTTTCGACAATCCTGAAATATGTTTAACTCAAAAGTATTTTAAACGACTCGAAGAAGTTATAAGAAAACATCCGGAACAGTGGCTTTGGATGCACAATATTTGGAAGTATTGATTAGGATTAATAAATATCCGGAGAATTTTAACGCGCACTTTTTTGAATGCGACCGGTAAACGCATTGGAACGTTTCAAATTAAAAAGTCATAAAAACTACAAACAAAGAACAAAGAACTACGAACAAATAACTAAACATGAAAATTCTTTTAATTCAAACGGCATTTTTGGGAGACGCGGTTTTAACGCTTCCTCTTATTGAAAAATTATCGGTTAAGTTCCCCGGGTCGGAAATTGACGTAGTTTCCCTTCCTTCAACTCAATCTGTATTTTCCCTTTCACCTTTTGTAAACAAAACTATTCCCTTTGACAAAAAAGGAAAAGAAAAAAGTTTTACCGCGACTTTAGCGTTTGGTTTTCATTTAAGAAAAAACAATTATGATTTTGTCGTTTCTCCTCACCGTTCTGCGAGGAGCGCAATCATTTCTTTTTTAACCGGCGCGCCTGTGCGGATTTCATTTGATACGGCTTCGCTTTCTTTTCTATATACGGAACGCGCAGTTTACAGAAAAGATTTTCATGAAGTAAAAAGGAATTTAAGTCTAATTTATTCTGAAGATGAATTGACACGTTGGAAGATTATTCCCAAAGTTATAATTTCGGCTGCGGATAAAGAAAAGGTCGCTTCTATTTTGAATACTGATTCATTAAAAAAATTAGCGCTGATAGCTCCCGGTTCCGTTTGGGAAACAAAAAAATATCCCTCTGAATATTATAGAGAGATTGCCAAACATTTTATCAACAAAGGATTTTCCGTGGGTTTGATAGGGGGAAAAGAAGACGCTGAATTGTGCGGTGAAATTTCAGATTCCGGTACAGGAAAAATCTTAAATTTCTGCGACAAGTTTACAATTCCGCAATCGGTTGAATTATTGAAAAAGGCTGACATTCTGATTACGAACGATAGCGCCCCGACGCACTTGGGAGTTATTGCCGGAATCAAGGTTTTAACAATTTATACATCGACTGTTCCGGAATTCGGTTTTTATCCTTACAATGAAGGGAGTTCCTACATTAGTCTTGATATGGACTGCAAACCGTGCGGAATACACGGAAAAACAAAATGCCCCCTCGGACATTTTAACTGCGGCAACAATTTAATGCCGGAAACAGTAATCGCCAAAGCAGAAGAAATGATTCGCAAAATCTAAATCCTAATAAAATCATAAAAAATCTTAATAAATCAGCGTCCTATTTTTTTTTGAAGTTCATCTTCGTTCATTTGTAAAAAAAGTTTATGTATAACGGAAGTGGAATCATTATATTTTAAAATTACATTTAAAATATTTGGCAGATGAAATTTAAAGATTTTAAAAAATCGTCAATTTATATAATTCCGAATCTTCCTTCAAAAGAGATGAAACGGTACAAGCTTTCCTTGTGGAGGTTAATCGGATATTTGACCGCCTATTCCGTTTCTTTAATTCTGATTGTATTTCTCCTTTTTACATTTTCACCACTTCGAAAGGCGATTTTTTGGGTAGATAATCCCCAGATTGCACAGCAGCGGCAGAAGATTGCAAAACTTGAAACTCAAGTTGTACTGCTGACAAAGGAACTGGGAAAAGTAGCAAAACTGGACAGACGGCTGAAGTACGCAATAATATTAGCCGGCACAGATTCGCTTGATTCCAGCGCGGCTATTTACGATACGTTAAAGAGTGAAAAAATAAAAAACAAAATGGATGGCGGTTCTATCCTTTTTGTAGCGGAAAAGTTCTTCAAGAAATTTTTCCAAGCCGACCAGAAAGAAAACGGTTTTTTTTTGATTAGTCCCGTAAAGAAAACTTTAATCATAAAAGAATTTGAACCGAAAGAAAGCCATTTCGGAATAGATTTTGCGGTAAAACCGAACACGGAAATTTATTCGCCCGCTTCCGGATATGTGATTTTTTCCGGATTTACCGCTTTGGACGGAAATATTTTGATAATCGAGCATAAAAATAATTTCAGAACGGTTTTGAAGCACTGCAACATTCTGCTGAAAAAAAGCGGAGATAAGGTTTATCAGGGGGAACTTGTAGCGTTAAGCGGTAACAGCGGAGTAAACACCAGCGGGCCTCATCTTCACCTTGAACTTTGGCATGGCGATAAAATTTTAAATCCGAGAGAATATTTAATAAAATAAGGAAGTTTTATGGGCAAAAAGGAATCTTTCTCAACCGGCGAAATCAGTATTTTAAGCGCCGATGTTGTTTTGGAAGGGAAAATAAAGAGCAACGGAAGTCTGCGAATTGATGGAACCGTAAAAGGCGATGTGGAAGTTAAGGAAAGTCTTACGATTGGAGAAACGGCTAAGATTACAGGCGATGTTAAAGCGCAGAATGTAACGCTCAGCGGAACAATAGAGGGGACCGTAACAGCCGGAGAAAAAGTCGTTCTCGAAAGTTCGTCGCGGCTTTCGGGAGATATAGTAGCCAAGCGGCTGAAGATTTCCGAAGGAGCTGTTTTTGATGGAAAAAGCTCTATGAGCGGAAACGGACAAATTTCAGAGCACATAAAATAAAGCATTGAAAAAGCTTGAGGATAAAACTTTAACCAAGCTGGCGAAAGCTTATCAGGAGATGAGCGTTTATCTCGGCTTGGGAATTCAGATGGCGGCGACAATCGTTATAATGTTCTTTTTGGGGAAGTGGCTTGATGATTATTTTGACGCCAAACCGATCCTTACTATAACGTTTTCGTTGTTCGGCGGTTTTGCCGGAATATATAATTTTATTCACACAACAATAAATATTGATAAGAAGCCGAAGGAAAAATCCGATGAAGAAAAATAGCCTCTATGCTGTCGGGGTTCTACTCCTCGGACTTATTGCGCTGCTGATTTTGAGAGACGAGGGAATTGTTTCTTCCGAAATATTAACCGCTTACTATTACGGAGCGGGATTAAATTTAATCAATTTTCTTATTGCATTCGGACTTTTTGCTTACTCTGTAGATAAATCGACGAACGCTTTTATCAAAATTACTCTCTTTTCCATTGTTTTTAGAATCGGTATTTTACTTATTGGAGTAATTATTATCATAAAATTGTTGAATATTGATAAAACGGCTTTTATATTTACCTTCTTTATAATATATTTTATTTTTCTTTTATTTGAAATAGTGTACTATAAACATAGGTTAACACAAAAGAGTAAATATGTTAATAGCTGAATTGCCGTTAGTTGCCCAGCATGTTGCCGATAAGGTCGAACATGCCGAAGAACAAGGGGGCGGATGGATTATCCATCATATTCTTGATAATTACAATTTCCTCGGGATTTACCCTTTGCCGAGAATTCATCTTTTCGGTATGGACTTGTCCATCACAAATCATGTGATGTTTATGTTCATGGCGGCGATTATTGTCTTCTTCATTATGAAGTATGTCGCTAATTCCTACGGAAAGTCAAGAGTTCCCCACGGTTTCGCGAATTTAATGGAAATACTGATTGTTTTTATCCGCGATGAAGTTGTAAAACCTACTCTCGGCAGCGGATATGAAAAATTCCTTCCTTTTCTTTTAACATTATTCTTTTTTATACTTACTCTAAATTTATTCGGATTGGTGCCTTACGGCAGCGCGGCTACAGGCGATATTGCTGTAACCAGCGGTTTGGCTACGCTTTCGTTTCTTGTAATTCAGGGAGCGGGAATGAAAAAAGCCGGCGTAATCGGATATTTTAAAGGAATGATTCCGCACGGAATCCCGTCGTGGGTTCTTCCGATTATGTTTATTGTTGAAATTCTTGGAATTTTTACAAAACCTTTCGCTTTGGCTGTTCGTCTTTTCGCGAATATGACCGCCGGGCACGTGGTTATTTTTTCTCTAATCGGATTAATATTTATTCTGAAAACGCTTTGGGTATCGCCCGTTTCAGTCGGCTTTGCCCTCTTTATATATTTACTCGAAATTTTGGTTGCCTTTATTCAGGCGTATATTTTTACAATTTTGTCGTCTCTCTTTATCGGGATGGCAGTACATCAGGAACATTAATAATCTAATAAATTAAAGGAGACAAAAGATGGAATGGGCATCAGCATTGGCATACTTAGGAGCCGGTATCGGAGCAGGATTAGTTGTTATCGGAGGCGGACTTGGAATCGGTAGATTAGCCGGTCAGGCAATGGACGCAAGCGGAAGACAACCGGAAGCTTCGGGAGATATTAGAACTTCTATGATTATTGCAGCCGCTCTTATCGAAGGTATTTCGTTGTTCGGATTAGTTATTGCAATTCTTTTAGCTTTGAAGTAAACGGGGTTTTTACTCAGTTTAATCTAAGGAAATTAAAATGATATTAAAACCATTAATAGCATTGTTAGCTTTTTCGGAAGGAGGACCACAGAGTTTTCTTCTCGATATTAATCCCGGCGTTGTAATTTGGACGACCATAGTATTCTTACTCCTTTTGTGGGTGCTTAAGAAAACTGCTTGGAAACCGATTTTGAACGCTTTGGATGAAAGGGAGACTTTTATTAAGGAATCCTTGGAAAAAGCGGAAAATGCGAGAAAAGAGGCTGAAGAACTTCTGCGTGAGAACAAAGAGCGTTTGGCAAAAGCCGAAGAAGAAGCTCAGAAAGTGATTGAACAAGGAAGGGAATACGCTGAAAAAGTTAAAGAGCAGATTCTTGCCGAAAGCAAGGATGAAGCTCGTAAAATGATTGACGAAGCAAAGGTTCTTATCGAAAGAAGACAAGATGAAGCTTTTGCACAGCTCCGTTCGGAAATCGCGGTTATTGCAGTCGGCGCCGCCGAAAAAATAATCAAAGAAACTCTGGACGAGGAAAAACAGAAAAAGTTAATCGACACTTATATTGACGAATTAAAGAAAAATTAAGAATGAGCAATTATAACGTTACATTCAGATATGCCGAAGCTTTTACGGAACACGCCGCCGATAAAGGCGTTTACGAAAAAGTAATTCAGGATGTTGAATTAATTTTCAACACTTTGGAAGGTTCGCGAGAGTTGCGGAATTATCTTTCGTCGCCTGTTTTAAAGGAAACAAAGAAAAAAGAAATACTTGCGGCGATTTTCGGCGATAAAGTTTCCGATGTTACTTTGCAGTTCTTAAATTTTGTTGTTGATAAAGGAAGAACGGAAATGCTTCCTGAAATTATGCAGCGTTTTCTCGAAATTCGGGACGAAAAGGAAAATATTACCGATGTGGTTTTGAAATCGGCGATTTCCCTTGATGATGCTTTGGCTGATAAAGTGAAATCGAAGATGGAAGATTATACCGGTAAAAAGGTTCGTTTTCATAATGTTGTGGACGAATCGATTATTGGCGGATATACGGCGCAGATTAAGGATACCGTTGTGGACGCTTCGGTTAAACGCCAATTGGAAAGATTAAAGAAAGTATTAATTGAAGATTAAAATTTAAAAAGTTAATAAAAAGGTTTGAATATGGCTCAAGTAAGACCTGAGGAAGTTTCAGCGATATTGCGTAAGCAATTAGCCGGATTTGACAGTGAAGTAGATGTTTATGACGTTGGCACCGTACTCCAGGTAGGCGACGGAATCGCCCGCGTTTACGGTTTATCAAAAGTGATGGTTTCCGAGTTGGTCGAGTTTCCTCACGGGGTAATCGGAATGGTGCTTAACCTTGAAGAAGACAGCGTGGGATGCGTGCTTTTCGGTGAAACAAGTTTAATTGAAGAAGGGGATACCGTTAAAAGAACCAAACGTCTCGCTTCTTTCCCTGTAGGCGACGCTATGCTCGGAAGAGTTGTTGATCCGCTCGGTCATCCGATTGACGGCAAAGGTCCGGTGCAAGGCACAACATATATGCCGATCGAAAGAAAAGCTCTCGGCGTTATCGCGCGGCAGCCTGTAAAGGAGCCGCTGCAGACCGGTATTATGGCTGTGGACGCTATGATTCCGATAGGACGCGGACAAAGAGAATTGATTATCGGCGACCGTCAGACCGGAAAAACGACAGTTGCGCTTGACGCCATTATTAATCAAAAATATACCCATACCGAAGAAGCTAAGGCAGTAGGAGTTGAACCTGTTTACTGCGTTTATGTCGCTGTCGGACAGAAAAACTCTACCGTGGCTCAGGTTGTAGCTAAGTTGGAAGCGTACGGCGCAATGGAATACACAACCGTGGTTTCGGCTCCCGCTTCGTCGCCCGCTCCAATGCAGTATATTGCTCCTTATTCCGGAGCGACAATGGGCGAATATTTTCGCGATCAGGGAAAACACGCTCTTGTAGTTTACGACGATTTATCCAAGCAGGCTGTTGCATATCGTGAACTTTCGCTTTTGTTAAGAAGACCTCCGGGCCGCGAAGCTTACCCCGGCGACGTTTTCTATCTTCATTCAAGATTGCTTGAACGCGCGTCGAAACTCAGCGACGAATTAGGAGGCGGAAGTTTAACCGCGCTGCCGATTATTGAAACGCAGCAGGGCGACGTATCGGCATATATTCCGACAAACGTAATTTCGATTACGGACGGACAAATTTATCTTGAGCCGAATTTGTTTAACTCCGGCGTACGTCCCGCAATTAACGTTGGTATTTCGGTATCGCGCGTGGGCGGTAATGCGCAGATTAAAGGAATGAAGAAAGTAGCCGGTACTTTGAAATTGGATTTGGCTCAGTACCGCGAACTCGAAGCGTTTGCAAAATTCGGTTCCGATCTTGATAAAGCGACCCGCGACACCTTGGCTAAAGGCGAAAGATTAGTGGAATTGCTGAAGCAGAATCAGCACGTTCCTATTCCTGTCGAAAAGCAGGTTGTTGCAATTTTCTACGGAACAAAAGGATTCTTGGAAACAATTCCCGTAAAAGACGTAAAACGTTTCCAGAAAGAAGTTATTGAGTTTATCGAAATTAACTACAGCGATGTATTGGAAACGATCAGAAGCGAAAAAGTACTTTCCGATGAAACAGTTGCAAAGTTGAATGAAATCGGTAAAGAATTTCTCGCAAAATTTCAGGTAACAGAATAAGAGCAGGCTAAGCAGAAGGAACTATGGCAACTTTACGAGATATTAAGCAGAGAATCGGCGGAGTAAAAAATACTCAGAAAATTACACGCGCAATGAAGATGGTTGCGGCGTCAAGATTAAGACGCGCTCAGGAAAATATGTCGAACGCGCGCCCTTACACTCGTAAAATTACTGAAGTTCTCACAGACTTAATGCTGCTTACGAAAGAGTTGGAACTTCCGCACTTTAAGGAACGCGAGGAAATTAAAAAAGTGGCAATTATTGTCGTAACCGCAGATCGCGGACTCTGCGGAAGTTTTAATGTTAATATATTTAAAGCCGTTGAAGAAGAGATTGCCGAAAAATATCAGGCTCTTGCAGATGCAGGAAATGTTTCATTGTTCTTGATCGGAAAAAAAGGAAACGATTATTTTTCGCACAGGGAAGTTCCCATCGCGGAAAAACATCTTGGTATTTTTTCAAATCTTCATTTTGAATTTGCGGCAAAATTTACAACAAGTTTAACTAATCGATTTATCAGCGGAGAATTTGACAAAGTTGTATTGGTTTATAACGAATTTAAATCTGTTATTCAGCAGAATTTAAGAGTAAAGCAACTTCTCCCGATCCTTCCGATTGATACTCCTTCTGAAGAAGAAAACAAGAACTCGGATTACATTTACGAGCCCGGTAAAAAGGAAATAATAGAAACCTTAATTCCCAGATATTTGAATACTCAAGTTTGGAATGCTTTGCTTGAATCGTATGCGGCTGAATTAGGCGCAAGAATGACGGCAATGGACCAGGCTACGGAAAATGCCGATGAAATGATTAATCAGCTTCAAATCACTTATAATAAAGCGCGTCAAGCTGCAATAACAAAAGAAATTATCGAAATCGTTTCCGGAGCTAACGCTCTAAAAGAAGGATAATTTGAATTAATCAAAAAAAATTATTATTTTTTAAGGCTAGCTTGATATATGCTTGAAGATTTAACACTAAAATTAGATAAAGCGCTCAAAAAAGTTACCGGACAAGGTAAAATTAGCGAGCAAAATATATCCGATACTCTTCGTGAGATTCGGCGTGTTCTTTTGGATGCTGACGTTAATTACAAAGTTGCAAAAAAGTTTGTAGATGATGTAAAGGAAAAAGCGCTCGGAACGGAAGTCCTGGCTTCTGTTACCCCGGGACAGCTGATTACAAAAATCCTTTACGATGAATTGACCAAGTTACTCGGCGAGGAAAGCAGGGAATTAAAATTAAATCCCACCGGAATCACGGTGATTTTGCTTGTCGGTTTGCAAGGTTCCGGTAAAACTACTTTTGCCGGAAAATTGGCGCGGTATCTGAAATCACGAAAAAGAAGCGTTCTTTTAACTGCTGCCGATATTTACAGACCTGCCGCAATCGATCAGCTGAAGCTGCTCGGTAAAAGCATTGATACTCCCGTTTTTACTATTGACGGAAGTAAAGACGCCGTAAAAATTGCTGAAGAATCTGTTAAATATGCTAAAGAAAATCGCATTAATACGGTAATTATCGATACCGCCGGTCGTCTTCATGTTGATGAAAATCTGATGGACGAGGTTAAACGGATTAAGGAAGCTGTAAATCCTACGGAAACCTTGTTTGTTGTAGATTCCATGACCGGACAGGACGCGGTGAATTCCGCGAAAGCGTTTCACGAACAGGTTTCGTTTGACGGAATTATTCTGACGAAAATGGACGGCGATTCGCGCGGCGGATGCGCTTTGTCGATTAAAGCCGTGGTAAACGAGCCGATTAAGTTTATGAGTCTCGGAGAAAAACTGGAATCTCTCGAGGTTTTTCATCCGGAACGTTTGGCGTCGAGAATTTTGGGAAAAGGGGATATTATTTCCTTCGTTGAAAAAGCGCAGGAGCAAATCGACCAGAAGGAAGCCCAGGATCTCGAAAAGAAATTAATGCAGAATAAATTTGACTTTGAAGATTTTCTGAAGCAAATTAAAATGATAAAAAAAATGGGTTCTCTGCAATCCCTGCTCGGTATGATTCCGGGAATGGGAAAAGCATTGAAAAACCAGAATATTGACGATAAAGATCTGGTAAAAGTCGAGTCGATTGTTCAGTCAATGACCAAGAAGGAAAGGCAGAACCCGAAAATTATAAATGGCAGCAGAAGAAAAAGAATTGCCCGCGGAAGCGGAAATACAATACAGGATGTTAACAGATTGCTTAAGCAATTTAAGGAAATGCAAAAAATGATGCGCATGTTGAAATCGAAAGGTGGAAAGAACATGCTTAAAAATTTTAGATTGAATTAATTATTAATTAGGAGGATACTTATTTGGCTGTTAAGTTAAGATTGAAAAGAATGGGAAAGAAAAGACAACCTATTTATAAAGTTGTCGCTGCAGATGTTCGTTCCCCGCGTGATGGTAGATTTATAGAAGCGATTGGTTTATATAATCCGAAAACAAATCCCGCTACTGTGGAAATACATGAAGAAAGAGCTTTATACTGGTTGAGCGTTGGCGCGCAGCCGACTGACACCGTTAAAAACCTTCTTAGCAGAGAAGGAATTTTACTGAAAAATGATTTGATTAAGCAAGGTCTTTCCGAAGAAGTTGTCGCCGCTAAAATGGACGAATGGTACAAAGCAAGAGCGGAAAAAATTGCAAAAAGTGTGAAATCCGAGACTGAGAAAAAAGTAGTTGCAGAAGATAAAGCCGAAGAACCTCGCGAAGAAGTTAAAGAAGAGGAAACGGCGGTAGAAGAAGCTAAAGAAGTTACTGAAGAAATTAAAGAAGAAGCAACTGACGCAGCTTCTGAATCTCCGGAAGAGGAAAAAGCTTCCGAATAACTTAATTGTGCGTCTGATGTAAAATTAAATTGGTATTTCTCATGAAAGAATTTATCGAATTTATTGCAAAGCATCTTGTTGACAATCCGGATAACGTAGTTGTTGATGTTGAAGAACCGGATGATCATTCTATCGAGTTGAAATTAACCGTCGGCGCGGACGACGTCGGAAAGGTGATTGGAAAGCAGGGCAAAACCGCTCAGTCCATGAGAACTCTGCTTACTGCTGTCGCTGCCAAGGAAGGTAAAAGAGCTTCCTTGAAAATTGTTGACTAAGAAACCCTCGAGCTTTTGAAGGATTTATTTTTAGTAGCGTCAATTATTAAGCCGGTTGGGCAAGACGGCTACTTTGCGATAAAATCATTCAGTGATTTTAGCGATACTTTCGTTTCGGATCGGGAAATCTTTATTGATGTATGGGGAGACTACCGAAAATTTTACATTCAAGATGTAATTGAAAAGAATGATAATCTTCTGTTGAAACTTAAAAATTTCGACACCGGAGAAGATGTTCGTTTTTTGATCGGGAAAGATATTTTTGTTACTTCGTCGGACAGCAGAAAATTGGACGATGAAGAATATTACATACATGATTTAATCGGGTTGAAAGTTTATCAATCCGAAAAGTTCTTTGGAGAAGTGACTGATGTCTTAACCTTAAGCTCAAACGATGTTTTGGTCGTTAACAGGGCTGACGGAAAAGAGGCATTGATACCATTTATAAATGATTATGTTTTCGATGTGGATGTGGAAAAAGGCAGAATAACGGTCTCCGATAAGGAGGAATATTTATATGATGAGGATTGACATAATTTCCGCAGTGCCGGAATTGCTTGAAAGTCCGCTGAATACAAGTATCGTGAAGCGCGCTCAGAATAAAGGAAAGGTTGAGATTGTTGTGCACAATCTCAGAGATTATGCCTACGATAAGCATAAAACGATTGACGATAAACCTTTTGGCGGAGGACCGGGAATGCTGCTTAAGCCGGAGCCGTTTTTTAATCTGCTTGAAAAGCTAAAAGATGAAAGAGAATATGATAAAGTTATTTTCATGACGCCCCGCGGAAAAACGCTTAATCAGAAAATGTGCAACGAATTTTCCCTTTATGAAAACATAATTGTGATAGCCGGTCATTATAAAGGCGTTGACGAAAGAGTAATTGAAACTTTTGTAACGGATGAAATCTCAATTGGCGATTTTGTTCTTAGCGGCGGAGAACTTCCCGCTCTTATTTTTGTTGACGCAATCGTAAGACTTCTTCCCGGAGTTTTGAACGACAGCGAATCGGCGTTGCAGGATTCGTTTATGGATGGAGAAAAAATTGAAGCTCCTTATTATACCAGACCTGCAAATTTCAGGGGAATGGAAGCGCCTGAAGTTCTTTTATCGGGCAATGATAAGTTGATTAGAGAATGGAAAGAGGAGCAATCTAAAGTTTTAACTGAGAAATGGAAAAAAATTAATAGATCGGAGTAAAAGATGAACAGAGCAACAGAATTGGTGAAAGACCAGATTAGAAGCGATTACCCCAAATTTAAATCGGGTGACAGAGTACGCGTGCACGTAAGAGTTATTGAAGGTAACAAAGAAAGAATTCAGCAGTTTGAAGGCGACGTTATCGCAATGAAAGGAAGCGGAATCGGAAGAACATTTACCGTCCGTAAAGTTACAAACGGCGTTGGCGTTGAAAGAATTTTCCCTTTTGCGTCTCCTAAGATTGCTAAAATAGAATTATTGCGCGAAGGTAAAGTTAGAAGAGCAAAACTTTATTATCTCAGAAAACTTTCCGGTAAAGCTGCAAGAATTAAAGATAAAAATCTTCACTAATTTTAAGGAGCCGCTTTCGGGCGGCTTTTTTTATGCGACTTAGGTTAGGAATCCCCGACACGATTTTTGCCGAGCTGTTTGTTTCGGTATTTCCCAAAGAGTTTTTCGCCGTTTCCAAGCATGGCAATCACGCGCTGCTTGAGCTTTTAACATTGGGCGAGATTGATTTGGCGCTTATCCCATCGCTCGAAATTATTGGGACGGACAATCTTTTTGTATCCAAGAAGTTCGGCGTTGCTTTTGACGGGCCTGTTTCGGATGATTATATTTATTTCCCAAAGGATGAAAAAAACTTAGTCAAGGTGGGGCTTGCCGGAAATGTTTCGGTGAACGAGGTTGTTCTCAGTAAAGTTATTTTCAGAGAGAATTACAATTTGGAAATCGAACAAAAGGTTCTCTCGACGCTGAAAGACGTTGAAGATACCACTCTGATTTCCTCCGGCGATATAAATTTGGCAAACGGAAACCATACTCACGGCGAAAGTTTTTCCGAACTTGTGGCGGAGTTTATTGATGCGCCTTATCTTAAGTTTGCGCTTGTATCAACTGTAAAAGAAAATGTTGAATTTGTAAATAATCAAATTACCGCGGTTGAGGAACAACTTGAAATTATCTCCAAATCCGTTTTGAAGAAAGCCGGATTTTCACAGAAAACCGTTGATTTTATAACGGGAAATTTTAATTCCGTTTATTTTGAATTGACTGAAATCGAAAAGAACGGGTACGAAGATTTAAGAAAAATTCCTTTCTATTACGGATTGGTTGAAGAGCTTAAAGAAATTACGTTTGTTTGATTTTCGAATCGTTTAATCCCTCCAAATATTTATTCTTTTTTCTGATTATTTTTCATCTCGGAATTTCATGTCGAGGCAAGCGGCAATCTGCCAAAGAGGAAAAAGGTTCAGAGGCGCAAAGGTTCAAAAGAATTCCTCCAAATTGCCAACAGGCTAAAAATTTCTAATTACCACGATTGGGGAAAAGTTGAGTTAAGTTATTAAATAACAACAAGTCGGCAAATCGCCAAATGTGGGTGAAATAATTTGGAGTTATGCTGTTTTTTCGCAGATTGCAAGCAATCTACGCTACAAAAAGCATTCTGTTATTTGAGTTTTTAGAGCGGAAAATTTTTTTATTGACAATTTTGGGTTTCTAATTAACCCATTGCTTCAGCAATGGGGTTAGAACGAAAAAGAAATGAAGTACAACCGGTTTACCGGTTTCGTTAACTACATGGCAGATAAACCGGTGAACCGGTTACCGAAATTATGGTTGCCTCATTAACCCACAGATAAATCAGTGGGTTAATGAGAATGAATTTTTCTTTAAGTTGACAGCATTGATTTTGCGGGAGGATTAGCGAACAGCGCTACAATAAACCGCTTATTATCCGAAGTTCAGATTGAAAAAATATTAGAGACAATTTTGGAATAATAATATTTCTTCTCTTTTTTTTAATGAATTTTCATCTCGGAACTTCGTAAATTTGTAGAAGTGAAATGAGAAAATTAGCGAAAATATTGTTGCTTGCCGGCGCGCTGGTTTTTCTGGCGCAAACCTCGCTTACGTCCTTAATTCATAATCATCCGGAAGATTTGCACAGCCATTACGACTGCCCGGCATATATTCTCAGCGTTACGCTGCAGACATTTGCGTTCTCGTTTCTGATAATTTTTTCACTTCAATCGCCGTTAAAAAAGCGATTGCTTATCACACAACCTACCGAAAAACAATCATCCGGCAAACTCTTTTTTGTCGGCAACCGCGCTCCTCCTTTTTAACTCCATATTAAATTTTCGTATAACAAGTAATCTTTGAGTTTACTTTACCAAAGCGATACCGGACGAGATTTTGTCGCCGGAGTATGCTTTCGGTAAAATCAACTTATGCGGAAACTCGAAAGCGTTATTAATTGGTTCTATTAATTATCGGAGGAAAAAGTGAAAAGGAACATTGTTGTTCTCATGATTTTCGCATTCCTTTTTGCAACGGCAAAAAGCTATGCTCAGAATGCGGATTCATTAAAGATAAAAGAAATGGAAAAGAGAATTGAAAAACTCGAGAAGAAGCAGCAGCAAAGCGAGTTTCAGAAAATATTGAGCGAAGCGGCGGCGGCTTCCGAAGAAAAAAAGGTCGAGAAGAAAACCAAAGTCTTTAAAAGCGGTCAGAGATCGCTGCAGGCGATTAATCCCGAAATGAGTTTTACCGGCGAGGGTTACGGACAGTATTCCTCAAACGAATCGGAAACGGGAACAAGCGGATTCTACTTCAGGAAATTAGGACTTCACATTGCGGGCGGACTTGATCCGTTCAGCTTTATGAAAGCCGCGGTTGAGTTTTCTCCGGAAGGAGTTGAACTCGGCGAAGCATATATTACCTGGACAAAATTCATCCCGGCTGTTAGTCTTACCGCGGGAAAATTCCGGCAGCAATTCGGAGTTGTAAACCGCTGGCATGTGCACGCCGCCGATCAATTTGATTATCCCCTTGCTCTAACTACCATTTTGGGCGAAGACGGCTTAAATCAAATCGGAGTTTCATTCGACTGGCTGATGCCGGCAATTACGGCGAGCGCAAATGAACTTACTCTGCAGATTACAAACGGACAGAATGAACAGTTGTTTGCAGGAAGTACATTTTCGTTTCCTTCAGTCTTAGCCCATTTTAAAAACTATTACGACATCAACCGGAATACTTACCTTGAGTTGGGGCTGACGGGAGTTTACGGCAGTAACCGCGTAGCAACCTCCGTAGGAGATGATTTCCGGGGCAGAACAATATTAGGCGGCGCAGACCTTACTTTGAGCTGGGAGCCGGTTAATCAGTCGCTGTATCACTCCTTTGTCTGGCGATCGGAACTTTATTATGCGAATAAGGAAATCTCCGCAACCGATAGAATTAAAGCGCTCGGAGGCTACTCCTATTTTGAATACCGCTTCAACGAATGGTGGCAGGCGGGATTCCGCTTTGATTACACTCAGCCGTTCATCCAAAATAATTCGGATAAAGAGATTCGCCAGTTTGTTCCCTATATAACTTGGCAGCAAAGTCACTGGGTAAGATTGCGTCTGCAGTATAATTACCTTGACGGAAATGTTTTTGAAAAAGCAACCGGAACTGTAAGACTGCAGATGGTATTTGCGGTAGGTCCGCATAAACATGACAGATATTAATAAATTAGAATTTAGAATATAGAATGTGGAATTTAGAATGCTGTTTAGGAACAGCGGTTCGAGAAATCTAAAATATTCATTAAGAAAAAATTAAGAGATGAAAATGAAAAAACTTAATATATATTTACTCGCGTTCCTGATGTTATCGGGAACAATTTTCGGCGCCAACAAGCTGAATGTTGTAACAACTCTTACAACTTATGCAAATATTGCTAAATATATCGGAAAGGATAAAATCACCGTCGCATCAATAGTAGCGGGCGATCAGGACGCCCACTTTGTTCGCCCTAAACCGAGTTACGCTGTACTTTTAAGCAAAGCGGATGTTTTTGTTTCAACCGGATTGGACCTTGAACTTTGGGTGCCGACGCTTGTTGATATGTCGAAAAACGACAAAATCCGTTCGGGACAAATCGGCTTTGTAGCCGCTTCCGACGGA
Organism: Melioribacteraceae bacterium; assembly: GCA_015493615.1. GTDB lineage: Bacteria > Bacteroidota > Ignavibacteria > Ignavibacteriales > Melioribacteraceae > WGAL01. The sequence goes on from WGCV01000060.1 coordinate 55,899, forward strand.
ATAAAACTCCTTGAAAAACCTTCCGTGCTTTCCCGAAGCGAAGGAGGACTGCACATTTACGGCAATCCGCACATAACTACAAATCCCCTTAACTACAAAATTATTGCGGAGAATATTGAAATCGGGCTTGAGAAAAATGATCCGGAAAATGCCGGATTTTACGAAGCCAATTTAAAAGAATTTAAACACATGATTGATGTACATACTTTCGGCGAAAAGCTGGTTGCATTGATGGGAGGAAAACTATTGACGAAGCTCGCCAACAACGGCAATTTAATTGATTTCCTCCGCTCTCATAATTATCAGGGAAAGAAGATGATTGATTTTCTCGGCGGCTGGTTGAAGGAAGGGATGCCGTTTCGCGGACGAAAGGTTGTTGCGTATCATAAAAACTGGGTTTACTTCAAGGAGTTGTTCGGTATTGAAATTATCGGGAATGTTGAGCCGAAGCCGGGTATTCCGCCTTCTCCGAAACATGTTGAGGAACTTGTATCCGAGATGCGTAAGAATAATGTAAAAGTTGTTTTGGCGGCAAACTATTTCGATGAAAAGAAAGTAACCGATATCTGCAACAAGGTCGGGGCGGTCCCGGTAATAGTTCCAATCTATGTTAACGGCGCGCCCGGCACGGAAGATGTTTTCAAATTGGTTAATCTTTGGATTACAAAACTGAACGAAGCTTTTAAAATTGCAGATCAAAAATAATTTAGTAGGGACCTTTGCAAAACCTAAAATTGTCATATTGAGGACGGTGAGAGCCGTCCGAAATATCTCTGAATTCGGTATAATTACCGGTTTTGAGATTCTTCTCCCGCTCCGCCTTGGCGGAGGATCAGAATGACAAATTTCGGGGTTATGCAAAGCCTTCTAGTAAAGTGATGAGAATAAAATGAATTTAAATATTTGGGATATAATGGCTCCGGCATTTTTCGAATGCCTGATTTTGGTTGGGATACATTCCTATTTGGGATTGCATGTAATCCGCCGTAAAGTAATTTTTGTCGATTTAGCTCTTGCGCAAATTGCCGCGCTCGGCACTACAGTCGGATTCCTTTTTGGGATAATGCCGGGAAGCGCCGGCGCATATTGGTTTTCGCTTACTTTCACATTCATAGGCGCGGCGGTTTTTTCAATCGCAAGATTTAAGAATGAGAAAATTCCGCAGGAGGCAATTATCGGTTTAACATATGCGATTGCAGCGGCAATTTCCATACTTGTTATCGATAAAGCTCCGCACGGCGCCGAACATATTAAGGAAATTCTAACAGGCTCGATACTTTGGGTTAAGTGGAAAACAATTGCAGAAGCGGCGATTGTCTATTCCCTTGTCGGGATTTTTCATTTTATTTTCAGAAAGAAATTTATTCTGATATCGGAAAATCCCGAAAAGGCGGAAGCGAGCGGAATGAATGTTCGCTTCTGGGATTTTCTTTTTTATGTTTCGTTCGGTATTGTTATTACGCACTCGGTAGGTACTGCGGGAGTTCTGCTTGTGTTTGTCTTCCTTGTCGTTCCCGCAATTACATCGATGATGCTTACCGATGTTCTTTGGAAGCAGCTTGTTATCGGCTGGACGATGGGCGTATTCGTAACCGTAACGGGGCTTTATATTTCCTACATTGCAGATTTACCGAGCGGTCCGACGGTTGTTGCATTTTACGGCGCGGTTTTAACGATAGTCGCCGTTCTAATTTATCTGCTTAGGGCGGAATCGAGGAAAAAGGCGTTAACAAATATCGGATTGGGATTAGGCGTTACGATTCTGATAGTTTGGGGAATTTCACTTATGGGAAAAGCGTTTCATGCGGAGGATTCCCACATGCACGAAAGTTCCGTTGTAACTCTACCGGTTAAGTCTGAAAGCCAAAAAGATATATCGACGATGAACGAAAATGAATTAAAAAGTTATCTTGCGAAAATCTCCGATGAGAAGAAGTTGTCAGAATTATTTAATAATGCCGGCGACGATTTTACAAAGCTAAAAATTGCGGAAAGAATTTTAACGATTGATAAAAAAGCAGGCGCGCGCAAGCTGGTTGAACTGCTTAAAAAAAGTCCTTTCCCATTTTTCAGAAGCGAGGTTTTTGAAAAATTAAAAAAGATAAGTCATAAAAAATTCACATATAATCCGGAAAAATCCTTCGAAGAAAATAAAAAAGGAGCAAAAGAGATTACAGCTTGGATTAATTCTTTATGATGTTAAGCTGGAATTTCACTTTTTAAGCGAATAGATGTTGCTAATGGGGGCAGTGAGTCCGCTAAAGAAAGGTCTAAAAATCGTTGAAACGGTTATAATGTGTTATGTGAATTACATTAACCCCCGACTTAAGTCGGGGGTTAGCAATAACTTAGAGATAGTAGTAACCGCTTCAGCGGTTTATAAATTTTTGAATTTGCGTAATAATCACCTTTTCTAAGCGGCTTGTAAATTGTTAAAAAGAAAAGAGCGTTAAACTGCGGATTATTAGAAACCTTTGCAAAACATAAATTTGTCAGTGTAAGTCCGCCAATCCGCCAATCCGCCAAGGCGGGAGAAGAATGACAAATTATTAGGTTCTGTAAAGCCTTCTATTATTTACTCATCCGCAAAATTTCATCAAACTCTTCTTTAGTAATCGGCATTACGGATAACCGGTTCCCGCGCTGAACAAGCTTCATATCCTGCAATTTGGGATTTTGCTTCATTTCCTGAAGCGGAACAATTTTCTTAAACTTTTTAACAAATTTGATGTCCACCATGTACCAAGTCGGCTTTTCCTCTTTGCTTTTCGGGTCGAAGTGTTTGTCCTTAGGATCGAACGTGGAAAAATCGGGATAGCTTTCTTTAACGACTTCGGCGATTCCGACTGCAGCCGGCGGCTCGGTGTTGCTGTGATAAAAAATCACTCTGTCTCCGATTTTCATTTCGTCCCGCATAAAGTTACGTGCTTGGTAATTTCGTACGCCGTCCCAGTAAGTTTTTCCGTCCCGCTCCAAATCATCGATGGAATAAGCGTTCGGCTCCGATTTCATAAGCCAATATTTTTTTGCTCTTCTTGCCATTTTATTTCCTTTTACTTGTTATTCTTCAAAAATTTATCGAACCAATCCTTTCTGACGCGGTTAAGTTCTTCCTTGTGATCTCTGAGAAAATGTGTCCCTTCTTCAAAGAGAAGGAGTTTTAAGTTTGTACGGTTTCGCAAAAGTTTGCGCGAGAGTTCGATTGAATCCTCAACCGGCACGCGGTCGTCCGCGGTTCCGTGTACAATCAAAAGGGGAGTTTTCGTTGTGATTTTATCGGCGAAGTTTATTACCGAGCGTTCATTACAGAAGCGTTCCTTTTGTTCGTCCGAGATGTCTCCGAAAGTTCGTTTAACAAGCTGCTCGATAAATTTGCTCTGTTTTTTCTCGCAGTGTAAATTTGAAACCCCTCCGACGGTAACAGCCGCTTTGAAAATATCGGTTTTCATCAGGAGAAGATAAGTCATCAATCCTCCGCGGCTCCAGCCTTCAATTCCCCAGCGACTTGCATCGGCGCTTGGTATTTCCTCGGCGAGGGGCATAAGGTTCAGAACGTCGTTCAAGTCGTTTCCGCCAAATTCCTCCCTGCCGTCGCTTCCGTCGTTTCCTCTGTATTGCGATGCAAAGACAACGTAGCCCCAGCTGGCGATAAGCCCGAAAATTCCCTGTGCGTTAAAAGAATCGATTACTCCCAGTTCCCCCAAGCCGCCTCTGTTCCAAATTATGCACGGATATTTTTCTCCCTCTTTTTTCGGATAGGCGATGTAGCCCTTTATTTTCAGTCCGTCGGAGAAGTATGTTATTTTTTCAACGATGGCGTTTTCAACCGCTTCCTTTCCCCAGCCTGAAGCGACCATTTTTTTTTGAGAGTCATCGAGTGAAATAATACTCCGTTCGATAATTTTACCTGTCATAAATAGTTACCTGCAAAAGATTAATCAAAATCGTGTAAAGCCAAAATACCGGCTGCAAGAGTATAAAACGATAAGTCGGCATCCCAAATTTAAGGATTTTCTTCTTCATTGGCATACGCAAAACTTGAAACGCAAGACGTAAAACGCAAGACGAAAGACGTAAGACGCCAGACGAGAAACGTGTTATATAAAGTATTAGAGACCTTTGCAAAACCTAAAATTGTCATATTGAGGACGGTGGGAGCCGTCCGAAATATCTCTAAATTCGGCACTATTACCGGTTTTGAGATTCTTCTCCCGCCAAGGCGGGATCAGAATGACAAATTTCGGGGTTAAGCAAAGCCTTCTATTATTTATTAGCGTATTCTTTTAGAATGTTAGAGGTTAGAAAGGGCGCAGGACGGATTATCCTGTTATCCGGCGTGTTTTGTTATTCTGAGTTGAGCCGATAAACGATACGGAGAATCTCTTATAAAAATTTAAGCAATTCTAATTCTTTTTGCAGAGAGAAAACGTTCATCGTTTAAATTTCAGAAAAACCGAAAAAGTTAATTTCATTAGAATCCGCTTGATTAAACATTGAAAATTCTCTAATTTACTTCACAAATTTGAGGATTTTATTGCGCGTCTCCGAATTAAAATATTTTGAAACCGAAAGCTTTCTGACGAATGTGAAAAATCAGAGTAAATCACTTAATCCTTTTTCACTTACGGCAGATGTTTTATTACAAAACAAAATATTTGGTCTCCAACAACTAAGAACACCAAAAGTAGATTTATCAAGATTACTTAACGAATATACGAACTTATATCTAACATATATTCCCGATAAACGCAATGCGTGTATTGGGAATGTTGTGGTGCATAAAAGAGACTAAAATAAAAAGATAAATTATGAAATTAAGATTTGGAAATGCCTTAATGGCAGACTTTGCCAAACCCCAGCAATCTGGCAAAATTGATGCGATAGGAATCTTTACAAGATTCAATGCATGGGGGTATCCATGTGTTCGAAACTGGACTTTAATCTTTACAATTTATGATGTACCTAAAAATGGAATAAATATTCATATCGGTTTAAAAAGAAAATCAAGTAAATCATTAATTACCCTTAAGACTATTGATTTAAAAGGTAGCTCTAAACCTAATAGTCATACTATTCCTATTTCGTTAAATTATAAATTCGAAAAACCCGGTGATTATACAATTATATGTTCAATAAAAGATTTTAGCAATAAATTGCGAATTCCATTTAATATTTCAACATTAGATTGGCCGACATTCACAAAAGATGATATTGATATAGTAAATAAGTTCAAAAAACAAATTCCATATCGCTTAACAGCACAAGTAAACTGTAGTGTTTGTGGCCATGCATATATATTTGAGGAATCTATTTTAAAAGATGAAGAGACGCAAGGAGGAACAATAAGGTTTCCTGAAAATGGGGTATTTGAATGTACAGAATGTGGCCATGAAATGAACCTTAAAGATATACAAGGACAATTGAGGGCTTCTTTAAAAGATAATCTAACTTTATTAAAAAGAATGCGTAATGTTTAGTCCATATCACAGATTAAATAATTGTCGAAAACTTGAACGCTGGATTGATAATAATCAATCAAGAGTAACTAATGTTGTTCAAAAAGGCCATGATAGATATCATTATGCATTATTACATAAATTAAAAAGTGCCCATTTTCATCTTGAAAACTTACATGATATTTTAGTGAACACGGATGCCTCAACTGTTCTTCCTAATTCGGAAGACTTTTTACAAAAAGTTAATATGCATATAGATAGTTTTTTCTATTCATGTGGTAGCTCATTAGATATATTAGCTAGAGAAATTTTAGTTTATTTTGATATTCCAATAACAGGTAATGTATACTTTCACACTGCATATAATAGCATAAATCGTTCGAGACCCCACGATACCATCCTTACAAAAATATCTGATCCTACTTGGAAACAAGAATTTTCTGACTATCGTAATGCTTTAACCCATGAAGTTTTGATTGCTGGGAATTTCTCAATTCAGTTTAATGCAACAGGGCGTAATCATCAAAAGACAATAGTATTTCCATTACCAGATGACCCTAGGACAGACATTGAAAATAGAACATTTAGACGAAACAGTGACGCATTAACATACTGTAAAACTACATTTACAAGAATATTATCATTGATAAATCAAATTTATGGGGAAATTGAAGAAAGAGCAAGATTAAATAATCGTTTACCATTATAGATTACGCACCACAACAATGTATAAGCGTAATGCGGGGTTAAGTGCTTAATATGAATGAATTAACTATCAATATAATTCGGTGTAAATTAAAAGTGAAGTGCTTCAAAAACCCGCACTACGCTTATACTCACCGTTGTGCATAATTGCCCTACTACGGAAAAAGAATTGAGTTTTTAAGACAACGATACTAATAAATAAATAAAATAAATGAAGAAAAAATTAAAAAATATAAATAGCTAATAAACAGACAAATAACTTTGCGTTATTTGGGATTAAAAGG
>WGCV01000061.1 GCA_015493615.1 Melioribacteraceae bacterium
GGCGCTTTCTATTTGGCATAGTTATCCTCATAGTTTAATAATTAAGGTTTTACTCGGGGAGTTGTATTTGCTATTCCCTCTCGGTAAATTAGGTTTATTCGCGCGGCGCATCGGTAAGTCCCCCGGGCTGCGTAATCTTTTCTTTATCTTTTTTCTTCAAAACCATTTTTCTTAAAACCCCCTTTTACTTTTTAAGTAAATTTGTTCTTTTACGAATCTATTAAAAAATGAATAATAAAGTCAAGAATATTATGGCAGTTCCAAGCCTTCGAGGTTTTGAAAACCTCGAAGGTTTATGAGAGCGCGGCAAAGCTCCACCTTCAAAGTACTCGTTCCTTGAAGGCGACAAAAGTATTGTAAATTGTTCAAAACGGTTTAACTATCGAGGTTGAACATTGGTGAGATTGCCACACTCGCTCCGCTCGTTCGCAATGACGCGTGTTATTTAAATTTAGCCGTCATTACGACAGTGTGTTTTTTATAGTAGCGTCATTGCGAAGGAGGAGCTTGAGACGACTGAAGCTCCGCCTTGGCGGACTCACCGGAAAACTCAAAGATGCCGAATATTAGAAATACGGTTTAACTGCCAAGGCAGAAGAAAAAACAAGCAACTCCGTAGGAGCAGTTAAATGATTTTATCTAGCGTAGCCCGCCTAAGGCGGAGATTAGCGACTCCCGCATTTTCTCGGGAGAACGCTCAATCTGCGAATAGTTATGTTATAAAAAACAAACGCAGATTGCCCGCTTCGCTAAGCAATCCGCGCCACCAGAGCGGCGCCTTCCGGGTTTGCATGTTGTGAAAAACAGTATAACAACTGAGGTTAAAGAAAAGCGCACAACTCCGTAGGAGTGTCATCTTTGTAAAAAGATAGCGCAATATGTTTCAGCTCCGTAGGAGCGGTACTGCTTTGCATATTTGCTATCCACTGTGTTTGTTTTGTATCGCTCCTACGGAGATTAAGATTAATGGCTTATTGTTTATTACAAAGATATTGCTCCTACGGAACAGAACTCGGAGATTGTCGAACGCCCGACGAATCGGGACTATCGCAGATTGTCTCGTAATCCGCTACAGTGGAGAGTTTGCTATTTAAGTTTAAGCGTCCGTCACGGGGCGCTCAATATGACATTTCTATATTTCCCAAAGGTTTCCGAATATTAAAAAAGCCCGACATATTGCCGGGCTTTTTATTTTCAACTAACTATCTATTTCACTTTCTACTTCATAAGTACCATCTTCTTGGTAATCTTCAATCCTTCGCCTTGCAGACTGTAAACATAGATTCCGCTTGCAAGATTTGAACCGTTGAATACAACCTGGTGGCTTCCCTGTTCCAAAGTTCCGTTCATAAGAACAGCAACTTCTTCGCCGAGCAAGTTATAAACAACCAATTTGTAATTGCCTTGTTTGGCAATCGTAAATTTGATATTTGTAGTCGGATTAAACGGGTTCGGGTAGTTCTGACTTAATTCAAATTTGACTGCGGAGTTGTCTTCGTTGCCTACTCCAAGAGGACTATCAATATATTTGTAAATTTTACCGTCTTGAGTAGCGGCATACAACGCGCCGTCTTTTGCGCTTGTTATCAGGGAAGTAACGCTGATTCCGTCCATTCCGAGAACAGCCCAATTTGTACCTTTCGATGTGTGAAGCTGATAAACTCCGCTTCCCCACGCGCTTGCAAATACGTCGTCGCTCGGGTTAATCGCAATCGAGTAAATATAATTGTTAGCCAGACCGTTATTAATCTGCGTCCAAGAATCGCCTGCGTTGGCGCTTGTGTAAACTCCGCCGCCGTATGTTCCGGCATATATGTTATCCTGACTGTCAACATTCAAAGCCCAAACAAAATCGTAACCGATCGGAGTTGCCGTCCATTGCGTTGAACCTGCGGCTAATTTCATAACGCCTTCGCCGAATGTTCCGGCAAAAATATCGCCAGCGCTGTTTGCCGCCAATGCGTGAACAGCTAAGACAGACAAACCGTCGTTTCTTGCAACAAAGTTGTAACCGGTTGCCGAGGATAATTCGTAAACGCCGGATCCCCAAGTTGAAGCCCAAACATGGTCTTGACCGACGGCGATAATCGAGCGGACATCCATTCCGCTTAATCCGCGCAATTCCCAAGTAGCTCCGTTATCTCTCGAGATATAAACGCCTTGTTCGGTTGCAGCCCAAATTTTATCGTTAACCGGATCAACCGCAATTGACCAGATAAAGCTTACATTCATATTCGGATTAATAACTTGAGCGCCGCTTCCGTTATCGCGATAAATCTTACCGCCCCAAGTTCCGTAAAGGGTGTTGCCGCTGTTATCGTAAGTCATTGTCCAAATCATTTCCGTTCCGACGGAGGAAACAAACTGCCAGTTGCTGTTATTGCCGTTTGAACCTGAGCCGTTAAAGTTAATATGAACGGTTACGGAAGATGAGTTGTTGGCAGTGTTTGATTCCGGATTTAACAATGCGGTAATCTCCGCCGAGTTTGTAATATAAGGATCAACCGGAATGTTTCCGATGAAGTTAGCAAGATTAAATTGACCTTGTCCGGTCAGGTTTTTGCAAATCATCTGTCCGTGCTGAACGCCGCTTACAAAATTAACGCTTGCTCTCGGAGCTAAAATTGTTCCGAGAATATCGATTCCCTGCAAAGTTATGTGTCTTGCCTGGTAAAAATTATAAATCACATTTTCTTTACTTGTTCCGGTAACCGAAGCTCCGCCTGTCCATGAAACATTTCTTTTTGAAATATTTACAATAACAACCGAGCCGTTCGGAGCGTTGATTGACATATTATTTGCAACGGAAAGATCGTCTCCGTTAACGTTAAATACATTCAGGAAAGGATTATTTCCGGTTAAAGTAAGTCCGCCCCACTCAAAGCGCGTATCGCCGTTCACGGTGTAACCGCGTAACTGTGAGGACAAGTTTCTCAAATATGCTCCGGCTGCCCCGAAATCAATGTCGGTCTGATGCAGAAGCGAACCGTCAATTGTTACTCTCGGTGTGTCAACGGCTTGGAATCTTCCGTAAACCGCATTGCCGTTGTAAACTCTTCCGCTTGTAAAAGTTAATTTTCTTCCCGCTACGAGAACATCTTCTCCCGTTGTGGTAAGTTTATCGCCAACGCTGTAATTTGAAAGCGTTGCATTGCGACCTACAGCCATTTTTCCTTCGGTATCGGAGGAAGGCTGTGTTAAATTTCTTAAAACAAATACATTGTAATCTGCAACGGGACCTAAGTCCAAAGAAGTTGTATTCAAAGTTGCATAATCAACTTGGGCGGTAATATTTAATGTAGCTTGTGCGTTTGCATCCAATTCCGAAAGCGTCCAAATTCCGGTATTCGCATCATAGCTTCCCGCGCTCGGAGCGGAGGAAACATAATTTAATCCCGTCGGGAGCAAATCGGTTACTTCAATACCGAATGCGTCTTCGTTTGAGTTATTGCTTAAAGTTAACGTATATGTAATCTGATCGCCATCGGTAGGTTCGTCGTTATCAACAGTTTTAACTAACGCCAAGTCGGTTTCATTAAACCATCTTACATTTGCCACAACTTCCGAGATATTCTGAACCGGAGTTGCAAGAACTAATTTTTGATAATCGTCCGGAGCGTCGGCTCTGACCAATTTAGTTCCCTGCGGAATTGTAACAACGGCTGAAGCGGTAACATTTGCCATTGTGGAAGCGCCTTGTGTAAGATAAACCGTATCGGTAATTCCGTTTGTTCCGGTTGTTAGCGTTGTTGTGCTTAGCGTTCCGTCGGTTGTTGTAAGAGTTACATTAACATTTGCCGCGGGAGCGTTCTGCTCGTCGTATGCTTCAATTGTAAAAGCGGCGTCAACGCCTGCGTGCAAACCCTGATATTGAGGAGTAATTACCAATGTTAATGCGGGAGTCGTATTTCCGGCGTTAGCCTGCGCGTCGGCGACAATCTGAAGTCTTCTTGCTTCAACATCGGCAGGAGAAGTAAAGTCCGTCAGTCCGTCGCTGAATGTCCAAATTGCTCCTTGAACCGCGGCGGCTTCTTTGTTAACGTCGGATAAAGCGTCGCTTCTGTTTGTTACGTAAGGATAGTAATTATTCAATATATACGTAATTTCAGGCGATGTGTGACCATCGTCCGTATAAGTTGTGTTCCACTGGAGATTGTGATGTAAATCTATACAATACAATTTTACATTATTTCCCCCTATTGTGGCGTTAAATGTTCCGCTGTAAAAATTACCCGACACCGGATTAGTGATATGGACTATCGTAGTCTCGGCTAAACCGGTCGGAACAGCGGTAACCGTTCCTTTTGAGTCGGCTTTTGATGTAATTGTAAAAATCATCATCAGAGCCAGCGTTAATAATGTAGTAACCTTTTTCATTGTTTTACCTTTTGCTATTTAGTTATCGTTTGCCTAATTAATAGCAACAACCAAGCCAAATTATAAATCCTCGTTTTCGATGTAAAAAATGCGGTTTTTCTTAAGTTAGGTCAAAAGTCTATGCATTATTACGAGACTGATTATCCGAGAAAATCCCAAAATGGGACAGTTGTTTTTTTAGAAGTCTTTGTAAAACCTTAAAAAAATATTGTTAAGTCATTACAAGGAATTTTATCCGGAAGTAATCTGTAAAAAAAATGGGAGATTGCCACACTCCGATAAAGACCATCGGAGTTCGCAATGACAAAATGGGGTTATGCAAAGCATCCTTTTATTCTCCTTCAGATTGTAAAATTCACAAAATTCTTCTCAAAAAGGGTCAATCTGTTTTTTTAAAACAAGATTGTCATATTTTAGCCTTTTACTTATATTTCACAAGTTTATTTAATAATACTGATAGTATCCTTATTTGGAATAAGAAGTTCTTTATTTTTGGGGATACAACTGATTCAGATAGAAGAATAAAATTAAATAATATAAGACCGTTTTTGTAATCGGTTTTAAAATTAACAAACTAAACGAAGGAGCATTGTTATGGCAATAATGATCACTGACGAATGCATCAACTGTGGAGCATGCGAACCGGAATGCCCGAATACAGCCATCTATGAAGCTGGCGTAGAATGGGAATTTGCAGGCGAAACTCACGGCGAAGATGATGCAGCGCCCTCCGGCGCAACCGGATTTTACAGTGAAGATCATTTCTACATTGTTCCGGATAAATGTACGGAATGCGTTGGTTTCCACGACGAACCGCAATGTGCGGCTGTTTGTCCTGTTGACGCTTGTGTGCCTGACCCGGACCATGTTGAAAGTAAAGAAGAATTAGAGGCTAAAAAAGAACACTTAGACGAAATAGGTCGTTAATTCTTTATGATATTTTCTAAAGGTTGATTGACAGAAGATTTTTCTTTTGCAATCAGCCTTTTTTTATTTATAACAATGCAAAAGTTTTGCAAGTATTTTTGGAGGAAGAAATGAAAATCGGGAAGTATGAAGTTAGTTATCTTGAAACCGGAACTCTCGGACTTGACGGCGGCGCAATGTTCGGAGTAATTCCCAAGCCGTTGTGGGAAAGAACAAATCCGGCAGACGAGAAAAACAGAATTACGCTTGCGGCGCGGTGTCTTCTGCTTGAATCGGATTCGAGAAAAATTTTAATCGATACGGGAGCCGGACAAAGCTGGGATGAAAAATTCAACAAAATTTACCGCATGGATTTCTCCAACACTCTATTTAATTCACTAAATGCAAAAGGAATTAAGCCCGAAGAAATCACAGATGTGCTTCTTACACACCTTCATTTCGACCACGTCGGCGGAGCGGTAGTTTTCGATGAAAACGGGAAACCTCTCCCCGCTTTTCCAAATGCAAAATACGTTATTCAGAAAGGTCAGTACGAATGGGGCTTAAATCCCAGTCTCCGCGATAAGGCAAGCTATTTCCCGAACCGTTATGTTACTCTGTTCAACGAAGGGCTTTTAAACTTTGTCGAGGGAGATACGCAATTTGACGATGAGATTGAACTTCTCGAAACAAACGGTCACACCGATTCGCATCAGATGGTGAAAATCTCCGACGGAAACGAAACTCTTCTTTACTGCGCCGATCTTATTCCCACCGCAGGACATGTGCCGCTTCCTTACATCATGGGATATGACTTACGCCCGCTTGCGACACTCGAAGAGAAAATAAAATATTTGACCAAAGCCGTTGATGAGAACTGGAAACTTATTTTTGAACACGACCCGGAAAATATCGGCGTTACGGTTAAGAAAACCGACAAAGGATTTGTAGTAGATGAACGCTTTAAAACTTTATGATTAAAGAGAATGAATTTGTTTATGTAGCAAACATAGATGAACTGAAAGAAAAAGTCGGGAAAAAAGTTTTTGCGGGCGACGATGAAGTCGCCCTTTTTAAAGTTAACGGTAAAATTTACGCTCTCGGAAATATTTGCCCTCATCAACATGCTTCAATAATTTTCCAGGGCTTTATCGAAGAGAGTTGCGTTGTCTGTCCCGCACACGGGTGGGAATTTAATCTGGAAACGGGAAAACGGAAATTCGGCAACAAAGGACTTGAGACCTGCGAAGTTTTATTGAAAGGGAAAAAGATTTTCGTCCGTACCAAAACAAAAAACTCGATGTGGTAATGTCGGCATCCCTTTTTTATGACGGCAACAACTTTAAGTTTCGACTATTTGTGGAATACCATTCCTTAACGAATTATGCCGCTTTCATAAACCTTAGAGGTTTTCAAAACCTCTAAGGTTTGGAACAACTTACTTTGTCAGAATTGATTAACCGTAACTAATTATATTTAAAGGTCTCATTTATTTTAAAAGGAACTCTGTTTGCCCGAAATCACCAATGAAATAATTATTGATAAAGCGCTCGAACTCGGTTTCGACTTAATCGGTTTTGCCCCCGCCGAAAAACTAACGCGAGAAGTTAAAAATCTTAAAAACTGGCTCAGGGAAAACCGTCAAGCGGGCATGAAATATATGGAAGAAAATCTGGATAAACGGGAAGATGTTTCACTTATTCTCCCCGGAGCAAAAAGCGTTATTTCGCTCGGCGTAAATTACTTCACTCCATATAATCATGAAAACAAACCTGACACGGGAAAATTGTCAAGATACGCATGGGGGAAAGATTACCATTATCTGATGTGGGAAATGCTGGAGCAATTAGAGAATTATCTCCGCTCTCTTGATTCCTCGTTTCAGACAAAAAGCTATGTCGATACCGGACCGGTAATGGATAGAGTATGGGCGGAGAAAGCCGGTTTGGGCTGGCAGGGAAAAAACGGCAACATAATCTCAAAGGAATTCGGCAGCTGGATTTTTATTGCAACAATGATTACCAACTTTAAGTTTGACTACAATCTTCCGGCGGTTGATTCGTGCGGAACTTGCACGGCTTGCATTGAAGCTTGTCCGACAGACGCAATAGTTTCCGAAAGAATTATAGATTCCAACCGGTGCATCTCATATTTAACTATCGAAAACAAGGGAGAGATTCCGCAAGAGTTTATCGGGAAATTTAACGGCTGGCTTTTCGGTTGCGACATCTGCCAGGATGTTTGTCCTTGGAACAAAAAATTTGCTAAAGAAACCGAGAAGGATTGGTTTAAGCCGGCACGAGGCGCAGAGTTGCCGCTCGACATGTTTGAAGAACTCAGCAACAGGCAATTTAACCGGATGTTTGAGGAAAGTCCGATAAAAAGAGCCCGCGCAAAAGGAATGAGGAGAAACGCCGGATTTTTAAAGAAAGAAAATGTGAAACCAAACGAATAAATTGTAATCATATCTATTTATATTTTTGTAATTTAGCAACGATGAGTAAAGAGCGATGGTAATCTCTTCGGAGTTTATATTTCTTTACTTAAGCTCGGTTGTTTAATCACAAAATAATTTGCAGCTTTTTTAATTGATGAAAAAATAAAATTGAACAGGAGAATAAAATGTCAGAAAATCGTGTAAAAATTGCAGTTGTAGGTTCGGGACCCGCGGGATTAACCGCCGCTATTTACGCAGCTCGCGCAGAATTTGAACCGGTGGTTTTTGAAGGTTTGGAGCCGGGCGGACAATTAACAATTACAACGGAAGTGGAAAACTACCCGGGATTCGACAAAGGTATCCAAGGTCCGGAATTAATGGATACGATGCGTAAACAAGCCGAGAAGTTCGGCGCTAAAACAATGTTTAAGGAAGTTAAAGAAGCCGACTTAAAAGCCAATCCAAAAGTTTTGAAAACCGACGACGGCGAAGTTTATCTTGCCGATGCCGTTATTGTTGCAACCGGAGCCAGCGCAAGGTTCCTCGGTATTCCGAGCGAAGAAGAATACAAAGGGCACGGCGTTTCGGCATGCGCAACTTGCGACGGGTTCTTTTACAAAGGCTTAAAAGTTCTCGTTGTCGGCGGAGGCGATTCCGCAATGGAAGAAGCTAACTACCTTACGAAATTTGCATCCGAAGTTACCGTGATTCACAGAAGAGACGAGTTCAGAGCGTCGAGAATTATGATTGAACGCGCAAAGAAAAACCCGAAGATTAAGTTCAAACTTAATTCTACAATTAAGGAAATTCTGGGCAAAGACCAGATGGGGATGAAAATGGTAACCGGAGCGATTTTGGAAAACACAAAAGACGGCTCGACTGAAGAAATCGAAGCCGATGGAATTTTTATCGCAATCGGACACGTTCCGAATACAAAAGTTTTCAAAGACCAGCTCGAACTCGATAACGACGGCTACATCGTTACGGAAAAGGGTTCGACGAAAACGAATATCGAAGGCGTTTTTGCCGCCGGAGACGTCGCTGACAGAATCTACCAGCAGGCTGTAACCGCAGCGGGTACAGGCTGTATGGCGGCGTTGGACGCTCAAAGCTGGCTTGAAGAAAAAGAGATGGAAGAAGCCGAATAGAAAGCGCTTTGCATAACTATATAATGTGTCATTCTGACTCCTCCGCCAAGGCGGAGCGGGAGAAGAATCTCTTTCCCTGCACCGGCTCAAATACTAATTTTGAGATTTTTCGCTCCTCTCAGAATGACCATGCTTGGTTGGCGAATGTAAGAGGAAAATTTTCTTCGTTCGCATTCACATACTCAATATGACAACTTTAGGTTTTGCAAAGGTTTCTAATATTTTTGTTGATAATAATCGGCACAAATAAAAAACGGCAAAATTCAAAAAATCATTATTTGATTTAAAATATTAATTCTAATATATTTGTAAACTTATTTGAAAATTAAAAACAAAGGATTAAAATGGCTCATCATAAATCGGCTAAGAAAAGAATCAGACAGAATGAGGTTAGAAGACTTAGAAACAAAGCGGCGTTGAGCGAGATCAAGACATTGGCAAAGAAAGTGCATTCGATTGAGAAAAAAGATGAAGCTGAAGTTGTTTTAAGAAAAGCGGTATCAACTATCGACAGAAATGTAAGCAAAGGTCGTTTACACAAAAACACCGCCGCAAGAAAAAAATCTAAATTAGTCAGATACGTTAATTCTCTTAAAGACTAACAACAATCCCATTTCTTCTTGAATTTTATTTGCCTTTCTCGCTCCAAGCGGGAAGGGCAGCTTTTTATTTCCCCGGCTCCGGAATTATATCTATCGATTCCGTCGTCGGTAATTTAATGTAGTAAACTTTTCTTTTTCTGACTTTCAGATAATTATCTCTCAGCCACGGATTGTAAATCTTCAGCGTACGGTAATTGATTCCTCTTAGTTTCGCCCATTTTGCCAAATCCTTTATGCTTCTCTTAACTTTTTCGGTAGTGAATTCCAGCGGCTTGTACAATAATGATTTTTCCACCAAAAACCCGTACTGAGCCGGATTTTGAAAAATTGATTTTATCGCGAGAAGACGATACAAGTAGCGCGCCGTTTCGTCATTGAGATTCATGTTGTAGTAAACTTTTGTCCGCTGCCTTTTTATTTGGTCGCTAAGATTTCTCATCCCGACGTTGTAGGAAACAGCCGCAAGCGTCCAAGTCCCGAATTTCTTTTTTGCCTTTCGCAAATATTTGCAAGCCGCTTCTGTTGATTTCCACGGGTCGTATCTTTCATCCACGGATTTGTCAACTTCAAGTCCGTAATGACGGGCGGTTTTTTTCAGCAGCTGCCAGAACCCGACAGCCTGCGCGGGCGAAACAACATTCTCAAGATTGCTTTCGACAATCGCCAGATATTTAAAATCTTCCGGAATTCCATACTTCTTCAAAATAGGAACAATTACGGGGAACCAGCGGTTGGCGCGCTTCAGAGCGAGAAGAGTCGATGAATGCCAATATGTATTTGAAATTAATTCCCGTTCGATTCTTTCCGAAACATCAAAATTGTAAAGAGGAACTTCTTCCCCGCAGAAATCGAGTTTCTTCGGGAGCTTGGGAGTTTCAATAATGTACTGAAACGGAAAATCATTCTTGTGCTCTTTGTCGATTTGCGTATCGTAGATTTTGTAAATGACTTCAGGCGTTTTGGCATCGTAATAATAATAAATCCCAAGCGCTATTCCGCTGACTAAAATTGAAATGAGTAATGAGACTAAAATTGTTTTTGAAGTAGTCTGTTTTTTTTCTTCCATAAATTCCGCTACTTGAAAATCCTTTTAAATTTGTAAAGGTCGTTATTTTTCCCGAGCAGATAAAGCGTATCCTTGGGCAAAATTTTAGTTTTTCTGCTCAACGTTTCGAGATACTCTCCATCTCTTTTCAGCTTAAGTATTTTAATATGATAATCTTTCTCAATCGCCAGATTCTGCAACTCCCTGTTTGCAAGAAGCGATTTCCGACCCACTCCGTACTCAATAATTTTGTAGGTAGGTCCGCAACCTAAAAGAATTACGCCTAATAAAATCAATATGCTGAAACGCTTCTTCACTTTTTACTCCCTCTCGATTTCGGGGAAATATTTTCTGTTGGTTCTGTAAACAGATCCGCGAAAAACACCCGCTTTTGTTCCATCTGTTTTGTAAACCGAGATTGTATAAACCGCCACTTTATTTTTTCTGCTTTCTTCATTCGTTTCGGCAATTATTTCATCGCCTTCGAAAAGAGGAGAAGTAAACGCCATGCTTGTTTCGAGAGCGACTTCAATATTGCCGTAGTTGTTCGAGGCAAAAGCCAAAGCCGTTTGAGCAAATGCAAAAGTTACTCCGCCGTGACAAGAACCGAATGAATTAATCATATCTTTTCTTATTTTCATTTTGATTTTCGCATAACCCGGCGTTGATTCCAAAACCTCAACTCCCAGCCACTTGGCAAAATTATCTTCTCTCTTGATGTGCTCAACAACTTTTTCGGTTAGTTCTTTCTGCTGCATATTCAATAATTCTTATTTTATAAATGGAAAAGCAAAATAATAAAATTAAGATGAGAATTCAAAAAAGATGAAAAGACAAACCGTTATTGTGAGCGACCGTAGGGAGCGCGGTAATCTCCTAAATATTCAAACTCAGCGGTTTAACCGGAAAGATGAAATAAAACTTGAAAACCTCAATATTTTTTTTTACTTTAGTACTTGCCACTGCGCCGCGGTGGCATTTTTTTATTTTTAAAATCAAAACGAGGTATTTAAGTGTCGAATTTTGTTTATCTGAGTCGTGAACGTTTGAATGAACTGGAAGAAGAATTAAAAGAATTAAAAACCAACGGTAGAAAACGAATGGCTGAAAGAATAGCTGAAGCGCGCTCGCATGGGGATTTATCCGAAAACGCCGAATATGACGCGGCTAAAGATGAACAAGGAATGCTTGAGCTGAAAATCAATCAGATGGAAAATATGCTTGCCCGCGCCCGCGTGGTTGACCCGAAGTCCTTATCTAACGATGAAGTTCATATCCTCGCCAAAGTTACGGTAAAAAATGTGAACAACAACAAAACTTACACTTACACTCTGGTTTCGCCGGAGGAAGCGGACATCAAGCAATCCAAAATCGCCGTTACTTCTCCGGTTGGCGCATCTTTAATGGGAAAGAAGAAAGGGGAAATTGTCGCGGCAAAAGTTCCGGCGGGAGTTATTAAATTTGAAATTCTTGACATCGAATAACCGTTAATGAAGGGGGTCGGCAAAAAAAAAATCGAAGAGAAGATTTTTTCTTTTACAGATAAAAACCGCCTGATTGCAAAAGGAGACTCGATTTTAATCGGTTTCAGCGGCGGAGCGGACTCACGATTTGTTCTTTACTTTTTGAATAAGTATGCGGCGAAATATAAAATAAAGATTGCCGCGGTTCATGTAAATCACATGCTTAGAGGCAAAGAAGCCGAGCGCGACGAGAATTTCTGCAGGAAAGTTGCCGGTGAAATCGGAATTGATTTTTACTCACAAAGCGTTAATGTAAAATCTTATGCAAAAAAACAGAAATTATCGATAGAAGAAGCCGCAAGAATACTCCGCTATGAAGTTTTTGAAAAAATAGCCGAAAAAGAAAATTTTAATAAAATTTGCACCGCTCACAATATGAACGATAACAGCGAAACGGTTCTTCTTAATTTATTTAAGGGAACCGGAACGGCGGGGTTAAGCGGAATACCGCCGAAACGGGGTAAAATTATTCGTCCTCTCCTTGCGGTTACGCGAGATGAAATTGAAGGTTATTTGTCTTCCGAAAATATTAAATTCATTACGGATTCCTCGAATACCGACGTTAATTTTCTTCGCAATAAAATCCGCCGCGAAATTCTTCCCGTTGTCCGAAGCGGAATTAATCCTCAAGTTGACAAAGCAATATTAAATTTATCGGAGATTATCTCGGTAAGAAACATTTTCATTAAGAATCACGCTGATAAGTTAAGAACAAAATTACTTGAAGAAGATTCCGGTAAATTAAGACTGAAAATATCATTATTGGAAACAGATTCCACACTTCTTCTGGATGAAATTCTTCGTCCGGAGTTAATCAGAATTTTTTCCTTTTCGCCGGAATACCGGGATATCGAAAAAATTAAGAATCTGATTTACTCGCAAAAAGGAACCGGCGCTTCATTTAGGGAAAATCTTTACGGAATCAGAGAAAAAAACGAGGTTTTGTTTTACCGTGCAAAGAAAGATTCCGGCGACCGGGAAATAACTTTCAGACTTGGAGAAAAAGTAAAAACAGATGATTTTGAGATAATATTCAGTGAAAATCTTAAAAAAGAAGCCGGTTGCGAAATTATTTCATTGGACGATTTGGACGAAACTTTTATTTTAAGAAAATGGAAAACGGGAGATAAGTTTCAGCCGTTGGGAATGAAGGGAAAGAAGAAAATTTCGGATTTTCTGACGGATATTAAAATTCCCTCGTACAAACGAGCCGACGTTTTTGTAGTTGAAAATAATAACGAAATAATCTGGGTCGTCGGATACAGAATCAGCGATAAAGTAAAAATTAAAAATAACAGCAGGAAAAAAGCAAAATTATGCGTCAAAAAGAAGATTTGAATCCGAGTTACATCAGAGTAGGCAACGAAAAGTTCGTTCCCTACATCAGCGAAGAAGATATTCTGAAAAGAGTAGCAGATTTGGGACAACAGATTTCGGACGAATACCGCGATAAACTTCCCATCTTTATCGGGATATTAAACGGCTCATTTATGTTTTTATCGGACTTACTGAAAGATGTTTCGATCAAATGCGAAATGGACTTTTTTAAGCTTTCGAGCTACGGCGATGAAAAAATCTCATCGGGAAAAGTTAAGCTCCTGAAAGAGCTTAACGCGGACATTTCCGACAGACACGTTATTATTGTAGAAGATATTGTCGATTCCGGATTATCGATGAAATACATCGAAGAACTGATTAACGAGTTAAATCCGGCGTCAATGAAAATAGCGTCCCTTTTGGTTAAGCCGAATAGCTTAAAGTATGATATAAAAATTGATTATATTGGGTTTGAAATTCCCGATAAATTTGTTATCGGTTACGGATTGGATTATGCGCAGAAATACAGGAATCTGCGCTCTATTTATATTCTTGAAGAATAAAGGAGTATCATTTTAGTATGTTAAATAAATTTAGAAATTTTAATATGGCTGATAATAAACCTAAAAATGAAGAAGGCAAAAAAGGAGGTCCGCAGCCCCCTAAATTGCCCGACGGAGATTTTGACTGGTCGAAAGTTATTAAAACCGTATTCAGCTGGGGCGCAATAATTATTGCGGCGGTGATTTTTATGCAGTTGATGAACGGCGGTTCTTCCGGAACAGTCGAAGTTCCTTACGGCGTTTACGAACAGTTTTTAAACAACGGCGAAATTGCGTCCGGACGTCTGATTAAATCGGACGTTAACGACTATTCGTTTGAAGGAACTCTGAAAAAAGAGAAAAAAATTAAGCTTAACGGCGTTTTTGTAAACGTTAAGAAGTTTTCCGTAACATTGATTGAGCCTGTCGTTCAGCAGCAGGAAAAACTTTGGAAGAAAAAGGGAGTTGATTTCACATTTGAAAAAGATTCCAACGAATGGATGACAATCCTTGTCGGACTTCTTCCTTGGGTATTTATTATCGGTCTCTGGATTGTTTTTATGAAGAGAATGCAGGGCGGCGCAGGCGGCTCGAAAGGTATTTTTAACTTCGGTAAAAGCAAAGCAAGGATGATTAACGAATCGCAGATTCAGGTTACTTTCCAGGATGTAGCCGGAGCGGACGAAGCCAAACAGGAACTTAACGAAATAATCGAGTTTTTGAAAGAACCGCATAAATTTCAGCGTCTCGGCGGAAAAATTCCGCGCGGCGTTTTGTTGCTGGGACCTCCCGGAACCGGTAAAACTCTGCTGGCGCGCGCGGTCGCGGGCGAAGCGGGAGTTCCGTTTTTCTCGATTTCCGGAGCGGACTTTGTTGAAATGTTTGTAGGCGTGGGCGCAAGCCGCGTCAGGGATTTATTCGAGCAGGGAAAGAAAAACGCGCCATGTATAATTTTTATCGACGAAATTGACGCCGTCGGACGCCAGCGTGGAGCCGGACTCGGAGGCGGGCACGATGAACGCGAGCAAACGCTTAACGCGCTTCTTGTGGAAATGGACGGATTTGAACAGAACAGCAGCGTGATTATTATCGCGGCTACCAACCGTCCGGACGTTCTTGACCCCGCGTTATTAAGGCCGGGACGATTTGACAGACAGGTTGTCGTTGACAGACCCGACGTTAAAGGACGCGAAGGAATTTTAAAGGTTCACACAAGAAAAATTCCGCTCGGTAAAAATGTAAATCTCGAAGTTCTCGCAAAATCCACTCCCGGATTAGCGGGCGCAGAACTTGCCAACTTGGTTAACGAAGCCGCTTTGCTGGCGGCGCGTAAAAATAAGGACCGAGTTGATATGTCCGACTTTGAAGAAGCCAAAGACAAAGTTATGATGGGAACCGAACGGCGCAGTATGATAATTTCGGATGAGGAGAAGAAAACCACGGCTTATCACGAAATGGGTCACGCCCTTGTCGCGTTAATGATTCCCGGCGCGGATCCGGTGCATAAAGTTACGATTATTCCGAGAGGCAGAGCGCTGGGCGTTACAACTTATCTCCCGAATGACGAAAAGCATACTTATTCCAAAGAATATCTTGAAGCTATGATCGCTTACGCTTTGGGCGGCAGAGCGGCGGAGAAAATAATCTTCAATCAATATACCACCGGCGCGGGCAACGACATCGAGAAAGCGACAAAAATTGCGCGGAAGATGGTCTGCGAATGGGGAATGAGCGAAAGGCTCGGACCTCTCGCATACGGACAAAAAGAGGAAGAAATTTTCCTCGGACGCGAAATAACCAAACATTCAGATTTCAGCGAAAAAACCGCCGAAGCGATTGACGAGGAAATCCAGACAATCATTATAAAGGGAATGGAAAAAGCGGAAAATATCTTAAGAGAAAATATTGACGTTCTCCATAAACTTGCGAAAGAGTTGTTAATCCGTGAAATTCTCGACGCCGAAGAAATTAAGAAGATTATGAACGGCGAAGAACTTCCTCCGGTTAAGAAGGAAGAAATTCCCGACCATGTTAAGGAATTGCTTGAAAAAAGGAAGAAAGAAGCCAAATCTTCAGACGAAAATAAATCTGAAATGGACGAAGAAAAACCTTCCGGAGAGAAAACTTCAGGCGACGTTAAAACGGACGAAAATGACGAACAATAAAAGCGGAGAAATCGATTACAAAAATGAGCTTCTTCGTAAAAGTATTCATTTAACATCGCTGTTAATTCCTATCATCTATTATTTTATTCCGAAGGAATTAGGACTTACGCTCCTGATTCCTTTGGTTGCTATTTCCCTTCTTATTGATACGCTTAAAATATTTTCGCGAAAATTCCGCGCGTTGTTTATTAAATTTTTCGGTTTTATGCTTCGCGAGCATGAACTGGACGCAAGCAAACATACATATACCGGAGCTACATTCGTTCTTCTTTCGGCGCTGATTTCCATGCTCCTTTTCCCGAAAATAATTTTTATTACCGCTTTTTCAATATTGATTATCAGCGATACAAGCGCGGCGCTAATCGGCAGAAAATACGGCAGACACAAATTTTTGGCAAAAAGTCTGGAAGGTTCCACGGCGTTTTTTATTTCGGCTGTAATTGTTGTTCTTCTTGCGCCAAAAGTTACAGGAAGCGTTACCGAGTATTTAATCGGTATTGCCGGAGCTTTTGTGGCAACTTTCGGCGAAAACCTTTCCTACGGCTGGGCGGACGACAATTTTGTTATTCCCCTTTCAGCCGGAGCGACTATGTGGCTTTTTTACTACTGGTTAATGCCCAATGTCCCTTTAATACTGAATGGCGTACCCAATTAATTTTTAGGATAACGATAAAATAGAGATTAAAGTAATACGAATAAATAACGGATAGAGACCTTTGCATAACCTAAATTTGTCATATTGAGTCCGCCAATCCGCCAAGGCGGAGGATCAGAATGACATATAAATTAGGTTTTGCAAAGCCTTCGGATAATTGTTTTATACTAAACCCAAAATGGTTTTCGCAAAAACCTTCGAGGTTTTTAAAATTTAACGAATATTGAAGATTCGTTTATTGTTTTATAAATATCGAATCTCTAAATAAATCAGTTAAACCTCGAAGGTTTATCAATTACTGAATTGCGGAAACCTATTTACCGTTTGTATGTTAAAAAGTAAAAAAATCGGGAAGTTATCATGAAAAATAAATTACTCCTTTTGTCGTTAGTTATTTTCGGTCTGCTGCTGGGCGGATGCAGTTCCAAGAGAGAAGCCGTCGGGAATGACGATCAAATTATTGTGGTTGCGGATTCCTCCAATTACAGTCAGCTCGAAGGCACTTTGCTGATGGTTTTAAGCAAAACAATTTACACTCCGCAAGCCGAAAACCTTTTCAGATTAAGACGAATAAACGTTGAAGAATTACCGAAGTTTAATAAATGGAAGAATATCCTGATTATTTCTCCTCTTGACACAAAAACCCCGACGACAAAATATATTAAGTCGATTCTCGATACGACGGTGCTTTCGCTTGTGAAATCCGGCAAAGAGTTTGATTTTATTAAGAAAGACCTTTGGGCGCGGCATCAGATGGTTTTGATTGCAACGGCTCCCACAATTGAAGACCTCAAGAATGACTTACTCCGCAATAACGAAAATATTCTTTACTATTATAAAAAAGCTTCAGACGAACGTTTGAAAGCAAGAATGTTCAAGCCGGAATTTGAAAACAAAGCTCTCGCCGATTCTTTGTTAAAGGAACACGGCTGGACGATGTATGTACAAGCTGATTACCGGCTTGCAATTGACAGCTCAAAAGCAAATTTTGTTTGGCTGAGACGCGCCATGAACACCGACCTGGAACGCTGGATTTTTGTTAAATGGTGGGACAACGCTTCACCCGCAATGCTAAGCAAAGATTCGGTAGAAACGCTCCGGAACAAAATAACGGCTCAATTTTATGTTACTCCGGACAACTCGGCTCATGTGGAAATTGCCGATAATTACCTTGTTAAAAAGGAAGTGAACTTCAATGGCCGCTTTGCGATTTTTACTCAGGGATTGTGGCGAATGAGCGATAAAAGCATGGGCGGTCCGTTTGTGAATTATCTTTTCTACGATAAAGCGCAAAAACGCGTTTACATGCTGGACGGCTCGATTTACGCGCCTAAATATTACAAAAAAGAAATTATTCAGCAGGTTGACGTAATGCTTCACACATTCAAAACCGCGGACGAAATAAAGGCGAAAAAAGAGAAAAAGAATAAGTAAAGATATCCCTTTTTCACGGATTCAATTTTAGCAGAAATTATTGAAAAAAGGCAAACGGAAAGTTTGCCTTTTTTCTTTTGTAATAGTACAGATAAT
This sequence comes from Melioribacteraceae bacterium, assembly GCA_015493615.1. Taxonomy (GTDB): domain Bacteria; phylum Bacteroidota; class Ignavibacteria; order Ignavibacteriales; family Melioribacteraceae; genus WGAL01. Next base: position 18,248 of record WGCV01000061.1, read on the forward strand.
CCGGTCGCCCCAAAACAAAAAATCTTTTATATTCAAATCTATTTCCATATATTGAATTAAAATATTAATTGCATATTAAACCGAAACGGGAATGTACCGAAGTTTTATTTTATTATATATAGTTTTTTCATACGCTATTTACGCTCAAATCGATGTTATCCGCAACATCAACATTGACGACGGTCTCGCCTATTCCGAAATAACGGATGCGTACAAAGACAGCAGAGGAATTATTTGGCTCGGAACTTCCTCGGGATTATCGGAATGGACAGGCTCCGAATTTAAGAACTATTACGGAATTGACGGATTAAATTCAGGATTTATCAGATCAATTTGCGAAGATGACAATCATACACTTATTGTCGGAACGGAAAAAGGAGTGGCTCTTAAACGAAAAGAGAGATTTATTCCGCCGCCGGGAGCGCCCCCCGAATTAATGTCGCCGATAAATAAAGTTTATTTCAGTCCGCAAAAAGGATTATTCATCCTCAGTAAAAACAGAGGCGTATGGAATAAAACCGGAAATAAATTCAGTAAAATCGAAGTTGAAAATAAAGTTAACATAACTCCCGTTTCCATTCTTGAAAGGAAGAACGGCGATATTCTTATCGGCACAAAAGAAAACGGGATTTATCAATTAAAAAATAACAGACTGGAACGAATTATATATCAGAAAATATATCAAAAATATCCCGTAACGGAAATCGCGGAGTTGAACAAAGACACTCTTTATATAGCGCTTAAAGGCTTGGGAGTGATAATGAAGAGCAAACGGGGAAGATATAAATTCGGGAATACTTTTATCACAAAAAGGAATAATCTGCCGAGCAAGTTTGTTAACGATATTCTTGTTACTCCGGATAAACGGCTTTACGTTGCCACAACTGACGGCGTCGCGGTAATTAGAAAGGATAAAATCGTAAAAATCATTAACCGCTCAAACGGTTTGACAAATGAGTTTATCAATAAAATATTTTATCTGAAAAATAACAGATTCCTTTTTCTAAGCGAAGGAAACGGCATTTATGTTTACGCCGAGAATACTTTTTCCACATACAATAAAAGCGGCGGACTGCTGCATGATAACGTCTGGGCAATTAAGGAAACTCAAGACGGTTCAATGCTTTTTTTAACGGACGAGGGAATTTCAGTTTTAAAAGAGAATAAATTTTCCGGAATAACCAATAAAAAGGGTTTGGGCGATAATATTGTCGTTTCTGTTTTTGAAGATAAAAACCGCGATCTTTATTTCGGCACTTATTCCGACGGAGTAAATATTCTTTCCAACGGAAAAATTACTCGGATAAACCGCGCTTCTGCGATGCCGAATAATTCCGTTTGGTCAATCTTAAAAAGCAAATCGGGGGAAATGCTTTTTGCGACTCATTCCAAAGGTATCGCTGTTTTCGACGGAAAAAGAATCATTGATACTCTCGGAATGAAAAACGGACTGCCGTCGAACAATATTGCCGGAACGTTTATTAGAAAAAATGGCGCGCTGATTGTCAGTTGTGAAAATCACGGACTTTACGAATACGGCGACGGAAAATTCACCCCTTTTTTAGAGAAACTGAAAAATTCTCTCATCTGGTCATTTTACGAGGATAACAAAAACAATCTCTATTTAGGAACCAACGACCTGGGACTTTTAAGAATCAGGGCAAACGGTAAAATAGATACGTTTAACACTTCACACGGACTTTCCAATAATACGGTAATCGGAATTGAACAGGATAATTTCGGAAATATATACGCGGTTACCGACAAAGGGGTGAATATTATAAAGTTTTTGGATAACGGTAAATTTAAAATACGCCAAATATTTAAGCAAAACGGACTTGCGGACAGCGAGTGCAATCAGAGCGCTATTTATAAAGATAAAACAGGAAACATCTGGGTCGGAACAATCGGCGGAGCGACAAGGATAAATCCCGCAATGTTAAATATCGAAGGCTCGTTAACTCCTGTGATTATTTCTTCCTTTAAAGTAATGGACAAAGAATTTATTCACACAGTTAAACTGAAAAATCACATTTTTGCTTATGACAGTAACGATGTTGTAATTAAATATGCGGGCTTGGATTATTTCAACAACGACGTCGTAAAATACAAATACATGCTGGAAGGGGCGGATAAAGATTGGACTATCAACAAAAACAACGAAGTCCGCTATGCTAATCTTCCGCCGGGAGATTATCGTTTTCTCGTTTCGGCAAGTAACTGCTGGGGCGATTGGGCGGAGCCTGCGGAGATTTTGTTCGGAGTAAAACCGCCGTTCTGGCAAACTTGGTGGTTCTACGTTCTCAGTTTTCTTTTGATAATTCTTATCGGATATTCTATTGCCGATTTTAGGATGAAACATTTGTTGCGTGTTGAAAGATTACGAACTAAAATTTCAGCCGACCTGCATGATGAAATCGGTTCCGGGCTTTCCGAAATTTCGATTTTAAGCGAACTGCTGAAATTAAACGGAAAAAACAACAATGAGCTGGAAAACGGACTGGAACATATCGGAGAAACAACAAGAACTTTAATAGACAGACTAAGCGACATTATCTGGATTGTAAATCCCAACAAAGAAACCATAAAAAGTTTAGTCCTTCGTATTCAGGACAATTACCACGAGGCGCTTTATCATTCCGGAATAAACTTCAACATTGATTTTGATGAGGAAGCGGCTAAACTCCTTCTGCCGATTGAAGTAAAACATAATTTGTATTTAATCTCAAAAGAAGCAATAAATAACGCGCTAAAATATTCCGGCTGCACGACTATCGATTTTAGAATCGAGAAAATAGAAAATAATCTTTTCCTTGAAGTCCGGGATGACGGAAAAGGATTTGACTTGGGCAAAGTTAATAAAGGCAACGGATTATACAATATGAAGAAAAGAGCGGAAAAAATTAACTCCTCTATAAATATTAAAAGCGCTCCCGATTACGGAACAACAATCGACATAAAAATAAATTTGAAAAAGTTGGGCGGGAAGAAAAATGATTAAAGTAGTTATTGTTGAAGACAACCCCGTATTCAGAGAAGGTATTGCGGCGTTTATTAACGCCACGGAAGGGTTTAGCTGCACAAACTCCTTTGAAACTTACGAAACGTTATTAAAAGAGATAAAAAAGATTAATCCAGATGTTTTAATTAGCGACATTAATCTTCCCGGTATGTCTGGGATTGAAGGAGTAAGAAAAGCTAAAGAGCTTCTGCCGGAACTGAAGATAATTATGCTTACTGTTTATGAAGATGACAAAAGAATTTTTGACGCCATTCTCTCCGGCGCTACCGGTTATCTTTCGAAAAAAACAACGCCCGCTAAAATCATTGAAGCAGTAAAAGAGGCATATGAAGGGGGTTCGCCAATGAACTCGAATATTGCCGCTAAAGTAATAAATCTTTTAAAAATGCAGAACAGTGATAAGAAACAGCCGGAGATAAATATCTCGTCGAAAGAAAGAATTATTTTGGAAAATCTCTCTGTCGGGAAAAATTATAAGTTTATCGCTGATGAATTAAACATTAGCGTTCATACGGTGCGCTACCACATAAAAAACATTTACGCAAAATTGCAGGCAAACTCGCAAAGCGAAGCAATAGCGCAAGCCTACCAAAAGGGAATTTTATAGTCATTTTTTTTTGATAGCCGTCTTCCGGAAGTTGTTCCCGCGCTCACTCGTACTGTGTCCATTGTCTATTTATTATGGCGTTGCAAAATTCGGAGTAAAATTAGAATTAGCGCAAGGCAGAATTTGAGATTCTTCTCCCGCTCCGCCCCCAACAAAAAACAGTTGGGGCAAGCTTGGCGGAGGATCAAAATCACAAGTGATGAGACTGTAACATTACTTTTCTTCTTGTAATCCGCGTTAGGCGGTCGTTTGAATTGTGAGATTACCCTTTACAATAGAAATCCAATCCTCCATCCATCCCTTTACCAATCCAAAGAAAAAACTACCACAAGTGATAGTTTTTTCCCTTCAAAACAGAAAGAACTGCCACAATGGTTAGTAGAATCATAACCCTTGCCGATATACATTTATATCAAAAGAATAAAGGATTATGGATTTAATTATTGTCGATCAAAACAGCACATTCTCACAATCGCTTCGAGAGTATTTTTACACTTCGTCAAAGTTCAAAAATATTATTGTTTTTAGAACTCTGAAGGAGCTCCTTTCTAATTTGCTTCCTCAAAAAGGAATTCTTCTTTACGAGCTGAATGAAATAAACGAAAACGAAGTTGAAAAAGTTACCTCCTTAAATAGCAACTTAATTGTCGTGGCTTTCAGCGATGTCGCAGATAATCCCAAAAGCTTAAATATAATTGAAAAGGGCGTTTCCGCGATTATATCTAAGAAGGATAAACTTGAAAAAATTTCTGAACAAATAGATTTAATAATAGAAGGCAAAAGTATTTTATCGAAAGAGATAGTTGAAAATCTAAAAAATAAAAAGAACGAAAACAAAACAAATAAGATGTTTATTAACAAAATAGTAAGAAAATTATTTCTCTTATAAAAAGGAGTTGCGAAATGAAGACTAAATTACAAATACTAAGCTCAATTCTAATAATTGGGTTAATCCTAAATTCTAACATAATTGCTCAAAATTATGCCGGTGGGGGTACGGAAGCCGACCCTTATCAAATATACAACCAACAAGATTTATATGATTTAACAATTCATTCTGAAGACTGGGGAGCATACTTTATTCAAGTTGCTGACATAAATATAAGTGTTGCTAATATAGGTATTATTGGTAATTCCACAACTCCGTTCACTGGCTCATACGATGGACAAGGGCATACAATTAATGCTTTTCAATCTAGTAGTGGGAGATATTACGTCGGACTCTTTGGCAAGATAGCCGATGCTACTATTAAAAATCTTCATCTTACAAATGTTGTTATCTCTGGAGAAAAATATCTTGGTGGATTGGTAGGTCTCGCTACTGGAAGTTCTCTGATTCAAGACTGTTCTTCTACTGGTAGCGTAACAGGTGTTAGTGGTACCGGTACATCTGAGGAAATCGGTGGATTAGTAGGTGTTTCTTCAAGCAGTTCGGTAAATATAACAAATAGTTATAGCGAGTGTGCTGTCTCTTTTGATGGAGCATACGCAATTGGTGGCTTTATAGGTCGTAATGGGGGTTCTATTATAAATTGTTACAGTACTGGAAGCATTGTTGATAGTGGTTCATCAAGTAACTACTCCTATTGGGGCGGATTTGTTGGAGAAAATAATGGAGCCATTTCAAATTGTTTTGCAACAGGAGATGTTGCTGGAAGTGGAACCTCTGTTAGTAGAGCAGGTGGATTTGTTGGATATAATAATGGAGGTAACATTGAACTTTGCTATGCTACAGGTAACATTAGTAATGCTTCTGAAGTAGGTGGTTTTGCTGGTAATAATTTCTCTATTTCAAGTACAACCAGTATAATTGTGAGATCTTATAGTAGTGGAAACGTTTCCTCAGATGCAAATGTAGGCGGATTTATTGGAAGACTAAATGATGCAGAATTAAAAAACTGTTATAGTATAGGTGATGTAACTAAAACTGGAAGTGGTGGGGCTAGTTATGCCGGCTTTTGTGGAGATATCGATAATGGTGCAATTATTGAGCACTGCTATTCTACAGGCTCTGTCTATTATACACCCGGGTCTGACCCAACAGATAAAGGTTTTGTAGGAACAGAGTCTTCATTTAATGGAAGTTATAATGCAAACTTTTTTGGTAAAAATGTTTCAAATCAAACAACAGGAACAGGAGCAACTGCCACAGACTATTTAGATGATGCACAAACATTTACAAGTGTGTCATCCCCCGATACACCTTGGGATATAAAAGGTGTTCAGGGAGCTGGTTCAAATGATTATTGGGAAATGGTTACTACTATTAATAATGGTTATCCGTTTATTAGAGCACAATACTCTACTCCGACAAGTAGTGTAATAAGCATTTCTGATAATAGCGCTACTTGCGGAGGGAATGTATTTAATAATGGAAGTAAAGAAGTTACTGAGCGAGGAGTTTGTTGGAGTACGAGTCAAAATCCAACTATTGCCGATTCAAAAACTTCGGACGGAACAACAACGGGAGCATTCACTTCAAACATAACCGGACTTTCCGCAAGTACAACATATTATGTTCGTGCTTATGTAACCAACAATGTCGGCACAAGCTATGGCGATGAAGAGACATTTACTACAGATGCAGCTACACCTGTAGAACTGACCAGCTTTACGGCTACTTCAACAAGCTCAGCAACCGTGTTACTGAGTTGGCACACAGCAACAGAAGTAAACAACTACGGATTTCAAGTAGAAAGGCAAAAGGGAAAAGGAGAAAGTGAGTGGGAAAATATTGGTTTTGTTGAAGGTCACGGCAACAGCAACTCACCGAAAGATTACAGTTTTGTTGATGCAGATAAACTAATCGGAACGATAAAGTACAGACTAAAACAAATAGACATAGACGGAGCGTTTGAGTATTCGGATATAGTGGAAGTTAATATAAATTCAGATTTGCCGGCTAAATTTGAATTAACTCAAAACTATCCCAATCCGTTTAATCCGACAACAACAATAAATTACACCGTGCCTGTCGTAGAGACAAGGCATGCCTTGTCTCTACAATTAAATGTTTATGATGCCCTCGGCCGCAAAGTCGCAACTCTCGTAAACGAAACAAAAACTCCGGGAAATTACTCTGTTCAGTTTGACGCAAGCAAAC
>WGCV01000062.1 GCA_015493615.1 Melioribacteraceae bacterium
CCGGCTCCTAAATCGAATGAGAACTTAAAAACAATTGTTGACCAACATATGTCAATGTTGCAAAACAATAGCAAGAGAGTTAAAAAATATTTCAACCATCCGGAAATTAACTATGCCGCTTAATAACGGTTTTTTATCGCCGGATTAATATGAAGGATGGTGCAATAAATCCCGCCACTACTCATACACATAACCGTTACCAAATATTATGAGAAAATTTATATCATTTATATTATTAATAATCTTTCTATTCATTAGCGATGGCTATTATATTTTTTTTGAATATTTACGATATAATTTACATCAAGAAATTAAACACGATATAAAAAACGGATTAGAGGAGAAACAACTTTCACTTATAGTTGTACCTTTTAATGTTGAAAAAGAAATTTTCTGGATTAAAAAAAATAAAGAATTTCGATACAGAGGGGCAATGTATGATGTTGTCAGAATTGAAATTAAAGGTCGGAAAAAGCATTACTAGAAGGCTTTGCATAACCCCGAAATTTGTCATTCTGATCCTCCGCCACGGCGGAGCGGGAGAAGAATCTCAGTACCGGTTATTATACCGGATCTCGAGATATTTCGGACGGCTTACACTCCTCCTCCTCCGCTTTGGCGGATTGGCGGATTGGCGGACTCAATATGACAAATTTAGGTTTTGTAAAGGTCTCGCTTAATCAATCCATCCAGGGCCACATTCTTGCTTCAAGACTGTCGGGATATTTTTCTACAAGTTCTTTGAGCGAGGCGCGGAAAGTTTTGTTGTCCCAAGTCATCAGGTAACCGGCTTCTCCTTTTATCAACATAAGTTTCGGCGCAAGGAGGTTTTCAGGGAAAAGCTCCAACCCTTTTTCCATAAGTTCGATTGCCTCTTTATATTTTCCTCGCGGAAGCAGATAGTTGGCAAGCGCAATTCTTAAAATTAATCTGAAATCCTCGGAATTGTAATAACCTTCGGTCTTGTAATAAATTTTTTGATTTCTGTCCGTTACGTAAAACGATGGCGTCCAAACGGCGGAAAAGTGGGAGCGTATTTTATGGTCTTCCAAAATCTGAAGTTTAAGCGGAACAAACCATTCGCTCAATTCTTTTATTACATTCTCGTCCGTGTAAGTAAGCGCGTCTAATTTGCGGCATCCTGAACATTTTTCACGTTCGAACTGGAGCAAAATCGGTTTTCTTTCTTTTATCGAACTTTGTTTAGCTTGTTCAAAATCCGTTATCCAATTTATATTCGTCATTTATTACTCTCCTTCGTCGTCTGTTATCAGTTTACTCGTTTCTGAAGCGGGAAGCTCTTCCACTCCGCGCAGCTTGCGTTCAATTGTTCTTGTTTTCCGGGTAGCTTCGCCGATGCTGTTGCTGGCGGTTTCCAGCTTCTTTTGAGTTTTCTCCAGAATATCGCCGAATTTGCCGAACTCCGTTTTGACCGCGCTTAACAGCTTCCACACTTCGCTGGAACGCTTTTCAATCGCAAGCGTTTTGAATCCCATTTGCAAACTATTTAAAAGCGCGAGTAAGTTTGTCGGTCCCGCGATTGTTATCCGGAAATCCCTTTGCACCGAATCGGCAAGACCCGGAATCGAGAGAATTTCGGCGTAAAGACTTTCCAGCGGAATAAACATAATCCCGAAATCAGTCGTTTCCGGAGGAGATAAATATTTGGTCGAAATATCCTTAGCGAAAAGTTTAATTGATTGTTTCAATCCTTTTCTCGATTCGGCAATTTCGTTGGTATCTGCTATTTCCTTGGCGTTCATTAATCTTTCAAAATCTTCTTTGGGGAATTTCGAATCGATGGGCAGCCAAACAATCTCCTCTTTTCTATCTCCTTTGCCCGGAAGCTTAACGGCAAACTCCACGCGCGCGTCGCTTCCTTTTTTTGTGGCAACGTTAGTTTCATATTGACTCGGCGTTAAAATCTGCTCGATTAAATGCCCGAGCTGAAATTCGCCCCACGTCCCGCGTGTTTTAACATTTGTAAGGACGCGCTTCAAATCGCCCACGCCTGTCGCGAGGTTTTGCATATCGCCCAATCCTTTATGAACCGCTTCAAGCCGTTCGCTAACCTGCTTAAATGATTCGCCTAATCTTTTTTCAAGCGTTGCGTGAAGTTTTTCGTCAACAGTTTGGCGCATCTCTTCCAATTTTTGTTCGTTGTTCGTTCTGATGTCCGTCAGGTTTTTCCCGATTCTCTCTTCGATTTTATCCAATCTTTCTTCCGAAGACTTAATCGATTTTTCCAAACGCTTCTCGAATTTTTCAAAATGCTCGGCTTCCTTTTTGGAAAAATCCTCAAAACGGTTAAACAACTGATCTCCGAGAAGTTTTAACGCGCCGGTTAATTCCTGACGCTGATCTCGCAGAGCTTCGCCCGTTTCTTTTCTGTTGGCGGAAAATTCATCGCGGAGAAGGGCATTATTTTCTTTTATCAACGAATTTATTTTCTCGTTTATTTCGTCGGCTGCTGAAACGTCGTTCTTTTCGCGCAAAAGTTTGATTTGAAGCAATATCGCTACCAGAATAAGGAGCGTAATCAGCGGTAAAAGGATATTAATCATCTTCCTGTTTTTCCTTGATTATGATAATTTTATAAAAGAATAAATATAAATTTATTACGATATAAAAGGAAAGGAATTCTTTCAAATCAATATAAATGTCATTAAATTACAACTCAATTTTTTTTACTATAAGAATGCTTTGCATGACCTGGCAATATGTCATTCTGAATGAAGCGAAGCGGAGTGAAGAATCTCCGAACCGGTAATTTTTCCGAATTTAGAGATATTTCGGACGGCTTACACTCCGCCATGGCGGACTCAATATGACAATTTTAGGTTTTGCAAAGGTTTATATAATTAAAGGAGAAAAAGTATGAAAGTCGAAGTTTCCAACGGAGAATTAGTTGATAAAGTTTCGATACTGTGGATAAAAAAGAGAAGAGTTAAAGACGAAAAAAAACTTGTTAATATAAATAAAGAGTATGATGAATTATTCGCAACAATGAAATCTTTGGGAATTGACGAGAACGACGCCGATTTTCTTAAATTAATAGAAGTTAACGGAACTCTCTGGGAAATCGAAGATAAGATCAGAAGAAAAGAGGCAAAAAAAGAGTTTGACGCCGAATTCATTGAACTTGCGCGTTCGGTTTATTTCAACAATGATGAAAGATTCGCAATTAAAAACTCAATTAATATGCGCACAGATTCCGATTTAAGAGAAGAAAAAGAATACGTTAAATATTAATTTTTTAAGTAATAAAAAGAGGCGGGAATGGGTAGAATTATAAAAATCACACTTTCTGTTTTGGTATCATTTGTTCTGCTTGTCATGGTAGTAGCAGCGGTGGCTTATTTTATGTTAAACCGTACGCTTCCGGAATACAGCGGAAATGAAAAGGTTAACGGAATAACTTCAACCGTTAAGATATATCGTGATTCCCTTGCCATTCCCTACATCAAAGCCAACGACGAAGAGGACGCCGCATTTGCGCTCGGCTATCTTCACGCGCAGGAACGCCTTTTTCAAATGGATTTAATGCGCCGCGCGATAGAAGGACGCTTAAGCGAAGTTATCGGCGATAAAACCGTAAAGTTCGACAAGATGTTTCGTACATTCGGATTTTACCGGAACAGATTTAAATACTACAATAACGTTCCCGCGCAAGTTAAACGGAGTTTAATCGCTTATTCAAAAGGCGTTAACGCTTTTTTGAAAAGTCACGAAGGGAAACTTCCCGTTGAGTTTACTTTGCTAAATTATACTCCGGATAAATGGAAGCCGGAAGAATCCGTGTTGATTTCCAAACTTTTAGCTTATCAATTAAATATCAGCTGGTGGACGGATGTCGCGTTCAGTCGCTTGGTTCAGAAACTCGGAGAGGAAAAAGTAAAATTGCTTCTTCCGGATTTTCCCGAAAACGCTCCGACAATTATTCCGAAGCGGTTAAAAGAGACGCCGTTAATTTCGGACGCGCTGATAAAAACCGACAGAGAGTTCAGACAATTCATGGGATTTACCGGCACGCACATCGGATCGAACAATTGGGTCGTAAACGGTAAGATGTCCGAAAGCGGCTTCCCGATTATTGCAAACGACCCGCATCTTGCGCACCAGCTGCCGGGTTTGTGGTATCTTGCCGTGATTAAATCTCCTACGTGGGAAGTTGCCGGAGTAACGCTTCCCGGCGTCCCGGGCGTTGTAATCGGCAAGAACAACAACATTTCGTGGGTTCTTACAAATGTTATGGCGGATGATTCCGATTACTACATCGAAGAGTTGGACTCGAGCAAATCGCATTACAAATTGGACGGAAAATGGAAACCGCTGAAAGTTTACGCCGACACAATTAAAGTTAAAGATAAACCCGACGTTATCGTTGAAGAATATTATACGCATCGCGGTCCGATTATCAACGGGATTCATCTTTTTACTGAAGATGGCAATTCGCCTCCGATTAGTATGCGCTGGACAGGATTGGACTTAAGCAATGAAGTCGCCGCTTTAATAAATATTAATAAAGCTAAAAATTGGGAAGAGTTCAGAAACGGCGTTAAGCTCTTTTCGGCTCCGGGACAAAATTTTGTTTATGCGGACAGACTTGGAAATATCGGCTACATCTGCGGAGTAAAACTCCCGATTAGAAGAACCAACAGTCCGACATTAGTTTTTGACGGAACTACAAGCAAGAGCGACTGGAAAGGTTTTGTCCCGTTTGACAAGCTGCCTCAGTTTTACAATCCTTCGCAAAATTTTATTGCTACGGCAAACAACAAAGTAATTAAAAATTACAAGTATCATATTTCAAATGTTTGGGAACCGGCGTCGAGAATTGAAAGAATTACCGAATTGCTGAAATCAAAAGAGAAGCACTCGGTAAAAGATTTTCAGAAGTACCAGATTGATCAGGTTTCGCCGTACGCCCGCACGCTAACGCCCTATATTCTCGCGGCGTTTTCTTCCGCCGATTCGCTTGCCCCGAACATGAAAACGGCGCTGGAGTTACTGAAAAACTGGGACTTCAATATGAGCAAGGAAAGCCAAACTCCGGCGATATATTCCGAATTTTACAATGAATTTCTGAAAAATATTTTTGAAGATGAAATGGGACATGAGCTTTTTGAAGAGTATATTTTTATGGCAAACGTTCCTTACAGAAAAGTCCTGGAGATGATAGGGAATAATCATCATCCTATTTTTGATAATGTAAATACGAAACCGGTTGAAACGAGAGACGATATAATCAGAGAAAGTTTAAAAAACGCCGTTTCCGATTTGGAAAAGAAATTAGGAAAAAATCCCGCCCGCTGGCAGTGGGGTAAATTACACTACATCATTTTCAAGCACGCTCTGCACGGGGCTTCCGGCATACTCGATAAAACTTTTGACGCGGGCCCGTACGAGATCGGCGGCTCGGGGACGACAATTTTTAACACGGAATATTCTTTCCGTAAGCCTTACGCCAATATTCTCGGACCTTCGATGCGCTTCATATTTGATTTTGCGAAACCGAACTCTTTTTATATAGTTTTGCCAAGCGGAGAATCGGGGAATTTTATGAGTCCCCACTACAAGGAAATGATTCCGAGTTGGCTTAACGGAAAATATTACAGAGTGAGAACGGATTTTACTATTGATTCGAGAAAAGGAAATTCACTGCTGACTCTCACGCCGGCTAATCAAAAATTATAGGTTTTAAAATGAAAGTAATAGAACATCTCGAAAAAGCGAACGATACAATAATTAGTTTTGAGATTATTCCGCCCAAAAGAGGCGGCGATCTGAACCAGCTTTTGTCGGTGCTCGACGTATTGGCGAAATACAATCCCCCTTTTATCGATATAACGAGCCACGCCGCCGAAGTGATTTACGAGGAAACCAACTCGGGAGACTTCCGCGTAAAAGTTAAACGGAAGCGCCCGGGCACGCTTGGGATTTGCGCTCTTATTCAGCACAAATATAATATCGACGCAGTGCCTCATGTAATCTGCAACGGCTTTACTAAGGAGGAAACCGAGGATTTTCTGATCGAGCTTCACTATCTCGGAATCAGCAATCTTCTTGCAATTAAAGGGGATAACAGCGCATTCCAAAAGCCGGTTTCCTTCGGACGTTCGATTAACCGCTACGCCGTTGATTTGGTTCAGCAAATCGATAATATGAACAAGGGAATTTACCTCGAAGAGGAATTGCTTGACGCTTCCCCTACACGTTTTTCGGTTGGGATTGCAGGTTATCCCGAAAAACATTTTGAAGCGCCTAATTTGCTGACCGACTTAAAATATACGAAACAGAAAATTGACGCAGGTGCGGATTATATCGTAACACAGATGTTTTATGACAATCAAAAATATTTTGAATATGTGAAAACAGCCCGCGAAATCGGTATTGACGCTCCGATAATTCCCGGCATTAAAATTTTGACGTCGAAAAAACAACTTACTTCGGTGCCGCGAAACTTTTACATCGATTTGCCGGAAGACTTGATTGAAGAAGTAATGGCTGCGGATGATAAACATACCGTAGATATTGGAGTTGAATGGGCTTATAAGCAGGTGACGGAACTGCTCGACAACGGTGTGCCTGCGCTTCATTTTTATGTTATGCAGCGTTCCGCTCCCATTAAAAAGCTGATGAAAAAATTAGGATACTAAATGAAAAAACCTAAACTGATTAAGTTAAAGTGGGGAGTCGCCGGAGGCGGCAGAATTACGGAAAATAGATTTATCCCCGCTATGAAAGTATTGAAGAGAAGTACTCTGCTCGCCGTTTACAGTTCATCGTCAGAGCGTGCAAAATTTCTGGCTTCCGAATGCGTAAATGCCAAACCGTTTTCCGATTTCGACGAATTCATCAGCCGGGACTTTAACGCGGTTTATATCGCGGGAGCAAACGACACGCATTACGAACAAGTGTTAAAAGCCGCCAAAGCGGGCAAACATATTCTTTGCGAAAAGCCCGTGGCTCTTACGGCGGAACAAGCCGAAGAGATGTATGATACTTGTAAATCCAACAATGTGCTTTACGGCGTGGATTTTATTTTTCGCTATCATCCGCTGATAAAAAAATCAAAAGAACTCATTGCAGCCCAGTTAATCGGAAAAGTTATTTCGGTAAACACAGATTTTTTTATTGATTATCTTCCTACTGATAATTACCGCTTTTTGCCTGAAAAGGGAGGCGGAGCTTTGCGTGATTTGGCTTCTCATCTGATTGACCTGCACCGATATTTCGGCGGCGAGATTGAAGAAATATACGGCGAAAAAGGGAACGTTATTTATCAATCCCCCGTGGATGATTTTTCAACGGGAATAATTAAATTTAAAGAGGGCGGCTTCGGGAAGTTCTCTGTCGGATTCAGCGCGAAAACGGCTCCCAACAGAATTGAAATTATCGGAAGCAAAGGCTCGATTTGTATTGAGAAACTGCTCGGCAGCGAAAAGCCCGCAAAGCTGGTAATTAATGTGGAAGGTGAGCCGCGCCGAGTTTTCCGGCGACGCACAAACAAATTCTTAAAAATGATGCGCTCGGTTCAACGCTCCTTCAGCGCGGGAAAAGAACCGCTGGCGACGGGATATGACGGAATGATAAACATGAAATTAATTGAGGAGTTTGAACGCTCATGCAAACGCTGAGAAAACGTCTTGCCGATATTTGCCGCCGAGTCGCTGAGAAGGAGTTTGTTTCGGCGTACGACGGAAATATTTCCGCTCGCGCCGAGGAGAATAAAGTTCTGATAACCCCTTCGGGTAAACCGAAAGGAGAAGTTAAGCCGGAAGACTTTTTACTTATCGACTTAAGCGGCAGACTTTTGGAAGGGGAAGGAAAAATCAGCACGGAATCTAAAATACATTTGCTTGCGTACAATCACAGACCGGAAATAAACGGCGTTGTCCACGCACATCCTATTTACGCAACTACGCTTGCCGCCACAAACATTGATGTTAATCAACCGTTGTTTGCCGAAGCGCTGTTAATATTGGGGAAGATTGCCAAATGCGAATACGGAACTCCGTCAACGGATGAAGTCCCCGACAGTCTTCTTCCGTATATTGATTACGCGTTTGCGTTTCTGCTCGGGAACCACGGAGCGATGACAATTTCCGGAACGGTTGAAGATGCGTATTATAAGATGGAGAAGTTGGAATCGTACTCGAGGCTAATATTCAATTTGGAACTACTCGGGAAGAAGAAAACAATTTCTGCTGAAAAAGTTGAACGCCTTTATTCCATTGCCGAATCGACTTACGGAATAAAAATTGATGAAAGGAATAAAATAATCTAAGTATGGAAAGGAACAGAATTACAGTCGGATTGCTTGCGGGAGGAATTTCGGAAGAAAGGAAGGTGTCTCTTGAAACGGGAAAATCTGTCTATTCGGCATTGCTTCAGCTCGGTTATAAGGTTAAATTAATCGACCCCGCTTTCGGGATGAATCAGATTTCTTCGGATAAAGAATTTTTCACGCAGCAAACAAGCAAGAGTTCCGGACAAACTTTTCTGGAAACATTTAACGCGAAAAATTTTTCCGGTATCGATGTTGTTTACAATGCAATGCACGGACCTCTCGCCGAAGACGGCGTAACGCAGACGCTTCTTGATTTATTGGGGTTAAAGTATGTAGGAGCGGACGCGTCGGCAAGCGCAATAGGGATGGATAAATGGCTTTCCAAAATATTGTTTGATAAGGCGGGCGTTAAGACTCCGAAAGGCTTGTTGGTTACCCGCAACAATTATTCCGAAAAGGACGCGAAATATTTTATTGAACAAAATCTTTCGGTTCCTTTTATCGTAAAGCCGAATAATCAAGGCTCGACTATCGGATTAACTCTTTGTAAAGATATTACGCTGTTAAACGATGCAGTAGAAAAAGCTTTTTCCGTTTCCGACAAAGTTTTAATTGAGGAATTTGTCCCCGGCAGAGAACTGACCGCGGCTGTGATTAACGGAAAAGCTTTTCCGGTTTTGGAGATAGTTCCCAAGTCGGGACTTTATGATTTTGAAGCCAAATATGAAAGCGAGGACACTGATTTTATTGTGCCCGCTGAAATTAAAAGTCGGGACGCCGTTACGATTCAAGAGTGGGCGGTAAAAGCCTTTGAAGCAATCGGCTGCCGCGATTACGGAAGAGTTGATTTTAAGCTGACGGAAAACGATGAAATTTTCTGCCTTGAAATAAACACGCTCCCCGGAATGACTAATCACAGTCTTGTTCCTAAAATGGCTCAAGCCGCGGGAATAGGATTTAACGAACTTGTTGACGGCTTAATTATAAACGCGCTTGAAAGATGAAAAAGAGTATTGCCGCAATAATCATACTAATATCCTTTGTCGTTTTGGCGGCGTATCTTTTTTTTAACGAAAACGGATTTCTAAAAGAAATAAAAGTTAATAAGGAAATCAGCCGTATTCAATCCGCGATAGATTCGACAAATTCAAGAATCGAAAATCTGAAAAAAGAAATTGATTCCCTAAAAACCAACAAGAACAAAATTGAACACGTCGCGCGGGAACGATATAACTTTCGCGCAAAAGATGAAAAAGTTCTGGATATTGAAGTAAAATAGAATGAAAGAAATTCCCCAAATACCTCTCGCCGAAAGAATCCGCCCGAAAAGTCTTGACGATTTTGTAGGTCAAAACCATCTTATCGGGAAGGGCAAACCGCTTCGGCGGATGATTGAATCAAACAGGCTCAACTCCTTTATTTTATGGGGACCTCCGGGGACAGGCAAAACGACAATCGCTAAAATAATCGCTGAAGCGACCGACGCAGAGTTTTTTAAGCTGAACGCAGTTTCCGCCGGAGTAAAGGACGTGCGTGAAATTATCGCAATTGGAAAGACTAATCTCGATTACTTCAAAAAAACAATTTTGTTTATTGATGAAATTCACAGGTTCAATAAAGCTCAGCAGGACGCTCTTCTTGCCTCAGTGGAAGCGGGCGAGATTATTTTAATCGGCGCGACGACGGAAAATCCTTCGTTTGAAGTAATTCCCGCGCTTCGGTCAAGAATGCAGATTTTTGTTCTGAAAGAACTGGACAAAAAAGATTTGGAGCGGATTGTTGATCAAGCTCTGGAAAAAGATGATTTTCTGAAAGGATTGAATGTTTCCGAGATTGACAAGGATTTTTTAATCTTTGTCTCCGGCGGCGACGCGCGAAGACTGCTGAATACTTTGGAGGCGGTAGTCGTTAATCAAATCGATAAAAAAGAAATTACAATTACCGAACAAATTATCCGAGATGTGATTCAAACAAAGTCGGTTAACTATGATAAGGACGGAGAAGAACATTACAATGTGATTTCCGCTTTTATTAAAAGCGTACGCGGAAGCGATCCGGACGCCGCGCTTTACTGGCTTGCTCGGATGCTCGAAGGAGGGGAAGACCCGATTTTTATCGCTCGGCGGCTTATTGTTTTGGCGGCTGAAGATGTAGGAAACGCTTCTCCGAACGGACTTGTGTTAGCCGAAGCGGCTTTCAGCGCGGTTCAAAAAATCGGAATGCCCGAGGCAAGAATTATTCTCGCCCAATGTACGACGTATCTTGCGGGCGCGCCTAAAAGCAACGCCGCGTATCTCGGTATTGACGCGGCGTTGGAATTTGTAAGAGCAAATCCAGATTTTCCCGTTCCGCTTCATCTGAGAAATGCTCCGACCAAGATGATGAAAAATCTCGGTTACGGAAAAAACTACAAGTATCCGCACAGTTTTGAGAACGATTTTACCATTCAAAAATATTTGCCGAAAGAAGCCGAAGAGAAACAATTTTATAATCCAACCGAGAACGGTCAGGAGAAAATTATCAAAGAGAGACTGAAATTTTTCTGGAAAGATAAAAAGAAATACGACTAAGTTTTTACGAAGTACTTGCCCGGAAGCTGTTCGACGATTCCTTTAAATTCCAAACTAAGCAGATGGATTGAACAATCAACGACAGATAATCCGCTTTTTGCTGAAATAGAATCAATATGGAGCGGTTCGTCAGTCAGAGATTCATAAATTTTTTGTTCAAAAAGATTAAGCTGTGAAATATCAACTTGTTTTACTTTTTTCTCTTTTTCCTTCGGAGCAGCGATATTCAGCTCTTCGAGAATATCGGAAACTTTGAGGGTTATTTTCGCTTCTCCCCGTTGAATAAGCAGATTTGTCCCCTCGCTTGTAGTCGCTCCGAGATTCCCGGGAACGGCAAAGACTTCGCGTCCTTCGTTAAGAGCTATTGACGCCGTGTTCAAAGCGCCTCCGCTTGTTTTGGTTTCTATGACGAGCGTCCCGAGCGTAAGTCCCGCTATTATTCTGTTTCTCTGCGGGAAATTTTTACCGTCCGGTTTTGTCCCTAATTTATATTCGGATAAAATTAATCCTTTCTCAGCAATCTCAAGAAAAAGCGATTTATTTTCGGGAGGATAAATCCAGTTTAATCCGGAGCCTGTTACCGCGACTGTTTTCCCGCCCGATTTCAGGCACGCTCTGTGCGCCGCCGAATCAATTCCTCTCGCCAAACCGCTTACTATTACAAGTCCGTTTTCCGTAAGCTGCTCGGAAAAATATTCCGCTTGTTTTATTCCGTAACGCGATGGTTTCCTTGTGCCTACAATAGCGATAGAATTTGAATTGAGAAGCGAGACATCCCCAATGTAGTAAAGTAAAACAGGCGGAGAATAAATGTTTCTCAATCTTTCCGGATACTCATCATCCGACACGGCAAGTATTTTTCCGCCAAGTTGACTGAGCTTCTCCGCTTCCTTCTTTAACTCGCCCAATGTTTCGCGGTAGTTGGATTTTGCTTTTAAAATTTTCTGCGCCATACCAACGCTTACTCCCGTAACCTCGACGAGTTCGTCCAAGCGCGCTGCGAAAATTTCTTCGGGAGTATTAAAATTGGCAAGGAGTTTCAAAAGCATACGAGAGCCGATTCCCTCTACGCTTAAAAGCGAGGATAATATAGCCGTTGATTTTAATTCCAAATTTATTCAGTTACTTCGTAATCGTCCACCACCGCAACAATCATTGTGTTGACGGGAGCGTTTTTATGCCCCAGAATTTGCTGAACAGCCGCGCCTTCTTTTACCACCAAAACCGTATCGCCGATTCCGGCGTCGGCGGAATCAAGCGCAATGTGTTCTTTGGTATTTAAAAATTTTCCTTCCAAATCCACCGGCTGAACAACAAGAAGTTTATGCCCCGTAAGATACCTGTTTTTGTGAGTTGAAACTACGTTTCCTTTAACTTTTGCCAGGAACATTATTTTTTATGCCTGTAAAAAATTGCAACCGGAAAAATGACAAGGTAAGCAATTAGTAAAACAATCGGAGAAAAAGTGAGCGAAGTGGGGTTATCCCACGGACCGAAGGACATTAAATAAAATCCGAGAATTAAGACTGCAAAACCGGTCAGTAAAATTATGGAGTTCGTTTTCGTCCAGTAGTCTTTGAAAAATACTTTTGCTCCAATACTTTTTGATTTATTTCCGGCTGTTTGTTTATTCTTCTTTTTTTTATCAACGCTTACAATTTTTGTCATGGAGTTTACCTGAACAATTAATATTATTATTTTGATTATAACATATTAATATAGATTAAAACCTAAATTTTGTCAATGCCGGAATTATATTTCAAAGATTCAGAACTTAGTTTTTTTTAATCCCGAAAGGATTATATATCTATAGAATTTCGTTCACATTAAGTTTATTCGACCCCGTTGGAGTCGCATATAATTATTAGAGACCTTTGCAAAACCTAAAATTGTCATATTGAGGACGGTGAGAGCCGTCCGAAATATCTCTAAACTCGGTACTATTACTGGTTTTGAGATTCTTCATTCCGCTTCGCTTCATTCAGAATGACAAATTTCGGGGTTATGCAAAGCCTTCTATTAACTAATTCTTCTATTAATCCGCCTTGGCGGAATGAATCTTTCGGATTCAGTTGTTAATAATTAAATTTTAGAAGGCTTTGCAAAACCTAATTTATATGTTATTCTGCTCCCGCCTTGGCTCAACTTAAGAGTTTTTTATAATTAACCCATTGCTTCAGCAATGGGGTTAGAACGCAAAATAAATGAAGTTCAACCGGTTTACCGGTTTCCTTAACTCTACGGCACATAAACCGGTTAACCGGTTACAGCAATTATGGTTATCCTTTTACCCACTGATGAATCAGTAGGTTAATCGGAATTATTATTTTCTTAAGTTGACAGCATTGCCCGATTAGGCGAACTCTATATGCCAGGTATAGGTTATGCAAAGGTTATTTTCAACGCTGATTTTCTGCTATATTTAGAAGCCGGTAATTGGGAACCATGGAATTATTTAAAAAGAATTAGTGCAATTGTTCCGTCGAATAAATATTTTTCGGTATGAAAATTTCTTAAAGAGGTGATAAAATGATACCGTTGTTTACAGCCGAACAAAATCGCAATGCAGATAAATATGCAGTAGAAACTCTCGGACTTCAGGGCCCGATGCTGATGGAAAACGCTTCCCGCTCGGTTTTTATCGAGACGCTGAAAGCTTTTCCGGAACTGAATAATATGATGACAATAGGCGTGGTAGCCGGAAAAGGTAATAACGGCGGAGACGGATTCACAACCGCGCGGCATTTTATTAACAACGGATATTATGTTAAAATTATTACTCTTGCCGATGAAAAAACACTAAAAGGAGATGCGCTCCTTAACTTCACAGCTACAAAAAATCTTATCTCCCAAACTAAGTCCGGAGAGATTACCCTTTACAAATCACGACGCGATTTAAATAAGCTGAAAGACTGCACGGTGATTTTTGACGCGCTTCTCGGCACCGGCGCGCAGGGAAAACTGAAACCTCCTTACGATTCAATTATCTCATTCTTAAATTCGCTTGAAGCTTTCCGTGTGGCTATCGACGTTCCGAGCGGACTTAACGCCAATACCGGCGCGGGTGAAACGGTTTTCGACGCCGATTTGACTGTTGCGCTCGGCGGGTTTAAGCAAGGGCTTTTCTTTGAAAAAGGTAAAGCGTTTTCCGGCGAGGTTGTTAAAGGATATATCGGAATCGGAACCGAGTATTTTGAGTCTCTTGAAACGGATACTTATCTCCTTGAGCCTGAAGACGCTTACGAAGGTTTACCGGTTAAAACCGTCGATATGAATAAATATTCCGCCGGTAAAGTTTTTACGATTGCAGGCTCCGGTAAGTATGTCGGAGCGGCAATGTTTTCCTCCCTTTCGGTCTTTTATTCGGGCGGAGGCGCTTCGGTGTTAACCGTGCCGAAGAATGTCCGCAATCTTTTTCATGATGAAAACGTCGGACTGATTATTACTCCTTACAACAAAGGGGAAAAAGAATTCTTAACTCCGGAAGATATTCCCGATTTCGAAGATAAATTAAACTGGGCAGATGTAACAACAATCGGTCCCGGACTTGGAAGAGAACCGGAAACGGTGAAAGCCGTTGAGGAATTAATAAAACTTTTGAAAGGCAAAAATGTTGTGATTGACGCTGACGGATTATTTCCTTTCCGCAACGGCAATTACAAAAATTATAATTTTAGTAATTTCGTTTTAACTCCTCATCAGAAAGAGTTTGCCGATTTGCTCGGAATACCGCTTGAAGAATTAAAGGAAGATGTTCTGCGATACGGCGGAAAGTTTTCGCTTGAAACCGGAGCATATCTTATCCTTAAAGGGGCGCCGACTATTATTTTTAATCCGCGCGGAGAGGCGTTTATTAATTCTACGGGAAACGCCGGGATGGCGAAGTTCGGCAGCGGAGACGTTTTAAGCGGAGTAACGGCTTCGTTTATTGCGCAATCAAAAGAAATTGAAGAGGCGGTAATTGCGGCGGTTTATATTCATTCACTTTCGGCGGACCTGTTGCGAACCGAGAAAACAATTTTCGGTTTAACGGCTAAAGATATTATGACAAACATTCCCGAAACAATCAAGTTTTTAGATGCTTCGATTATATAATTTAATAGCCGATAATCCGCGGAAGTATGTTCTCAGACCATTAATTTTTTATTGGGCGCTGATTTTTATTCTTACTACAATTCCGGGAAGCATGCTTGTGCATACGATAAAGTTAAGCGATAAAATCGAGCATATTCTTGCATATTTCGGCTTGGCTTTTTTGCTTAGTTTTGCCGTCAGATTTTTAAGAGAAAAGTATTTTATTCTTTCGAGAGTTTTTATCACGCTCGGAATAGCTTTCGCGTACGGAGCTTTCGACGAACTTCATCAAATGCTTATTCCCAAACGTCAAGCGGACTTTCTGGATCTAATGGCGGACACGCTCGGCGCGATACTGGGAATATTGATAGCGGAATTAATTATATATTTGGGCGACAGCCGGAGAAAGAAAAACAATCGAATAGTTTAATTTAACTCCATACTTTTTACTTTAGACTTTTTACTTTTAACTTGAAACTTTTTTCCTTCCGGATTATCTAATAAAATTAAAAAAGATTTATAAGTTTGAATTTTAATTTTTGTGAATTATTATTGAAGTTCAATAATTTTTGAATATTGAGAAGGAAACATGAACAAAACCTTTTTGTTAAAGCGAGTTTTGCCGGTAATCGTCGGCATAGCGCTGGGTTACGCTTACTACTATTTTATCGGGTGTAACAACGGGCATTGCTTAATCCAGAGCAATCCATACTATTCGATGTTATACGGCGGAGCGGTCGGACTTATTATGGCTATTCCTTCGAAGAAAAAAGTTAAGGAGAAAATTGATGAATAAAATTACGAAAGATATTGAGATTGAAGACTTGGTGGATTTGCTTCCCGATTCGGTAACATATTTAATGGAGCAAGGGATTCGCTGTCTGCGATGCGGCGAGCCTATTTGGGGAACGCTTGAATCGGCTGCAAAGGAAAAAGGTTTCAACGACGACGATATAAAAAAATTTGTTGAAGAATTAAATAAAATGCTTGAAAACGCTTAGGAGAACAAATGTCTAAAAAAAATAGAAATAAGAATAAAAACGAACAGCCCGAGAAAAAGAAGAAAGGTTATACCGGACTTAATAAAAAACAGCGAAGCCGCGTTTACACTGCTGCATTTATAATTATCATAGGATTATTTATTATCCTGAATAACAGCGACGGCGCGCCCGATCACGGACCTTATCCGCCGCATTACAAAGTTGAAAACGGAAAAATGCTTAAGCTTTCCGATTACAGAGGTAAAGTAGTTGTGATTGACTTTTGGGCGACTTGGTGTCCGCCTTGCCGGAAGGGAATTCCCGATTTAATTGAACTGAAGAAGGAATATAAAGGGAAAGATTTCGAAATAATCGGCGTCTCTTTGGACAGAGTTACGCGAGGAGGGAAAACCGCCGAAGATGTAATTCCGTTTATGGAGAAGATGGGAATAAACTATCCGATAGTTTGGGGCACGCTTCAAACGCCTCAGGCGTTCGGAACTGTACGAGCAATTCCCACAACATTCTTCCTGGATAAAAATGGAAAAGTCAGAAAGAAAATAGAAGGTTTGGCAAGTCTGCAAACATTGGAAAGCGAAGTTGACTTCCTTCTTTCGGAGCCGATGATTAAGGACTTTAAGGATTCTGTTCCGGATTTTGAACTTCCTCTTGTAAAATAATTTTTTGAACAATTTAAATTAATCCCAAAATTGTCATTATGCTAAAAATCCCTAATGACCGCCTTTAGGGAAAAGTTAGGAAAAAATCGCGTAAGAAAATCTTACATTCTATTTGTAGCACAGTCCGCCGCGGCGGACTGTGGATTCAGCGTAACGTATGTTTTCGCAGATTGCAAGCAATCTACGCTACATAAAAAGCGTTTTGTAATTCTATTTTTTCTGGCAAAAATATTCTAATGACAATTTTGGGTTAATGATAAATAAGCTGTTCTGCGGAGCAGCCTTTTTTATTTTCCTTCCGGAGGTAAAATTCTCGCTACCATAATTCCCGTTTGATGTTTATGCGATTTAATATATTCGGAAAGCGGCAAAGAAGAAATTTGAACTTTTTGCCCTACGTTAGGAGCGTGCAGGATATGTATTCTGCCGTCGTTCATTCTGATAGCAATCGCGGTGTGCGAAATATCCAGCCCGGGAATGTCGGTAGTTATTCCGAGAATATCTCCGGAGATTATTTTATTCTCGCATTTCTCAATTGATTCCTGCGGGATGAAAAAATAATGCCTCCCGCTGATTTCAGATTCAATGTTTTCAATTGAATCAACATAAGCGGGATGTTTTCTCAGCTCAGGATACGCGCCGGAATGAGAACTCATAAAGTTAATCTTTTTCGTGTAAGGAACGCCGCCGATTTTTCCGGTAACATCTTCTATTATTTCTCTCCGTGAAAGATCGTAAATCCAATCTGAAAAATAATGCAGCCGGGATGTCCAGCCCGATAATTTACCGTCGCGGTAGCGGAGAAGCTCGATTTCATTAATGTACTTCTCAAAGCTATAATTATTCTCTTTTATTAATCGGGCTATGGCGAGTGAAGATTCGATAAATGTGTAGCAATCCAATCCGGAGAGATGAACTTTTACGATTTCCGTATCGGGCGTTTCGATTGTGTGTGAGGCGTAGGGCGTTCCGATAAACGATTTTGCAACTTCTATAAATACTTTGTTAATCGGTAATCCGGAAAGGGAATCGGCGCGAGCAAAACGGAATTTACTCAGACAAACCAGACTGTCGCTTTTTTCGTACGCGTTTTGCGAAAAAGTTATTGTGGAAAAGAGGAGTAAAAAAAGTACGAGTTTAGAAAGGAATATTCTTACCGGCGTCATTGCCTTCCTCTATCTGGGGCGGAACGTCTTTGTACTCCAGCGAGCGATTTTCAAATCGGGCGTATTCTTTCATAAACTGAATAGGAACAACGCCTACAGGACCGTTACGCTGTTTGCCGATAACAATTTCGGCGTAACCTTCGGTCGAATCGCCGTCCTGCGTCTGTGTGATTCCGTAAACCTCGGGACGGTAAAGGAAGAGGACAACGTCGGCGTCCTGTTCAATGGAGCCGGATTCGCGCAAGTCGGAAAGCATCGGACGTTTGTCATGGCGCTGTTCAACCGAACGGTTTAACTGTGCAAGAGCGACAACGGGAATATTCAATTCTTTAGCCAGAGCTTTAAGGGACATTGAAATTGAAGAAATTTCGCGTTCGCGGCTTTCCATTTTCGAAG
Source organism: Melioribacteraceae bacterium (assembly GCA_015493615.1). Classification (GTDB taxonomy): domain Bacteria; phylum Bacteroidota; class Ignavibacteria; order Ignavibacteriales; family Melioribacteraceae; genus WGAL01. The sequence continues at coordinate 18,160 of WGCV01000062.1, forward strand.
AGGACGTCATAAGCTGCAAATAGTCGATTACAATCATTTCAATTCCGTGCTCCACTTTCATTCTTCGCGCTTTGGCTCGTATTGCCATTACGTTTTGTCCGGGAGTATCGTCAATGTAGATAGGGGCTTTCTGCAATTTGTGAACCGTCTTACTGATTTTCTGTCCTTCTTCGGCTCTGAATTTTCCCGTACGAATACTGTGCGCGTTAATTCTCGATTCGGCGGAAATTAATCTTGTTACAAGCTGAATTGTTGACATTTCAAGACTGAAAACCGCAACCGGCTTGTTCTTTTCAACCGCGGCGTTTCTTGCGATTGAAAGCGCAAGAGCGGTTTTACCCATCGAAGGACGAGCCGCAATAATAATCAAATCCGATTTTTGAAAGCCGCCGAGCATATTGTCGAGTTCGTAGAAACCTGTTGGCACCGCAAATGATGATAAATCCTTATGATGAATCGCCTCAATATAATCCAGGGTTTCGGGCACCGCTTTATCCATCCCGACGTACGATTCCTTTAATCCTTCTTCGGCAATCGCGAAGATTGTTTTTTCCGTTTCGTCGAGAATGTCAAAAACATCTTTGTTTGAGATAAACGCCTTTTCAGCCATTTCGATTGAGCTTTTTATTATTTTGCGAAGAATCCATTTTTCCAACACGATTCTTGCATTGTAAGCGACATTGATTGCCGAAGTGATATCCTGCGTAAGTTCGTTAAGATAAATCGGCCCGCCGATTTCGTCAATCACTTCCATTTTATCAAGCTCTTGAAAAAGCGTTACTACATTTACAGGTTGGTTATCTTCAAAAAGATGAACCATTCCTTCAAAAATTTTCTGATGTCGTTCGTCGTAAAAGTTTTCCGGTTTTAAAACCTCAAACGCTTTGGAAATTGCGTCCGGTTCCAAAAGCATCGCGCCGAGTACTTCCTTCTCAGCGTCAATGGCATTGGGCATTTCCCGCTTTCGGAGTTTTTCGAGAGTCTCTTTTTCTCTGCGCTCTTTCAATATTTGATTATAATCTCTTTTAGGCATCTCCGCTTCCGGCTTTTACTTTTTCGTCATACATTTTGCGGAATTTCTGAACGTCTTCCCAAACGGGGCGTTTCCAGTTCGGATTACGCAAAAGCGCAGCCGGATGGAATGTAGCCATCATCGTTACTCCGTGAAATTCATGAACACTCTCGCGGAGCTTTGTAAGAGACTCGTTAGCGCCGAGAAGCGTATTGGCGGCTATGCGCCCGAGGCATAAAATCATTTTCGGTTTAATCAAATCAATCTGTTTAAGCAGATAAGGCATACACGCAGCGCGCTCTTCCGGTTTCGGGTCGCGGTTTTTGGGAGGACGGCATTTCAAAATATTGGCTATGTAAATTTCCTCTCTTTCAAGATTAATCGCCTTTAAAATATCGTTAAGCAATTTTCCGGCTCGCCCGACAAAAGGAACGCCCGCTTTATCTTCTTCGGCGCCCGGCGCTTCGCCTATCAGCATAATATCCGCGTCGGGATTGCCCGCGCCGAAAACAAACTTCGTTCTCGTATCGCCCAAAGGGCAAAGTCTGCATCCTTTAATTTGATTGTAAAGTTCATCCAAACTTTCAGAATTCATAAAATCCCCGACGGGAACAACCGTTTCAGGCTCCGGAGCTTGAGCGGCGGAGCGTTGAATATTTTCGGTAATTTCTTTTTTCTTCACTTTTACCTTTACGGATTGATATAACAAATCCCCGAAAATCTCCTTTTGATTTTCAAGGGAATTAACTGCAAGTTTGGTTATTTCATCAGACATCTTAAAGATAAAGCTCCGTTGAAGAAACGGAGCGTCTAATTAAAACTCTTCGGTTCTGTATCTGAATTTAATTTCGCCGTTTATCAGTTCGTTTAAGGCGCGAACATGAGGTTTATCCTTTTTCTCCATCTCAAGAGAAAACTTCAAGAGTTCCGGGTTTCCTCTGTCTTCAAATTCATCGTCAAATTCGGCGGAAATACTTTTGACATGTTCGAATTCAATTTTAATTTCGTCGTTTATGATTCTGGCTCGCTTTGCGGCGACAACAGTTGCCTCATAAACATTGTTTGTGTACTTTGTTAATTTTTCCTGATCAATAGGATGAATTCCCATTATCACCTCTCTATTTCTTTTAATATAATTTCTTTCGCTTCTTTTTTTGCTCTTTCAAGTTCGTCATTTACGACTAAATAATCAAACTTTTCTTTAAATCCCAATTCCATCTCTGCGCGCAGAATTCTTTTTCTGAAATCTTCCTCGGTTTCCGTATTCCGTTTTGCGAGACGATTCCGGAGTTCCTCCATACTGGGGGGCGCAATAAAAATTGTTACCGCATCGGGATATTGTTTCTTAATCTCCAAAGCTCCTTTAACGTCAAGCTCGAGGAGAATATTTTTCCCTTCGTTCAAATCTTTTTCAACCACGTCGCGGAGCGTGCCGTAATAATAATCATAAAATTCACCCCATTCGATAAACTCGTTATTTTCGATTTTCTTTTTAAATTCCTCTTCGGTAATAAAAAAATAATCTTCCCCGTGTTTTTCATTTGCGCGGGCTTTACGCGTTGTGGCGGAAACCGAAAATTTTAACTCCGGCAAAATATTCAGCAAATATCTTACTATTGTTGTTTTCCCGGTACCGCTCGGCGCCGAAAAAACAAATAACTTCCCCTTTTTCATTCTTACTCAATATTTTGAATTTGTTCTCGAATCTTCTCCAGTTCTTCCTTTATCGCCAGCGCTTTGTAGGAAATATCGGTGGAGATTGATTTACTGTTTATTGTATTTGCTTCTCTGTTCATTTCCTGAACTATAAAGTTAATTTTTTTCCCGATTTCTTTTCCGTTATTCAGAATATCCCGGAACTGTTTTATGTGGCTTTTCAATCTAACGATTTCTTCCGAAGTATCGTATTTTTCCGATAGAAGAGCCAGCTCGACGCTCAGTCTGTCGTCGTATTTTGAAAAATCGGCGACAAGCTCTTTGGCGCGTTCTTTTAATTTGTCAAAATATTCATGAACCGAAGAAGTTAAAAGTTTTTCAATTTCGTTTACGTTTTCTTCAATAAACAGAAGGCGTTCAAGCATATCGTTTTTAAGTTCTTTTCCCTCTACGGCTCTCATTTCGTTCATCTTTTTTAAAGCGTCCAAAACAACGGATTCGATTTCGGAGTATTCCTCATCCGTAAGCTCAACCATGTCGTCCATAAAAAAGTGCTGTAAACTGAGTAAGTGTTCAATAGTTATTTCATCTTTAACGCCGGAAATAGATTTTATCCGCTTGAGGAGGTTCAAGGTTGTTTCAAGTCCGGCTTCGTTGAACGCGCTTATGTCGGCTCCGGAATCGTTAAGTTTAAGCGAGATAGTCAGATAAACCTTTCCGCGCGTTACTTCCTTTTTTACAAGGTTGCGCAATTCAAACTCTCTGCTGTAAAGCTCTTTCGGCAACCGCAGCGATAAATCGGAATAGCGATTATTTAAACTTTTTGCTTCAACTTCGACTTCATATTTTGAGACTGTTTTGCGGGATTTTCCGTATCCCGTCATACTCCGAATCATAACCTTTTTCCTAAAAAAAATTGACTTTTAAAATAAACAAATAAGTTCGATTTTCAAAGGAATGAAATTCCCAAAACTTTTGTGAAAATTTTACCGCTATTTTATCTTTGCGGCGGATTTTCCCGAATTATCTTGCATCGGATTAATTTAAATGTGGAGAATTCTTTCCCCTCTATTTATATTATAAATCTTGATTAAAATTATTATTGAAAAATGAGGTTACTTATGGAAAAACTTGTTGGATTAAGAAGGGAAGATAAGAATATTTGGGAAAGAAGAGTTCCTCTTACGCCGAAACACGTTAAAGAATTAAAAGATAAAGACTATATTGAATTTATTGTTCAGCCCTTTGAAAGAAGAGCGTTTGCTGACGATGAGTTCAGAGAAGCGGGAGCGGAGATTGATGAAAATATAAATCGCGCTCCTTTTATTTTTGCAGTGAAAGAAATTCCGATTAATCTGTTGGATGAAAATAAAACTTACATGTTTTTTTCGCATACGATTAAAGGGCAGTCCTACAATATGCCTCTGCTGCAGAAGCTGCTTGATTTGAACTGCACATTAATTGATTATGAAGAAATTAAAGATGAACGGGGACGCCGGCTTGTTTTCTTCGGGCGTTTTGCCGGACTCGCGGGAATGATTGACGCGCTTCATATTTACGGAGAGCGGTTAAAGTATCTCGGTTACGAAACGCCTTTCCTGCATGTTAAGCCTTCCTACTCATACGGCGATGTTAATCATGCAAAAGAAGATGTTCAAAAGCTCGCAGACGAATTAAAGACTTCCGATTTGCCGGATGAATTTGCTCCTTATATTGTAGGGTTTACTGGTTACGGAAATGTTTCCAAAGGCGCGCAGGAAATATTGGATATTTTGCCCGTTGAGGAAATTGCGCCGGATGAAATTCAAAATGTCGTGGATGAAAAAAGAAAGGGAATCTTTAAAGTTGTTTTTAAGGAGGAAAATATGGTTGAGCCGAAGGATAAATCGCAACCGTTTGAACTTCTCGATTACTACAAGAATCCCGAAAAATATTCTCCGATATTTGAAAAATATTTAGTTAATCTTTCCGTCCTGGTTAACGCGGTTTATTGGGATGAAAAATATCCGAGGATTGTCAGTAAAAAATTCCTAAAGGAAAATTACGGTAAAATGCGTTTGCAGTTAATTCAGGATATAAGCTGCGATATTAACGGCGGAGTGGAAATAACTTATAAAGCGACAGAACCCGACGTTCCCGGATATGTCTATAATCCGAAAGATGATTCGTTCACGGATGGGTACGAAGGAGAAGGAGTTGTAAACTTAGCGGTTGACAATCTGCCGACCGAATTACCGAAAGACAGCTCCGTCGCATTCGGCGACGCTCTTGAGCCATTTGTGCCGGGCATTGTAAACGCAGATTATGAAAAAAGTTTTGAAGAGATAAATCTCCCGCCCGAAATTAAACGGGCAGTTGTTGTTTATAAGGGAGAGTTAACTCCGGACTATAAGTATCTAAACGAGTTTTTAAAAAAATAATTGTTGTTATAAACGGGACTTTATCTTTGTCGAATAACATTATTTAAGTTAAAGAATGAAGTTTCGGGTAAATTCAGAAATTAATCAAATAAAAAATAAGGAAGAGAAAAATGGATTTCTTAAAAGAATTAGGAATTGAAGAAAAGAACTTCGGTTCTTCAACCGGTCTTGACTGGGTTACGACAACCGACGCCGGCGAGCTGAATATTTATTCTCCGGTTGACGGAAAATTTATCGCAAGCGTTTACCTTGCATCGAAAGATGATTACGATAAAATCGTTGAAAAATCACAGGAAGCTTTTAAGTACTGGAGAACAGTTCCCGCGCCTAAGAGAGGCGAGATTGTGCGCCAAATAGGTTTGGAACTGCGGAAATATAAGGAGCCGCTCGGTTCGCTTGTCTCCTACGAAATGGGAAAATCTCATCAGGAAGGTTTGGGCGAAGTTCAGGAGATGATTGATATTTGTGATTTTGCGGTCGGTCAGTCTCGTCAGCTTTACGGTTTTACGATGCAGTCGGAAAGACCTCAGCACAGAATGTACGATCAGTATCATCCGCTCGGTATCGTCGGAATTATCACTGCGTTTAACTTTCCTGTCGCGGTTTGGGCATGGAACGCAATGCTCGCAACAGTAGCCGGCGACGCAAATTTATGGAAGCCTTCTTCTAAAGTTCCTCTTTCCGCAATTGCGGTTCAAAAGATTATTGCAAATGTAATTAAGGAAAATAATTTACCGGAAGGTTTGTTCTCGCTTGTTGTTGGAAAAGGTTCTTCAGTCGGCGAAAAATTATTAAACGACGAAAGAATTCCGCTGGTATCGATAACCGGCTCGATTGATATTGGACGCCACGCCGCCCAGACTGTCGCAAAACGTTTCGGTAAAACTATTCTTGAACTCGGCGGAAACAATGCAATTATCATGACACCGGAAGCCGATTTGAAAATGGCGATTCCGGCAATCGTTTTCGGCGCCGTTGGAACCGCGGGTCAGCGCTGCACCACAACGAGAAGATTAATTGTTCATGAAGATATTTACGATAAAGTTAAAAATTCGTTGATTGACGCTTACTCGAAATTAAAAATCGGCAATCCGCTTGACGAAAACAATCACGTTGGTCCTCTTACCGATAAAGCCGCTGTCGCTTTATTTAAAGACGCGCTTAAACGCCTTGAAAAAGAAGGCGGAAAAGTTCTTTTCGGCGGCGAAGTTCTTGAAGGCGAAGGTTACGAATCAGGTTGTTATGTACGCCCCGCATTGTGCGAAGCGGAAAATCATTATGAAATCGTACAGGAAGAAACGTTCGCTCCGATTCTCTATTTGATTAAATACAAAGGCGATGTTAAAAACGCGATTGAACTTCACAACAATGTGGTGCAGGGATTATCGTCCGCAATCTTTACAAATAATTTGAGAGAAGCCGAGATGTTTCTTTCGGCTGAAGGTTCGGACTGTGGAATAGCTAACGTTAACATCGGCACTTCCGGAGCGGAAATCGGCGGAGCTTTCGGCGGTGAAAAACATACCGGCGGCGGAAGAGAGTCAGGTTCGGATGCTTGGAAAGCTTATATGAGACGCCAGACAAATACAATCAATTACGGAACGACTTTGCCGCTTGCACAAGGGATTAAGTTCGATATTTAATTCAAAAGTAATATTTCTTAAACCTCCAAGGTTTTTAAAACCTTGGAGGTTTTTTTCAAAGCGGTTATTCCGAAAACATTTCTACTAAAACACTGTGCATTTTGAGCCGTGCGCTTTTGCTGATCTTCCCGATTTTCTTGACCAATCTTTTTTTGTCAACGGTTCGTATCTGGTCTAAAACAATTTGTCCTTGTTTCCCTTGTACTTTACAGTTTATTCTTGTTGGATAATTTCTTATTGTGGAAGTTAATGGGGCGACTATTAGTGTCGCTATGTTTCTGTTCATTTCATCGGGGGAAATAATTACGCACGGACGGGTTTTCTTTATTTCCTTCCCGATTGTCGGGTCTAAGTTTACAAGGTAAACGTCATATCTTAGGAGCTCTTTTACCATGTCCATTCTTTATCGTCCCATGAAGAACCGTGCGGAAGTTCCTTGTCGTCTAACAGTACATCATCTTTGTTTTGATGCATTTCCTTAAATGCATAATCCCAGCCTTTTCTTCTTTCCGAAACAGGCGTAATAATAATGCGGGAGTCTTGGATTTTTAATTCAACGGTTTCCTTAATTCCGCTTTGTTTAATTACTGATTTCGGCAGACGGATTCCCCTTGAATTTCCTATTTTAACTACTTTGGTAATCATGTGTCAACTCTTCTTTTTGTGATTACAATGTAATTACTTCTCTGGAAAAAGTCAAACTTGCTGTTTGATAAAGTCTTTGATGAATTTTAAACCTCCAAGGTTTTTAAAACCTTGGAGGTTTGGTTAAATTTATTTGTTTGTGATATCAAACTCAAAATGCTGGTAATCCTTTCCTTTTCTCCAATCGCCGCCCCAGCTCCAACCGTAACTTTTAAAGATTTTCACTACTTGTGATTCCGCGGTTATCGTTCCCGGAATTTTGGGATTGTAAACCGCGCCTTCAGGCTCGATGGAATTTATTTTGATATACGGATTGAGCAGCGGATTTATATCAATTGCAAGTCCGTAGGAATGCTTTGACAAACGTTTTGTCCCTTTGATAAAGCGGTAATTAAACGCCGAAGTGTTATTGTCGAGCATCGATTTTTCATCGTCCCAGTTATACTTTGATATCGGAATAACTTTTTCAATCGGGAACTTGATGGAAAGAAGTTTCATGAAAATTGATTCAATATTCTTCTCAACTTTTTTATTTACTACTAATTCCCCCGAATGAATTTTTTCGTCGAATCCGTAATATTTTACATCTATCAGAGTGAGCTGTTCTCTGATTTTCGGGGGAATTTTTAATCCGGTAAGCGCTTCTTCAAGCGTCATCCGGGTATCGATTACGACATTTTTGTTTTTCATTTTTTTATTTTGTCCGAAATAGGTTGAAGTAATACTCATCGAAAGTAATATTAAAACTGTGCACGATAACTTAGTCATTTGCGATTAACTTAAATCTGACTCTCAAAATTCCGTTGTTGAAATTAGCGGAGGTTAGTTTGAATTCGCCTATTTCGGAAGTGTTTTTAACATGGCTGCCGATGCAAGGGCAAGCGTCGTAATTACCGACTTTGATGATTCTGATTTCATCATATTCGCCTTCGGGAAGACGGGAGAGATTAAATTTTTCTTTTGCTTCTTCAAGCGGGATGAAACTTTCCGTCACATCCAAGTTTTGTTTTATTACTTCGTTAACTCTTCTTTCGATTTCTGCAATTTCATCTTCCGTCAAATTCCGTGTGAAGTTTTTGTAATCACATTTGGACTTTTTCTTTTCGACGTGAGAGCTGAAAGCCCTTCCATTATTGAACATCTTAACCATTGTGCCGTTTAAAATATGTTCTGCTGTGTGCATTCGCGGGTCGTATGTTTTCATTTATTATCCGTACTTTTATTAACTTTATAAAATTAAATAAATTTTTTAATCGGGAGAAGAAAAATGAAGCAAATTAATTATTATGATGTTCCGCAGTATAAAACGCTTCAGGAAATGTTGATCAATTCAGCGGCGGATTTCGGCGATAAACTTGCTTTGGAAGATATTAAGGAAACTCCGATACAGCGCGCTACATATAATGAACTTCTCGATTATGTTTTGAGATTCGGCAAAGCCCTTCGAGATACCGAGTTGTCAGAGCGAACGCACGTCGCTTTGATTGGGGAAAACCGCGTTCAATGGGCTATCGCTTACTTAACTGTTACGGCGTTTAATATGGTTGTTGTCCCGATTGATAAAAATTTACATGAGAACGAAATTTTAAATATTATCCATGAATCCGACGCCGAAGCCGTTATTTTCTCCGACACATATTCATCTCTTTTTTCGGAAGAGCATTTTGCGCTGAAAAGAATTAAAACGTTTGTCTGCATGGATGAAACCGACGCCAACGAAAAGTTTATGATTATGAAAGAAATGATTGATTCGGAAGAAAACGTTGATAAATCAATCTTTCCTGAAATTAACGACGAGGAGGTAAGTGAAATTATTTTTACATCCGGTTCTCTCGGACATGCCAAAGGAGTAATGCTAACTCAGAAGAATTTGGTTTCCAACTTACACGATATGCTGGCTATGATTCAAATGCTTCCGAGCGACAGATTTTTATCCGTTCTTCCGATTCATCACACCTACGAATGCACGTGCGGAATGCTTTGCCCGCTTTACAGCGGCTCATCGGTGCATTACACGCGTTCGCTTAAAACCATTGTCGATGATATGAATAAAGTTCACGCCACGCTTATGCTCGGCGTTCCGCTTCTTTTCGATAAAATGTACAAGGGAATTACAAAAGCGATTGAAGCCGATAAAACAAAGTCGAAGGTTGTGCCGGTTTTGCAAAAAGTCACAAATGTTGCCGAAAAAATAGGCTTTAAATCCGTGAAGAAAAAAGTCTTTAAAGAGGTGCATGATAAATTCGGCGGCTCTATCAGGTTGTTTATCGCCGGCGGCGCCGCTCCCGATCCCGCTGTGGCAAAGGGTTTGCGCGAGTTCGGCTTTAATTTTCTGCAGGGGTACGGATTAACGGAAACTTCCCCGATCCTTGCTGTTAACCGTTTGGATGCTTTTAAAGACGACGCGGCGGGACTTCCGTTGCCGAGCGTAAAGCTTAAAATTAACAATCCCAATCCCGATGGAATAGGCGAAGTTTTTGCAAAGGGTCCCAATGTAATGAAAGGTTATTATAAAAATGAAGAGCTGACAAAAGAAGCGTTTGAGAACGGCTGGTTCAAAACGGGAGATATCGGGTTTATTGACGAAGACGGTTTTCTCCACATAAACGGAAGAGCTAAAAATGTAATTATTTCCAAAAGCGGGAAAAATGTTTTTCCCGAAGAAATTGAGGAACTGCTTAACAGAAGCGAGTTTATTCTGGAATCCGCCGTTTACGGAGCCAGGGATAAAAAGCAAGGGGAGCTGATTACGGCGCAGATTGTTCCTGATTCGGAGGCGTTTATGAAGTATGCCGAAGAAAACGGAATTAAGCTTACTGACGAGGTCATCTACAACAAAATAAAAGAGGAAGTCGATGCTGCAAATCGGATTTTAACTTCATATAAAAGAATTCAGAAATTCATTGTTCGGGACCATGAATTTGAAAAGACGACGACTCATAAAATTAAAAGGCATTTGCTAAACAAAGATTAAAGGTAATTTATGCGTAACTTCAAATTAATTTTATCCGCGTTTTTACTTACTCTCGTTATTGCCGGATGTTCTCACACGGTTAAGATTACAAAAAAAGTCAAAGATAATAAATCGGATTATTACACAGTTGCGACGGATATGTTTTACGCCAAACCTTACTCAAATGAAATTCCTTTTGAAATTTACTTCCAATACAGTTATGAAAAGGATAGGCTGGGCGATAAATTTGTTTTTGCCGTTAAGTTTGTTAATTACGGCATCACACCGAGGATTTCAACCGTAAAATTAAGCGTTGACGGCTATGAGCAAAACTGTAAAATGGATCGGTTTCCGGTAATTCAGCGGGAAGGAGTTAGAGGTGTTTCCGAAACGGTTTATTTCCGAGTCCCGAGAGAAATGATTGAGGAGATGATTGCCACAAAAAGCGGTTATTTGGATTTTGACGGTTTCCGCAGATTCCGGTTCTTTATTCCACGGGACGCAATTGAAGTGCTAAGCAATTTTTATGATAAGGTTGAAGGAGATTAGAGCGCGCTTCGCGGCAATCGGCTTAGTCTAAACTTGTTGAATTGTTCTGAGTCAAACTAAGTTCAAACGCATTTAATATATTTGACCGGAAAATGACGAATTACCGATAAATTTCGAGTTGGAGTTGTAAAGTATTTTTCATTTAAGCGTGATTTTATCTCCGTTTCTTGCTCGTGTGAGAGCTGATAACAATCTTATTTCAGCATAAATTTTTCTTTTTTAATTAAAGAAATTTCAAGGAATTTTAAAAAAAATTCTTATTTTTAGAATCTTAAATCGAAAAAATATGCTTCTGTTTGCAGAAGATTAAAGTTCTTTTTATATTTGTTATTCGTTTTGCCGGGGTGGCGGAATTGGTAGACGCACAGGACTTAAAATCCTGTGGGAGTTTTCTCCCGTGTCGGTTCGAGTCCGACCCTCGGTACACTTAACGAATTAGGCAGATAATTGATTTTTCGGAAATTTTATGATTTCCGGATTCAATTATCTTCCCGGGTTCTTAGCTCAGTTGGTTAGAGTGTCTGCTTGACGTGCAGAAGGTCAGAGGTTCGACTCCTCTAGAACCCACGAATAAATCGGAGTTTACTCCGTTTTTTTTTAAATTAAAAAATTAAGATGAATAAAATAAAAATTACATTACCCGACGGTTCGGTAAAGGAATATGATTCCGGCGTAACTCCTTTGGAAATTGCCAAATCGATTTCTTCTCGATTGGCTAAGGAAGCGCTGGTCGCTAAAATTAACGGTGAGGTTAAAGATCTTAATACGCCGATTAACGAGGATTCCGAAGTCGCTATTTTTACATTCAACGATCCCGAAGGACGCCACGCTTATTGGCATTCCACTTCGCATCTTATGGCGCACGCAATTCAAGCGCTGCATCCCGAGGCGAAATTTGGAGTTGGCCCCGCAATAGACAACGGATTTTATTACGACATTGACATCAATGATCAATTGACCGAAGAGGACTTGCGGAAAATAGAAGAAAAAATGGTCGAGCTTTCAAAGGAAGATAATCCTTTCTTAAGAACAGAGCTGCCAAAAGCGGAAGCCGTTAAGTTTTTCGAGAAAAAAGGGGATAATTACAAACTCGAAATTTTGAGCGAATTGGACGACGATAACGAAGTTATCAGCATTTACGACGAAGGCGATTTTACCGATTTATGCACCGGACCTCATGTCCCTTCAACTGGTAAAATTAAATATATAAAATTGTTAAACCTTTCCGGTTCATATTGGAGAGGCGACGAAAAACGAAACCGTATGCAGAGAATTTACGGAATCTCTTTCCCGAAAAAGAAAATGCTTGAAGAACATCTTGAGATGCTCGAAGAAGCTAAAAAAAGAGATCACCGTAAATTAGGAAAGCAGCTTGACTTGTTCAGCATTCACGAAGAAGCGGGAGCCGGTTTAATTTATTGGCATCCGAAAGGAGCGAGAATCAGGAACGAAGTAGAAACTTTTTGGAAGGACGCTCATTTCAAAGCGGGTTACGAATTGCTTTACACTCCTCATGTAGGTAAATCTTGGCTGTGGGAAACAAGCGGGCACTTGAAACATTTTAAGGAAAATATGTTCGCTCCGATGCAGATTGACGAGCAGGACTACTACGTTAAACCGATGAACTGTCCGTTCCACATTATGATTTACAAATCGAGTCTCCGTTCTTACAGGGATTTGCCCCTTCGCTGGGCGGAACTTGGGACCGTTTACCGTTACGAAAAGAGCGGCGTGCTTCACGGACTTTTGCGCGTTCGCGGATTTACCCAGGACGACGCTCACATATTCTGTACGCACGAACAGATTGAAGATGAAATTATCGACGTGATTAAGTTCTCGCTTTATATTTGGAAATCTTTCGGTTTTGAAAAATTAAAGTTTTATGTTTCAACACGTCCTGAAAAAGCCGCCGGAAATGACGATTTGTGGGAAAAAGCGACTTATTCCTTGGAAAATGCTCTTCGTCATGAAAATCTTGATTATGAGATTGACGAAGGAGGCGGAGCTTTTTACGGACCTAAAATTGATATTAAAGTTAAAGATGCTTTGAACCGCGAATGGCAGATGAGCACAATTCAGTTCGATTTTAATTTACCCGAACGTTTTGATATGACTTACGTCGGAGAAGACGGCAAGGAACACAGACCATTTATGGTGCATCGCGCTTTGCTCGGTTCCCTCGAAAGATTTATGGGCGTAATAATCGAACATTACGGCGGAGCTTTTCCTGTTTGGCTTGCTCCTGTTCAAGCGGCTGTTATTCCCGTTTCGCAGAACTTTTTGGATTATGCCCGCGAAGTTCGCGACAAGTTGCGGGAAAATGGAATCAGAGTTGAGTTAGACGAACGAAATGAAAAAGTCGGCTATAAAATTAGAGATTGGGAAACACAGAAAGTTCCTTATATGTTGATCGTAGGGGAAAAGGAAGTTGCGGAATCCCAAGTTTCCGTTAGAAAACATAAGTCCGGAGATGTCGGTAAAATGGCAACTTCTGAATTCATCGAAAAGATTTCTTCGGAAATTAAGAATAAAAATCAATAATTAAGTAGGAGGAAGTATCGCAAAAGTTAGTTACCGTATCAACGAAGAGATTAGAGTTCCAAAGGTTCGTTTGATTGACGAAGAAGGAAAACAAGTCGGAATCGTTAATACTAATGAAGCTTTAAGACGAGCGGAAGAACATAATTTGGATTTGGTTGAAATTGCTCCCCAAGCTGTTCCGCCGGTTTGCAAGATTATTAATTACGGAAAATTTGTTTACGATCAACAGAAGAAAGAGAAGTTACAGAAAAAAAATCAGCATGTAACCGTTCTTAAAGAGATTAGATTACACCCAAATACCGACACTCATGATTTTGAGTTTAAACTGCGTCATGCAATCGGTTTTTTGGAAGATGGCAACAAAGTTAAAGTTTCGGTTTTCTTCAAAGGAAGAGAAATGGCTTACAAGGAACACGGACAGCATTTGCTTGAACGTTTTATTGAAAGATTGGAAGAATACGCAAAGTTGGAACAGAATATAAAATCCGAAGGAAGAACGATGCATGCCATTGTTTCTCCTAAAAAAACTAAAAAGAAACAAAAATAGGGTTATAGTTATGCCAAAGATGAAAAGCAATCGAGGTGCAGCAAAAACCTTTAAGGTTACGGGTACAGGAAAAATCAAGAGACATAAAGCTTACAAGTCTCACATCCTGAACAAGAAAACCAGAAAAAGGAAGAGAAACTTAAGAAAGGCTACTTTAGTTTCCGCTGCAGATTCGAAAAGAGTAAACATAATGATTCAAAAGTAGTGAGGAAAAAAAATGCCTAAAACAAACAATCGTGTAGCTTCGAGAGCTAAAAGAAAAAAGATACTGAAACAAGCCAAAGGATATTGGGGCTCTCGCAGTAAAGTCTATACTGTCGCCAAAGGCAGTGTCGAAAAAGGCTTACAACATGCTTACGCTCACAGAAAACTGAAAAAGAGAGAATTCAGAAGATTGTGGATTGTAAGGATTAACGCAGCCGCAAGAGAAAACGGAACGACTTATTCCAAATTAATTAACGCAATGCATAAAAAAGGCGTTAATGTTAACAGAAAAGTTCTTGCCAGCCTTGCAGTTGAAAATCCGCAAGCTTTTGCTGAAATAGTAAAATTTGTAAGTAACTAATATTCGCCCTCCGGGAATAGCGTGTAAAACTCTATTCTCGCGAGGGTATATTTTTTTAAACTTTTTGTAGCAGCCATGTTAAATAAAATTGAAAAAATAAAAGCTGAACTATTAGACGAACTGAAAAATATCGATTCAGTTGAAAAAGCGGAGGAAATCCGCTTAAAATATTTTAGCCGGAAAGGAAAGTTTGCAAATCTTTTTGAGGAATTCAAACAGCTTCCCAAAGAAGAAAAACCGAAAGTCGGACAGTTCTTAAATCAAGTCAGGGGCGAACTGACTAACCTTTTTGAAGAGACGCACGTCTCGTTAAAATCTTCTTCCAAATCTATGGAGAATTACATCGATTTAACTCTGCCCGCCAAAAGACAGAAGATTGGAACGGTGCATCTTCTTAATCAGACTTTGCGTGAAATCAAGGATATTTTCAAGTCGCTCGGATTTTCCGTTTACGAAGGACCCGAGCTGGAATCGGACCATTTTAATTTTGAATCGTTGAATTTTCCTCCGGATCATCCGGCGCGCGATATGCAGGATACATTTTTTGTGAATCCGAATTTTCTTCTACGCACTCACACTTCCCCCGTGCAGGCAAGATTGATGCAAAAAACGGAGCCGCCGATTCGCGCGATAATTCCTGGCAAAGTTTATCGCAATGAAGCGATTAGCGCAAAAAGCTACTGCTTGTTTCACCAGGTGGAAGGTCTTTACGTCGATACGGACGTAACATTTGCAGAGCTTTTCGGAACCCTGGTTTCCTTTGCAAAAACTTTTTACGGGGATGATGTTAAATACAGATTCCGCCCCAGTTTTTTCCCTTTTACTGAGCCAAGTTCCGAAGTGGATATTTGGTGGGAACCGAAAGGAAAAGAAGGAAGATGGCTCGAAATATTGGGCTGCGGAATGGTTGACCCGAATGTGCTTGAGTTTAACGGAATAGATTCTGAAAAATACACAGGTTACGCCTTCGGACTCGGAATCGAAAGAATGACAATGCTTAAATACGGAATTGACGATATTCGGGTTTTCTTCGATAACGATAAAAGATTTTTAGAACAGTTTTAACGGAGTTTGAATTGTTAGTTTCATTAAAATGGTTAAATGATTATATAAATCTCTCCGATGTTTCCGTTGAAGAGGTTGAAGATAAACTTACTTCAAGCGGTTTGGAAGTAGAGGAAATAATCGACTTACGGAAAAAATATGAAAATATTGTAGTTGGTTTTGTTGAGGAAAGCGAAAAACATCCCGACGCGGATAAACTTTCCGTCTGCAAAGTTAACGACGGCGAAAAAGTTTACGATGTGGTTTGCGGTGCGCCTAATGTAGCTGCCGGACAGAAAGTTGCTTTTGCTAAAGTCGGAGCCGTAATCCCCGGGGGAGGATTTAAAATAAAAAAAGCTAAAATCCGCGGCGCAGTTTCCGAAGGAATGATTTGCGCGGGAGACGAACTTGAGATAAACGACGACCATACCGGAATATTAGTCCTTGACGAATCACTGAAACCGGGAACTGCGATTGCAGAAGTTTTAGGACTTGATGATGTAATTTTCGATATAGCGATTACTCCGAATCGTCCCGATGCGTTAAGTCATATCGGGATTGCAAGAGATTTAGCCGCCCTCTTCAACAGGGAACTTAAAACTCCAAGTTTTGAATTGGTTGAAACCGGCGAAGAAGCCGCTTCGGCAGCTTCGGTTGAAATAGAAAATCCGGATGCGTGCCCGCGGTATTCCGCAAGAATTGTGAAAAATGTTACGGTTAAAGAATCTCCGGACTGGCTGAAAGAGAAGCTGAACGCTGTCGGTCTGCGTCCGATTAACAATATTGTTGATATAACAAATTTTGTCCTTTATGAAGTAGGTCAGCCGCTACACGCATTTGATTTGGATTATCTTGCGGATAAAAAAATTATTGTAAAAAACGCTGAAGATGGCGATAAATTTATTACTCTCGATTCGAAAGAGAGAGAATTGAAAAGCAATAATCTGATGATTTGCGACGCTGAAAAGCCCGTAGCCGTTGCCGGAGTAATGGGAGGCGAAAACAGCGAAGTAACGGAAAACACAAAAGATGTTTTGATTGAAAGCGCTTACTTTGATCCTTCTTCAATCAGAAAAACAGCTAAGCAGCTCGGATTACAGACTGACGCATCCTATCGTTTTGAGCGTGGTACAAATCCGGAAATCACTACTTGGGCAGCCGACAGAGCGGCATCCTTAATGGCGGAACTTGCCGGCGGCGAAATTCTAAAAGGAGTAATTGATGTTTACCCGAAGCCGCTTGAAAGAAAAGTAATTGAACTACGATATGACAGAATAAATAAAATTCTCGGTTATAATGTGCCGCCGGAAACCGTCCGGTTTATTATGAAGAAACTCGATTTTGTTTTAGCGCTCGAAGAAGAAGATTTTATCATGGTGGAAGCGCCTCTTTTCCGCCCAGATATTGAGAGGGAAATTGACCTTATTGAAGAGGTGGCGCGAATTTACGGCTATGATAAAATTCCCGAAGTAAGCAAAGTAAACGTTACGCTTCAGCGCAAAGTAGATCAGACAAAGGGGAAAGAGAAAGCGCGGGAAATTTTTACGGCTCTCGGTTACAACGAGATAATTACAAACTCGTTGCTTAATGACAAATTAGCCGAAATGTTCGGTAAACCGATTAAGCTGATGAATCCGCAAAGCAGCGAAATGACACATCCTCGTCCGTCCCTTTTGCCGGGAATGTTGCAGACAATTTCCCGAAATATAAAAGTTAAAGAAGAAAATTTACAGCTGTTTGAAATCGGACATATATTTAATTTGAAAAATCAAGAGATAAAATCTTTTGAAGATTTTGAAGAGAACGAATCTCTCCTTTTTGCTGTTACAGGATTAAAGAGTGAAAAGGAATGGTTTACAAATCCCGTGAAATTTGATATTTTCGATTTGAAAGGAGACTTGGAACTTTTTGCCGAAAAAATGTTTTCAGGAGCAAACATAAGATATGAATATAAGAAATCGGAATTCGGCTTCTATGATTACGGCTTTGTTCTTAAAGTGAATAATAACGTTATCGGGCAAGGCGGAAAGCTGAAAGATAAAATTCTAAAAGAATTTGATATTAAGCAGGAAGTTTTTACATTTGAAACGAACTTATCCAATTTATTTGAAAGTAAAAAGCGTTCTTTCAAACCTTTGCTGAAGTATCCGAAAGTTTATCGCGATATGGCTTTTGTTGTCGATAAAGACGTTGACAGCAGAGATATTGCCGAAGCGATACGAAAGGGAAGCGGCAAGCTGTTGAAAAACGTCAAGATATTTGATGTTTTTGAAAATAAGTCGCTCGGAGAAAACAAAAAAAGCGTAGCGTTTAAACTCGAATACTACGACGAAGGAAAAACATTGACCGAAGAAGAAGTCGATACTGTTTTTTGGAAAGTTATAGAAAAAATTAAAAAACAATTTGGCGCTGAATTAAGAGGTAGTTAATTGGATTCTGCAGATAAGACATATAAATTATTTATTGAAGAGTTTTCTTCCTTAGAAAAAAGTGTATATGCTCTTTTGCAGAAAAATATTGATTACAAAGATGAGTTGGAAAAACTTAAGGAAGAGAATTTAAAACTGCAGAAAGAAAACGAAGTTTTGCGTGAAACGCTTTCGCAGTTTGAAGGAAAAAGAATTAACGGCGCTTCAACAAAAATTAAAGCGGAAGATAAAGAGAACTTGAAAAATCAAATCGATGAGTTAATTTCAAAGATTGATTTTCATTTGAAATCTTGATGGATTAGACGAAATGTCGGAAAAGAAGAAGCTTAAGATAAATATTTTTGGTAAAGATTATTCATTATTGGTAGATAATGAAGACGTGGCTTCCGAATTGGCTGAATATGTTAATGAAATGATGACTGATACTAAGAATGAATTACCCGAGCAGTCCAATGAGACAATTGCTGTTTTGGCTGCTCTGAATATTGCTTATGATTTATTTTTTGAAAGGAACAAATATCGGGAATTTACGATACAAGCGACCGATAAAGTAAAGAAAGTTAAGCTCCTTTTATCCGAACAAGGCATTTCCTCTAATACATCTACTTAAATTTTCCGCGCTGTTAGTTCACAAAATGAAGAACGAACAAACATAACATGGGTTTTTGACTTACGGAGCGTATTACAGGCCTCGTTCCGGTTTTGCCGGAATCGCCGTTAAGGCGACAGTGGAAGTAAAAAACTTCGGGCATTTACCCACATTACCATGAAGAGGTTCTTCATCAGATACTAACAGCGCGTTTTGATATTTACGGAGGAAGTTATGGATTTGATATACTTGATAGTTTCAGTTGTGATTGCGGGAATTGCCTTTGCGCTCGGCTGGGTAATGAACTCGAAAATCGGCGCGGGCGGAATACAGCGCGCTAAGGAAGAAAGCGAAAGAATCCTGAAGGACGCCGAGACCGAAGCGAGAAATCTGAAAAAGGAAAAACTGCTTGAAGTTAAAGACGAATGGCTGAAAAAGAAACAGGAATTTG
Source organism: Melioribacteraceae bacterium (assembly GCA_015493615.1). Taxonomy (GTDB): domain Bacteria; phylum Bacteroidota; class Ignavibacteria; order Ignavibacteriales; family Melioribacteraceae; genus WGAL01. Next base: position 37,204 of record WGCV01000062.1, read on the forward strand.
ACAATGAAGTTAACTCCCGCCGGCAGAAATTAAATAACTTCGAGAAACAGCTTGAGAAAAAGGAAACGGGACTCGAAAGGAAGATGGAGCTTGTTTCCGAGCGGGAAAAAGAACTCGAAGAACTTTCCGAACAAATTAAGATTAAGCAGGAACAGGTCGCTCATAAAAACGAACGTTTGGATAACTTACTAAAAGAGCAGAATAAAAGACTGGAAAAAATCGCTCAGCTTACATCCGAAGAAGCTAAGAATATGCTTATCGAAAATCTTAAGGATGAAGCCAAAACCGAGGCGCAGCAGTTTATCCGCGATATAAGAGATCAAGCTAAAGCGGACGCGAAAAAGGAAGCTCAGAAAATTGTGATTAACGCCATTCAGAAAACCGCCGTGGATCATTCAGTTGAAACTACTGTTTCCGTTGTTCAGATTCAGAGCGACGAGATGAAAGGACGAATAATCGGGCGCGAAGGAAGAAACATAAGAGCGTTTGAAGCGGCAACTGGAATTGACGTTATCGTTGACGATACGCCCGAAGCCGTTATTTTATCGGGTTTTGATCAATACAGAAGGGAAATCGCACGAATCGCCCTTGAGAGATTAATTTCCGACGGACGCATTCACCCTGCCAGAATTGAAGAAGTGGTTGATAAAGTTCGCGAAGAACTGGAAGATGAAATTTACAAGGAAGGGGAAAACACAATTATTCAGCTTGGCTTGCACGGAGTTCATCCCGAACTGGTTCGCCACATCGGGAAGATGAAATATCGTTCGAGCTACGGACAGAATCTTCTCCAGCACAGTATTGAAGTCGCCTACATAACAGGTTTTATGGCTGCCGAATTAGGGCTTGACGTAAAAATGGCAAAACGCGCGGGTCTTTTGCACGATATCGGTAAAACGCTTGATAAGAGTATCGAAGGTCCCCACGCGCTTCTCGGTTATGAGATGACCAAGAAATATAAAGAGCATCCTATTGTCGTGAACGCCGTTGGAAGTCATCATGACGATATTGAAATGACAAGTCCTTATGCGCCGCTTGTACAGGCGGCTGACGCAATAAGCGGAGCGCGTCCGGGCGCCAGACGTGAATCCCTCGAGAGCTACGTTAAGCGTTTGGAAAATCTTGAAAGTATTGCAAACTCATTTGACGGAGTCGCTAAAACTTATGCTATTCAGGCGGGACGCGAAATTCGCGTTGTGGTTGAGCCTGATAAAATAGACGACGATTATTCGGATCAGCTTGCTTATGATATAGCGCAGAGGATTCAGCAAGACCTTGAATATCCCGGACAGATTAAAGTTACCGTAATCAGGGAAGTAAGGAAAATAGCTTTTGCAAAATAGATGAGCGGAAAAATCAAAATAGGTTTAACCGGAGGAATCGGCAGCGGCAAATCGACCGTTGCCGATTTTTTGCGTAAAAAGGGGATTAAGGTTTTTGATGCGGATAAACTGGCGAAAGAACTGATGACCTCCGATGAAGAACTGAAGCTGGAGCTGATTAAGGAATTTGGCGAAAAGACATTTTCCGGAGGGGAGTTAAATCGGGAGTATCTTGCAAATACGATTTTTGTCAATCCGGCAAAGGTTGAAAAGATTAATTCCATTGTCCATCCCGCCGTCAAAAATAAGTTGACATTTTTAATGAACCGAGAGCTTGAAAAAAGTAATCTTGTTGCGGCTGAAGCGGCATTAATTTTTGAATCCGATATGACGGAAATGTTTGATTACATCTGGGTTGTTACCGCCGACGAAGAAATCAGAATCAAGAGAGTTATGGAACGAAGCGGATTATCGCGCGAGGAAATTATCAAGAGGATGGAAAATCAAATACCGGAAAAGGAGAAAATCAGCCGCGCGGATTTTGTTTTCTACAATAATGATTCGATAGAAAAACTCGAAGAAAATGTTTCATTTATGCTTTCCATTATTCAAAAAATTTAAGCGGTTTTTATTCCGCTCTTAAATGTTAATTTTGTAATTTTAAGAATGTGTTTGTAGTTTTATGGTTTTTGAGGTTGTTCATTATTGGTAACTCAGCTAAGCTGAATTTTATTGAGAAGGCTTGCATTTGTCATTCTGAGCCTCCGCCACGGCGGAGCGGGAGAAGAATCTCAGGACGGTGAATCAGACTAAGGTTGAGATTTTTCGTACGGCTTGTATCTCCGCCCCTAACAAAAAGCAGTTAGAGTAAGCTTAGCGGACTCTAAATGACAATATTAGGTTTTGCAAAGGTCAATTTAATTAAATTAATTTATTGAAACACGGTCTTTATTTGGGACAACTGATGAATTATTACGGAGATTAATCGTGAATATCGTGAACAGAGCAATTGTAAATTTCGTTAAACTTTTACCTAAATCAACAGTTTATTTTTTCGCCAAAAAGTATGTCGCCGGAACGCGTCTGCAGGATGCAATGAATGTAGCCAAGGATTTGAACTCAAAAGGGATTCTGGCAACAATCGATGTGCTTGGCGAAGCGATAACTAATCTTGACGAAGCGGCTGAAACTCAAAAAGCCTGCATTGAAGTGTTGGATGCAATTGAGAAAAACAAAGTCAATTCAAATTTGTCAATCAAACCTACCTCGCTGGGACTTGCAATCAACAAGGATGTTTGCTACAATCTCGTTGAAGGAATTGTGCAGAAGGCGGCTGAGTATAATAATTTTGTCAGAATCGATATGGAAGATTCTCCATATACCGATTTGACTATTGAGCTTTACACTAAGTTGCATGAAAAATTTCCTAATGTGGGAATTGTTGTTCAGGCTTATCTGAAAAGGACTTACTCCGATGTTGAAAACTTGAACCGGCTCGGAACCAATTACCGTTTGTGTAAAGGAATTTATGTGGAACCTGCCTCAATTGCTTACAAATCCCGTGAGGATATTCGCAAGAACTATATTAAGATTTTAGATAAAATGCTTACCGACGGCAATTATGTAGGCATCGCCACGCATGATGAGTTTCTGATTAACAAAGCTTACGGAATGCTTCGTGAAAAGAATGTGCCGGAAGATAAATATGAATTCCAAATGCTTTACGGCGTAAGGGAAGATTTAAGGAATAAGATTGTTGCAGACGGGCATAAAATAAGGGTTTACGTTCCTTTCGGAGAAAAGTGGTACGAGTATTCGATGCGCCGTTTTCAGGAAAATCCGGAACTGGCTTGGTATGTAGCAAAAAGCGTTTTTTCATTTAAGTGATTTTAGAATTTTTTAACATATCGTTTTTTGAAATTAACTTAGAGAAGGCTTTGCATAACCCTGTAAAATGTCATTCTGAATGGAGCGGAGCGAAATGAAGAATCTCAAAACCGGTAATTATACCGAATCTAGAGATATTTCGGACGGTTTCCACCGTCCTCAATATGACAAATTTAGGTTGTGCAAAGGTCTCTTATATACCAACAGAAAGGAAACCGCATGAATATTGTCGGAATAGAGAGTTCGTGTGATGAGACATCCGTTGCAATTATTTCGGATGGAAAATTAGTATCCAATCTTATCGCTTCTCAGGATTTTCATACTCAATACGGCGGAGTAGTGCCGGAGCTTTCAAGTCGCGCGCATTTGCAGATAGTCTCTCCTCTGTTTAAACAGAGTTTGAAAGAGGCGGGGCTGGAAATAGCTGATATTGATGTTGTTGCGGCTACCGCGGGACCGGGATTAATCGGAGCATTGCTGGTCGGTTTTTCTTTTGCAAAAGGTCTGGCGTATTCACTTAATGTCCCATTTATTCCCGTTAACCATATCGAAGGACATATTTTTTCAGGCTTTTTGATGAAGGAAAAACCTGAGTTCCCATTTCTCGGAGTTGTGATTTCCGGCGGGCATACTTTGCTTCTGTTAGTTAAAAGCGAACTCGAGATTTATAAACTCGGCTCTACTATTGACGATGCAGCCGGCGAGGCGTTTGACAAAGTAGCAAAGATGCTGGGACTCGGCTATCCGGGCGGACCAAAAATTCAACAATATGCCATTGAAGCCGAACCGAGCGAAATACGCTTTCCCGTTGCTCGGACAAAATCCGAGTTTGATTTTTCGTTCAGCGGACTTAAAACTTCCGTCCTTCGTTATCTGCAGGAAAACTTTCCCGATAATAATATTCCGGAAAAGGAAAAAAGAAAAGTTGCAAAAGCTTTTCAGGACGCGGTTGTTAAAGCTCTTTCAAAACGGGCGGAAAAAGCTCTCAAGAGATTTGACGTTAAATCAATTTCCGTTGTCGGGGGAGTAGCCGCAAACAGCGGAGTTAAAGATGGTTTTTCCATGCTCGCAAAAAAATACGGAAAAACTCTTGTGATTCCTTCATTGGAATATTGCGGAGATAATGGAGCCATGATTGCTCTTAGAGGAAAACAGCTTTTTGAAGCGGGCAAAAAATTCGGATTTGAGACTAATGCATTTCCCGCTTTACCGCATAATCATTTTCTACAATCGGATGTTTGATGAAAGGTTTTTTTAAGTCATTTGAATTTTACGCGGCTGTAGCTCTGTTTGTTTTTATCCTTTTTTTCGGATATCTCTATTTATATACTCCGAATTATTTTAAAAATTCTTCCGTTCGGGAGTTTACAATTAAGGAGGGAGAAACTCTTTCGCATGTTATTGACAGACTATACCGGAAAGGATTAATAAGAAACCGAGGAGGGATGAAACTTGCCGCGTATATTACAGGTTCAGCCGATAAAATTCGCGCGGGCAAATTTATGCTCCACACCGGCTCTACTTTTTTTGAAATGCTTAACGAGTTTACCAGCGGCGGAACGGGGCATCAAACTAAGGTTACAATTCCCGAAGGCATTTGGCAGAATAAACTTGCAGGACTTTTACACCGTGAGCTAAAACTTGATTCAACAAAAATTATGAGACTTTCGTTCGACAGAAAATTTCTTAAGTCACTCGGATTGCGTGTAAAGAAACTGGAAGGTTATCTTCTTCCCGATACTTATTTTTTTGATGATAACTGGGATGAGCGGGAAGTCCTCGGAAAACTTAAATATGAAAATGATAAAATCTTTAAGTTGTCGAGAGTAAAAAAACAGATGCAAAAATTAAATATGTCCCGTCATGAAATTCTTACGCTTGCCTCTATTATAGATGGAGAATCGAATAAAACTTCCGAGTTTAAACTCATCTCGGCGGTTTATCATAACCGTTTGAAAAAGGGGATGGCGCTTCAGGCTGACCCGACAATACAATATCTAATTCGCAACCGAAGAAGGCATAACAAAATTTATTATAAAGATCTTAAAATTAATTCGCACTATAATACTTATAAATTTGCGGGACTTCCGCCCGGTCCGATTAACAATCCGGGGCGCGATGCAATTTTTGCGGCGCTCTTTCCCGCCGATGTTGATTATCTTTACTTTGTCGCAGACGGAAAAGGAGGACATTTGTTTGCTTCGCGTTATTCGGAGCAAGTTAAAAATGTAAGGAAGTACAGAATTTGGCGTTCTAAAAACTCAAGACATCGCGTAAGAAAATGATTGGCCCATTTAAAAATATTTTTGAACAGCAATTCAAGAAAAGTAATGACGTTTTATTTTTCTTCTTAGTTTTTGCTCTTTTAACTTTAATTTATTCGGGATGCGCCAAACAAGTCCCGCCCTCCGGAGGACCTGTCGATAAAACGCCTCCGACCGTTGTAGCTACAATTCCTTTCGACGGAACTACCGATTTCAAAGGGGATGAGCTGTCCGTAACATTTTCCGAGTATATCGATAAAAACTCATTCCATAATGCTTTTTTTATTTCTCCGGTTGTACGAAACATGAAATTTGATTGGAGCGGAAGAACCGTTACAATTTCTTTACACGATTCGTTAAAGAAAAACACAACTTACAGCGTTATCATCGGAACGGTTGTGAAGGACTTAAATAACAAGAACAAAATGGCTCTCCCTTACGCATTCAGTTTTTCTACCGGAGATAAAATAGATAAAGGGAAAATATCCGGCAAAGTGTTTGATAGTAAGCCTCAGGGAATAACAATCTTTATTTATAAAAATTTAGCCGATTCAATTTCTCCGGCAAAAGTTAAGCCCGATTATATTTCGCAGTCAGGCCAAAACGGAGAGTATCTTGTTACAGGTTTGGGCGCCGGAAGCTACCGCGTTTTTGCGGTCCGGGATAAAAACTCCAATCTTCTTTGGGATTCGGAAAATGAGGAGATAGGAATTCAATTCAAACCGATTGCGCTTGCCGATTCAAATAACATTCGGAGCGGAGTAGATTTTCAGCTTACTGTAATGGATACAAGCAAACCGGCTTTGCTCGAAGCCACAATGACTGACCGCAACCATATTCTTAGTGTTTTCTCAAAGCGGATTGACAGTTCAAAAATATCTTCAGGTAATTTCTCAATCATCGATTCGACAGACAACAAAACTTATCCTGTTCTTTACGTTTATAATAAAAGAAGAAAGGGAAGTAATATTTTACTCGAGATTGCCGATTCTCTTAAGGATGACAAACTTTTTCTAACAAGTAAAAATATTATTGATTACTTCGGCAATAAATCCCGAAAAGAGGAAACCGAATTTTACTACAATGGAAATCCGGATACCGTTAAACCGAAGATAGAAAAAGTGATTTTACCTTTTGATAAATATATTTCATTTACCAATCCGAGTTTTATTCTCAGATTTTCCGAAGGGGTCTGCTACGGGAATCTTGCTACATCTGTCCAGATAAATAACGAAGCAGGGGAGAATGTTGATTTATCGGTATCGAGAGTTAACGATGCTGAATTTGTTGTTGCACTGAAGAAACAACTCCACCCGGACGAGAAAATTAACTTAAAAATTTTGATGAACCGAATCTGCGATGCCGCCGGTAATAAAGAGGATTCTACTTATGAAAAGAAAATTAATACGATAAATGATTTGGCTTTCGTTACGATTTCGGGTGAAGCTTTATATTACCCCGCTGATGTAAAAAATTATGTTGCGCTTAAAAGTTTAGATAAAAATAGAAAATCGCAAAAAATGTTGATCGGGAAAAACGGAAAATATATTCTAAAGCAGGTTTTACCCGGAAAATATTTTGTTTGGGCATTTAGCGATAAAAACTCAAACGGTAAATATGATTACGGCAATGTAGTTCCGTTTGAATTTGCGGAACCCTTTTATTTTCGCCCCGATACTCTTATTGTCCGAAAGCGCTGGCCGATTAAAAACGTAAATATTAAGTTTAAATAAATAGGAGGTAATGTGGAAAGATTAGTTGAATGTGTCCCGAATTTTTCGGAAGGGAGAAATCCGGAAGTGATTAAACAAATAACCGATGAAATTGAAAAAGTAAAAGGAGTAAAACTTCTTGATGTTGATCCCGGTTACGATATGAACAGAACCGTCGTAACTTTTATCGGTTCGCCGGAAGCGGTTGCCGAAGCGGCTTTCCAAGGGATAAAAAAAGCGAGCGAAGTTATTGATATGAGCGTGCATTCAGGTTCGCATCCGAGAATGGGAGCCACGGATGTTTGTCCGTTTGTTCCGGTTAACGGAGTATCGGAAGATGAAGCGATAAAGCTTGCTGAAAGCGTTGCCGAAAGAGTTGGCTCCGAGTTGAACATTCCCGTTTATCTTTACGAAAAAGCCGCACGCACACCTGAGAGAACGAATCTTGCAGTTATTCGTCAAGGGGAATATGAAGCTTTACCCGAAAAGTTGAAGGATCCGAAATGGAAGCCTGATTTCGGTCCCGCTGAATTTAACAAGCGCGCAGGAGCAACAGTAATCGGAGTAAGGGAATTTCTGATTGCTTACAATATTTCGCTCAATACTCGCGAGAAAAAATATGCTTCCGACATCGCATTTGAACTTCGTGAAAAAGGAAGGTCGGCGCGTCGCCCGGCGGGGAAACCGTTTTACTACAAAGGAGGAAAGATAATCCGGTATCGCGAAGGGGTTTATCCCTGTGGTTCTTGTGATTTTGACGGAAAAACTATTGAGGAAACAATCGAACACTGTAAAATCGAACACGGTTATGACTTGGTGGAATTGTTAAAACTCAATTCAATCGATCCTCTTCATCCCGAAGGAAAACCTGTTAAGAAGCCGGGTAAGTTTAAATTTGCCAAGGCAATCGGCTGGATGGTTGACGATTACGACCGCGCGCAGATCTCAATTAACCTTACAAATTATCATGTTACGTCAACTCATCATGTTTTGGAAGAAGCCCGCAAACTCGCCGCTGAAAGGGGTTTGGTTGTAACAGGCAGCGAAATTGTCGGAATGGTTCCTTTTAAAGCGCTTTATGAAACAGGTAAATATTACCTTAATGTTCAGGGACGCTCTTCAGGAATCCCGGTGAAAGATATTCTTGAAACGGCAGTGCAATCTTTGGGACTTCGTGATGTTTCCGATTTTGATATAGAGGAAAGAGTTCTCGGTTTGCCCGGATTTGATAAAGACGCGCTTGTCGAGATGAAAGTAAACGCATTTGCCGATGAGGTTTCCCGCGAATCTCCCGCTCCAGGAGGCGGTTCTATTGCGGCTTTAGCGGGAGCGCTCGGAGCTTCTCTTTTCTCAATGGTAAGCAATCTTACGGCGTCAAAACCCGGCAGTCAGGAAATTGATAAAATTCTTTTTGACGCCGCGGAAAAAGCTCAGCAACTAAAAGACGCTTTGATAAAAGCAGTTGACGATGACACGAACGCGTTTAATTCTTATATGGATGCGAGACGTTTGCCGAAAGCCACAGCCGAAGAGAAAGTCGCGCGGGAAAATGCGATGCAGTTGGGACTTAAAGAAGCTGTAAATGTTCCGCTCAATACGGCAAAGCTTAGTCTTGAAGCGATGAAACTTGCAAAGGTAGTTTTGGAATATGGTAATCCTAATTCAATTACGGATGTAGGTGTAGGAGCGCATATTGCCCGCACAGGTGTAATAGGCGGGATTTATAATGTCCTAATCAATTTGAAAGATATTACGGATGAAGATTTTAATTCCGATATGAGGAACTCGTGCGATGAATTAAGAAAGGAAGCCGATATTCTTATTGAAGAAATCGAGAAAAAAGTCCTGGAGAAAATTTAGAGATATTTTAAAAACGTACAAATAAAAACCTTCGAGAGATATTCCCGAAGGTTTTTTTATTTTAAATCGTTAGTCGGATAATTTAACAGCGGTACCGGCAGCCGTAACCATCAACATACCGTTGTGAACGCCTACGGTTTCGTAATCCAAATCAATTCCAACAACCGCATTTGCTCCGAGTAGCGAAGCATTTTGAGATAATTCGCTAAGGGCAAGCTCCTTGGCTTTTCGCAATTCATTTTCATAAGCGGTTGATCTTCCGCCGACTATATCGCGAATATTGGCAAATAAATCTTTGAAAACATTTGCGCCCATTATAGCTTCGCCGGATACAATGCCTAAATAAGATTCAATGTTTTTACCTTCCACTGTAGGCGTAGTTGTAAGCAGCATATAACCTCCATTTATTTGTGTTTATTCTTATGACGATTGCCAAATTAATTAGTTTCATAAAGATTGCAATCAAATTGCAGATTCACTAATTTTGCATACGTTCTTTAGATAATTTGCGGGCATAACTCAGTTGGTAGAGTGTCAGCTTCCCAAGCTGAATGTCGCGGGTTCGAGTCCCGTTGCCCGCTCAATAAAATTAAGTCGTAACAGAAAAACTTGTTGCAATATATTTCGCAGATATGTATCTTATATGACTTGATTTTTGAAAATAAAGTTTTGGGACCTTAGCTCAGCTGGTTCAGAGCACCTGCCTTACAAGCAGGGGGTCACAGGTTCGAATCCTGTAGGTCCCACTTTGATAAACCCTTGTAACTAAATAAGTTACAAGGGTTTTTTGGTTTTAAAGATTTGAGGGGAATTTCGATTATAACACACTTTATAACACTTTTTGAAAATTAGCCCTATTTAAATTTGTTTCAAATCAATTTTTTTCTTTCTCCTAAATTATTATATGCGTATATTTGCATATATACATATAGGAGAATGATATGAACTTTGCAAATGTATTTAAAACATTAGGTGATGAAACAAGATTACGCCTGCTGAACCTGTTTTTGCAGAGCGACAAGAAGATCTGTGTCGGTGAAATGGTTGACGCTTTAGAACTTCCGCAGTATCAGATTTCCCGTCATCTTACCATGTTGCGGAATTTGGATTTGGTTAAAACCGAACGTGAAGGAACTTGGATTTACTATGAGGCAAATTGGGAAGCGTCCCAGTGTGTAAGCGATTTATTCAATGTTATAAAAAAACATTTCAAAGTCAGATTCCCCGAAGATATTGAACGGCTGAATGCACGATTGGAGTTGAGGGAGGGGGACTACTGCGTAATTGGGCATTCAATGTATGAAGCAAAACATAAACCTAAAAAATTGAAAGAGGTAAAAGGCAAAAAAAATGTTAAAAAATAAATTTTAAGAGGCATCAAAATGAAAAAAATTAAGGAAAGCATCCTATTGGTTATTGTTGCTGTCATGGCTTTTAGTTTTTCTGCGCAAGCACAGAAGTTATTCCCACGCCCGCCGTTGTTCGGTTTTCCGGCTAAAACTTTGCCGCAGAGCCATTGGGTGATAAGAGGATATTGGATTAACAACAATTATGACAAAATATGGAACGGCACTGAATCTCATATGATTGACGCGCCTGAGAATATGAGTTTTTCCACGGATGTTTACTGGGGGAAAGTACGTTACGGAATTACAAAAAATTTAACATTCATTATGAATGTGCCTTATGTGCAAAAATCGTTGAAGAAAAACGGAATTGAAAAATCGGGCAGCGGTTTGGGCGACATTATAGGGGTGCTCCTCTACAAATTTTATCATAATAAGAAAGAAAAGTTTCTGTTATCGGGATTACTCTTTACCAAAAGTCCGACCGGTAAATATCAGAATATAGGCTCAACCGAGATGCCTTTGGGCACAGGCAGTTTTGATTACGGACTTGCGCTGCTGCCTGAAAAGGAAATCGGTAAATGGGATTTCAGATTTTCGGCATTTTATCTTGTCAGGGGAAGCGGAGCCGCCGGGGAAAACTTAGGTGATTTGGTCAGTTTTGCATTGAGCAGCGCCTATAACTTCAGCAAAAAAATTATTGCTGAAACTACGGTTAATTACAAAAGGACATTTGTTAACAGAAAAAATGGCGCAGATATTTCCGACAGCGACACATACTTGCTTCAGATTATTCCGGGAATTCAATACAGAATTGGGGACAGATTTTTTATTCAAGCCGTGGCGCCGGTTAATTTAGTTCAAAAAAGACCGTTCGGCGATTCTTACGAAACATGGCTCGGTTTATACTATATGATTTAGGAGGAAATAATGTTTAGAAAAATTTTATATCCGACAGATTTTTCTGAAAATGCAATAAAAGCTTTGGAATATGTAAAGAAATTAAAAGAAGCCGGAACCGAAGAAGTTCTGATAGTGCATATTTACGATAAAAAGAAAATAAATGCATTGTGGGAAGTTCATGAAATAATCGATTTCGGCGATCCGAGATTGGAAGAAAAAAAAGTTCTGGATCAGCTTTTGGAACACTCGTTTAATAAATTGAAAAAATTGGAAAAAGAACTAAAAGACCTCGGATTCAAAGCAGAGATAATAGTTAAGGAAGGCGATCCCGCAACCGAGATTACAAGGATAGCGGAAGAAGAAAAAGTATCATTGATAGTTCTCGGTGAAAAAGGTGAAAGCGCTCTCGAGCAATTGTTTCTCGGAAGCACCGCCGGTAAGATTGTAAGGGATTCTCATATCCCCGTGCTTGTTGTTAAAATGTAGGAGATTCTTAAAATGAATATACAGAAAATTGCAAAAGGTTTCAGGTCTTGGCTGCCGTTTTGGACGATAGTAGCGTTAGTTCTCGGTTTTGTGTACGGTTTACTTCTGCCTCAGGGCGCATCAATTTTGAAAGCGTTAATTATGCCTTCTTCGTTTATATTAATTTATATGATGTGCATTCCACTGCGTATTGAAGATATGGTTGATTCAATTAAATATCCGAAAGAACTTTTATGGGGCTTATTGTTAAGTCTTGTACTCGCTCCGCTGCTGATGTGGCCAGGCGCAAGACTTTTGGTTTCAAATCATCCTGAAGTTCTCGCCGGACTTCTCCTTGCCGGAGTCGTGCCTCCGGGTGGGATGATAACTTTCTGGACCGGAATTTTGGATGCGGACATTTCACTTGCGATGATACTTCAGATAGTAACATTTGTTGTAAGTATTTTCTGGATTCCTTTAAGTATGCAGGTGCTTGCCGGAGCTTATGTGCCGATAAGGTATTTGCCGATGTTGAAAAATCTGATGATAATTATTGTCGGACCCCTAATTTTAGGAGTTGTCACAAGGAAAATAATCACGTCAAAAAAAGGGGAAAAGGGAATCATAAAGGGAATTCCTTATTTTCAGTTAATATCCGGAATTTTTGCTTTGCTGCTTGTTTTTATAGCAACCGGAGTTAAAGCAAAACAGATAATGGCTCATCCGGGAATTATTTATTTACCCGCTCTTGCAGCTTTAATATATTATTTGGTTACTTTTTGGCTGGCGGGAATAATCAACTTCAAAGTGCTGAAATTTTCTTATGAAAAATCAATACCGTTAATTTTCGGAACGGCTACAAAAAACTTGTCGATTGCGATGGCTCTTGCGGTTACTACATTCGGACCTCAGGCGCTTCTCGGAGTTGTAGCTTGTTCATTGTTCCAAATGCCGCTGGCGTCGTTATTCTACAAGTGGTACCTAAAATATAAAATCGAAACATCTGAAGAAACAGTAATGGAGAGCTAAAATGAAAACTCAACCTCAAATAAAAATATCTATTGCAAATTGTTCCGGCAGATCAAATATCGGTCAGATGTCTGCCGAGATTGCCAAGAAGTTAGATAAAACTTTACCTTACGCTAATATCAATTGTTTGCCGGCTATTTTTCCGGGACTTAAACCCGCCGGTAAATTTAAGGAAGCCGATGCGATTGTTGTAATTGACGGATGTACGGAATCTTGTGTTCTGGAAACCGTTAAACTCGGCGGTTTTGAGCCTGCTTTGCGAATTGCACCCGACGAAGACTATGGAATTGAGAAAATTCCGGGACTCGATTATGACGAGGAAACAATGAATAAAATAGCCGACGATGTAATTAAAAAAGTAAAGGAGTTGTATGAACAATTGCTGAAAGAGAAAGAAGAACTGGATGAAATTTTTGAATAATTTTATAAATAATATTTCGGAGCAAAAATGATTAGCAGAATATTACTTCCGACAGATTTTTCCGAGCATTCCCGCAAATGCTTTGATTATATCATTAAGTTAAAAGATTGCGGAATTGAAGAAGTGATTATCATGCATGTTGTCGATTTAAAAATCATCAGGGAAACAGATGTTATTTTTGACGGCGAGGTAGATGAAGAGCAGGTTATTGAAAGGTCGATTAAACAGGCTGAAGAAAAACTTAAAGTTTTTACGGAACCTCTGGCAGAAAACGGATTGCGAATTTCCTTTCTTGTAAAGATTGGAAACCCTTGTTCCGAAATTATCAGAGCCGCCGACGAGATGAATGTTTCGATGATTGTTATGGGACATCGCGGACATAATCTTGCGGAAGAATTGCTGTTGGGAAGCAACTCGGAAAAAGTTATACGCAAAAGCAGCAAACCGGTATTGCTGATAAAGTAAAGATTATGCAAAATGTTATATACTATTGCGGATTCCAAATTGGTCGCATGTCGGGATAAATTGATTGGTAGAAGGTTTTGCATAACTCCGAAATTTGTCATTCTGATCCCGCCTTGGCGGGAGAAGAATCTCAAAATCGGTAATAGTACCGAATTTAGAGATATTTCGGACGGCTCCCACCGTCCTCAATATGACAATTTTAGGTTTTGCAAAGGTCTCTGGTAAACAATGATAATTTTACCGAATATTGTTCCGGTTTAATTAATAAATATTCCGAACATGTAGAAAAGGGATAAAATTACAATTTAGGCAATCGGAAAGATGATTGTTTTGTTCCGGTTGCCACTTTTTTAAATAAACTAATATATCATATAAAAAAAGGAAATAAAAAATGAGTTACGGAAATAGAGAAGTAAAAGTACTTGTTACGGGTAAAAGTGAAAACCCCACAAAAATGAATTTAAAATCTGGGAAATTTAATCTGATTATTGACGAGCCTAAAATAATGGGAGGAACGGATGAAGGTCCTTCTCCCGTTCAAGTTCTGCTAATGGCTCTTGCGGGCTGTCTTAACGTTACAGGACATGAAATTGCAAAACAAAAAGGGTTGCCTCTTAACAATATAAAAATCCGGATTGAGGGGGTTATGAATCCTTGTACATTTATCGGCTGTTCATTTGAAGAGCGCGCCGGTTTTCAGAATATCCATGTTAAGGTTGATGCGGATATGCCGGGGGTTTCTGAAAAGGATAAAAAGGAGTGGTTAGAAGAAACGGAACAACGGTGCCCGGTAACAGATAATATCAAGGCGGATACAACTGTAGATGTTCTCCTTGATTAAATGGTAATTTTGTTGATTATTGACTAAAATAAACATAGTTATTTTTGAATTTTCGATTCAACATTTTTAAAGGAAAATATTGAAATGTTGTCTTCAAACAACAAAATTTGAAAATTATATTTTTTATAAGGAAAGATAAAATATGCTCTATATTATTGTGTCGCTAATAATTCTCGCCGCCTCCTTTCTTTTTTCGATGCTGGGGCTTGGCGGGGCATTAGTTTATGTGCCTGTGCTGAAATGGGCGGGATTTCCGCTAAAAGAAGTTGCAATCCCGCTTGCGTTATTACTGAACGGTTTGACAACGCTGATAGCATTAATTGCGTTTACGAAAAACAAACTGGTGGATTGGAAAGGAGGCGCCGCCATGACCGTTGCGGCATTTATTTTCGCTCCGGTCGGCGCAATTTCCTCGGAATATATTCCGGTGAAATCATTGTTGCTCCTTTTTTCGGTAATGGTTTTGATAGCAGCCGGAAGAATGATGTTTACATCAAAACAGCCGGAACCAAAGTCGATTATGAGTTTCAAAAAAAGAGCGATAATCGGCGCTTTGGTCGGGAGCTTCGCGGGATTTATTGCCGGTTTGCTCGGAATCGGAGGAGGATTTATTATGGCTCCGCTCTTAATGTGGATGGGATATTCCACCAAAAAAGCGGCGGCTACTTCGGCTTTTGCCGTAACATTTTCATCTTTCTCAGGATTTCTCGGGCATGTTTCTCAAGGTCATTTTAACTGGACTTTAACAATATTGCTTACGGTTGCCGTAATACTCGGAGCAACCTTGGGTAGTAATTTTATGGTGGCAAAAGCAAAGTCGAGCAGAGTAAAACAAATTTTTGCTCTTGTGCTTTTGGCTATTGCCGTTAAAATAATTTTGGGAATAGTGTTGTAACGCTGCCGTTACCACTTTCCCGTTTTTTAATTTAAAAAGACTTTGCATAATCTGGAAATATGTCATTCTGAGCCTCTGCCTTAGCATACTCAATATGACATTTATAAGTTTTGCAAAGGTTTCTAAAAACTTATTTTGAGACTAATTTATTAGGAGATTTTATGGCTCATCATCACCATCATCATGATGAAAATATATCGGGAAGCAGATTAATAATTACGATGCTTCTAAATTTTCTTATTACAGTTGTTGAAATTATCGGAGGCATACTTTCAGGGAGTTTATCTTTAATTTCGGACGCGCTGCATAACTTCAGCGATGGGATTGCGGTTATTATCAGCTACTTTGCTCTTAAGCTTAAGGAGAAACCGAATTCATACAAACATACATTCGGATTTAAGCGCGCTGAAATTCTTGCCGCGTTAATTAACTCTTCAGCTCTTCTTGTTATTTCGTTCTACTTATTTTACGAATCAGGCGCACGGCTGCTTAATCCTACGGAAGTGCAGGGCGGATTGATGACGCTTGTTGCATCAATCGGCTTGGCGGCAAATATTGCAGGCACGCTTCTGCTTAAAAAAGGTTCTGATTCCAGCATGAACATTAAAGCCGCATATCTGCACCTTCTTAGCGACGCCGTCTCTTCGGTCGCCGTAATTCTAGGAGGACTTGCAATTTATTATTTAAGCGTTTATTGGCTCGATCCGGTTTTAACGATATTAATTGCAGCTTATGTTTTGAAGGAGAGTTTTCACATCCTGACCGATGCGCTTCACGTTCTGATGGAAGGAACTCCCGAAGGAATTTCGCTTGAAGATATTCGGAAGAAAGTTGAAAGCTTTGAGCATGTTGTAAATATTCATCATGTGCATGTTTGGTCGGTAGGCGAGAATGATATTCATCTTGAAGCTCATATAAATATTGATAATATGATGACCGATAAAAGCGACGAACTCCGCGAAAAAATTGAAAAGGCATTGCATGATGAATTCGATATTCATCATGCCACGATTCAGTTTGAATGCGGAAAATGCATCGAAGATGGTTTAATTAAGAATTAAAGGTTTGTCGAGATATGAAACTTCTTATCACATTGGCGTTATCTGTTCTGTTATTTCAATCCGGCTTTGCTCAAACCGGAAGAATCAATTATCAGTGGAACGGCTACGGACAATTTCGTCTTTATAAAAACAGCTCCGGTTCTCAAGGGTTGATGGTGCGGAGAATAAAACTGTGGGTAAAAGGAGAAGCGCCCGGATATTCAAATTTGAGATTTAAAGTTCAAGGAGATTTTGAGTATAAAGATGCCGAACAGTTTCGTTTATTAGACGCTTACGGCGATTTCACTTTTAAAAACGGCTATCTGAGATTCGGACAACAAACGCCCGAGTTCAGTTTACAGCGTCTTCAATCGGATTGGAAAATTCCACTACTCGAAAGAGCTTCGGTCATTAATTCACTAATTCCGGCTGCTCAAACTTCGGCTCGTGATGTCGGACTTCAATTCCATTTGGCTCCTTTTACAAAAATGTGGCAAATTTCATTCGGCGTTTATGACGGGAAAGGGGCAAAGATTGCCGTTGCACAGAAGCCCGATTTCCTATACACTTTTCGCAGCTCGGTTAATCTAAGTTTTTCGGAAAATTATTCGCTTCATCTCGGTTTATCGGGAATGTACCGAGATGCACATTCTGCGGATTTCTCAAAAATTTTCGGACAAGGGAAACCTTTTACCGGAAGAGATTTAAGGTTCGGCGTGGAGTCTTTGCTGAAGTTAGCCAAGATTGAAATACAAGCCGAATATTTGGAAGCGCGCTTGAGCGACAAAAAAGCTTATGGTTTTTATACTTATGTAAATTACAACTTCTCCGGGAAAAATCAGATTGTTGTGAATGTCCAGAAGTTTGCCGATCTTAATCCAAAAACAAAGGACGATGTTTGGGTAACGGCTGGATATAATCATTTATATTTAAAAAATAAAGTTAAACTTATGCTCAGCGGAGGAACGCAGTTTGATAATGATTACTCGATTGCCGCACAGCTGCAGATTTTCTTTAACTGATTATTTGAAAGCTTTGCAAAACCTAAATTTGTCATATTGAGTCCGCCATGGCGGAGTGTAAGCCGTCCGAAATATCTCTAAATTCGGTAAAATTACGAGTTTTGAGATTCTTCTCCCGCAAAGGCGGGATCAGAATGACATATAAAGTAGGTTATGGAAAGCCTTCTATTTGTGTGAATTAGAAAAAAAAATGTGTGACTGAAAAATGGAAAATAAAGTTTTAATTCTTAGAACCAAAAGATGCCGGAAGAGCGATGTGGTTGTAAGATTTTTGAAAGAAAACAATATTCCTCATATTATAAAATATGTTGAAGATGACGAAGAAGCGCAGAAACTCTATAAGAAATATAATTTGAAAGCTTCTCCCGGAATAATAATTAACGGGGAGCTTTTAAATCCTTATAATCTGGTTGAAAACTGTAAAGTCAAAAACCCGGAAGCGACAAAAGCGGAGTTTCTAAAACTGTTGAAAGAGAGATAATCAGAAATACTTCTTTCTTAGTTTTAACGCAACATCGACAAGCAAAATCATAACGGGCACTTCAATAAGAGGTCCGATTACGGCTGCAAAAGCTTCGCCGGAATTAATTCCGAAAACAGCAACGGATACGGCGATTGCAAGCTCAAAGTTATTGCTTGCCGAAGTAAACGACAGGGTTGCCGTTTTACTGTAATCAGCTCCAAATTTTTTCCCCATATAAAAAGAGACGAAAAACATTATCACAAAATAGAGTATCAAAGGAATAGCGATAAGGACTACATCGTAAGGAATGGAAACGATTAGCTTACCTTTTAAGGAAAACATAACGAGTATTGTAAAAAGCAAAGCGTAAAGCGTAAGTGGACTAAGCTTTGGAATAAATTTGCGTTCGTACCAATCTTTCCCTTTTTTGCGTAATAAATAATAGCGCGTTAAAATTCCGGCGAAAAATGGGATTCCTAAATATATCAATACGCTTTCCGCAATCTGCCCGATTGTAATATTTATTGAAAACGAGCGCATTCCGAGTAAATCGGGAATGAGCGTTAGAAAAAGATAAGCAAAGAGCGAATAAAATAACACTTGAAAGATTGAGTTGAATGCTACAAGTCCTGCGGCATACTCTCTGTCGCCTTCGGCAAGATCATTCCAAACAATTACCATGGCAATACAACGCGCCAAGCCTATCATTATTAATCCCGCCATATATTCCGGATAATTCCGGAGAAAAATAACGGCAAGCAAAAACATAAGGATTGGTCCTATAATCCAGTTCTGCACTAAAGATAAAGTCAGAATTCTTTTATTTTTAAAGACATCTCCGAGTTCCTCATAACGCACTTTTGCAAGGGGAGGATACATCATTAAAATTAGTCCGGCGGCGATTGGGATATTTGTCGTTCCAACTTGAAAATGGCTCCAGAATCCAGCGATTTTCGGATAAATATAACCGGAAAAAACACCTATAAACATTGCGAGAAAAATCCATAGTGTTAAAAATCTATCCAAAAATTTTAATTTCTTCTTTCCCAATTGGTAGTCCTTTGATATAAGTTCCACAAAACAGCATTAATTTGTTGAGTAAGCTATAACCGATTTTTACAGTGGCTTTAATATATTGTAATCGTTTTTCCTGTCCAAAAAATTTGCCGATAATGAAAAAGTTTTCAGGAATAATCTATGCGCATCGTATATTCGGCAACTAAAGAGTGGAATTAGCTCAAGAAGCAATAATTCCATTATTCGTATGATGTAATCTTTTTATCACAAAATTATCAATAGGAGATAAATTTTTAATGACAATTTTGGGTTTATAAATTTGTTTCAATTCTATTGTGCTCGATAGAAATACTTACATAATAAGCGAGTATATATGGTGCGCCAAACCTCCGATGTTTTCAAAACATCGGAGGTTTAAAAATAATAGTGAAAAGGGGAGAGCTAAATTAAATCACGGGAAAAGGTCTATTCTTCATGATGAATTAAATAATACAACTCCACAAGCCGTTTGCCTGTTTTACGGGAATCCTTCAGCGCGAGCTTGTCGTTTTCCAGTCCGCCTTCCTCGGTAACAGTATATGCAATGGCGCCGGAGTTGCCTAAAATCATTTTATGGCGAAGCATAAAGGCGTGGAGCGTATTCATCGTGCTTTCGGCATATCTTCTTGCGGAAACAACGTATCCGCCGATTTTATTTTTCAGCTTGCCGCGAATAGGCCAGGTTCTTTCCATAAGGGCTTTAAGATCAACCGGCACATCGCCGAACTGACTGGAACTGGCAAAAATAATAATGTCAGCCCAGATTAAATCTTCATAAATCTGCTGCATATCGTCCATAATATCGCAGTAACCCAACTCAAGGCAATGGCGGGCTGCACAGCAACCCTGAAAATTTTTATCAGTTAAATATATTTTTCGGATTTCGGCGTTTTCGGGAAATTCCTCCAAAGCGGCATTCAGCATTTTGGCTGAGTTCCCATCTTTTCGCGGACTTCCGTAAACGGCTGCAACTTTCATTTCATCTCCTTCCGATTTATTTTAAAAAGTTTAGCAAAACCTAAATTTGTCATATTGAGTCCGCCAAGCTTTCCTCAACTGTTTGTTGTTGGGGTCGGAGTGTAAGCTATCCGAAATATCTCTAAGCTCGGTATAATTACCGGTTTTGAGATTCTTCATTCCGCTTTGCTCCATTCAGAATGACAAATAAAGTAGGTTATGCAAAGCATTATTTTAAGCTTCGCTCGATTTCAGAAAGCGTTTCTTCGTCAAGATTTTTATAATAGAGAACAGGCGCTCTGAATCGCGGATCCTTTCCGGTTGAAGTCATCGGAATAAGAAGCTCAAATTCATCACGGTAATCGTTCCAATCCATTAAAACGGGTGTTTCAAGACCATCTTTGACGCAATCATCTAAAGTCGGGACAAAATAAATTTTGGCAAAAGCGTTTTTTAATTCTCCGAGCCGGTCTTCCTTCAGATAAGTTACTACCGGTATTTGAGAAAGTTGGTCAACGGGAATTCCGGTTTTCATTTTATAAACCAAAGTTATTCCTTCCCTTAAACGCTTCTCTTTTGTATCGGGGGAAAGTTCTCTTTTCTGAGCTGTTCTCCCTATCAAGACTGCGTCTGCGTAATCGCTGCGGAGCATCCCCAATGCCTGCGCCGCGCTGCCGGCGTCAATTATTTCAACAGCGTGTGAATTTTCTTTTATCTCAGATGCGTAAGTTGCCATTGTGGGGCAAAAAGCAATCGTAATTTTTTCCATAATTAAACCTCTTAAACCTTTTCTAAATCATTTAAGAACACTTGATAACAAATTGTACATATTAGCGCAAAACTTTTTAACATTGAATTTATTTTTATTCAATACGGTTTCGACATTAAAGCTCAACGGAATTCCGGAATAGAGCGTGGCAACCATTTCCTCGTCAAGATTTTTATTAAACGCTCCTTCGCTTTTTCCATCCCTAATGATTTTGGAAATCAGCAGTTTCTGTTCCTTTAATATTCCGTTTAATTGTTCCTTGATTAAAAAATCATTCATGTGCGCCGCTTCGGAAAAGAGGAGAATTGTAATTCCCTGATGTTTGTAAAGATAGTTGATGTGCGCGCAGAGGAATTTGTGAAAGCGTTCTTCCGCCGGAATTAACTCAATTGAAATTTCTCTCAAAGTATTCTGAAGATCGATTTTAACATCTTCCATAATGCCGAGAAGAATGTCGCGTTTACTTTGGAAATGCCTGAAAATTGCGCCTTCGCTTAAGCCGACTTTTTTGGCGAGATTCCTCGTTGAAAGTTTGCTTACTCCTTCGGTAGCGATAATTTCCAGTACCGCTTTTTTAATTTCCTCTCTTCGTATTTCGGTTTTTTTTCTTTCCATAACCAATTTTTGTAAATATCCGCTTACAAAAATATCAAAAAAGTTGTTCCGAAACAAGAAAAATGAGACTTCCCGGCGTTGAGTAGATTTATTTCCGAATCAGAATGTGTTAAATCCGATTATTAGAAGGCTTTGCATAACCCCGAAATTTGTCATTCTGAATGAAGCGAAGCGGAATGAAGAATCTCAAAACCGGTAATAATACCGAATTTAGAGATATTTCGGACGGCTCCCACTCCGCCTTAGTGGACTCAATATGACAATTTTAGGTTTTGCAAAGGTCTCTATTAGACTGAATCTGTTGAAGTTCCACTCTTTGTTTTATTTGTGAACCGTTATCTTTTATGAGAATCTTTCGAAAAAATTATTTGCATTTTTCTATTAAGAATATATTTTTGTAAGTAAGTGATTACTTTTTATTTAACAATTTTATTAGAAAGGTTCAACGAATGAAAAAAAGAGCATTTGTGTTAATTCAATTGTTTTTTCTTCTGCCGGCAATAATATTTGCTCAGGAAAGCATAAATAATTTTACAATTGGAGGAGTCCAAAAACTTAATCTAAAAAGGAACGCTCTCTATCTTAACATTAATGGAGAATTCCCTCAGTTCATTAAAGTCTATAATTCAAAGCTCAACACGATGGTCGATTTTCCGGAAACGAATGTAACCACGGAAGCTTACCTTAATGCATACGCGCAATACGGATTTTCGAATAAACTTAATTTCTTTATAGATATTCCCTTCAAGTGGTTAAACCATTACAACCCGAATATTAACCAAGAAAATAAAGGGTTCGGCGATATTGAATTCGGCGCGTCGTGGCAGGCGGTGGGGAGTTCCTTAAGTGAAAAGACATTGGGTTTACGCTTATCGGTTACAGCTCCGGTTGGAGAGCATTCAAACCTGTCGCCATTCGAACTTCCTTTGGGAGAGGGCGTTTGGCAGATAACAGCCGCTGCGGCGGGAATGATTCCGGTGAACTCATTTAGTGTCGTTTATTTTCTCGACTATACTTTGAGAACTAAAAACAGCGCTGATATTAATCTCGGCGATCAAGTTGCAGGGATGGTTGCGGCGGAAAAAGAGCTTAACACCGATTGGGGAAACTTCTCTTTGGAGTCCGGATTTGAGCTTTCAAATTATTTTGATAATTCACTGAACGGAACGAATTTACCGAACAGCTCGGAATTTGCGGCGCATAT
Source organism: Melioribacteraceae bacterium (assembly GCA_015493615.1). GTDB lineage: Bacteria > Bacteroidota > Ignavibacteria > Ignavibacteriales > Melioribacteraceae > WGAL01. Next base: position 59,740 of record WGCV01000062.1, read on the forward strand.
TTTCGGAGGCATCGGCTATTATTACCGCAGCAATTTAAGGTTCAGCTTTACGATGCCTTTTACAGTTTATAAAATCGACGGCTGGCTAACCGATTACAGCGCAATCTTAAAAATTGAATATTCATTAGATATTAAAAATTAAGGAGGTACCTGGTGAAAGTATCTAATTTCACAATAAAAATTTTGACAGTCCTAATTATTTTGTTTTTGGTTTCCTGTTCGGATAACAACACAAAAAAGAGCGCTGATTTTTACGGATATATAGAATCGACGCAATTAAATGTAACTACAAGAATGCCCGGAAAAATCACTTCCATTTCAGTTGACGAAGGCGATTACGTTAAGGAAGGTGAAGTAGTCGCGCAGCTTGATACCAAGGAACTGCTGGCTCATCGTAAGGCGCTGACCGCGCGTCTGAAAAACATTGAAGTAAATCTGAAAAGGGTTACAAATCTTTATAACGCCGGCGCGGTGCCGAAACTGAAGTTGGATGAAATTGAAACAAATTACGAAATAGTAAAGGATAATCTGCTCGCTTTGGATACGAAATTACACGATATGTCTATTCGTACTCCAATCAGCGGCGTTGTGAATGTTCGCGTTTTGGAGGTCGGTCAAATGATGCCTCCCGGAATGCCGGTGGTAATTGTAACCGACACTTCCGCCACATACGCGAGATTTAATATTCCCGAAACCTACATTAATCAAATTAAGCTGGGTAAAGAGATTAATCTTAAAACGCTCGGTTCGGATTCGATTATCAAAGCTAAAATTATTCAGATTGTTCCGGTTGCGGATTTCGCCACTCATACTCCGACTTCCTCGAGTGATTTAAGGGATATACGCTCCTTTGCCGTGAAGATGAAAATTGAAAATAACCGAAGCAATCTGATGCCCGGAATGAATGTTTATTTTACTCTTGCAACGCCTCAACGGAAGGAGTTAAATAATGAGTAAGATTAAATCCTTTCAGTTTTTCGGGTTCTTACTTTTACGCACAATTTTAATAACGCTTGCTCTGCTTTTATTTTTCAGTATGATGGCGGGAATGTACTATAAAAGCGAACCTCGCGGCGTTAAGACCGCCATTTGCGATTTGGATCATTCCTCTTTGAGCAGGTCGATTATTTTCGGAATAAACTCATCGGAGATGTACGAGATTGTAAATTATGCCAATGATTACAACACAATTCAAAAGCTGATTGATGAAGGAAAAATCGACTTGGGAATTGTAATTCCGGAGAACACTTACAAAAATGTTCTTAACAGAAAACCGGTGCGTATCCTTGCCGCCGTTAACGGAACGGCAAACCCGATTATTCCGAAACTATCCGTAGGGACGTTGAAAAGAATTGTAATGACGCTCAACATGCAGTACGGAATGCACATCCCTGTCGAGAGTTTGGGAGTAATTCCGAATGTTTGTCACGGGAAAGAACCTCTGCTCGGCGTTAGTCAGAGAGTTTACTACTCGCCGGCAATGAGTATGGAATCCTCCATGCTGCCTGCGTTTATGGGATTGGCGATGCAGATTGTTTCCATGCTGATTATTCTTCTGGCTCTGCAGGCGAACTTAAAGAAAGTAAGGGGATTAATTCCCTCTATAAAATATGCCCGCCAGATACCGCTGAAAGCCATTTTGATTCCGGCGATAACTTCGTGGATTATGGTAGGCACGGCAATTTCAACGGCGTTTTTTACAACGATGTATATTTTCGGCGTACCGCTGCCGCCAAATATCTGGAATACCGTGCTGATAATTTTCATGCTCGTTTTGGCAATGGAAAGCATTTCAATCTTTATCAGTTTGAATGTAAATAATGTAATCATCTTGACAGCGTTGCTTACATTAATTGTGCTGCCCGCGTTTATGTATTCCGGTTTTCTGATTCCGGGCGAACAGATGGCGGCGTTCCCTCATTTTATCGGCGGAATTTTCCCGCTGAGATATTATTTGCGTTCACTCTACTTGGTTTTCAATCATCAGATGCCTCTTTCGAGCGCATACGAAAACATAAATATATTATTACAATTTATTGGCGCTTTTGTTCTATTGATAATTATCTCGATAGCCGTGGGTACGGTGCAGAGAAGAAAAATTCATATGAAAGAGAAGCTGAAAAATATGAGAACGGAAGTAACTCCGGAGGAAAATGTATGAAAAGAATAAATTTTATTTTAATTGTGTTTGGTTTGTTTATACTCCTTCCTCTCAGTATGAACGGACAAAATGCCAACCATAAATTAACGCTTGACGAAGCGATTAAAATTGCAATAAAAAACAATCCGGCTGATAAAATTGCCGGGAGCAAAATCAGTGAAGCCGAAGGAAAAATCACACAGGCGCGTTCAATGTTGGTCCCTAAATTGGAGATGCTCGGGAAATATTTTTACACCAACAATCTTCCTAATTTTTTTCCGCAGCAGATGAAACAAGTTCCGGTTATGACGGCGACCGGTCCCGTTGCGGGGCAGTTTGTTCCTCTGCGTCCGCTTTCTCCGTTTCCTTCAAACAGCCGCGATGTTTTTACATTTGATTTGAACATGGTTTATCCTATTTACACGGCGGGGAAAATTACCCACGCGAATCAAAACGCAAAAATATTAAAAAGTTTGTACGAGAATAACAAAGATCAAACCGACGCCGAAATAACATACAATGTAAAGAAAGCTTTCTACAATATTCTTTTTCTGAATAATGTTATCGCGCTTCACAAAAAGGTGATTGCGCAGTTGAACGAACATTTGAACCTTGCGGAAAAAGCGTACGAGGAAGGCGTTCGCTCGCAGTTTGAGGTTATCAGCTTTAAGGCAAAAATAAGCGAGTTCAAAAGTAAAATCGTTGATTTGGAAGGGAAGTTGGAAGTTGCCGAGACGGGACTTAAGAATTTGTTAAACCTTCCTATGGATGATTCGGTTCAGTGCGAAGGAAATTTGACTTTGAATGAAAATGAAATAGGTAAAATTAAATCTTCCCTTATTGACGAAGTATATGAAAGCAACCATCAGCTGAAAATGCTGAAGAAAAAAGAGAAGCTGGTCGGCAATTTGGAAAAGATAAATTCAGCCGATAATAAACCGACGCTTTTCGCTTTTGCCAATTATCATGTTTATCACGGAAAAGATTTTCCTCCTTACGATGATTCGTGGAGAAACGGCTGGGCTGCCGGAGTCGGGATTAAGATGAAGATTTTTGACGGCAACTTTACGAGCGGTAAAATTCAGGAAGCCAAAGCCGTAATTGAAGGCGTGAAAAACATGGAAGAAGGTTTGAAGCTGAAATTGAGATTTGAATTTAAGTCAACGCAAGAAAAAATTATCAGTTTGGAAAGCGAGTTGCAGGCTGTAAATAACACATTGTCCGTTGCGGAAAAGGGCTACGAAATCGCAAAGGTAAGTTACGAAAACGGAGTAATTACAAATGTTCAGTTAGATGACGCACAGCTGAATGTAGTTAGAAACCAAACCAGAATATATCAGATAAATAAAGACCTGCTTTTGGAAAAGGCAAATCTGGATTTGATTAAAGGTCAGTTAAATTAAGGAAAGGAGAATAAAATGGAAATAAAAGAATTATTAAAAGCAATGGAAGCGGAACTTGGAAGCGAACCGGAAACAATGGTGCTTCTTTCCAAGCTGGACGCAAAAACGGTTTTTGAACATGCCTCGAGCAAACAATTTGCGATGGGCGGCGAACATATTCCACCGAAATATAAACTGCTGATGAGCATCGCCATTTCCGCCGCATTAGGCGCTGAAAGCTGTATGGAAGTTTATACAAAAGTCGCGAGGAACAAAGGCGTAACTCTTGACGAGATTAAGGAAACTATTATGCTTACAAGATTTGTTAAGGGAACGACAGTCCTGAATACTTCAACAAATGCACTGAGACTTTTGTTTGAAGAAGAAGAGAAATAACTTTTTAATAACTAATCGAGTTGAAAAATGATACGCAGAATATTAACTCCGCTTGACCGCTCGGAATATACGGAAACGGCGATTACATATACTTGTAAAATTGCCGAAAAGTTGGACTCCGAAGTTTCCGGCATGGTCGTTTTAGATTCAAAAGATATTGATGATTCGGTCGGGACAATCGCCCCCGGCGGACTTGACTTGGCTGAAAAGTTGGAAGCAAAAAAAACATTGGAAGCCGAACGGCATATCAATAAACTCTTAAAAAATCTGTCGGATGAATGCTCAAAGTTGGGAGTAAAACATATCGAGGAAGAGTTTCAGGGCAGTCCGAGTTCGCGTATAATCGATGAGAGTAAATTTTATGATCTCGTCATTATGGGACTGAGAACTTTTTATTATTACGATACCAAGGACGAAACCGAAAAGACATTGGATGAAATTTTAAGCCACACTATTACTCCGATTCTCGCCGTGCCTAAGGAGTACAAACCGATTGAAACAGTGCTGGTCGCCTGCGACGGCGAACTTCCGTCCGTACGCGCAATGCAGAGGTTCGCTCACATGATTTCGTACAAAGAGATTAAGATTATTCTTCTTGTTGAGAATAAGGATAAAAACCTCGCGGAATATTACCTGAATAACGCGGAAAAATATCTCAAATCCTACGGCGCCCACGAGATAGAGAAAGTTTGGATTGAAAAGAAAATGCTGAATGTAATTAACGAAAAATACTTTGACGATGTCGATTTGATTGTAACCGGATTGCACTCGCATAAAAGTATTAAGGAGTTTCTGCTGGGAGATGTCGCGCACAATCTTATACTTGACGGAAGAAAAGCATTATTTTTAGCCCAGTAGTTTTATCTGTTTTTCCGACTTCTTTCTGCCGGGGATTTTTCCTCGGCAGATTAAGAAGTTGTTTTTTTATTTTCGCAGAAGTTATTTCCCCGGATTTCTCCATCCTACTCCGGGCAAGCTGGGACCAAATTGAGGAATAATTTAACCCAAAATTGTCAATAGGCTGAAAATCTCTAACAACCACCATTAGATAAAAGTTAGGTTAAGTTATTAAAACACAATAAGTTATCCAACGATTTTGGATAATAAAACTGATAAGAAATTCTTACTCGTTCTGTTCGTAGCACAGTCCGCCTATGTAGGAGATAGTGAGTTTGCGAACGGTCTCCGCCGGGGCGGACTGTGGCTGCAATTTAGCGTTATGTTTGTTTTTCGTAGATTGCAAGCAATCCGCGCCACAAAAAAATTGATATTCGAGTTTTTGAGCGGAAAAATTTTTATAATAACAATTTTGGGATAAAAGGAAAGCAACTCCGTAGGAGTGGTACTGTTCTGCACATGATTCAGTTATTCTATTCGTTTTGTTTCGCTCCTACGGAGCTTTTGATTGGAGATTAATTGTTTATTACAAAGGTTTTGCTCCTACGGAGCAAGTACAAAACCATATCGTTTATGTAATTGTCTGAAGGCTTTGCATACCCGAACCTGGACAATCCAGAACCAAAAAGGAAGAAAAGCTATAAAAATAATCTCTGAAAGCCCTACCAATAAATTACTTCAGAGTATCCGGAAAAATATTCAGCTTACAATGGCACGAACTTTTACTGAAAATGTACCAAGAATATAAACCATAGAGAAGATAATACTGCACGCTCGAATTTAATGAAATGGAAAAGAGTGTTTCCGTTAATTCAACTGCTTCGCAGTTGGCATTCATCCTTTCCTTCATTAATCCCCGAATTTAATTCGGGGCTATTGTGAATTTAACTGCTTCGCAGTTAGTTTGTTTAAATAAAAAATTTTCCGGCTTCGGTTTTTGTAAACCGTCAAAATCAACAAATCAATATTTCACTTCAAAAGCGCGAAGCGCTTAAATTACCATGGGTGAAACCCATAGGAGGTATCTTCCTAAATCACAAGAACTGTGAATGCAGTTCAATTTTTACATTTTACAAACATAAGAAATCCCTACATAACCCGGCAAGAACAAGACAGAACCAAAAAGGGAGAAAAGTTGAACAAAAAAATAATCTCTGAAAACCCTACAAATAAAGGACTTTAGTGTATCCGGGAAAATATTCTAGCAAAAACAACACCAATTTTACTTGTAATGTACTAGAAGGCTTTGAATAACCCCGAAATTTGTCATTATGATCCCGCCTTGGCGGGAGAAGAATCTCAAAACCGGTAATAGTACTGAATTTAGAGATATTTCGGACGGCTCCCACCGTCCTCAATATGACAATTTTAGGTTTTGCAAAGGTCTCTACTAATCGCACATCAATTTTATTGAATAAAAAACATTATTTTGTGAATTAATGTTTTGAAAATTTAAAAGGGTAACAAAATGAAAGGTTATATAGCTCCTCCCAAACGAAGTAACATCTTCCTCAGATTCGGTATTTGGATTACCGAAAAATTTACGGGAAAAGAATTATTGCCTGCAAGAGTTCTCGCTTGGTACCCGAAGGCGGCAATCGGCTCCGGGGTGTTGGAATCCCTTGTTGCGCATAAGGATAAAAATATTTCGAGAAGATTCTTGAAATTAGTGCGCGTTCAAACTTCGTTTGCAATTTCGTGTCCTTTCTGCATCGATATGAACGCTCTCGATTATGAAAAGTACGGAATAACGGACGAAGAAATCTCATCGCTGCAAACAGGGAAAACAGATGAAGTTGGGAGTCTTTCCGAGAGAGAGAAATTGGCTCTCGAGTATGCGAGAAGCGCGGTTCAAACTCCGATTTCTTTTAAAGAGTCGCTGATAAAAAAATTGCAGAAGAATTTTACCGAAAGGGAGCTGGTGATTTTAGCTTCAACAATTGCGCAAGTCGATTATTGGGGAAGGTTGATTCAGTCCCTCGGTCTGCCTCCCGCCGGGTTTTCCGACCATTGCACAATTTTAAATTTGGAAAATTATAATACGCTGAAATTTGATGAGTAGATGAATTTTTGTTCATTAAAGTTCTTTGAAATATAGCATCTCAAAAATCATAGTCCATGACTTTTTACAGATTATTGTCACCATGCTTAAATTGCTCTCTTGAGATTTGTCGTAATCTACGGAAAGTGCGTAAATGTCGGTTATTTTTTGATAAAACCTCCTTGCACTTGCCCGAATTTCTCGAATACGTTCAAGTAATTCATTGAAATAGTCTTTTCCGAAAAGTTGCCCTTGTTTTAATCGTTCATCGTCTAATACAAATCCTTTTGTTATAAACTCTTTTAAGACCTTTGTTGCCCAAATCCTGAATTTTGTTGCTTTACTTGAATTTACGCGATATCCAACAGCAATAATTGCGTCAAGATTGTAAAAAGTTGTTTTGTAATTTTTCCCGTCATCGGCAGTATGTTCCAAAATGGAACTAACTGAATTTTCCTCTTATTCTCCACTTTCAAAGATATTTTTCAAGTGTTTTGTTATTGCCGGTCTTTGCACGCCAAATAACTCAGCTATCTTCTTTTGAGTCATCCAAAAAGTTTCATCATGATAGAGAACCTCAATTTTTATGTTTCCATCTTCTCCCTGACAAAATATGATTTCAGATTCTTTTGTCATTCAGCTTTTTTTTCAAAAATAATATTTTTTATGCCAATTTATTTTATTATTTGTAATTTTTCTTAGCATGAATCACAACGTGTCCGGCTATGGTGCGAGCCACAGTTTATTGTTTTATTTTTCTATTTACCGATATGTTCATATAATGCTTAACCCAAAATTGTCATTAGACAAAAAAGTTCTAATGACTGCCATTAGGAAAAAGATGACTTAAGTTATTAAAGAACAACAGGTTAACTAACTACCAAGCTGTTAATTTTAGACAAAAAACCATGTAAGAAAATTTTACTCGTTCTATTTGTAGCGCAGATTGATTAGTGAGCTTGCGAACGGTCAATCTGTGGCTGCAATTTAGCATTATGCTGTTTTTTCGTAGATTGCAAGCAATCTACGTTACAAAAAATAG
>WGCV01000063.1 GCA_015493615.1 Melioribacteraceae bacterium
ACCTACTGCAAAGCAGTTGAATTTATTCTTCGAAATATTTGATGAATTGTTGGGAGGTGAAAATTTGGACTTGAAAGATTTTTTTCTATTATAGCTGCATTGGCAAACGCATAATTGAACTGCTTCGCGGTTCTGCTTTTGGGCTTTGTCTTCCATTCTGCGGGTTTCGTCCGCAGTTATTAAAATTGAAGCGCTTCGCGCTTATTTGCGTAACCTATTGCGGTTTACCGCGATAGGTTATGCAAAGCTTTCTAATACTATTAACTTCTACATCGCAAGTTGAAACGGTACGGGAATAAAGCTTACAATAAAAATAAATATTGCAAAATAACCCGCTATTTGCCGCTTTAAATCCAATTTATAAAAGTATGGAACCGGCGGATGCTTTACTTTAACAAAAAAGTAAAGTAAAATTCCCCAGAAAATCCAGCCGGACCACCCCACATGAAAACTTAGATTAAACGCAGAATCCACAAATCCCAATATTCCCGAAGCAAGTAAAAGTATCATAAAAATATTGGCGACTGCTTCCTGTATTTTTGGTCCAAACATAGAATATACAACATGCCCGCCGTCAAGCTGCCCGACAGGCATCAGATTCATTGACGTTACGAGAAGTCCGAACCAGCCGGAAATTAAAAACGGGTAGTGATACATCTCCGACATCGGCGGAACAAATTCTTTGGAATTTGTGAAAACCGACTGCAAAAAAGAATAGAGAAGCGTATTCCCGAAAATAATTTCCACCCCGCCTTTTCCGTAATTCGGGGAAAAATAATCGGGATGAATATTGAGCAGATATGTAACATCCGGTAAATGCGTAAAACCGTAAATCAGTACAATTACGCTTGCTATAAAACCCGCTATCGGCCCTGCGACGCCGATATCGAACATTTTAAGATTATTGTTTATTCCGGACCTTGTTTTTATTACGGCGCCCATTGTGCCGAAATTTAAAAACCCGGCAATCGGCGGAAACGGAATAAAGAACGGCAGAGTGGCGTCAACGCCGTGATATTTTGAGGCAAAAAAATGCCCGAATTCATGCACGCCGAGGATAAACAGAACGGTAAGAGAATAAGGAAGTCCCTTATCAATCAATTCGGAAATTTGATAAGGAGGCATTGTTCCGCTTGCCCATTCGGTCCCCGCGAAAATCGTTGTTATTAGAGTAAGAAGAAAAAGCAAAATATGCACCCAATATTTCTGCTTTCCAAACTCCCTGTTTCCGTAAACTTTATCGAAATAAGAATTTATTTTGCTCAACTATATCTCATAAATTTTAAAATTTAAGATAGAAAATTTCTTAATTCTTTATCCGAATAAATGCCAGACTTGTGTGATCAGAAACGTAAAAGTCAGCCCGAGAGCGACCGGCAACAGCGTTGCGACCGAAGTCCATTTAACGCTGCCGGTTTCTTTATAAATAGTGTAGATTGTGGTTGAACAAGGATTATGAACAAGACTGAAAATCATAACGTTGATCGCGGTAAGCAAAGTCCAGCCGCCGAGCTGCAGCAGCTTTGCGGTATCGGCAACGGAATTAAGCTCGAACAAAACTCCGTGAGAATAACCGGCGACTCCGTGAATCAAAACGGTAAGCATTAAAATAGTAGGGATTACTATTTCATTTGCCGGAATCGCAATAATAAACGCAAGAATAATAATTCCGTTTAATCCGAAAAAGAAAGCAGCCGGATCAATAAAATCAATTACATACTGCGCAAGGGGCATTCCGCTGACATTCACATTTGCAAGAAGCCAGATAATAAGTCCCGCGGGAAAAGCAAAAATAATCGCCCGCCAAAGTACGATAAGAGTCCTGTCAATCAACGATGTATAAAGAGTCTGCAAAATTCTCGGAGGGCGGTAAGGCGGAAGTTCAAGACTAAAAGCCGACGCCTCTCCTTTCAGCAGAGTCTTTGAAAGTCCCCACGAAACGACCAGCGTAAGGAATACGCCGAGCAGCGCAATCCCGATTACCACGCCTGCGGAAACTATTCCCGCAAGAGCCGGCGGGGCAAGCGCGCCGACAAAAATAGTAGCAAGCAATATCTGCGTAGGCCATCTTCCGTTGCAGAGAGAAAAGTTATTTGTAATAATCGCAATCAGTCTTTCGCGCGGACTATCGATAATCCGCGTAGCTACAACTCCAGCGGCGTTGCACCCAAAGCCCATCGTCATTGTCAGAGCCTGCTTCCCGTGTGCGCCTACTTTCCTGAAAAGATTGTCCATATTGAACGCGACTCTCGGCAGATAACCGAAATCTTCGAGCAAAGTAAAAAGAGGGAAAAATATCGCCATCGGCGGAAGCATAACGCTTATAACCCAAGCCATTGCAAGATAACCGCCGTCAATTAATATTCCGCTTAACCACAAAGGAAGATGAATAGCGTTTGCAGCCGAATGCAAAACAGGCAGCAGCTTATCAAGGAGAAGATTCGCAAGCAAATCGGAAGGATAATTTGCGCCTTGAACAGTAAGCCAAAGCACAACCGCAAGCAACAGAAACATCACCAGAAATCCGGAATATTTATTTATAACAATCTTATCAAGAATAACATCCCAATCCGAGCTTCCCTTCTCCTCGTTGTAAGTTACCGAACGGGAAGCGATTCTACCCGCTTCGGCGTAAATATCCTCTACAATTTTATCATGAAATTCGTCTCCCAATTCCCAACGGTATTTCTTTGCTCTATCTAAAATTTCTTTTGCTTTATAATTATCATTCCCCTTCCGTTCGTCAAGGTGATTTTCTTCATTGAAGAGTTCGCCTGACTCGGAAACTTCGAGAGCCGATATAATTTTTTCATCCCCTTCAAGCAGACGCAGCGCAATCCAGCGAGGATTGGAAAAGTGTGGATACGAACCGGAAATTCTTTTGGTTAAGTCATCGATAGCGTGACTAACTTTCTTATCGAATTTTGTGACCCGTTTCGGTTTGCATATAAACTCGCCCGAAGCTACCTGATAAATATACTCGAGAAGTTCGTTCATTCCGGCTCTCTGCCTTGCCGCCGCGGGAATCACAGGAACCCCGAGGTCTTTGGAGAGCTGTCTTTCGTTAATCTTAATATTTTTTCGCTTCGCTTCGTCAATCAGATTAAGGCATACTACAACATTGGGAGTTATTTCCAGTATCTGCAGAACAAGGTTTAAATTTCTCTCCAGCTTGGTAGCATCCACAACAACTACCGTTACATCCGGTTTACCGAACAGAATAAAATTTCGCGCAATGTCTTCGTCCGTGCTTGTTGATAAAAGAGAGTATGTCCCTGGCAAATCTATAACTTTAAATTTTTTCTCTTTAAATTCATAAGCGCCTTCGGCTCTGGCTACGGTTTTGCCGGGCCAGTTTCCGGTATGCTGATGAAGTCCGGTAAGATTGTTGAAAACAGTGCTCTTTCCTACGTTGGGATTTCCGGCAAGCGCAATATGAAAATCAAAATTGTTAAGATTTTCCCCCAATCGCTTCAACGCGCCGTTATTATTTACCGGACAATCTTTACATTTATTGCTCATCTTTAATTTCCCTTACATAAATCAATCCGGCAACATCGTCTCTTAGAGCAATTAATGTACTTTTAATTTCGTAAGCTCTAGGATTTCCCGAAATATTTTGGAACATAACTTTAATTTCCGTTGAAGGAATTACGCCTAAATCAAGAAGCCTTCTTCTGCTCGGGCCCACTAACTTTTCCGATAATTTGACAACTCGGCATCTTCCTCCGATTGGAATTTCCGTCAACTTAACGACGCCTTTCGGAATCTCTTCGTCAACCGGCTTAACAGTTAAGTTTATCGCGACTGATTTCGGAATCCGTTTCGGACCGTCGTCGGTAATAATCAAAATTTCATCGGACAAAATATCATCCAGTTCGATTGTCATATTCGGGAATAATCCTATCTTAAGAATTTTTTCGTAAACTTCGTTCGGCTCATCTTCAACATGAATAATTTTGTATTTTCCCCTTGCTGTAATCTCGGATAACTGAACGCCGCCAAGCTCAAAGTATTCTCCGTTCTCGTCGGGAATCGGGTCGCCGTGTGGATCTCTCAAAGGATAGCCGAGTTTTTTTTCAATTCTTTTCCGTTCCTCATCGGTCATGAAATGCTCTTTTATCTCCGCTTCCTCGTGCCATTTGTCGTGCCCCAATCCGGTTTCTTCCGCGAGGTATTTTTCCCACAACCGATGATTCCGAATAATATTCAGCGCATATTTCTTCCCTGAGTTCGTCAGAAAAAACTCATTTAATTTTCTTGTGATTAAATTTCTTTTTAACAGTCTGTCTATCAGCGTCAGTACTTTCTTATCCGAAAGTTCGGTTTGACCTTTTAAGCTGTTAAAAGTGGCGGGGATTTTTTCCTCGTTGCTTGTATAAATATGCTTCAGCGCATTTTCAATTTCGATTTTTTCACTCGTCCGACTTTTTTGCTTAAGTCTTACAATATAAATCACGGCGACAGTAATGAGAGCCGAGATCGACAAAATAATCCAGAGACTCATCTTTTCCTCCCTTTCTCCGCCGGAGCAATAAATAGAGCGGCGGCAATATTACCGCTGATTGAATGCAATCGCCTTCCGTTTTTAATAAGCGCTCCTTCGTTTTTAGGAAGAATTTTTTTTACAGTTATTTCACTTCCCAATTCAATCCCGATTTTTGATAAAAAATCGATAACGTCTTTTGACGCATCATTAACTCGAACAATCTTGTACTTTTTCCCTTCGGCGGATTCGAGCAGGCTCATACGTTTTGCTGTTTTAGGAAATTTTCCGTTTCTGTTGGGTATCGGGTCGCCGTGAGGATCAAATTTCGGATGCCCGAGGAATTTATCTATTCTGTTCATTAATTTATCGGAAGTTGTATGTTCAAGAAGCTCGGCTTCGTCGTGAACTTCGCTCCAGTTCATATTCAGAACTTCTAATAAAAAAAGCTCCCACAATCTGTGTTTTCGAATTACCTCAACCGCCAGCTTCTTTCCTTTCGGAAGCGTTCTGATTCCGTGGTAACGCTCGTATGCAATAAGTTCTTCCGCCGCGAGACGCCTTGCCATATCGGTTATCGCAGCTTTGGAAACGTTCAGCTTATCGGCGAGATACGTTGTTGTAATCGGCTTTCCGGTTTCTTCTTCTCTACTGAATATTATTTTTAAATAATTCTCTTTTGATATCGTCTTCATAACTTTTATTTTTGCTTAAAAGTTAAGCAATCTTAACAATAAAGTCAAGCGCGGCAATCTTATCTTATCTGTAAAATCTGTTATTAATTAAATAATAGAAGGATTTGCATAACCTAATTTAGATGTCATTCTTATCCCGCCTTGGTGGACTCAATACGACAAAATTAGGTTATGCAAAGGTCACTATCAATTAAGAGCGCTTCCCTCTCCCCGTTATGCAATGTAAGCAACTTAAGATTTTTTATTATTAACCCATTGCTTCAGCAATGGGTAGGACGTAAAAGAAAAGAAGTTCAACCGATTTACCGGTTTCCTTAACTCTAAGGCAGATAAACCGGTGAACCGGCTGCAGCAACTATGGTTTTCCATTAACCCACTGATGAATCAGCGGGTTAATGGAACGATTATATTCTTAAGTTGACAGCATTGCCCGTTATGAGCGCTCAACAAATCACTAATTACTGAATATTTTCATAAATAATTTATTGATAACAAACAAATTTATTTTTCACAATAGAAGAAAAATATTTGAATATTATTAAATACTAATTTAGTTTTGATTAATTAAAAGTTGAGATTTTCTAAAATATATTGTTAAAATCTTACAGAGAAATAGGGTATAAAAAATCGAACTACAGTTTGAATAAAACGTGGCAACTCAATTCTAAGTTTTCTTTTCTACATCCGGTAGATTCTGCAATCATTGACTATTATTCATTTAAACTAACTAACAACTTAACAATAACAAATCATTGGAGTTACAATTATGTCTGATTATGTTAAATCATTTATGGAAGAACTCGTAGCAAAAAATCCCGCACAGCCGGAATTTCATCAAGCAGTGGAAGAAGTAGTTGAATCGCTTTCATTAGTGCTTGATAGACACCCAGAATATCGCGCTAATAAAATTTTAGAACGTATGGTTGAACCTGAAAGAGTTATTATGTTCAGAGTTCCTTGGGTAAACGACAACGGAGAAGTACAAGTTAATCGCGGTTTCAGAATTGAAATGAACAGCGCAATTGGACCATACAAAGGCGGACTTCGTTTCCATCCTTCCGTTAACCTCGGAATTCTGAAGTTTCTTGCTTTTGAACAGGTATTCAAAAACAGCTTAACCACTCTCCCGATGGGCGGAGGCAAAGGCGGTTCCGATTTTGATCCTAAAGGAAAGAGCGACAACGAAGTTATGCGTTTCTGCCAAAGTTTCATGAGCGAACTCTTCAGACACATCGGACCTAACACAGACGTTCCCGCAGGCGACATCGGTGTCGGCGGAAGAGAAATCGGCTTCATGTTCGGACAATACAAGAAACTCCGCAACGAATTCACCGGCGTTTTAACAGGCAAAGGATTGAACTGGGGCGGTTCGTTAATTCGTCCGGAAGCAACCGGTTACGGTTCGGTTTACTTCGCATCCGAAATGCTCGCAACAAAGGGCGAAACTCTTGAAGGAAAAACATGCTTGGTTTCCGGAAGCGGTAACGTAGCGCAATATACGGTGGAAAAAATCTTGGATCTGGGCGGTAAAGTTGTAACCTTATCCGATTCCAGCGGCTATATTTATGACGAAGAAGGAATCGACAGAGAAAAATTAGCGTTCGTAATGGACCTTAAAAACGTACGCCGCGGCAGAATTAAAGAATATGTTGAAAAATATCCTAACGCAGTTTACACTCCCGTTGATCCTGAAAAAGATTATAATCCTCTTTGGGACCACAAAGCTGACTGTGCTTTCCCAAGCGCAACTCAGAATGAAATCAACGGTAAAGACGCTCAGAACTTACTCAACAACGGCGTTTTTGCAGTTTCCGAAGGAGCCAACATGCCGACGAACTTGGACGGCGTTAATATCTTCTTGGATAACAAAATTCTTTACGCTCCGGGCAAAGCCGCAAACGCAGGCGGCGTAGCTGTTTCCGGACTTGAAATGTCGCAGAACAGCATCCGCTATAACTGGACACGAGAAGAAGTTGACAAGAAATTACACAACATCATGAAAGCAATTCACAATACTTGTAAGACAACAGCGGAAACTTACGGAACGCCAGGCAACTATGTTAACGGCGCGAACATCGGCGGTTTCCTTAAAGTTGCAAATTCAATGATGGATCAGGGAATTGTTTAATTTCTGATTTTCAGACAGAAAAAAAGGGCGCCTAATGCGCCCTTTTTTATTTTTACCCCGAAGACAATTAGGATAAAGGTAAACTAACAAATTGCAAAATAATAAGTTAGTCATTGAGTAAACATAAATTTCAGACAAAAAAAGAAATAAGAAAAACTTACAAATAGAATATTGTAACACAGATTGATTAGTGAGCTTGCGAGCGGTCAATCTGTGAAAACGCCGATAGGAACGACTAGCAAGTTGTTCTTACAAATGCAAATTATTAAAAAAGGAGAGGAAGCAAACTTTGCGTCCCTAACGCATAAAAAACAAAACACAGTTTGCCCGCTCCGCTAAGCAAACTGTGCTACAATAAACCCAAAATTTTCTATTGGGAGAAATTTTTTAATGACAATTTTGGTTTTAAAAAGTAGAACAAACCAACTGGGTTAATATCAAACGCTTGTTACATCAAAATTTTCCAAAGAATCTTTAACCTCTTTAATAAACAGCCCGCCGAGCATTCCGTCAACCAATCTGTGATCATGACTTAAAGAAAGCATCATCATCGGCTTAATTCCGATTACATCCCCTTCCGGAGTTTCGATTACAACCGGACGCTTAACAACCGCTCCGATGCCGAGAATTCCAAGCTCGGGCTGATTAATAATCGGCGTTCCGAAGAGCGCTCCGAATACTCCGTAGTTGGTAAGTGAAAAGGTTCCGCCTACAACATCATCCGGACTCAGTTTTTTATTACGGGCTTTATAGCTTAACTCCTGAATTGCTTTCGCAAGTCCGCGAATATTCATCGAGTCGGCATTTTTTATGTTCGGAACGATAAGTCCGTTTGGCTCAACGGCAACGGCAATACCGAGATTTACAAACTTTTTCATTACAATATTATCCCCGTCAATCGAAGCATTCATGAGGGGATATTTTTTCAGAGCCTTAATTACAGCGCTCGAAATAAATGCCATGTATGTAAGTTTTATATTTTCCCGCTCCAAGAACCTCTTTTTATTTTCAGCAATAAAATTATAAATCTTAGTCATATCAACTTCAATCATCTCAGAAACATGCACGGAAGTATCGCGACTCCTTACCATGTGTTCCTTAATTCTCTTTCTGATATTATCCATAGGTATCACTTCGGTACCGCCTGCAAATGAGAACTCGGTCTGTGATTGTTGTTGAACTGCCGGCGCCGCTTTTCTGTTTTTAATATAGTTGAGTATATCTTTTTTTGTAACTCTTCCCTTTGCTCCGGTTCCCGGAATTTTTTCCAATTCCTCAAAAGGAACATTTTCCCTATTTGCAATATTCATCACAAGCGGCGAATAAAATCTGTTGGACGAGGTCGGCGGCTTAACTGAATCTTTAACTTCGCTTTTAATTTCAACAGTTTCTTCTGTCTCGGCAGATTTTTGTTCTTCTTCAACAACTTTCTTTTTATGAACTTTACCGGAAACGGAGATTCTCGCTACAACCGTATTTACCGGAACGGTTTCATTTTCATCAAATAAAATTTCCGAAACCACTCCCGCAACGGGAGCCGGGACTTCCGTGTCAACTTTGTCGGTGCTGATTTCAAAAAGAATTTCGTCCTTTTCAATATGCTCGCTTACAGCTTTATTCCACTTGATGATTGTCCCTTCCATAACGGACTCGCCCATTTTAGGCATCAGCACGTCAACCAAATCGCTGTCATCATCGGAAGAGGGTTCTGCTTTTTCTTCAGGCGCTTCTTCTTTAGAAGCTTCTTCAACTTCCTCAGTTCCAGTTCCGTCAACTTCAATTGTTGCGACAACCGCTCCAACCTCGGCGGTTTCATTTTCATTTAGAAAAATTTCACTTAAAACGCCATCAACCGGAGAAGGGACTTCGGTATCAACCTTGTCAGTGCTAATCTCAAAGATGATTTCATCCTTTGCAACTTTGTCCCCGACTTTCTTATGCCACTTAATCAGCGTTCCTTCCATAACGGATTCGCCCATCTTGGGCATTAAAATTTTCTCTTTCATTTTTTCCTCTTAGTAAAAAATCTAAAATAAATATTCAAATTATAAACAACTCAATACGCAATCAATTCTTTAAGCTCGGTATAAATTCGATCTCTCGTCGGTAAAATATATCTTTCAAGATTAGGATGATACGGAATAAAAGCATCCCGCGCTGCAATTCGCTGAATAGGTCCGTCGAGCAATTCAAAAGCATTTGAAGAAATACGGGCTGAAATCTCCGCTCCGAATCCGGATGTTAGAGTATCCTCATGAATCACGGAAACTTTTCCTGTTTTCTTAATCGAATTGTAAATTGTTTCTTCATCCAAAGGATTAATTGTACGAATGTCTATTATTTCAACGGATACTCCCTCCTTCTCAAGCTTTTTGGCTGCAAAGTTTGCTTCGTGCACCATTGCTCCCCAAGTAACCACAGTTAAATCAGAACCTTCGCGAATAACATTTGCTTTTCCGAAAGGAAGAAGATAATCGCTGTCCGGCTCAGGCGATGAGGCGTAGGTTTGTCTGTAAAGCGCTTTATGTTCAAGGAACAAAACGGGATCGTCCAATCGCAGAGCCGTTTTAAGCAAACCTTTTGCATCGGCGGCGTTGGATGGATAGGCAATGTAAATGCCGGGAAGGTGAGCGAAAAATCCTTCGATTGTTTGACTGTGATATAATCCGCCACCGATAAAACCTCCGACAGGAACTCTTGTTACAACCGGCGAAGCCCAAGCGTTGTTCGAACGGTAACGGTAAGTGGCTTGTTCGTCTCTCAACTGCATAAACGCGGGCCAGATGTAATCCCCGAACTGAATTTCAACGCACGGTTTTACTCCGGTTAAAGCCATTCCGGTTGCAACGCCTTCAATACTTGCTTCTGCAAGAGGCGAATTGAAAACCCGTTCTTTTCCGAATTTTGTTGAAAGTCCTTTTGTAGCGGTAAACACGCCGCCCTTTCCATCCGCAATATCTTCGCCGAATACATAAATTTTTTCGTTCCGTTCCATCTCCTCGTGCATCGCGTGATTTATTGCATCGACCATCACGATTTTATTTCCGGAGGGAATGGATTTTTCATACTCAAAAGTATCCTTTAATCCCGACTCGTCATAGACATATTTGACAGCGGTTTCCGGAACCGGATCGGGCTGAGCTAAAGCCCAGTCGGCAACTTCGTCAACTTCCTTTTTAATTGAATTTTTAATTTCGGCAAATTCTTCTTCAGTTAACAATTTTTTTGAAATCATTTTTTTCTTAAGAAGCTCAATCGGATCTTTTTTCAAATCTTCTTCAAGTGAATCTTTCGGACGGTACTTGCTTTGGTCGTCGGAAGATGAATGGGAGAAAAGACGCACAACTTTTGCCTCGACGAGAACCGGACCTTTGCCCGCCAAAGCATACTCGTAAGCTTTATCGGCAACTTTTACCATATTTTCATAATCCGTTCCATCGGTTGAAATTCTAAGCAGATTTTCATACCCTTTCATCATCTCGGTAATCGAAGCGTTTTTCCCGGCTGTTTGGTCTTCAACAGGGACAGAAATCGCCCAGCCGTTATTTTGAATAACAAATATTACGGGCAGCTTTGCGCGGGAAGCCCAATTAACAGCTTCATGAAATTCTCCCTGACTTGTTGTTCCATCGCCAGCGCTAACATACACTACGCGGTTTTCTCCCTCTTTGCGGTAAGCCAGCGCTGTCCCGACTGCCTGCAAAAACTGTGTTCCCGTCGGCGAAGACTGCGAAGGAATATTGAAATCCTTATGTCCCCAGTGATTTCCCATCTGTCTTCCGCCGTTTGCAGGATCGTCGGCTTTGCCCAACATTTCAAGCATTATGTCCTGCGGCGTAACGCCAAGACTCAGCAATACCGCCTGATCTCTGTAATAGGGATAGGCCCAATCAAATTTTGATTTTAACCTTTTACCGAACGCCACTTGCGTTGCTTCGTGTCCCGCGCCTGCAATCAGAAACGAGGCTTTTCCCTGCCTGATTAAGACGCTTACCTTTTCATCTATCGCTCTTGAAAGCGTCATAAGTTTAAGCGCTTCCAATAAAGTTTCTTTTGATTTTTTTACAGCTTCACTCATTAATAATTTCCTTTCTTCTTTCAACGAATTCAAAAATATCCTCTCTCTCGATTACGGATAGATTTTGAAATTCAAATTCGTTCATAATATGATTTACTATTTTATCTTTTACATTTTTGATATTAATTTTTTTGTTCAGTTCTTTTTCCAAAGATGTAACTTGTTTATCCTTTATCCCGCAAGGAATAATCCCGTTGAAGATTTCCAAATTCGTATTCACATTAAATGCAAAACCGTGCATCGAAATCCATCGTGAAAGTTTAACTCCGATTGCACAAATTTTTCCTCCGTTAACCCAAACTCCGGTGTACTTGGGTTCACGACCGGCTTCAATTCCATACTCTGCACAAACATCTATGATTGCAGATTCTATCGTCCTCAGAAAAATATGCGAATCTTTTTTCCAATTTTTTAAATCAAAAATTAAATAACCTACTATTTGCCCCGGACCATGATATGTTACATCGCCTCCTCGGTCAATCTCAAAAAGAGAGATTCCGTTTGCTTCAATAAAATCAGTATCGGCAATTACATTGGATTTATCCGCAGCTTTACCGAGAGTATATGTGTTGGGATGTTCGAGCAAAAGCAGAGTATCGTTAATCTGATTATTAAGTCTCAACCTGTGCAGCTCATGCTGTAAATCCCAAGCCGACTGATAATCGATTAACCCGAGATTGCAATATGTTAAGTCGCGGTTAAATATGGATTGCTTCTCCATATGCTTCTCCGGCTGCTTCCATAATTGATTCCGAAAGAGTTGGATGCGCATGAACTGTTTTCAAGAGACTTTCAAAAGTCCCTTCAAGATGCTTGGCAACGCCCAGCTCTGCAATAAGTTCGGTGGCTTCGGCTCCAACAATGTGCGCGCCGAGAAGCTCTCCGTATTTCGCGTCATAAATTAGTTTTACAAAACCTTCTCTTTCCCCTATTGCGGTTGCCTTTCCGCTTGCGGAGAATGGGAAACGCCCTATTTTCAACTCATAACCGGCTTCGATTGCTTTTTCTTCCGTTAAGCCGATACTTGCCACCTGCGGGATTGTGTATGTACATCCGGGAATTGAGTTGTAATCTATCGGTTGAACGTCAAGCCCGTGCATTCTTTCAACACAGTGAATCGCTTCGTGCGAAGCGACATGCGCAAGCCAGGGCGGTCCGATCACATCGCCGACAGCGTAAACTCCTTCGACATTTGTGGCGTATGTTTCTTTATCCACTACAATCGAATTTCTTTCAGTTTTAACTCCGATTTTTTCCAAACCGAAATTTTCAATGTTCCCGACTACTCCGATAGCGCTTAAAACTTTATCTGCGGTTAAAACTTCTTCCTCTCCGTTTTTTTCAATGGTAACTTTTACTCTGTTCCCTTCGACAACCGCCTCCTTAACCAATGTGGAAAGATGAATCTTTATGCCTCTCTTAAGGAATGCCTTTTTTAATGTTTCCGAAACTTCTCTATCCTCAACCGGGACAAGTGAATCGAGCATTTCAATGATTGTAACTTTTGTTCCAAGTACGCTGTAGAAGTAAGCAAACTCAACGCCGATTGCTCCCGCTCCGACGATTATTAGTTCATCGGGAAGCTCCTCCAGCGACATTGCTTCCCTGCTTGTGATAATTTTTTCTCTGTCAACGGGAATGTTGGGAAGAATTTTTGTTCTACCACCTGTTGCAATAATTACCTTATCGAAAGAAATTTTTTCCGTTTCATTTCCGTCCGCATCAGTTATTGAAAGAGTGTTTTTATCAATAAAATTTCCGTAGCCCTTAACTCTTTTAACATTATTTTTTCTCATCAAATATTCAACGCCTTTTACAACGCGTTTGGAAACATCTCTGCTTCGTTTAATAATTTTTTTAAAATCGAAACTCACGCCTTCAACCGATAAACCGAATTCCCCCGCTCTTTTATTTACAATATCATAATACTCTGCGCTTTTCAACAAAGCTTTTGTGGGAATACATCCCCAGTTAAGACAAATTCCGCCCAACTCGCTTTTATCAATTACAACAGTTTTATAACCTAATTGTGACGCTCTGATTGCCGCAACGTAACCGCCCGGTCCGCCGCCTAAAACCGCAAGATCAAACTTTTCCAATTCAATACTCCAATTTTTTATTATTTATACTCAATATAATTAAGAAAACCATAAAAAGAAACCAAATGTATTATTTAATTTGACTTCAGATTATTCTGCATTCTTTTTTAAGAAACAAAAATATTCATTTTTTTGAAGGAATGTAAATTTTCATCATAAAATTATTTTGATTTAGAGAAACCTTTGCATAACCTAAATTTGTCATATTGAGTTCGCCAAGTTTGCCCCGACCGCTTTTCATTGGGAGCGAAGGTGGAAGCTGTCCGAAATATCTCTTAATTTGCTATATTTGTTGGTTTTGAGATTCTTCTCCCGCCAAGGCGGGATCAGAATGACATATTACGGGATTATGCAAAACCTTCTCAAATTTTAGTTTGACGTTACAAACGGGATTAAAAAATTGCGCCTAAGCTGATTTCTTATTTTGCAATTTCAATTAATATTTTATTATATTTACATCAACATATAGAATATGTATGTTCTTTGTTGACGCTTCAAAAACTAAGCGTCATTTTTAGCAACACGTTTCTAAGTAGTAAGATGAAGTAACTTCCGGCATTTCCCCTCCATCTTTCATCCATTGTTTTAGATTTGTTGCACAATTTAATTAATTTATTAAAAACTAGTTACAGGACATTAATCATGTCAGAAAGATTAAACGGAACCGTTAAATGGTTCAACAGTTCTAAAGGTTACGGATTCATCACAAATGAAGATGGAACCGATTATTTTGTTCATTTCAAATCTATCGAAGGTATGGACTTCAAGACTTTGGAAGAAGGTCAGAAAGTAAGCTTCGAAATCGGAGAAGGAAAAAAAGGTCCTCAAGCAGTAGCAGTGAGAGTTGAAGAATAAACCTTTTGATACTTTTTGGGAAGCCGGATATGAGAATATCCGGTTTTTTTTATCTTAAGTTAGAAAGAAGAGGTAAGACGCGAGACGAAAAACGCATGATGTTAAACAAAAGACACATAAGGTTATTCGACCATCCATTCATCCAATCACGCCCCAAAAATAGCACGCTGATAACACAGATTTTTTATGATTTACGCGGATGAGTATTTTTTGTCGCGACACAAAAGAAGGAAAACATATAACGCAATACGTAAAACGGTAAGCAAAAGTCAGATAATCCTATAATACATTTGTCCTTTCATTCAATATTCCCTTTCTCCGACTTAGTCGAAATAGCAAACCCGCATGAGAAAAACACACGTCATTGCGAGACAATCCGCGAAAGCGGATTGACGCGGCAATCTCACCGGAGTTCAACCTCAGCCGCTAAACCGCTTTTGAATATTCTGCAATTGTGTATTTTGGGAGAGATTACTTCGTCGTTCCACTCCTCGTAATGACGTTAAAATTATAACTCACTGTCCGCCTTGATGGATTGCGAACCCGAAAAAAAACAAACTGTCATTGCGAAGAAATTGCACAAGCAATCCGCCTAGAGCGGACTGTGACAATCTCACCGGTATTCAATCTTAGCAGTTAAACCGTTATTAATATTAAGCAACAGCAAGTTTGATCTGACCATTTTGGGTTACCTTTATTATGACGCAACGTATCTATTTTCTTTTCTATACGGTTACATTTTTTTTGAGGCAAACCGGTTTTTCTTTTTTCACTAAATAATCCACTCCGTTTTTATTACATTAGCGCAATAAATATTTAAATCAAACAAATGAACATAAATCTGCTTGAAGCGTTAAAAAATGAGTTTAACTTCACCGAGTTCAGGGACGGACAACGGGAAATTATCGAATCGATAATTAACGGAGACGAGGTCGTAGCCATACTTCCTACTGGCGGAGGCAAATCCCTCTGTTACCAGCTTCCCGCTCTGGTTGCGGAAAAGCCCTCTATTGTTATATCTCCGATGATTTCACTGATGAAAGATCAAGTGGATAAATTAAACTCTCACGGAACAAAAGCCGCTTTTATAAACAGTACGGTTACATCGTTTGAAGCTGAACAAATACTCAGGGATATCTACGATCAAAAAATAAAGATTCTTTATCTCTCACCGGAAAAGATAGAATCTCCCAACTTCCGCAGAAGATTGAATGAAATAAAATGGGAATATCTTTTCGTTGACGAAGCGCATTGCATCAGCGAGTGGGGACACAACTTCCGCCCGAGCTACAGAAAGATTTACGAATTTGCCGAGAATCTATCTCTCCGGAAAATTTCCGCATTCACGGCAACCGCGACGCCTGAAGTGCGAAAAGATATTGTCGTTCAGCTTCAACTGAAAAATCCTAAAATATTTGTTCGCGGATTTGCGCGGGAAAATCTTTCGCTCAGAGTCATCAAAACAAACCGGAAGAAAGAGGAATTGCTTTCCATATTCAGAGAGAATCAAACGCCCGCAATTGTTTACTGCTCAACGCGCAAAGAGACGGAAGAAACTTCAGAGTTCCTTCGTCTTCACGGCTACTCCGTAAATCACTATCATGCGGGATTATCGGCGGAACTAAGAAAATTAATTCAAGATGATTTTCTTTCGGGAAACTTGGAGATAATCACGGCGACCAACGCTTTCGGGATGGGTATCGACAAAGATAACATCCGGACAATCGTTCACTACAACATTCCCGCATCAATCGAAAATTATTACCAGGAAATCGGACGCGCCGGAAGAGACGCAAAACGCTCAAATATTTTTCTCCTATATTCCAAACGGGATTCTTCGATTCATGAATATCTGATTTCAAACTCTTATCCCAACATGGATGAAATTAAAATAATCTACAACGGAATTGCCGACTACAGCCGCACCGCCCTCGGCTCCCTCTACGAAGGGAAAATACCAATGGACAAGAGTTTCTACAACTTTTTCTTAGCCAAAGATATTTCAAAATCGAAGTTGGAAAACGGAATCTCAATTCTTGCCGAATCAGGTTATTTGGAAACGAGTTCCCCCACTCTTTCCGATTTTACAATCCGCTTTCTGCTTGCGCCTCCCGAAATGAAAAAATACATTCAAAAAATTGCAAGAGCGGAATACGCCGAGCTTCTAACGGTTCTTTCCAAGATTTATTTTTCCGCTCCTTTCCGCACCGAGACAAAAATTAATCTGAATAAAATTGCGCGCGTTTCTTCAATATCATTTTCAAAAGTAAGGGAATTGCTCCGCGAACTTGATGTAATCGGAATCGTGGCGTTTAACGAACCGGAGGAATTCAAAACTATCCGGATGAAAACCACGCGCGTTCAAACACGGGATTTACAAATTGATTTTGCTAAAACCGAGAAGCTGATCGAGAATCAGCTGACTAAGTTGCGGCAGATGGTTAAGTACGCCGACTCCAGGGAATGCAGGATGAATTACATCTTGAAATATTTTGGAGAAACGAAAGATTTTCATTGCGGAATTTGCGATAATTGTCTGCCCGAAAATCATGAAGCTGACGAATCTCAGAATGTTTATCTTTCGGAAATTATACTGCAGACGCTTGAAAACATTGACGATGGCATAAACCGCAATTTGCTGATTAACTCTCTAACCGGAAAATCCAGATCGATAAAAGCGATGGAGACGCCGAATTACGGCGTTTGCCGGAATTACTCAAAAGAGGAATTAAGCGACGCATTGGATTTTCTTTCGGAAAAAGGTAAAGTATTTTTTGCGGATGGGAAAGTCTTTATTGAAAATAAGGAGAAAGTAAAAAAACAAAAAAAAGCGACGGAGCCGAACGATTACGAATTCGAACTTCAACTTTTTAATAAACTTGTTAAAGTAAGGAAAGACGCCGCTCAAAAATTTAACCAACCTCCTTATATGATTTGCAATGATGAATTTTTAAGGGAAGTCGTTAAAAAGAAACCGGATAGCAAGTTTGAGTTTCTTGCTATAAAAGGAGCAAATACACGGTTATGGAATAAATTTGGCGATGATGTTGTTTCCGCGATTCTTAACTTTAAAAGAACCGAGACGAATGATATTTTTAAAGAGGAAAAAGAAGAAAAGAAATCGGAAGAACTTCCCGAAAACTTAACGGCAATCATGAATTTACTCTCGAAAAAATGCTCGCTTGCTGAAATTGCGGATTCCGTAAAACTTCCCGAATCGGTCGTTTCAATGCAAATTGAATCGCTTCTTGCATATAAGCCCGATACCGACATCAGCTCTGTTATCTCCAAAGAGAAAATGACCTCGGTAAAAAAATTAGTTGAGAGCGGAATTTCAGACTTGAAAGAAATTAAAGAAAAGCTTTCCTCGGATGTTTCTTACGCAGAAATAAGAATTATTTTAGCGAAGTTGAATCCTTCCTCGCGGTTTTGATTGAATCGAGATAACGCTGCGCCGAATTGAAAAAGAGCCGCCATTTATCGCGGTCGGCTCTAAGATTTTTCATAAATAATTTATACTGATCTGCCGAAACGGAATATTTTTGAAAAACCGCGTCCGGAGTTTCGGTTGAATCGAAAGGAGCTTTCTCCCCTGCAATAAGTAAATCGACATATAATCGGGACATTCTCTCAACTTGATTATCTTTATGAGAAGAACACCCCGTAATCACAGAAATTAAGAAGAAGAAAAAAAGGGCTTTTTTCATCTTTTTTTGCTTGCCTCAAAAAGAATTTTCTTTTCCCTTTCGGTTAAATTCTGATAACCGCTTTTCGAAATTTTATCAAGAATCCTGTCAATTTCTTCTTCAGTTACATCATTCGGATTAACGTTGTTCGACTGATTAATATCGTAGAATTCCGCTTCCTCAACTTTTTGAGCGGGACGAAACGGTTTGCGGAAATTAGCGGCGCCGGAATTCTTTTTCCCGAAAGGATTTTTTGTCCTCGGTCTCGGTTTGGTAATGTTGCTTAGGGAATCAAAAATTCTGTCAAAGTTAAAATGATATTTTCTGTCAAGCAAAATAAATATAATGCCCGTAACAGCTCCGCCGATATGCGCAAGATGCGCGACAAACGACATTCCACCGATTGAAAAAACTTCAATCGCCATCAGGAATGCAATCAGATATTTGGCTTTCATGGGAATTAGAAAATAAACGAAAATATACCGGTTCGGAAACATCATTCCGAAAGCAATCATCACTCCGAAAATAGCTCCCGACGCGCCGATTGTTGGCGCTAGCGCTCCGGATAAAATCGGCGAAAAGAGGACTTGCGTTAATCCCGCCCCGATTCCGGAAGTAAGATAAAACACAAGGAACTTTCGCGAGCCCCAAATATTTTCAATTTCCATTCCGAACATCCAGAGCATCAGCATATTAAAAAAGATGTGTGCAAATCCGCCGTGCATAAACTGGTAAGTAATCAGCTGCCAAATCTGAAAATTATATGGCTCTCCGAATCGGTCGAATCCGACAATCGGATTAAGAGCAAAATAATGATTCAAAACATACCAGCCGGGTATATTTCCGAACATAATATTCTGAACTATCTGCTGAATAAAAAATACGGCAAAATTTATAATAAGAAGCCACTTAATAACCGGCGGGAAAAAACTGAATCCGCCAAACCCTGTCGGGCGATAATAATCTCTGTTGTAATAACCCATTTACTCTTTTAACTTTATGAATAAATTAATATTAAAACAAAGATATGATTTTGTTCCAAGATTTCAAATTATTGGCAAGAATAATTGTGCGCAGAGCTTCAGACAATATTGCCGTCTTAAATTCTATTTTAGAGATTCTTTGCTACGCTCAGAATGACAATACTTAACTCTGCTTAAATTTGTCATTCTGAACGAAACAAAGCGGAGTGAAGAATCTCCTTCCACCCACCGGAGCAATTAATAATTTTGAGATTCAGAGTCTCCGATTTCGTTGGGGTCTCAAAATTATAATGTAAAGCTCTTTTGATACATACAATGATCTCCTACTTCATCAAAATCATTTTCTTTGTCGCTGTAAATTCTCCGGCTCTTAAAGTGTAGAAGTAAATTCCCGAGCTTAATTTACTGGCATCAAATTGTACCGAATAATTCCCCGGAGATTGTTGCTTGTTTACCAGAGTTGCGACTTTATGCCCGAGTATGTCGTAAACATTCAATTGTACAGATAATTCAGGAGATTGCCGCGTCGCTTCGCTCCTCGCAATGACATAATTAATATTCGTAGTCGGATTAAACGGATTCGGGTAATTCTGCTCTAACTCAAATTTACTCGGAATTGATGCATCGTCCGTTACGCCAACAAGCGAAGGCAAAACGGCGGAGTAATAAAATATTTCATCGTGTCCCGTTCTGTCATCTTGCCATGCAACTGCAAATTTATCTTGCTGCGGAGAAATTGTAAAATCAATATAATCTCCTCCCGATTCATGACCTTCTACGCTGTTCAATCTCATCCCTTCGTAATTTAAGGCGCTCAAACTGCTTCCGTAGCTCATATAAACATTCTGATTGTAAACATATACTTTCATGTAGTAGTTTTCGCTTGCTCTTTTGATTGCGACATAGCTTAGATATTGATGAGAATCAACCGTTCCCCCTTCCGTCCAATTTGCTCCGTTGTCATCGGAAAAATACCACTTTGTCGGAGAGTTAAAGTAGGAGCAGACATATTCCAAAGTTCCATCTATATTCCAAAAAGCCTTGGTAAAATTATCGCCGTTAAGAAAACCGTTTCCCTCATTCTTAACTAAAATCGGATCGGAAAACATATTGCCGCTATCGGTTGAATATCTTAAATAGAATACTACATTTTGATTTTCCATTTTGCCGTAAGAAACCGACACTCCGGTCCCTTCAACGGTCATATCGGCGGCTGTTTCAAAATCATTATTTGTTTCATCGTCAATTCTTATTTTTTCTCCATCTTTCCAAACATAGAGCGCATTCTCGACAAATGTATTATGATGAACTCTGTAGAAAATAAAGAGATGCCCGTTGTCATCATATTTAGCTACCGGAAGATTGTAACTTAAGTTTGAGATTGAATTTCCGTAGGTAACGGTGTCAATCAATTCCGGCGTCCCCCAAGTTGCGCCGCCGTCATCGCTTTTAACGAGATAAATCCCGTAAAACTGCACAACCGGATCATACTGATAATGAAAATCCATATACGCTATTGCCACTTGATTCGGGGAACTGTAATTAACCGTAATAGAAGTTGTGTTTGGCCCGTAAGCATCCTCGGAAGGACGAATGGGGTCGCTAATCGGAGCCGTGGGACCGTCAATCGGAAATGAATAAAAATAAAAGTTTGTTCCGTAAATCAGATTAGCATTTTCGGTACCCAACGCCACATGCGGAAAATCAACCGAATAACCGTTTGCATCCGAGACTTGAACATCCTGAGCCTGAACCGAAATAAAAGTTATGAATAACAAATTCATAAAAAGTAACTTAAAAAGTTTCATATTTGTCTCCTTCTCATCTTTTAATTTATTTTGATAATAAAAACTAATAAATATTTTAATTATTCGGAGTTACTTGTCTATTATTTGTGATTCAAATCAAAATTTATAACTCTTCTTTATTTGCGCCTCCATATAGTATTGTGTCATAGATACTTGTTTTTTATTTATGGAAATTACGTTCGGTCAACGGAGTAAACGAAATTTAAGATTTAGAAAAAAGCATCATGAAAAACAAACCGGGAAAAAATTCTGTCATTGCGAACCCTGATGAAATCAGGGTGTGGCAATCTCACCAGTATTCAACCTCACACGTTAAACCGATTTTGAACATTCAACATCCGCGTGTTTTCCCGTGAGATTGCCACGTCGCTCCGCTCCTCGCAATGACGTTAAAGTAAATAAACACATCGTTATTGTTATGTTAAAAGTCAATGGTAAAAATCAACTGCTACAATATTTAAGCTAATAATCTTTTTCGGAACAAACCTTAACTCTATTCGTCATAAAACAAAATAACAAACGGAAAAACTATGAGTAAAACAGATCGATTATACCGCTCGCAGAAAGAAAAAATTATTGGCGGTGTTTGCGGAGGTCTTGCGGATTATTTTTCGGTGGATCCTGTGATAATCAGATTGATATTTGTCCTTCTTTTTTTCTTTCACGGCATCGGACTGATTGCGTATATCATCATGCTGATTATTGTCCCTAAGGAGGATGATGTTACATTCAAGGCGAAAAATTTTGAATCCCAAGAAGAGCCGGAGATTGTTGACGCCGAAATTATTGATGATGAAGATGAAAAAAAAGAAGATGACAATTTTTCCTCGGCGGAAAACAATTATGCAGACAAAACCAAAAATGAAAAACCGGCAAGAGAAAAGTATGACGGGAAATCGATACTCGGAATATCGCTTGTCTTAATCGGCGGAATTATTTTGCTCGAAAGGATTTTCCCGGTAATTACATTCAAGCTGATTGTTCCAATCGTATTAATCGGCGCCGGTTTATATTTTCTAATAGACAATAATCGAAGAGGAAGCCGTAATGAAAACCAGTAAAATTTTTTG
The DNA here is from genome assembly GCA_015493615.1 of Melioribacteraceae bacterium. Taxonomy (GTDB): domain Bacteria; phylum Bacteroidota; class Ignavibacteria; order Ignavibacteriales; family Melioribacteraceae; genus WGAL01. The sequence goes on from WGCV01000063.1 coordinate 21,889, forward strand.
GGGCGTATTATTTTTATCTCTCGGAATTTTCAGTCTCCTTTCCTACTTGGGAATAAATATATATTATGATTTTGACAGTTCGATTACAATTCCGGTTCTTCTCGTAATTTTAGGGCTTGTAATTTTATTTAAGCAAAACAGCGTCAAAACTTTTTTTGTGATTCTTGCGGCGCTAATATCAGCATACGCGTTATTCAATATTTTCTGGGATGGCGACGAATGCTACACTGAAACATCCGATGAAATTTCAATCTCCGAAAATTCCGGTCAAGGAACACAGACTATCGAAATGCCCGCCGGTATTAAAGAAGCGGAGTTAAGCATTTTAGGAGCCGCAAATAAAATCAATGTTTCCGGATTTATATCCGACGAATATCTATCGAAAATAAACGCTGAAAAATTGGCGAACCTAAACGTAAATTTTACCGTTGACTCATCATCGGCAAAACTCAGGGTCGAGCCGTCCGAATCGGTAGCGCACAAATTCCACAAAAAATACTTCAACGATTTTGACTTGTATCTTAACGAAAAACCGGAATGGAATATTATCTTCAAGTCGGGCGCCAACGAAACAAACTTAGACTTAAGAAAATTGAAAGTAAAAAACATAAAGATAAAAACAGCCGCTTCGGACGTCGATTTATACATAGGAAAAAAGCAGAATCTGACAAATATCGATTTGAAACTTGCGGCAATGGATATTGTAATCCATATTCCCAAGTCTGCGGGATGCTTAATCAACGGAGATTTTATTTTCGTTGACAAAAATTTACCGGGCTTCACCAAAGATGAAAGCGGGACTTACACTTCCGCAAACTTTTCCGAATCATCTCAGAAAATCAATATTAATCTGCACGGCACAATTGCGGATTTCAGTATTGAGTATTATTAATCATTTCTAATTCTAAGCGGACTGCATAAATGGAAAATATTCTGTCGCTCAAAAATATAAAAAAGAGTTACGGTGAAATCGCAGCTTTAAAAGGGATTTCGCTTGATATCGAACGAGGTTCGTTCCTCGGGATTTTAGGTCCGAACGGCGCCGGTAAAACTACGTTGATGAATATTATCATTGGTTTAATCGCTCCCGACGAAGGGGAAATTCTGTTGGAAAACTCTCCGGTTATCCACAGAAGCAATGACGTGATTCAAAAATTCGGTTATGTCCCACAGGAAATTGCGCTCTACGAAGAACTTTCCGCAATAAAAAATTTGGAGATTTTCGGCGGACTTTACGGATTGAGAGGGAAAGCTCTGCAGTCGAGAATTAGCGAAGTCCTTGAAATGGTTGGGCTTTACGAAAGGAAAAAGGACGCCGTTAAAACCTTTTCCGGAGGAATGAAACGGCGTTTTAATATTGCCTGCAGTATTTTACATTCCCCCGAAATTATTTTATGCGACGAACCAACCGTCGGCATAGACCCGCAGTCGCGTAACGCAATTTTCGATATGCTTCAGCAGATGCACAAAGAAGAAGGAAAAACCATTATTTACACAACGCATTACATGGAAGAAGCGGAAAGACTTTGCGACAAATTGGAGATTATCGATAACGGAAAAATTATAGCGGAAGGAACTTTGACCGAACTTATCAATTTGCTCGACAAAAAACAGTCGATAAAAATATTAAAAGAAAGCAGAGCGATTTCCGTAAAAAAGGAACTTTCCTCGCTCGGTATTCTGAACGAACTGGAATTTCACTTCGAGCTGATTCCCGGAACGGAATACTCAAAGTTGCATCAGCTTTTCCCCAAGCTGGAATCTCTAGGCATCTCCGAAGATAACATTGAGATTAGCCGCGCTACATTGGAAGATGTTTTCTTAAACTTAACCGGAAGGAGATTAAGAGATTGAATACCGTTTTAATGTTATTTAAAAAAGATACCTACCGGTTTTTAAGCGATAAACCGGCTCTGCTCCTTACGTTTATTCTCCCCGCCGTATTAATATTAATTTTCGGCGAGATTTTCAGCGGAAACGGAGGGCAACAAAGTAGGATACCGATTATATTTGTTAATGAAAGTTCTTCCCCCGCCGCAAAGATAATTGAAGAGAAACTCGATTCATCCAAAGCTCTTAAGCCTGTAAAAAGCATTAAAACAGTTGATAAAAACGGAACAATATTTTTTAATGAAAAAACGGCGAAAGATTATGTTGAAAAAGGTAAGTTCTCCACAGCCGTTATTCTTCCAAAAGATTTTATTTCAGATTCTTCGGCGGCATTAAATATTAAAGTTTACTACGACCCGAAAGATGAAATCGAATATTCGCTGATAATGGGAAACATTCAAAAAATTATTTATTCAACTATTCCATCGGTTTTTCCCGCGCTGCTTCAGAATAAGTGGCAAAAAGAAATCGGCTCGGCGCAAGCAAAAAAATTCAAAACTTCAATGGCTAAAACCGTTAACTATTATTTCGGTGTGCCTGCCGATAGCATTGAAAAGTATATGGATCTCTCTTATATTTCACAAAGTAATTCATTAAGCGGCGACTCCGCAGCTTCCAACTTTTTTTCTGAATTACTCAATTTCCAAAGCACGCAAGTTGTCGGTAAGGAAATAAGCAATCCGGGCGCAACCCGGATGGTCGGCGGTTGGGCGATAATGTTTTTGCTTTTCTCAATCGTAAGCGCTTCGATTTCACTCTTCGAAGAAAAACAGCAGGGCACATTAAAACGGCTTCTGACAATGCCCGTTTCCCGCAACCAAATAATCTGGTCGAAATATCTTTACACGACGGTTCTCGGCGTTATACAACTTGCGGTAATGTTTCTTTTCGCTTGGGCTGTTTTTAACGTTGACATCTTCTCCAACTTTTTGAATCTCTTCCTAATGATAATCGCCTCAACGCTTGCCGCTGTTTCTTTCGGGATGTTGATTACTTCTTTTACCAAAAGTTTAAGTCAGGCAAACGGTATCGCAACGATTTTAATTTTAATTATGTCGGCAATCGGAGGCTCGTGGTTTCCGGTTTTTCTTCTTCCCGAGTGGATGCAGACAATCTCCAAAACTACAATAACTTACTGGTCGGTGGACGGTTTCCTTCAAGTTCTCTGGAGACATTCCGATTTGTCCGGCATCTTAATCAACTTGATTGTATTATTGGGAATCGCCGGAGCGGTTAACGCCATTGCGCTTTACAGATTTAAGAAGACCGATATTTTGACATAAGTTAATTCGCGCAAACGGAAAGACTTTTTTATCCCAAAATTGTCATTAGACAAAAAAGTTCTAATGACTGCCATTAGGAAAAAAATGACTTAAGTTATTAAAGAACAACAGGTTAACTAACTGCCAAGCTGTTAATTTTAGACAAAAAACCATGTAAGAAAATCTTACTCGTTCTATTTGTAGCGCAGTCCGCCCAAGGCGGAGTTTAGTGAGCTTGCGAACGGTCTCCGCCACGGCGGACTGTGGC
>WGCV01000064.1 GCA_015493615.1 Melioribacteraceae bacterium
AAACCTAACCTGGACAAGCCAGAACCAAAAAGGGAGATAGGCTGAAAAGAATAATCTCTGAAAGGATTTTACTAATGAATGTCGGCGGGGTAATTCCCAACGAAAGGCAGTCGGGACAAGTTCGGAGGTTTTTCATTTCATCAGTTCTTAATAGTGATATTATTTCGGCGACTTTAAAAATGCCAATATTAGTAAAATTAGATTTTAACTTTTACTCCGCCTGGTCGGATTACGTATCGCGTTAACATATCTAAGAGGTTGTTCATAACATTAAATCAAAGAGAAGTAACTCCGTAGGAGTGTTACCTTTGTAATAAATAAAGCGCGCCATTATCTATTAGCTCCGTAGGAGCGGCACTTCAATGCTTACGAGATAATCATTGTATTTTATGTATCGCTCCTACGGAGCTTTTGATTGGAGATTAATTGTTTATTACAAAGGTTTTGCTCCTACGGAGCAAGTATGAAATCATATCGTCTATGTAATTATCAGAAAGTTTCGTATAACTCAACATGGACAAGCCGGAAACAACATGAGAAAAAGTTGGACAAAAAAATAATCTCTGAAACCCTTATCAATAAGGGATTTTAGAGTATTTGGAAAAATATTTTGCCACAAATAACACGAATTTTACTGATAAGGTACTAAAGTTATCATTAAAAAAATTTTCCGCCCTAAAAACTTGAATAACAAAATGTTTTTTGTAGTGTAGATTGCTTGCAATCTGCGGAAAACAGACATAACCGGAAGAGGAAGTCAGCTTATCCTTTCTTATCTCTATTCATCCCCCTCAAGTGTGTTTTGATACGGAATGGAATCGAGTTCCTTTTTCATTGAATCGCGGAGTTCGATAAAGCGTTTCATATATTCCTTTTTAACCGGTTTGGAGGGAGGGAATTTCTGCGTCAGGTAATTTACAAGTCTCCCGTTTTTCCAAAATCTGAAATCAAGATGCGGTCCTGTGGATAGCCCGCTGCTGCCGACATATCCGATAACATCCCCTTGCTTAACATGTTTCCCCGGGCGAATTCCTTTTCCGTAACGGGAAAGGTGCATGTAGCCGCTGGAAAAAGTAGCGTTGTGGCGAATTTTCACAAACCTTCCGGCTCCGCCTCTCCGCCTAGCTTCAATTACAACTCCGTCCCCGACAGCCTGAACCGGCGTCCCAATCGGAGCGGCAAAATCAATTCCGAGATGCGGACGGTAAATATGGAGAATCGGGTGGTATCTGTGCCTTGAGAATCTGGAGGAAATTCTGGTGAACTTAAGAGGAGCTTTTAAAAACTCCTTCCTCATGCTTCCGCCATCCAAATCGTAGTAATCAATATCGTCTCCTTCCTTAAACCGGAAAGCGTAATAGGGGGTTTTCATATGCTCGAACATCACAGCTTTTATTATTCCCGTACCGACAAATCTGTCGTCGATGTAATTGTTGTCGTAGATTACTTTGAACTTGTCTCCGTTCCGAACGGCGTTAAAGTCAATCTGCCATGCGAGAATCTCGCTCATCTTGATTGCTATAACGGGACTTAAATTTAAGCTCTGCATTGTATTCCACAACGAACCTTTTACAATTCCGCCCGCCCGTTCTTCCTTTGATGAAACATGTTTTCTTCCTTTCCGGACAGCGATAACGGAATCACGGAAATCGTAAACAACATAATTTATTTGATCAATCTCGTAAACAAAATATTTTAAGCTTTTTAAACTCTCCTTTGTAGTAAAAGCGGCATAATCCGCGCCTGGACGAATTTTCCGCACATCAAATATTTTTTTGCTTGAATCGGAAAGTTCAAGAATTTTTTTATAACTGACTCCGAAAGGAATAAGTATATCGGAAAAGTTCTGGCGCTTTAACACTACGCCGTCGTGCTCGATTAATGAATCGGCGTTCATCCCGTATTCATTTAACTGAGGTTCGCTGATTTTTTCCGCGGTAACGGATATGGCGCTTTCTTTACTGCATGATATTACAAAAAATACCCCGGCAATAATCGGAATAAGAATAGTTTTTAATTTCATAAATTTAATTTTCTGAGAATGTAATTAATAATATCTTCGGAAGAGATTCCCTCGGCTTCCGCGCTGAAGCTCGGAATAATTCTGTGGCGCAAAACCGGAACGGCGGCTTCTTTCAAATCCTCAAGATTCGGCGTGTAGCGTCCGTTAATTATTGCCCGAGTCTTTGCAGCAAGAATCAAATATTGCGATGCTCTTGGACCCGCGCCCCATTGAATCCACTTGCTTAAAGTTTCGTCCGTACTATTTTTTGTTCTGGTTTCTCCAACCAGTTTAACCGCAGCATTAATAATATTATCCGATACGGGAACGCGAAGCGCAAGATTCGAATATTCTTTCAGTTGTTCGGCGGATATAATCTTGCTTACTTCGGATTGTTGCGATACGGTAGTGCGCTTTACAATTTCAACTTCGTCTTCCGCGCTCGGATAATCGAGCCAAAGATTAAACATAAATCTGTCCAACTGCGCTTCCGGAAGCGGGTAAGTTCCTTCCTGCTCAATCGGGTTTTGTGTAGCCAAAACAAAAAAAGGTTCGGGCAGTTCAAATGTTCTGCCGGAAGCCGTAACCTGATGTTCCTGCATCGCTTCAAGCAATGCGGACTGCGTTTTGGGCGGCGTGCGGTTTATTTCATCGGCAAGAATTACATTCGCAAAAACCGGACCTTTAATAAACCGGAATTCCTTCTGTCCGGTGGTTTGATTATTCTCCAAAACTTCAGTGCCGGTAATGTCGGCAGGCATTAAGTCGGGAGTAAACTGAATTCTGTTAAACGACAAATCCAATATTTCCGAAAAGGTTTTAATTATTAATGTTTTTGCTAATCCCGGAACGCCTACAAGGAGCGAATGCCCGCCCGCGAGCAATGAAATCAACAGTTTCTCTATTATATCTTCTTGTCCGACAATTACTTTTCCAATTTCGGCGTAAAGTTTTTCCGTTTGTTCGCGCAGTTCTTTTACCAAATCAACATCTTTATTCCCCAATTAAATCCTCACTTCCCAATAAATTTTACTTTTAATTTCTTTCAACCATTTTTGGTACAACTCCTGCTTTTTCTTCAGGATTGCAAGCTGTTTAATATCGTCAAAATCTTTTTCCGGATCGGGCTTGTGCTGTTTTACCCGCTTATCCAATTTTACAATCTGATAACCGTAAACCATCCGGTTTATATCTAACCGCTTCGGATAACTTATCTCGCCTTCCTTTAATTTATAAACGGCGTCAAGCGTCTGCTTATCTATTTTGCCGACTTCAAACGTCCCGAGTTTTCCGCCGAACTTTGCCGATTCCTTGTCGTCGCTATACTTTTTGGCGTAATACTCAAATGTGTTTTTCTTCTGTACAATGCTGTCGCGAATATCTGTTAAAAGCTCAATCGCCTTCAAATCAGCTTGGTCGTCGCTTTTTATTTTAATCAGAATATGGCGCGCGTTAATCGCTTCGCCGCGTCTGTCGAGTAACTGAATAATATGAAAGCCGACCGGCGTTTCCACAATTCCTGAAAGTTCTCCTTTTTTCAAAGCAAAAGCAGCGGCTTCAAATTCGGGGTAAAAAACTCCGCGCTTTGCCCAGCCCAAGTCTCCGCCGTTTGCGGCGCTGCCGGGGTCGTCGGAATATTTTTTTGCAAGCTCGGCAAAATCGCCGCCGTGTTTTAGCGAATCGAGAATCATCTGCGCCTTTTCTTTTGCTTTCTTTTTCAATCGCTCGCTTTTCTGAGGATTAATAAAGATATGCGAAATAGTTAATTTTTCAGGAATTAAACCGAGGGAATCTTTGTACTCTTTGTAAAACTCCAGCACTTCGCGGCGCGTTACATCAACATTGCCGAACTTCTTCTGCTGTACCATCTGCGCCATAAGTTCTTTTTTTACGTCGTCGCGGAACTCCCGCTTAATCTGGTTGATGCTCATTCCGTAAACCTGCTCGACTCTTTCCTTAGAGCCGTACTGCTGAATAAAATAGCTCATTTGCCGGTCAAGCTGCTGGTCAACCTGTTCATCGCTGACTTGAATCGAATCGAGCTGCGCCTGAACGTAAAGCAGTTTTTCATCAATCATCTGATCCAGAACTTTTCGCCTCAGCGCCGGGTCGGTCGGACTTAAATTACTGCGCGCCGCAACGTAAGCCGCTCTTACGTCTAACTCCGATTTTAAAATTATCTCGTTATCCACAACCGCCACAATTTTATCGATTACCTCTTGCGCGAATATCGATCCGACAAAAAGGAGTGAAAACAACACCAATATTTTTTTATTCATTTAGATCTCCGTAAATCTCAATCTTATGTTTGGAAAATAATTTCTCTTTGTACTTTTCGTAACTTATTATTTTTTTCTGTAATTTTATTCTTTCAATTATATCGTCTCGAACGTCTTCGAGAGTTGACGTTGAGCCTTTCCTTAAAATCTTGTTAATCTTAAAGACAATAAATGTTCTTCCGTTTTTCTTTACTACGGGAGAAACTCTCCCTTTATCGATAGAAAGAAGAAGATTCCGGAAATCGCCCGCTCCCACTTTCTCCGGCTTAATTTTCAAACCTGAAACAACGTTGATTTTCGGGTTGTCATTCGCGGCTTTTTGCCAACCTGCGGAAACGGCATTTTGCCTGAAATTTAAGAGCGCGGTAAAATCATCGGACCGAGCGGCGTCGAGCAAATAAACATCTTCGGTTAAAATAAATTCTCCGTTGTGATTTTTGTAGTAGCTTTCGATTTCATCATTAGAAACGTTTTCATCAACGGAATCAAAAAATTTCTTCAGCAGAAGGGCTTTCGCGATTTCGCTTTTGCTTTCTCTGACAAGAACATCAAACGTTCCGCTTTCAAGCGCGCCTTCTTCTTCGGCTTCGCGCAGAAAGACTTCACCTTCGATCCAGCCGTTAACGATTTTTTTCTTATCGGAATCTGAGAACGAATAAGCGGTTTTGATCTTGTCCAGATAGGTATCCGTTAAAATTGTCCCGTCAACAGAGGCAAGCGCTTTGGGCGGCGGCGATTTTTTCTCGCCGCACCCGTAAGCGATTAACAAAAGGAGGACTAACCAAACGGATAAACTAATCTTCGTCAGGTTTATATGCTTTTTGCAATTCGTCATAATAGAATTTAACGTGATAAATATTTTCGAGATTTTTATTCATCTCGTCTCTTAATCTCTTTGTCTCCTTGTCTTGATATTCGCTCATTAATTCCGGCAGAGCTTCTTTGTAAGTTTTTACTCTCGACGGCGATTTTTTCAACAGCTTCACAATTCCCCAAATTTTTCCCACGCCTACGGGAGATGAGAAGTCGCCCGGTTTTTCCAATCCGAACGCAGCTTCCGTCAACGAATTGGTTTCCGCTTTTAGCTTAATGTTGGGTCTAAACTTAAGCGCGCTTTTCGGATTTTTCTTAACCGCATTGGAAATCGAATCGGCAATTTCGTCAAAAGTCCTTTTTCCGTTTAGCAATTCCTTGTAAACATTAATTATCAATGAATCGTTTCGTGAATATATTTGATCGAACTCAACTTCGTTGGGGGTAACAAGTTTACTCTTTTCTTCTTCGTACATTTTTTTCAACTGAGTTGAATCGATTTTCATCTTGTCCCAAATATCTTCCTGCTGAATTTTAAATACAAGCAATCCGTTTCTGTATTCATTCATCAGCGCTTTGAAAGCCGAGTCCGTTTTTGCAAGTTCCTGAGCTTTGACTTCAAAAAGGAATTTTTCCGCTAGCTTTTCAGCAGCTTTTCTCAAATTTTCAAAAGTCAGCTTTTTCCCCTGCAGTTCCTTTTCCCCAAGCCCGAAACCGATTACTGTATCTAAAGTTGAAGGAATATTATTAACTTTGAAAACGGTTTTATCCAAGTTGTTTTTTATTCCATCTTTTTCCTTAACGCCTTTTTCAAATTTATAATCTTTCGCTTTTGCCGCAATGCTTCTTAAAAGAGAATCGTTTTCAAAAAAGTCGAACTCCTGTTTCATCGAATCAACATAAACTTTATAATCCGATTTATAGCGAGTTTGTTCGTAACGCTTTTTCAATTTATCTTTCATTTTATCAAACGGAGGAAGGGGAACGATATCGGTAACTTTAATTATATGGAAACCGAATTTTGTTTCCACCGGTTTACTGATTTCGCCTTTCTTTAAATTGAATGCGGTTTCGTCAAAGGGCTTAATCATCATTCTTCTTTCAAAGTAGCCGAGATTGCCGCCTTTTACCGCGCTCCCTTTATCGTCGGAATATTTCTTTGCCATTTCGGCGAAATCGGCTCCGTCAATAAGTTTCCGGTAAATCGAATCCGCCTTTGCCCTTGCGGCTGCGGTATCAAGCTTACCGTTAACTTTCTTAATCTTAATTAAAATGTGGCTTGCTTTAATTTTATATTCCCGCGGGCGTCTGTCCGTTACTTTTATTATGTGATAACCGTAGGAAGTTTTTACCGGTTTCGGATAAACTTCGCCGACTTTGGTCGCGTACATTGCATCTTCAATCGGCGTTAATATTTGTCCGGCGGTTATGTAGTAAAGATCTCCTCCGTCGTTTTTCGTAAAAGTGTGCTCGCTGTATTTTTTGCAGAGGGAATCAAAACTTTCCCCTTTTTTCAGCCGCTTAATTAACGAAAGCGCAAGCGCTTCGGCTGCTTTGGCGGGTTTGTTGTCCGTTCTGATTAAAATATGACTTACTCGTATTTCTTCCTTGCTTCTGTCGTACATCTTTTTCAGAGCAGGTTCCACAATCTTTTTCTCAATAATATAACTTTCCCCGATTTGTTTCAGGTAATCGTTGTACTCCTTATTCAGTTCGGGGTCTTTATCGTAACCGCGCACCCAAGCATTGCGGAGTTTTAATTTATAATCGGTATAAAGCTTTAAGAAATCTTTGTATTGGCTTAAGGAATCTTTTTTTGCTTTTTCCACGCCTCCGACCGACTTGGCATATTCCTTTTCAAACTCCCCCATAGTTACTTTGCCTACATCATATTTGGAAAGCGCTATATCTTTATGTTGAGCAACTGCCAAAGCGCTCATTAGCACGGATAATATAACTCCGGTTTTCAACAAATTTTTGAACATCATCTTTCTCCTTAATTCAATTAAGTGTGTTGCTTTTTTTATTTTCTATTTAAAATTTTTCTCTCTCATCCGTCATTCTGAACGGAGCGGAGCGAATCCGCCTTGGCGGAAAGAATCTCATAACATGTATTTGCGCAAAATCTAATTTAGAGATTCTTCGTCCCGCTTAGCGCGGAACTCAGAATGACAAACAACTGTTTAGCTTAATTTAAATTTGTCATTCTGAAGGACGCCGTCTTTCTGTCCCATGTAATCACAAATGTTATGAAGAATCTCCTATCAAGCATCTACGCGTATTCTAATTTGGAGATTCTTCTCCCGCCAAAAAGCGGCGGTATCAGAATGACAAATAACAGCTTAGCTAAATTCCAATTTGTCATTCTGAAGGACACCGTCTTTCTGTCCCATGTATTCGCGAATGTTATGAAGAATCTCCTATCAAGCATCTGCGCGTATTCTAATTTGGAGATTCTTCTCCCGCCAAAAAGCGGCGGTATCAGAATGACAAAAAACAGCTTAGCTAAATTCCAATTTGTCATTCTGAAGGACGCCGTCTTTCTATCCCATGTAATCACGAATATTATGAAGAATCTCTTATCAAGCATCTGCGCGTATTCCAATTTGGAGATTCTTCTCCCGCCAAAAAGCGGCGGTATCAGAATGACAAAACGGAATTTTTTTTACATTCTTGCTTACTAAGAATGTCGCGATTTCTTATTAATCTCAAAAAATAAAAGAACATAAATATAGCTGTTACTTTTTATAAGGAAACGAATTTCTTTCCCAGAACACGCCGTCCGCATAACCTTGTATTCCTTTATTCGTTTCCGCTAACTCCAATCTTTTTTCCGTAAGCGCCGCAAACTCCTTATCCATTTCAATCCCGAGAAATCTGCGTCCCAATTTTTTCGCCGTTACGCTTGTTGTGCCGGAACCGACAAACGGGTCGAGGATAAAATCACCTTCCCGCGTTCCCGATAAGATTATCTTTGCCAGAAGCTTCTCCGGTTTCTGTGTCGGATGATCCGTGTTTTCCGGCATTGACCAGAACGGAATTGAAATATCATTCCAAATATTGGAAGAATACGTTAATCTGTAACTTCCGTTTTTACTCTTTACCCAATCCTTTGGTTCCCTTTTTTCGTTACGGTAAGGAGCTAAAACTCTCCGCTTCAGCTTAACCGCTTCGGGATTGAAATAATAATCTTCCGAAACCGTTGCAAACCAGATATCCTCGGAGTTATTTTTCCAATTCTTTTTGGCTCCGCGCCCTTTATCGCGCTCCCAGGTAATTCTGTTCCGCAGAATAAAAAATTTTTCAAGAACAAGAGGAATCGAAATCGAAGAACGCCAATCCCCGCATACATAAACGGAAGCCGTTTCTTTCAAAGCGGGAAAAACCGCCGATATAACTTTTTCAAGATAATCGGAATATTCTTTAACTCCGGTTTGAGAAAACTTAACCGAATTAAACTTTTTATTCATATTGTACGGCGGATCGATAAAAAGCAAATCAACAAACTTTTCCGGAAGATTTTCTGCCGCTTCAAAAAAATCCCCTTCGATAGTTTTATTTTCAATTTCTCGAATGCTTTTTTTCCCTTTTGGGGACAAAGTTTTATCGCTGTATTTTTTAATTTCCGCCGCGGATAAAACAAGCGTACGGTTACGTTTTGCTCGCTCTTTCTTCTCCATATTAAAACTATCGGACTTCCGTTCCGGGCAAAACATTATCCGGCAGATTAATTACGTTCAACTTTCCTTCAGCGTCTTCAACTGCAAGAATCATCCCCTGCGATTCAATTCCGAACAATTTAGCCGGCTTAAGATTCGCGACTAAAATTATGTTTTTCCCTACAAGTTCTTCGGGAGAATAAAATTTACCAACTCCCGCAACCACTTGCCTCGTTTCGCCTTTAAGCCGGACTTTCAGTTTTACCAATTTTTCGCTTTTCTTAACGCGTTCGGCTTCCAATATTTTTCCGCTTCTCAGCTTAACTTTAGCAAAATCGTCAATAGTTATTATTTCATTAAACTTTTCCTTTTCCTCTTCCGGCTCTCCCAGTTTATTTGTCTGAGATTCGATTTCTTTATCGTCAATCTTGGTAAAGAGAATTTCACCTTTGTTGAGTTTTGTGCCCGCAGGCAGAACGCTTTTTCCCGCTTCGTACCAATCAGTAGGTTTGGAATTAAGCGACTTAAAAAGTTTGTCCGATGTAAAAGGAATAACGGGAGAAAAGAGTTCGGCAAGAGTGTAAATTGTTTGAAGACAGATATTTATCGTATTCGCACCTTTCTGCTTGTCGGTTTTAATCGTCTTCCACGGTTCAGAGTCGTTAAAATATTTATTTGCCGCGCGGGCAACGTTCATCATTTCGAGAACGGCATCCTTTAACTTGTAGCGTTCGATTAAATCGCCGATTTTATCCGGAGCCGCTTCAAGCATCGTCAGCATTTCCTTATCCATTTCGGAAAGATTTTCTCTTGCCGGAACTTCGCCGTTAAAATGTTTGTGAGCAAAAATGAACGTACGATTAACAAAATTCCCGAGAATATCGGCTAACTCATTGTTGTTTCGCGCCTGAAATTCTTTCCAGTAAAAGTCTGTATCTTTATTCTCGGGTAAATTTGCCGCAAGCGTGTAGCGCAGCGGGTCGGGAGGAAAAATCTCCAGAAACTCATGAACGTCAATTCCCCAATTTCTTGATTTGGAGAACTTTTTCCCTTCAAAATTTAAGAACTCATTCGCGGGAACATTCTGAGGCAAAATATATTTATCTTCGTTTCCGTCGTTCCAAGCCATAAGCATCGAAGGGAAAATAATTGTATGAAAAACAATATTATCCTTCCCGATAAACGCGATATATTTTGTATCGTCGGTTTGCCAATATTTTTTCCATAAATCGGGGTCGCCTCGCTCTTCACCGAGTTGCTTTGTTGCGGAGATATAACCGAGAACCGCCTCGAACCAGACGTAAAGCACTTTCCCTTCCGAGTCGGGAAGCGGCACTTTAACTCCCCAATCCAAATCGCGCGTAACGGCTCTGTCTCTTAATCCGTCTTTAAACCAGCTGTTGCAGTATTGGATAACATTATCTTTCCAGCCGTATTTTTCGCTCATCTCCTTAACGTAATCTTCAAGTCGCATCTGAAATTTACCGAGAGGAAAATACCAATGGGATGTTTCTCGCAGCGAGGGCGTTTCGCCGGTGATTTTGCTTTTGGGATTAATTAATTCCGACGGGTCGTAAAGAGCGCCGCATTTTTCGCATTCGTCGCTTCGCGCCTCTTCGTAACCGCATTTCGGGCAAGTTCCTTCGACGTATCTGTCGGGCAAAAACATTTTCACTTTTTCATCAAAAAACTGGAGAGTTTTTTTCTCGTTCAAAATCCCCTGTTCATAAAAATTAAGGAAAAACTCCTGCGCTGTTTTGTGATGAATAGGGAGACTCGTTCGGGAGTAAATATCAAAACTCATCCCGAATTTTTCAAAAGCGCTTTTATTCAAATTATGGTATCTATCGATAATTACCTGAGGCGTTACGCCTTCTTTTTCGGCGGTAATTGTAATCGGCACGCCGTGTTCGTCCGATCCGCAAACGTAAAGAACGTCGTCCCCTTTTAATCTTTTGTATCTCACATAAATATCGGCGGGTAAATACGCTCCGCTTAAATGTCCCAGATGTATCGGTCCGTTAGCGTACGGCAAAGCCGAAGTAACTAAAACTTTTTCTTTTTGCACGATAATTCCCAGCTTTTTTTATATAACTAAGAAATATAAGAAACTTCTGAAAATAATGGCGAATCAAGTTGAATTTCACAAAGATTTGAAGCGAAGATTTCAGCAAGCAACGCTGTCAACTTAAAAAAATAATCATTCTGATTAACCCGCTGATTCATCAGCGGGGAAAGGGAAACCATAATTGCCGTAACCGGTTCACCGGTTTATGTGCCGTAGAGTTAAGGAATTATCCGTGACAATCTGAGTTTTTCGTGTCATCCGTGTTCTATTGTATTTCGATTTTTTCTCTAACTTTCAATCTCAATATCATATTTTAAAAGAAGTCCGGCAATATTTCCGGTCGAAAATTTCGCCTTTTTTATTCGATTGGATTCAGGATCGATATCAAAATTATAAGCGGTTCGGAAATCAACGTTTTCAAGAATCGAATTTTCAAAAACGGCTCTTGTTAAATCGCAGTTTTCAAAAACGGAGCCTGACAAATCGCAACCGGTAAAATCTGATTCGCGTAACTCGGAATTGCGGAAACCGGTTTCTTTCAATCTCATCTGATAAAATATCGAATGATTTAACGCGCAGTTTTCAAACGACAGTTGAAGTCCGAATTCGTTGCATGCGTTAAAGTTTACGCCCAACATTTTGCAATTATTAAATTTCACATTTCTAAAAGCCGTCTGCGTAACATCCGCTAAACTTAAATTACAATTAATGAATTCACATTCGGAAAAGCTGATATCCGTGAGATTGGAATTTGAGAAATCACATTCGGAAAACATGCAATACTCGTATTCCCCTTTCGCAAGGGGATTTTCCGTGAAATCTGATTTTTCAAACTTTTTGTTTTCAGTATAGTCGTTCATCTTATCATGTCGTATTTAGTGGCGTAAAACAATCAAAAATAACACATACTTTTGAATATATTTCAATCCTAAAAAATATATTGCGAAAAACAAGGCATTTCAGAATGGGAATATTCTCTTTAAGAATGCTTTGTATAACTTAATAGAGACCTTTGCATAACCTAAAGTTGTCATATTGAGTCCGCCAATCCCCCAAGGCGGAGGAGTGTAAGCCGTCCGAAATATCTCTAAATTGGGTATAATTACCGGTTCTTAAAAAAACTTAATAATCCAATCGATTAGTTTCTTTACTCTTTTTGTAAAGGGCGGATAAAACATTTTGATTGTTGTAAATTTTTTCTGCTTCATTACGGCGCGTTCGTGCGAGAATTCCAAAAATCCGTAGTAACCGTGCCCCTTACCGAAACCGCTTTCCTTTACGCCTCCGAACGGAAGTACGTAATTGGCAAAGTGAACAACCACATCGTTTATTGCCGCGCCGCCGGATGGAATCTCATTTACTATTTTATCGGTAAACTTTTTATTTTTGGAGAAAATATAAAGAGCCAGCGGATTAGGATTTCGGGCGATAATTTCAAAAAGCTCTTTTTCGGAAGCGTAACCGAGCAAAGGAAGAACGGGCCCGAAGATCTCGTTTTTCATTATTTCGGAATCTGCTGAAACATTTGTCAAAATTGTCGGCTGGAATGTATTGCCTTCCAATATTTTTCCGCCGACTTCAATTTCAGCTCCTTTATTTACGGCGTCGGCAGTCAGATTTTCCAGCATGCGCAAATGATTTCCGTTTACGATGTGGCAATAATCGGGATTTTTATCTATCTCGCTTATCTCTCCGTAAAGCTTGTAAATATTATCTTTCACTAACTTCAGAAACTCGGTTTTTTTCCCCTCGTGGATTAAAACATAATCGGGCGCAATACAGGTTTGCCCGGCGTTTAAGAATTTTCCCCAAGTAACTTTTTGAGCCGCATCTTTTAAGTCAGCTGTGGAATCGATAATCACGGGAGATTTCCCCCCAAGCTCGAGAGTAACTCCGGCAAGATGCTGCGCGGCTTTCTCCATTACGACTTTCCCGATTGCGGTACTTCCGGTAAAGAAGATATGATCGAAAGGCAAATCGAGCAGCGCTTGCGCGATTTCTTTATCCCCTTGCAGAACCGTAACTTCATCTTCGGAGAAAGTTTCCGCAATGAGTTCGGCTATAACCGACGAAGTATTGGGACTGAGTTCGGACGGTTTTAATACCGCTCCGTTGCCCGCCGCAATCGCGGAAACAAGCGGACCGACTGCAAGTTGAAACGGATAATTCCACGGGGAGATAATCAGAACAATGCCTTTCGGCTGATAAACAATTTTACTTGAAGCGCCGAAAAATGTAATCGGCGTCGCGGTTCTTTTTTCCTGCGTCCAAGCCGTAAGATTTCTGACGACATATTTTATTTCGCTTGTTACGGGAAAAATCTCGGTTAATCTTACTTCAGCCGCCGGTTTGTGAAAATCCGCAAAAATCGCTTCTTCAATTCTTTTGGAAAACTTCTCGATGTTTTTAAGCAGACGCTTTAGTTTTTCTTTTCTGCCGGCAACCGGTTCCCTTCTTAAATTCAGCTCGTTCGATTTGAGCGCTTTAAAAACTTTTGCAGCTTTTTCTGTGTCGTTAATTATCTCCATAACTTAACCAATAAAATTCCCAAACAATTTTTATTTTTTCTTTAATTTCAAGTTACTGATTTTAAATGATTAACAAAAAATTAAGGTTTTCAATTGTGAAAAAGTTACTCATCCTCCTTTTATCGGTTTCATCTTTTTTGATCGCACAAGAAAAAGACTCACTGAAAAGTTATAATCTCAATGAAATAACGATTGAAAGCGGTTTGGTTCTGCAGCCGAAATCAACCATAAAAATTTCCGCAAAGGAAATATCTCTCTCTGACGCTCCCACGCTGGATAAAATCGCTCCGCTTCTTCCAAGCGTAAAAGTTCAGACTAACTCCCGCGGAGAGACACTGTTCTACTTTCGTAATTCCGGCAAGCGGAGAATAACGCTCATGCTTGACGGTATTCCGCTGAATATTCCGTGGGACAACAGAATTGACTTGAGTTTAATACCGACGAGCGCTATTTCGGGCATCACGATTACAAAAGGAATTCCCTCTGTGATTTACGGACCCAACGCACTCGGCGGAGTAATTAACGTTACGACAATCGAGCCGGACGGCAAAGCCCGTGGGGAGGTTTCGTTATCCGGCGGCGAAAGCGGACTAAAAAACATGTCGGGATTTTACAGTAAAAATGTCGGCGGTTTCGGAATCCTTTTTTCCGGAGGTTACGGCGCGCGGGACGCTTATCCGCTTCCCGAAAGTTTTAACTCTCCGGCTAATCCGGGCGGAGACAGAATTAACAGTTACTACAGCGGATACAATTTGTTTTTCAAATTAAATAAAACTTTTTCGAATAATTCAAACTTCGGAGCAGCCATTTCCTACATCAGCAAGGAGAAAGGCGTCCCGCCGGAAATCGGCGTGGATAAAATACGCTACTGGAAGTATCCCGAGCTGAGCGATTTATCCGTTACTCTCGGCGGGAAACTTAATCTGAGCGGCGGTAATTCTTTTCTTACATATTCCGCTAATTTCACAAAGTATCATTCATTAATTAATCAGTATGTCAACTCCGACTATTCCACTCTTGACGCCGTGGAACAAGGAGACGATTTCACTTACTTCGGCAGAGCGACTTACACTTCGCTGCTCAGTTCCTCCTCGATTCTGAAAATCGCCTTCAGCGGATATAACTCAAAACATGTTGAAAAGATTTCGGATAATTTTTCATCCGGCGCGCCTCTATCGGTAACGGAAAACAGTTACTCGCAGAATGTTTTCTCGATCGGAACAGAGTTTGAACATACGCTGAAAAATTTAGCGTTGAACGCCGGAATAAGTTTCGACGGAGCCGCGACGCCGCTTACCGGAGATAAGCCGAAAAAAGATCCGACTTATGATTTCGGATTTAACGCCGGCGGAGTTTACACTCTTGATGAAAACTTCAGCTTAAGATTTAATGCGGGAAGAAAAACCCGATTTCCAACGATGCGCGAGATGTATTCCGGCGCATTGGGAAAGTTTGAGCTTAATCCCGATTTACACGCCGAAACCGCGCAAAGCGGCGAACTGGGAATCGAATATAATTTCGCGGAAGGGAGTTTGGAAACGGATTTTTTCCTTACTTATATTAAGGAGGGTATCGTCCGGACAAAGTTGAGCAACGGAAAATATAAAAGAGTAAACAAAAGCGAGATTAGAAATTACGGAATTGAATCGGAGTTTGAGACCGAGCTGTTCAAAAATCTCGACTTTAGAATTAACGTCAGTTTGATTAACTCCCGCGGGAAAAACAGCGTAGGAGAATTTGCCGACACGCTGGAATATTCTCCCGGCATAATTGCCGGAGCGGGGTTAACTTATAACCTCGGCGGTTTCGGCATTGCGCTTGAAAGCAGTTATATCGGCAAAGAATTCGAGGAGCAGAATACTCTCGTTAAATTGCCCGATTATTTAATCGCCGACTTAAGGTTTAGTTACGCATTTGCTTTTAATTACTTTACGCCGAAAATATTTTTCAGGATAAATAATTTAACCGACAAGCTTTACTACACACAGTTCGGTTTGCCTGAAGCGGGCAGAGAATTTATTGTCGGGATTAAAACAAATTTTTAAAAGGAATAAAATTATTTTAAAGACCGATTTCTTCATATCGAATAAAAATCTGATTGATTGGAGCGCAGGGAGTAATAATGAAATAAACATTATTGAACTTGGCAAAAAGAGTATTGAAAGCCGCGAAACGCTTGATTTTATTGCGCGAGAAAGGAAGTCGAAATATTTTTTTGTCTCTTTAAGCGATTGCAAAATCTCCTTGGGAGATTTGTTTATCCGGCGTTTTCTTACTTTATCCGAAACCTTTAACGCCGGTTTGATTTATTCCGACTATCATGAAAAAAACAATAATCGCGAGTTTCTTCATCCCTTGATTGATTATCAGTCCGGCTCTGTTCGGGATGATTTTAATTTCGGCAAGATTGTTTTGCTGCGGGGAGATTTACTTAATCAATATCTAAAGGAGAAATCGTTCGAGACAAAATATTCCGCTTTATATTCATTCAGATTATTTCTCTCGAGGAAGAGCGAAATTGCTCACATCCCGGAGCCCCTTTATTCCATTGAAGAAGAAGAGATTCAGTCGGGGAACGAGAAAATATTTAATTATCAAAAATCCGCGTTAATAGAAAGGGAAAAAGAGAGGGAAAAAGTCTTTACAGATTATCTTATTGATTCGGGAGCTTTTCTGCAAGCAAATAGAAAAGCGGTTAAATTTAATGAATTAGAATTCAAAAATATAGCTTCGGTAATTATTCCCGTAAAAAACAGAGTAGGTGCAATTGGGGACGCCGTTGCGTCGGCTTTTTCCCAGAAGACAGATTTTCCTTATAATGTAATTGTAGTGGATAACCATTCAACCGACGGAACTTCCGGGCTTTTGAGAAAACTTAAAAGGAAGTACGAAAACCTTTTTGTAATTATTCCGCCGGAGAAAAATCGCGGTATAGGAGGGTGCTGGAATTTTGCAATCGAACAAAGCTTCTGCGGAATGTTTTCCGTCCAGCTCGACAGCGACGATATTTACATCAATGAATTTACTCTCCGGAAAATTGTTGATAAATTTTATGAAACTTCGGCGGCGGCAGTAGTCGGAAGCTATAAACTTACCGACTTCAACTTAAAAGAAATTCCTCCCGGCGTAATTACTCATGCTGAATGGACAGACGAGAACGGAATGAATAACGCTCTGAGAATTAACGGCTTCGGCGCGCCGCGTGCATTTTACACTCAGGTTATTCGAGAGATTAAATTCCCTGATGTCAGCTATGGAGAGGATTATGCGGTAATGCTTGCGGTTTCCCGCTTATATAAAATCGGCAGAATCTTCGAGCCTGTTTATGTCTGCCGCCGCTGGGAAGGGAATTCCGATTCGAATCTTACAATTGAAAATGAGAACAAAAATAATCGCTACAAAGATTTTCTGAGAACAACCGAAATTAAGATTAGGCAAAGAATAAATAATGGGGAAAAAGGATGGAACTGAAATTTTACACGCGCGATAAGTTCAGAGAAAAATTTAACTTAAACGATTCCGACGATTTATTTAACGAATTCTTTAATTGGCAAATTAACGAATGGGAGTTTGCCCGAAAGAATTATGACACGCTGAAAGAGCTGAAAGTAAAGGAGTTTAATTTTCCCGACGCTTCGGTTGTCGTCCAGTTCAATCCGCACAGGGTCGGCTCTACTCTGGCGTTAATCGATGAAAAGAGCATTGCAAACCGTAAATGTTTTTTGTGCGATGATAATCTTCACCTCGAGCAAAAAGGAATCAGACTAACGGAGAACTATACGTTTCTTGTAAATCCTTTCCCTATTATTCCGGTTCACTTTACTGCAAAGTTTAACGAACATCATCCGCAAAAAATCAGCGATAATTTCATCGAGATTCTTGAAGGGGCTGAAACTCTCGGAGAAAAATATTTTCTTCTTTACAACGGACCTGAAGCGGGAGCTTCCGTGCCGGAGCACAGGCATTTTCAGGGAGGGACGAGAAAACATTTTCCTCTTGTTAATTTCATTGACGAAATTTTATCGGGGTACAAATCCGGTTCGGGACTTCCGCATATCAAGGAAGAAAAAAATATCGGTAATGCCGTTCTCTATTCCGTTCGAGATACGCTTCGCAGAATTTTAGTTATTAAAGGAAGAGATAAAAAAGCAATTGAGAAATTGTTTTTTATGGTTTACGGCGCAATGACGAATTTATTCCCTTCGGCAAAAGAAACAAAACTGAACTTGGTGTCAACAATGATGAACGGGGAACATCTCCTTTTTATTTTTCCGAGAAAAGCGCATCGCCCTAGATGCTTTTATGCTGAGGGGGACGAGCAGCTTTTAGTAAGTCCCGCAACATTGGATTTCGGCGGAGTTGTGGTATTGCCTCGAGAAGAAGACTTTAAGAAAATCACTAAGTATAACATTGAGCAAATTTTCTCGGATGTGGCTTTTTCGGAAGAGATGTTTTCAGCTTTGCTCACTAAACTGTAAAAATTATTTTGGAATAGATAATTCCTCCTTTTTTATTAGATTATAAATTGTAAAAAGTGAAAGAATAATTCACGCATTTTTTTATTGAAGTCTAAATAAAAATTAGAATAATCAAAACGAAAATTTGCCGTTATTTTTTACTGCTGTTTAATCTGACATGAAACATTTGAAAGGAAAACTATGAACGACTTCAGATTCTATAATCCGACCGAAATTTTATTCGGTAAAAACCAAATTGAAAAACTCGGCGAAAGCTTAAAAAAGAATAATGTAAAGAAAATCCTTTTGTTGTATGGACAAGGTTCGATATTTAAAAATAATGTTTACAAAAGAACGACTGAGATGTTAAACTCTGCCGGCATTGATTTTGTTGAACTTGGAGGAATAAAAGCTAATCCCGTTTTATCCAAAGTTTACGAAGCTGTAAATTTGGTTAAGCAAGAGGGCGTTGATTCAATCCTTGCCGTTGGCGGCGGGAGCGTAATTGACACGGGAAAAGCAGTGGCGGCAGGCGCGCTGTTTAACGGCGATGTTTGGGATTTATTTGAAGGGAAATCATTTACGAGCGAAGCTCTTCCTCTTTTTACAATTTTAACAATTTCCGCAACCGGAAGCGAGATGAATCCTTTTGCTGTAATAACAAAAGAGGATGAATATAAAAAATGGCCTTTCACTGCCGGCGATGCTTCCTTTCCCAAGACGACGGTAATTGAACCGGAGATACAATTTTCGCTTCCAGCCGAACAGACGGCTTACGGAGCTATCGATGCTATTGCTCATGTAATGGAACTTTATTTTGACGGCTCGGAGAATGTTGATATTCAGGATGAAATAGCCGAGGGATTAATAAGAAACATCATTAAGCACACTAAAATTTTAATGAAAAGTCCCGAAGAATATAACTCACGCGCCGAGCTTGCCTGGAGCGCCACTCTTGCGTTAAACGGAATTAACAGCGCGGGAAGATTCGGCGGTGATTGGGCTACGCACACACTCGAACATTCGTTAAGCGCCTTTTATGATATTGCGCATGGAGCCGGACTTGCGATTATGTTTCCGGCATTGAAAATAATGACACAGATTTTGTTGTAAATGAACTTGCCGGCAAACTCACTTCATTCTTCAGCGAAATAAAAGCCCCTACATCGCTTGCCGACATTGGAGTTACCGGAGATGAAATTGAGAAACTGACTAAAAACGCCACGATAAGAATTCCCTTGGGACGATTGAAAAAATTATACAAAGACGACGTAAGAGAAATTTATCGCCTGGCGCTTTAAGTCCGGAGAAAATTTAATTCGTTTGGCTGCCCGGAAATTATTTGCGATATTAATTTATCTTTATTAATAGACGTGGAGTCTGATTTGAAATTTTTCTTAATCTTAATATTATTTCTTACTACATCACAATTTAATTTCGGTCAGGATAAAAAAATGAAGTTAAATAAATTAACTCCTGAAGAAGAGCAGGTTATTATATATAAAGAGACTGAAGCCCCTTACACCGGGAAACTCCTTTATAATAAGGAGTCTGGCGTTTACACATGCAAACATTGCGGCGCGCCCCTTTTTAAGAGCGATTCCAAATTTGAATCCCATTGCGGCTGGCCAAGTTTTGATGATGAAATTCCCGGCGCCGTTAAGAAGATTCCCGATCCCGACGGAGAGCGCACGGAAATAATTTGCGCTAATTGCGGCGGGCATCTCGGGCATATTTTTTACGGGGAAGGATTTACAGATAAAAACCGTCGTTACTGTGTAAATTCGATTTCTCTTAATTTTATTCCGGATTCGACTAAGAAAAAGTAGCTGTTTATAGGACGCTGATTTATTAAGATGCTTATGATTTTCGCAGTGTAAGTTTGTGTCTAAGATTCAATTCCGGAAGTTATTAAAAGGCGTTTCGGATGTGGTTAATATTTTCCTTCCCGCCGTGAAGCATTATTCCGATAATATCGAAACGGACTTCATCATATTCGATTTCATCGTTATCCGAAAATAAAAATCCCTCGGCAGTCTTTTTTATTTGGGCTGCTTTTCTTTTATTGACCGCTTCAACCGGAGTCCCGTATTCCAAGTTGGTTCTGGTTTTTACTTCAATGAAAACAAGAGTCTTTTTCTCTTTCGCTATTATGTCAATCTCTCCCCGGTCAAAACGGAAATTACGCCGGAGAATTTTGAACCCGTTTTTCTCAAGATATTTTGAAGCAATATCTTCCCCTCGTTTTCCGGTGGTTTGATTATTCTTTTTCATGAGAATAAATTTTCAACTTCTTCGGTTGTTTCAACATTAAAAATTTTTCGCAAAAACTTTTTCCGGTGCAAGGGAGTTATTCCGTACTTCCGGATAGCTTCGATATGTTCTTTGGTTCCGTAACCTTTATTTCTTTCCCAGCCGTATTCGGGATAGCTTTCGGCGGCTTTTCGCATTAATCTGTCGCGCCAGACCTTTGCCAGTATTGATGCGGCTCCAATAGAGTATGACTTGGCGTCCCCTTTAACAATTGAATGAGCCGGAATTTTGGTGGCAAAAAGTTTATTTCCGTCAACCAGGATAATGTCGGGCGCTGGATTTAACTTTCCGACTGCAATTTTCATTGCTCTTAAAGACGCCTGTAGAATATTCAGTTCTTCAATTACTTCAATGTCAGATTCCGCTATTCCGTAAGAGATTGATTGATTAAGAATTAAATTAAAAAGCTCTTCCCGTTTTTTTTCGCTTAGTTTCTTGGAATCGTCAATTTCTTTTATGGGATTTTCATTGTCTAAAATTACGGCTGCCGCAACAACGGGTCCTGCAAGCGGACCTCTTCCCGCTTCGTCCACTCCGGCAAGAAGTTTGTATTTCTCTTCCCTGAAAAAATTATCGAATTCAATTTTCTTCATAACACACCTATAATTAAAATTCCAAGACCGAGAATCATCAATATTTTCAACTGTAAACTTAACTTACGGTAATCGGAATAATCTGAATTAAGCCGGATTAAAATATTGACAAGGGGTATGTCAATCAGAAAAAGAATCAGTAAAAGAAATTCAAAATTATAGTTAAAGAAAAAAAAAGGAAGAGGGGAAGAAATTATCAGAAGTAAAATAAGAACGGAAATAATCTTTTTTGTAAATGAAATTCCTTTTACAATCGGCAATGTTTTAATTTTATTAACGGAATCCCCTTCGTAATCTTCAATATCTTTAACCAGTTCCCGCGTCAGATTAATCAGGAATGCGAAGAAGAAGGGAATTATTCCTCCTGCGGCATTCCCTGCGGCAATTCCCGCGTATATAAAAACAAAGCCCGTTAAAAAAGCGACAAGCAGATTTCCCGCAAGAGGAATGCGCTTAAGTTTTGACGAATAAATAAAAAGCAAGGATGCGGTCATCAAAACAATTGCAAGTACCGAAAGGGAAACATATCCGGCAAAGAAAAAGCCGAGACCATTAAGAGTTATGTAATATTTTATCGCAGTTCTTTTGAAAATTTCTCCGCTAACAAGGGGGCGATCCGGACGGTTAATTTTGTCAATCTCAAAATCGTAATAGTCATTAATTATGTTCCCCGCCGCCGCGATGAAACCCGCCGCAAGCGAGGCGGCAATTAAATCAGCCCAAGGGAATCCTGAAAAACTTCGCAGTGAAATAAATCCGCCTCCAAGAACGGAAAGGATTGTAATTAAAAAATTACTGGGTCTCGCTATTTTAATCAGCGCTTTTATCTTTCCTCTTAAATTTAGTTTGCAGAAGACGTAAGAGCTTTTTGCCGGAATTTAACTCTGCGACTCAACTACAGATTCCACCGCGGCAAGCGCGTCGGGAATTTTACTTACATCCTTTCCTCCCGCCGTTGCAAGATGAGGGCGCCCGCCTCCGCCTCCGCCGACAACCTTCGCAATTTGGCCTACGATTTTTCCGGCAAGCAGTTTCTTCTCTTTAATCAAATCGTCCGAAACTACCGCAACAATTCCAACCTTTTCGCCGATTGGGGAAATCAGCACGCCTACTCCCGATTTCATTTTAACGCGGAGTTCGTCTGCCATTGTTTTAAGCTCGTCCATTGAAGCTGCGGCAACTTCACCTTTGAAAACCGGAATATCCTTAACTTTTACAGGGGAATTCAAAATGCTATCCAGACCTCCCAGCTTGCTTTTGATTTCCAAGTCTGCAATCGTTTTTTCCAATTTCCGTTTTTCTTCATTTAATTTTGCTATTTTTTCACCGGCTGTTTTTAATTCATGTTCCTTGGCGTACAAATAAGCTTCGGCTCCTTTTCCGGTAACCGCTTCGATTCTCCTTACTCCGCTTGCTACGGATGTTTCCTGCGTGATTTTAAAGCACTCAATCTGCGATGAGTTTTGAACATGCGTGCCTCCGCAAAACTCAACCGAGTAATCTCCGAACTGAACAACATTAACTTTGTCGCCGTATTTATCGCCGAAGAACATCAGCGCGCCCATCTTCTTAGCTTCTTCAAAAGGTATATCACGGTGATGAGTAAGCTCTATGTTTTTTCTGATAGCGGTATTAATTCTTTTTTCAATTTTCTCAATTTCCTCTTCCGTAAGTTTTGAAAAGTGAGTGAAGTCAAATCTCAATCGCTCGCCGTTAACATGAGAACCGGCTTGCTTAACATGCGTTCCCAAAACTTTACGGAGAGTCGCATGCAGAAAGTGCGTAGCGGAATGATTGCGCATTACATCCCAGCGGAATTCCTCTTCAACCTCGGCAAGTATGCTCATTCCTTTTTTGAATTCAAATCCATTTTTGTTTTCGACAACATGAATTACTCGCCCCTTTATTTTCAATACTCTCAGAACTTCAAACTCATTTCCCTCAACAACCAACTCCCCTTTGTCGCTTACCTGTCCGCCCGACTCCGAATAAAAAGGAGTTTCTGGAAGAATAATAAACGACGTGTGTTCTTTCGTAATAAAATCAAGAACGGTTGTAATTTTTTTCAGTTTCTCGTAACCGCAGAAAAGCGTTTGGGGAATGTTGTCAAAATCAAAATTCTGCTCTATTCCGTCAACATCATAAGCTCCGGCAATTTTCTTTTTCGTAGATTCCCTTGCGCGCTGTTTCTGCTCGAACATTAGCGCTTCAAACCCTTTGATATCAACATCAAAACCTTTTTCACGCGCCATCAGCTCAACCAAATCAACGGGAAAACCGTATGTGTCGTATAGTTTGAAAACATCTTCTCCGGAAATCTTTTTCTCTTTTCCGGAGGAAGCGATAATATTTTCAAAAAGAACAATGCCACGGTCAAGCGTCAGGTTAAAGCTTTCTTCTTCGGCAAGAATTACTTTTTTAATATTTTCACGATTGCCTTTTATTTCGGGAAAGACTTCTCCCATTCCGCCTCCCGCTTCGTCAATAACCACATCAACAAGTTTATAAAGGAAAGGTTTATTCAAATCCAGTTCTCTTCCGAAACGGGCGGCGCGCCGCAGAATTCTTCTTAACACATAGCTTCTTCCTTCGTTGCCGGGAATAGCGCCGTCCGCAATTGCAAAGGTCAGAGTTCTGACATGATCGGCAATCACGCGCATCGCAGCTTCATTTTCCCCTTCATATTTTTTACCGCTTAACTCCGCAATATTTTCGAGCAACGGAATAAAAATATCCGTGTCGTAATTCGAATTTTTTCCGTTAAGAACTGCAACTACCCGCTCAAAGCCCATTCCCGTATCGATATGTTTTTGAGGCAAATCGTGCAGCATTCCGTCGGCATCACGGAAAGACTGAATGAACACCAAATTCCAAAGCTCAATGCACATAGGGTCGTCGGCGTTTACAAGTTCCGGATTATCATAATCATCGCTTAAATTGATATGAATTTCGGAAGAGGGTCCGCATGGGCCCGTTTCGCCCATTTCCCAGAAATTATCTTTTTCGTCGAATCTCAGAATGTGCGCGGGATTAATATCGGTATGATTTTTCCAAATCTCAAAAGCTTCATCGTCGGTTCTGAAAACTGTCGCCCAAAGTCGTTCTTTGGGGAGTTTCCAAACATCCGTCATTAATTCCCAAGCCCAAGTGATTGCTTCCTTTTTATAGTAATCGCCGAACGACCAGTTACCGAGCATCTCAAAAAAAGTGTGGTGGTAGGTGTCCCGCCCGACTTCCTCCAAATCGTTGTGTTTCCCGCTTACGCGAATACACTTCTGCGTATCTGCCGCGCGTTTGTAATCCCTTGTTCCCTGTCCGAGAAAAACATCTTTGAATTGGTTCATTCCCGCATTCGTGAAAAGAAGCGTCGGGTCGTCGTAAGGAACTACCGGCGCGCTGGGAACGATTTTGTGTTCTTTATCTTTAAAAAATTGTAAAAATTGATTTCTGATTTCTTTTGATGTCATCGCTATTTCTTAATTGTTAAAATTGAGTAACAAATATAATCAACAGCAGAATTTCATTTATGAATTTTTTGGATTGAAGATCTAAGATGAAATTTTTCCAGGGCGATTTTTTGTCAGATAATATCTTACGATACCTACCAAACTTAATATCAGCCAAAACGCTTCGATTATGAAAGAGGAAAGGTTAAAATCATAAATAAGAGAAACAATAATTAACGCAGCTCCGATTGCATTAAGAAGGGAATAAATCAAATCATTATTTGACAGCTTGTTTAATTGAATAAGAAGATAGCCGAGCACAATCATAAAAACTCCCGCGCTCCCGACAAAATCATACCATTTCATAAATTTCCATCTCTTTTATTAAAATTCAGATCCGTAAAATAAGGATTGGAATTAGAATTTTAGCCGAAAAATTATGTCAGCAAAATTTGCTTTATTATCAAACTCTTACTTATTGAACAAAGGCGTTATTTGGTTTTTTGCGTGACGCTGTATGAAACGAGCTGCTATGAATTTTTTTTGATGAGTTTATCAATTTATAAGGACGATTAAATGCTTCTTGCGAAATCTTAAAGAAATCTGATAATTTTCGTATTGTCTCTTTTGAAATTCCTTTATGATAATTCAATATTTTTGAAACCGTGCTTTTGGATAATCCGAGAATTTCAGCTAAATCTTTAGATTTTAAGTTATTTTCTTCCATTAGGGATTTGATTATTTCCACAGGATCGTTCGATTGGTTTGAGAAATATTCTTCATCCCATTTCTCAATTAAGAGAGTTAATAATTCAATTTCATCGGAATTATTAGGAGTTGTAATAAGAAGGTTTTCCAACATATTACAATATTCCCGACACTGTTTCTCGCTTTTTATTACTTTATATTTTAATGTTTTCTTAGACAAAGTTTATGAATAATAGTTTTGCATTGAGTGAATTTTTATCTATTGTTAACATACAAAAAAGTTTCACAAAGAGAAACATTTTGTAGCAAACTGCTTTTAAGAATGAAAGATTATGATTAGTGCCGATTCAGTAAAATTTGTGTTGTTTTTGGAAAAATATTTTCCCAAATAATATAAGGCCCTTTATTGGTAGGGCTTTCAGAGATTATATTTTTGTTCATCTTTTTCTCATTTTGTTTCCTGCTTGACAGTATTAGGTTTGTAGAGCTTTCTTATATTTGTTAAATAAAAAAAAACATTGAACTGCGTTCGCAGTTCATGTAATTTTGGCAAATCCATTCTCTATGGGTTTCACCCATAGTTATTATAAATTTAAGCGCTTTGCGCTTTTGAAGACAAAAATCGAACTTTTGAATCTTGCGGTTTACTAAAACGAAGTTGGAAATCTTTACATCTAATCAAACTAACCGTAAAGCGGTTAAATTCACAATAGCCATGGATTAAAAAAATTAAAATTGAGTAATCACCATTCGAAGTTATGAACTGCGAAGCAGTTAAATTTATAATAGCCCCGAATTTAATTCGGGGTTAATGAAAGAAAGGATAAATGCCAACTGCAAAGCAGTTGAATTGAAGGTACCACATGAATGATTTATTTCAATACAATAAAAGCCGCAGAAAAAAAACTTCCGGCGGCTTTTAAAATCAGAATCTCAGATTACGGTTTAATTAAATAAATTTCAGTTTGGGGCGGAGAAAGAAACTCAACGCCATCCTTTCTTATCACTACTTCTTCTTCCATTGTTGCGATGCCGTAACCTTCTATTGTCAGTCTCGGTTCAATTGTAAAGACCTGTGATTCTTCCAGCGTCATATAAGGCAGATTTCCGTATCGTTCCCACTTCGGAGCGAGCAAAGCGCCACCGTCGTGAGCAAGGCGTCCGACCTGATGCCCCAAACCGTGCGGATATTCTTCGTAACCATGCGAAGTTATATAATTGCGCGCAACGGCGTCAACTTCCCATGCAACGGCTCCCGGTTTAATTGCTTTTGCGGCAAGCTGAATTGAATCGCGAATTACGTTAAATCCGCGCAAAACTTCCTCGGGCGGTTCGGTTTCTCCGGGGCGGAGTACGTACCATGTGCGCTGCAAATCGGAGCAGTAACCTTTGTACTTTATTCCGAAATCCATATTGATTACATGTCCGGGTTCAACTTTTTTGTCGGTCGGACCGGCATGCGCGCCTGCGGTATCGGGACCTGTAAAGACTGAAGGACAATATTCTTTTTCCCAAGCGTAACCGTAACCGCGTTCCTCTACTTTTCCGAAAACAAATTCCGCTATTTCTTTTTCCGTAACGCCCGGACGAATAAACCCGGTAACCTCGTCAAATATCTCGAGTGTTTTAACAATCGCTTCTTTCATTATTGCAAGCTCCGCTTCAGATTTCCTTCCGCGTAGAGCGGCAATAATTTCTTCGGACGAGATTAATCTGTCGGCGTAAGGAGTTCCCTCCAAAATATCCATTAACTCCAAATACATTCCGTGAGTTAAGCCGTCCGCAAGACTTGAGTTCCGTGAAAAGTTAACTGCAATTTTATTGGGATTGATTTCCTCCAAAGTTTTCAGCAAATCTTCTTTAACCGATTTCAGATAGGGAATAATGGTTTGATATGTTCCGACTATTTTCATGTTGGCTTCTTCAAGCGAGCCGACTATCGCAATTGTTTTTCCGGTTTTTGTGATTATAAAAGCAGAGTGCCACGTTGCGTTTGTTCCGACAATCATATCAATCATCGGGTCTTTAATATTTCCGGTTTCTCTAACAAAAGTCATCCACATATCAATTCCTTTTTCATTCAGAATATCAACAGCCTGACGTTGTTTTTCGAGAATCATTTCCTTGTTCATCTTTCCTCCGAATTGATTTTGAACTTATATTCAAAAGTAACGAATCTTACTAAAAGGGAGAAACTATTTTCATGATGGAACCGGCGTTCAGTTATGAGTAACAAGTAATGAGTAATGAGTTAAGAGTAATGAGTTAAGAGTAATGAGTTAAGAGTAATGAGTTAAGAGTAATGAGTTATGAGTTATGAGCAATGAGTTATGAGCAATGAGTTATGAGCAATGAGTTATGAGCAAATATCAATATAAGTGGGGTAGATGACGGTTATAGATTACTCGTAAAAATAGATTTCATCTTTTTTTAATATTTCATTAATTTACCTAAAACCGGATTTTCGAAAAACTTATCACAGATTTCTCACAACTCATTACTCTTAACTGATAACTCATTACTAAAAAATCTTTGATTGCTTTTCCCTTTCAAAAAGGATAATTTTAAATCTAAAAAGGAGAAAATATGACTACTGAAGAAATAATCCGCAAAGCCCCGAAAGTACTGCTTCACGATCACCTGGATGGCGGACTTCGCCCCGAAACAATAATTGACATTGCAAAGAAAATAAATTACGACAAACTCCCGACTGACGACCCGAAAGAGCTGGCAGAATGGTTTCATCGCGGCGCAAACAAAGGGAACTTGGTTGAGTTTCTTCAAGGATTTGAGCACACGATTGCAGTAATGCAGAGCAAGGAAAACCTTGAGCGCGTTGCTTACGAGATGATGGAAGATATGAAAAAGGATGGTGTGGTTTATGTTGAAACACGTTTTGCTCCTTCGCTTCATACAGCTCAGGGACTTTACTACGATGATATCATGGAAGCGGTTTTAACCGGATTGGAAAAAGGGAAAGAAGATTTTGGAGTCGGCTACGGCTTGATTTTATGCGCTTTGCGCAATATGACCGATTCCCTTGAAATTGCCGAACTAGCGGTTAACTACCGCAGGAAAGGCGTTGTAGGGTTTGACCTCGCAGGTGAAGAGGGAGGTTATCCGCCGAAAAAACATATTGAAGCGTTTCAGTTTATTCAGCGCGAAAACTTTAACATTACAATTCACGCAGGGGAAGCTTTCGGTAAGGAATCAATCTGGCAGGCGATTCAATATTGCGGCGCACACAGAATCGGACACGCAACAAGACTGAGCGAAGATATTGTTTACGACGAATCAGGTAAGGAAATTGTCGCGCTTGGAGATTTGGCGCAGTACATTTTGGATAAACGTCTTCCGCTTGAAATTTGTCTTTTAAGCAATCTGCATACGGGCGCCATTGATAAATTGGAAGATCACCCATTCCCTAAATTATTCAAAAAGCAGTTCCGTGTTTTTCTGAATACCGACGACCGCTTGATGAGCGACACTACTTTAACAAACGAATATTTGGTCGCCACAAATTACTTCGGGATAACGCTTGAAGATATTGAAAAGTTAAACCTCAATGCAATGAAATCTGCTTTTGCACATTATGACGACCGTTTACATTACATTTACGATGTGATTAAACCGGGTTACAAAAAAATTAAAGACGATCTTTTATCACTAAAAAGTTAAGGAACCATGGCAAAAAAAGGATTAAAATTTAAAAGCTATAAATACAATTTTGACAAAAACGAAAGAAAATTGGTTTTAAGTTTCTGCAATCAGGCGGTTAAAGAAATGTCTTCCGATTCGAGATTTGCACAGGAACTTTCGATTTTTAATTCAATAATCGATAAACTTGAAGCCCCCGGAGAAGAAGTTCAGCTGACGAAAAAAGAAGCTACGAGACTTACATTTCAGTTAAAAGAAAATACAAAACAGTTGAAGGAGAGATTGGATAAAAGCTCCTTTATCAAAAAATGGTTTTATAAATCGATTTATAATCAATATCAAAATTTATTAGATAATCACTTTGAGGATTAAAATGGCACACAGAGAAATTCACGCTCCTCACGGAACAAAGCTGCACACAAAGGGTTGGATTCAGGAAGCTGCAATGAGAATGCTGATGAATAACCTTGACCCTGAAGTTGCGGAAAAACCGGACGAGCTTATTATTTACGGCGGCTCGGGAAAAGCCGCTCGTAATTGGGAATCTTACGATGCAATAATTGCATCCCTTAAAAGTCTTGAAGATGACGAAACACTTTTGGTGCAATCGGGAAAACCGGTCGGTATTTTTAAAACGCATAAGGATGCTCCGAGAGTTCTTATCTCGAACGCAATGTTAGTCCCCGATTGGGCGAATTGGGACGAGTTCAGACGACTTGAGGCGCTTGGACTGACAATGTACGGACAAATGACAGCGGGAAGCTGGATTTACATCGGCACGCAGGGAATTCTGCAGGGAACTTACGAAACATTTGCCGAATGCGCGCGCCAGCATTTCGGAGGAAGCTTAAGCGGAAAGTTTCTCCTTACTGCCGGAATCGGAGGTATGGGAGGCGCACAGCCGCTTGCCGCCACTATGAACGGCGCAACTTTCCTTGGAATAGAGGTTGACCGCGAAAGACTGCAGAAACGAATCGACACCGGCTATTTGGACGTTATCGCCAACGACCTTGATCACGCGTTGGAATTAATTGAGGAAGCAAAAGCCAATAAAGAAGCGCTTTCGGTAGGGTTGGTCGGGAACGCCGGCGAAGTTCTTCCGGAAATTTTGCGGAGAAATATTATTCCCGATGTTCTTACAGATCAAACTTCGGCTCATGACACGCTTAACGGTTATGTCCCGATGGGAATGACACTGGAAGAAGCTTTTAAACTTCGCGAAGAAAATCCGCAGGAATATATCAAAAGAGCGAAAGCGACAATCGTTGAACATGTAAAAGCGATGCTCGAATTCCAAAAACGGGGCGCAATAACTTTCGATTACGGAAACAACATCCGCGGCGAAGCTAAGGAAAACGGCGTTGACAATGCGTTCGATATTCCGGGATTTGTTCCCGAGTTTATTCGTCCGTTATTCAATGACGGAAAAGGACCTTTCCGTTGGGCTGCGCTTTCGGGAGATCCGAATGATATTTACGAAACCGACAAAGCCGTTATTGAAACTTTCCCCGAAGATGAAGCGCTTGTCCGCTGGATAAAACTGGCGCAGAAGAAGGTTCATTTTCAAGGATTGCCTTCGAGGATTTGCTGGCTCGGTTATGGCGACAGAGCGAAAATGGGAAAAATATTTAACGACTTGGTGGCAAGCGGTAAAGTTAGCGCTCCTATCGTTATCGGGCGCGATCATCTGGATTGCGGTTCCGTGGCATCGCCTTATAGAGAAACCGAAGGAATGAAAGACGGAAGCGACGCAATTGCCGATTGGCCTATCTTGAACGCTTTGATGAATGCAATCGGCGGCGCAAGCTGGGTTTCTGTTCATCACGGCGGCGGAGTGGGAATCGGGAAGTCGATTCACGCGGGAATGGTAATCGTTGCCGACGGAACGCCCGAAACGGAAAAACGGTTAGAGCGGGTTTTAACTTACGATCCCGGAATGGGAATAGTACGACATGCGGACGCTGGCTATGAGCGCGCAATTGAAAATGCAAAAAAATTCGGCGTTAAAATACCGATGTTAAAATAAAGGAGATAATAAGATGAAAGTATTAGTTGCCACTGTAAAACCTTTTGCTGCGGAAGCCGTAAACGGGATAAAAGAGATAGTTGAAAATGCAGGGTACGAGTTTGCTTTGCTCGAAAAGTATGAATCCCAGGATGAATTGATTGCTGCCGTAAAAGATGCGGATGCAATTATCATCAGAAGCGATAAGATTACAAAGGAAGTTCTTGATTCTGCCGCCAATCTTAAAATAGTTGTTCGCGCCGGCGCAGGTTACGATAATGTAGATTTAGCGGTTGCAAGTTCAAAGGGAATTGTAGTTATGAACACTCCGGGGCAAAACTCAAACGCCGTTGCCGAGTTGGCTATCGGGCTGATGATTTATGCCGCGCGCGGATTCTTTAACGGAAAACCGGGTACGGAGCTGAAAGGTAAAACTCTCGGAATACACGCTTACGGACATGTCGGGAGTTTGGTGGCGAAGCTGGGGAAAGCTTTCGGAATGGAAGTAAGCGCATACGATCCTTTTATTCCGGCGGAAAAAATCGAAGCGGACGGAGTGAAGGTTTACAACTCCGTTGAAGAACTTTATGCAAACAATCGCTATGTTTCACTTCATATTCCCGCTACTCCTCAAACGGCAAAATCAATTAATTATGATTTACTGAAAACCATGCCGCACGGCGCAACCCTTGTTAATACTGCACGAAAGGAAGTTATCGACGAGGAAGGTCTGCTGGCGTTGATGCGGGAACGGGAAGACTTTAAATATATTTCCGATATTGCTCCTTCAAACGGAGAACTTCTTCTTGAGAAATTTAACGGAAGATGTTTCTTTACTCCTAAAAAAATGGGCGCTCAAACAGCCGAAGCAAATATCAACGCGGGTTTGGCTGCGGCAAATCAGATAGTCCGGTTTTTTACCGAAGGAGATAAAACATTCCAAGTGAATAAATAATGTTTCCTAATTTGTAATTTCGATAAAAGCCGTTAGCGATAACGGCTTTTTTATTTCATCAAAATCATCTTCTTTGTTGCGCTGAAATTTCCGGCGCGTAATGTGTAGAAGTAAACTCCGCTTGGTAATCCGCCGGAAACGGAGCTTGCGTTGAATTGAACCGAATATTTTCCCGGTGATTGTATTTTGTTTACAAGCGTGGCAATCTTGCGTCCGAGTGCGTCGTAAACATTCAATTGCACAGACAATTCAGAAGTCCGCCTAGGCGGAGCCATCGTCGCTTCGCTCCTCGCAATGACGTAGTTTATTGTAGTTGTCGGGTTGAACGGATTCGGATAGTTTTGCTCCAACTCAAATTTAGCCGGTTTAATGCCGTTTGGTTCATCTTCAACGCCAACCAATGTTCCGTATGTTACGCCGTTTATTATCGCACCGGTTAAAGAACATCCTTCACTTTGTTCCGGCCAAATTCCCGTAAGACCAATTTTATCAGTATATAGCAGTTCCTCACCAAATGTAAAAACCAATCTTGTAAATAAGGTATCATTATCTATTAAATACCACAATGTATCCAATACAGTATGCCCATTATATGTAGTACCATACGGGACTTCCAAACTATCTACTAAAAATTCCTCATCGGTTATTCCATCGTTATCGTTATCGTAAATGTCCAATCCCCTTATAACTCCTTCATCGTCTGTACGATAATAATAAAAAAAATAAGGTTGTTCCATTTTAAAATATTGTAAGTTATTAACCAACGTATCTTTAATAATTCTGTGCTCAAAATATTCTAAAGTATCATTATCGTGATCATAATAGTAATACTGCCACAAATCTCCTACGTGCAAAGGAAAAAAATCATGCTCTTCTTTTGAAAAATATCTTTCCTTAAAACTTTGAGATACTTCGTTGTTGTTAAGATAACGCCCCGCTCCCTGTGCAAAAATCATTACCGGCAACAATATCATAATAAATAACATTCGTTTCATTTTCTATCTCCTTGCATTTTTTTATCTATGCCGGGGATAAAAA
Organism: Melioribacteraceae bacterium; assembly: GCA_015493615.1. Classification (GTDB taxonomy): domain Bacteria; phylum Bacteroidota; class Ignavibacteria; order Ignavibacteriales; family Melioribacteraceae; genus WGAL01. The sequence goes on from WGCV01000064.1 coordinate 32,522, forward strand.
TATCCCCGACAAATAATTTAAAACTATTTAACCAAAATCATTTTTTTTGTAGATGTAAAATTGCCCGCGTTTAACGTGTAAAAATATATTCCGCTCGGCAATCCTCCGGCGACAGACGAGGCGTTGAAGTTAACGGTATAATATCCCGCTCGTTGAGTTTCATTT
>WGCV01000065.1 GCA_015493615.1 Melioribacteraceae bacterium
ATATGTCGTAAACTTTTTTGTGTATCTATCGCTGTTATGCCGTTTTGCTGTCCGATAAATAATTTTGTCGTCTATGAAACTTAAGACTTGTTTAATAATCGGTTGTCCGCTAAATTTTCTATATTTGTTCATGGCTCTTTTTTGTTTTTTTTCAATTACAAATTTAGCCACGACAAGGGAATTTTCTATATGATTTTTCCCTTGTCTTATTTTTTTATCGGACACTAATGAATAAGAATAAAAAAACCTATCAAAATGAATTTAATAGAAAAATATTTTTTGAACTTCTCGCTATCGCTCGACCCCGTTACACTCTCCTCCCGTTGGTCGTCGGGGCGTATAACACAGTATATCTGGCTCGCTCCTGCCGTCGCTCGACCCATATTTGCATTTTTCAAAAAAATAATTAAAGTAGAAAAAATGCAAACATCAGATATACTTAAACGTTGGGTTTCATTAAAAAATGTCAAGTAAAACACGGAAGATACTTGACATTTTATAAAAATAACTTATCTTTGCAGTATGAGTACCGCAAAGAAAATAGAAGAAAAAATTAAAACAATTAATGAAGGCGAAACATTTACCTATAAAGAATTGTCAATTGAAAAAAATGAATACCAATCTGCCACCAAATCAATTGAACGATTAATAAAAAAAGGGGAAATTAAAAGAATCTCACCCGGAATATTTTTTAAACCAAAACAATCTATTTTTGGCGAATTATTGCCAAAGGAAGAAGAAATATTAAAACCGTATCTTTATAAAAACGGTAGTAGAGTAGCTTACATTACGGGAGTTTATTTATACAACAAACTTGGATTAACCACGCAAATCCCTCAAACAATTAAACTTGCAAGTAGAGAAAAAGAAATCAAAGTTAATAAATCAAATTTAAAAATTAAGCCGGCAAAAAGTTATGTTGAAGTAACAAATAAAAACTTCCAGTATCTTGAAATTTTAGATGCAATCAAGGATTTTAAGAAAATACCGGACTTAAGTATTGAAAAAGGAATAAAAATTCTATTGAATATTTTAAAAGAATTAAAAAAAGACGAGATTAAAAAAATTATACAATACAGTCTAAAATATCCCCCAAGAACAAGAGCATTGTTAGGTGCATTATTGGAAGAAATTGGTGTTAAAGAAGAATTGAACGATTTAAAAAATAGCTTAAATCCTTTGTCGGAATATGCTTTTGGAATTAAAAAAGAAATTTTAAATAATGCCGAAAACTGGAAAATCAAATGAAACTACATACAAACAAAAAATTATTTAAAGATGCTGTAATTGCCACAGCTCAAATGAAAGGGACTAAGGAAATTTTTATTGAAAAAGACTATTGGGTTTCATTAACCTTAAAAACAGTATTTGAAAACGAAATAGGAAAAGAGACTGTTTTCAAAGGTGGCACTGCTTTGTCGAAATATAATAACTTAATTGAACGATTTTCGGAAGACATTGACCTTGTTGTATTGAGAAACGAAAAAGAAACAGGTAATCAACTAAAAAAGAAACTTAAAACAATTTCGAAATGCGTTGAAAATGTCGTTCCTGAAATAGAAATTGAGGGAATTACCAATAAAAAAGGAATGATTAGAAAAACAGCACATTCTTATGAAAAATCGTTTAGCGGAAAATTTGGACAAATTCGAAATTTTATTGTTGTTGAATCAAGCTGGCTCGGAAATTATGAACCATACGAAAAAGGTATTGTTTCTTCAGTTATTTATGAAATGATGAAACAATTAGGGCAACACGAAATTATTGAAAAATATGAAATGTATCCATTTGAAGTTAATGTGTTAAGTCCCAAAAGAACTATTTGTGAAAAAATAATGAGTTTAGTTCGGTTTTCATATTCGGAAAATCCTATTGAAGACTTGAACAATAAAATTCGACATATTTACGATATTCATAAATTACTCAAAAATACAGAAATAAATAATTTTTTCAATTCAGAAAAATTTGATGAAATGCTACAAAGAGTTGGTAATGATGATGTTTTTAGTTTCAAGAATAATAACGAATGGCTAAAAGAACATCCCGTTTCAGCAATAATATTTAGTGAGCCCGAAAATACTTGGGAACAATTAAAAAACACTTACAACAGTAGCTTTAAAGAATTGGTTTACGGAGATTTTCCGGATGAGATAGCAATTTTAAACACATTAAAAATTATATCAAAAAGATTGAAAAAAGTAAAATGGGAAATAAAATAACGAAAGCCTAACAATGTGTATAAGTACTGGCGAGTAATTGCGAAAAATTAAAGTTTGTGCATTTTTATATATTTGTGCTATAACGAAAAGTTAGTATATTTTTAGTCGCCACTACTCATACACATAACCGTTAGTCCAAATCTTAAAAGTAAAAAACATAAATCTTATCAAGCTCATTTTATATATTAATATTGTTAATGATTAATAAAAAAGGATAATGAAAAATTTCATAATAATAGCGATAATCGGAATCGCATTACTCAATATTTCCTGCCAAAAGGAATCGCCTAATGAAATTCCCAACGGTCCGAAACTTTTATTCAGTTCCGGTTTTGAAAAAGGCGTTTACCTCGAAGAACCGAATGATGATACGCCGATAGGAAGATACCAATTGATTAAAGGTACGGACTCGCAAACCGGCTTCAGCTGGCCGATAAATGTGCTTGGGGCAAACTCCGGCGGTTTGCATTTTATCGATGACGATAATTTTCAGGCTCTTGAAAATGAAATACAAACGGTAATCGGACATACCGGCGATTCCACAAGAGCGCTTTACAATATGGAGCGCTATGATTTGGGCATAACGCAATGTCCCTATGAAATCCTTAATATCCAAGAAGGAAGAAAGGATTTGTACATTAAGTATTGGCTTAAGTTGGATAGCGCAAGTTTGTTCCAGCCCGATATGTGGCGAGCGATTTTTGAATATAAAACCAAAGATTATGCGGAAAACACCGGATTCAGATTAATTGCATACATTTATATGGATAATAACGGAATGCCGTATTGGCATTGGCAAGGCGATAAAGATCCCCAACATTCTATTTGGGAAATTGATAACAGAGCCGTTCATGTTCCGGTAAACGAATGGTTTATGACTGAATTTTACTGGCATTGGAGCGAAGGCGACGACGGCAGAGCGTTATGGAAAATAAACGGAGAAGTGATTGGCGATCATCACGGACCAACTACCAGAAATTCAAAGCCAATTGATTTTATAATTCTGACTCAAATATACGGAGACGCCAATCCGAAGTACCAGTGGATTGACGATATTGAAATTTGGGACGGAATACCAGAATGAGAATTCCGTTTAGCAGAATTGGGGAGGTATTTCTTAAAACTTCTTGAATCATTAAAGTGTGAAACGTTTCGATAAGCGTAACTTCTATTTTTCTTTTCTTTCCGTATCGGATAAATTAAGTTCTTTCATCAGGCGGGCGTGTAAGTCTTCGGGAAGATCGATTTCCCATTTTTTGTACATATCGATTGTGCTTTTTACGGAATAAAAAAACTTGGAGCAATTTTCGCAATGCTCAAGATGCTCCTTAATTTCGGAACACTGAGGCGCGTCAATGTCTTCGGCGAGTGTGTCGCAAATGTATTCTGCGACATCTTTACACGTTATTTTTTTTATTTCCATCTTCGGCAATAATTTTATTTAGTTCGTCTCTTAAAAAAGCTCTTGCTCTGTGCAGTCGCGATTTAACCGCCGGCACCGACAACTTCATCGCATCGGCTGTTTCTTTCGTTGAAAGTCCTTCGACATCCCGCAGCATAAAAACAATTCTGTACTCTTCCGGCAGTTTTTTAATCGCGTGATTAAGAATCGTTTTAAGCTCGTCGTTTTCAAGAACATCGCTCGGCGTATATTTCCAATCCGAAGCCGAAAGGGAATTGGAGAAACTCATCTCCTCGTCAAACTCGGAAGCGATTCTTTTTTTCTCGCTTCGCGCCAGCATTAAGCAGTGATTTGAGGTAACCGTATATAGCCATGTCGAAAGTTTCGATTTACCGCTGAACTGTGAAATCGACTTGACCATACTCAAAAAAGTTTCCTGCATTACGTGTTCGGCTTTATCGCGGTCGCGGCAAATCTTAAAGGCGAAATTGTAGATTGTTTTTTCGTACCGCTTAACAAGTTCCGCAAGAGCCTTCCGGTCGCCGCTTTGAGCAAGCTCAATAAGATTTTTTTCGTTTTCTTCGATATGTGATGAAAGTTTGTTCAAAAAGTTTCAATAATTAAAGTGGAGCAAATTTAAGTTAAAATTATTTCCCTTCCAAAATAAAAAAAGCCGGCGCATTTGTCCGGCTTTGTGGAATTAAAATTATTTCGCCATAAGCGTTGCAATTGCGGCGGTGTTAACTATATCGTTTACGCTGCATCCGCGGCTTAAATCGAAAAGAGGTTTTTTCAACCCCTGAACTATGGGGCCCACGGCTTCCGCTCCGCCGAGGCGCTGCGCTATTTTGTAACCGATGTTTCCGGCGTTAAGGTCGGGGAATACAAGAACGTTGGCGCGTCCGGCAACATCGCTGTCAGGAGCCTTTCTTTTTCCGATTGAATCGATTATTGCCGCGTCAAACTGAAGTTCTCCGTCTATTTTCAAATCGGGGCGTTTGTCGCTCGCAATTTTGGTTGCGGCGATAACCTTGTCGATAAGCTCGTGTTTTGCGCTTCCTTTTGTAGAGAATGAGAGCATCGCTACATAAGGAGTTTCGCCGGTAAGAATTTTATGATTATCGGCGGTTGTGATTGCAATGTCGGCAAGCTGTTTGGCGTCGGGATTGGGAACGACGGCGCAATCGGCAAAACTGAAAACTCTTTCTGGGAAAATCATCAGGAAAAAACTCGATACGATTGAAAGTCCTTCTTTCATTCCGACAACCTGAAACGCCGCGCGGAGAACGTCTCCGGTAGATGCGGTGGAACCGGCGACAGAGCCGTCGGCGATATTTTCGCGTACAAGCATCGCTCCGAAAAACAAGTCCTTTTTCATTGTCTCTTTTGCCTGCTCGTAGGTTATTCCCTTGCTTTTTCTGAGATTGTAAAAGAAATTAGCAAAGTCATTTAACTTTTCCGATTTTTCAGGGTCGTAAATTCTTAATCCTGATAATTTTAATCCAAGCTCGTCGGCGCGGGCGCGGATTTTATCTTCGTTTCCAACTGTAATTACGGAAGCCATTTTCTCATCGAGAATTATTTCCGCAGCTTGTAAAACTCTGTCGTCGTGGCTTTCGGGTAAAACGATAGTTTTTCCTTTCGAAGCCGCTTCTTTTCTAATCTTATTTAATAATTCTATTTCTGCCATTATTTTCCTCTGTTTTTAATTTTTTATTGACAAATGAAATATATAAAATTAGTAAGAAATGTTGCAAAAAAGACTTGCGAATCGGGTAAAAATGACAATTAAAAATGACAAATTATAAATTATAAATTAAAAGAGACCTTTTGCATAACCTAAATTTGTCATATTGAGTCCGCCAGTTTACCCCGACGGCTTTTCGTCGGGGACGAAGGTGCAAGCCATTCGAAATATCTCTAAATTGTGTATAATTACCGGTTTTGAGATTCTTCTCCCGCCAAGGCGGGATCAGAATGACATATAAATTGGGTTCTGCAAAGCCTTCTTATAGAACATAAACCAGTGAACTGGTTACAGTGATTATGGTTCCCCTTTTCCCCACTGATGAATCAGTGGGTTAATGAGAATAATTATTAGCTTAAGGTGACTATAAAAATTACAAACAAACAGGTTTTCAATAATCAGCAATTCAGAGTTTCTTTAATCCCGAAGGGATTATATAATTATAAAATTTGTTCCCCTTAGGTTAAACGACCCCGTTGGGGTCGCATGTAATTATTAACTCATTCAATTATAAATCCGCCACGGCGGGATCAAAATGACAAAATATATAGTTGTTCTAAGCCGTCTAAAAATAACAATAATTGAATTGAGCGCTCAAGTCTTCACGATTACCATTGTGATGTCGTCGCTTTGCTCGTTATTTTCTCTGAAACTCACAATTCCCGTCAAAAGCTCGTTCCACAATTCGGCGGCGGATTTATTGAAATTTTCCGTAATCGTTTTATCAATAAAAGCATCTCCGAGAAGTTCATCTTTGTCGTTTCTTTCTTCGTTAACGCCGTCGGAATAAAAGAGGAACAATTCGTTTTTCCCCAGCGGAAGCGTAACTTCCTCCAAAATGTCGTCAAAAACTTTTCCCGATTTCATCCCGATTGCCAATCCTCTCGGAATGATATTTTTAATTTTTCCTTCGGCTAAAATTTTAACTGGAGTATGTCCGGCGCGGGAAATTTTCAGCGTTTGATTTTCAATGTCAAACAATCCGATTGTGATTGTGATGAAATAATATCTTTCGAGAGTAGAGGAAATTTTGTCGTTTATCTTTATTAAAATTTCTTTCGGAGAAAGTCCTTCCGAGCAGAAAAGCCGCGCGATTGTCTGGAGTTTTGACATGTAAAACGAGGCGGAAAATCCTTTCCCCGAAACGTCGGCAACCAGTACGTAAAATCTCTTTTCGTCAAGCCGGATTACATCGTAGTAATCACCGCCAACCCACTGGGCGGGAACCATTTCGCCGAAGATATCAACGCCTTCTATTTGCGGCAGCTTTTGCGGCAGCAGACTCCGCTGTATCCGGCGGGCGTTCTCGAAATCTCGTTCCAGCGCCGCTTTCTCTTTCTCCTCGTTATGGTAAAGCGCATTCTGAAGCGCGACGGCAACTTGGTTAACAGTCGCCGAAAGCATCTCCAAATCATTATCGGTAAAACGCGCGCCCGAATGTTTTAAGCCGAGAAACAGAAAGCCGATCAGTTTATCGCGAGCGACAAGAGGCATTGCGGTAAAAATTTGGTTTTCCTTAAGAACCTCGGTTTCGCCGCCGAATACCGACAAAAAATCTTCCCGTTCGATGTTCAAATATTCTTTATCGAGTCTTTTTCCCTTAATCCATTCTTCCAAAGTTTTAACCGAAAGGTGAATTTCAAACCTTGCCGTTTTCAGATTATAACTCGAAACTATCTTTAATTTTTCCGTTTTTCTGTCGTAAACGGCGAATGCGAACGTCTGTAAATTCAGCGCTTCCGAAAAGATTTTTCTCGTTTCTTCAACCACGCCGTCATAATCGACAATGCCCGAAACATCGTTGCTGAACTTCACCAGCATTTTTTTGAACGCTTCCTGCTCGGGATAAAATTTCCGTGTGATAGCGGCTTGAAATTTATCCTTTGTCGATTGGTACAAAATTACAAAAAGAATAAAAACCAGCCCGATTATCAATCCCTGATACTGCGGACCGAGCGCCGAAGCGAATGAAGCTCCCATAAATATTATCGAGAAGAAATAGAGCGCCGCGATGAAGATTGAAACAACGAGATAGAGGAATGTGTTTTTTACGACTTCGCTAACGTCCATCAGAGAATACTTAAAAATCGAGTAGCCGAAAGAAATCGGGATTAACGCAATTAAAATAATCGGCATATAGTGCTGAGGCGAGTTGAATATTGTGTCGGCAAAAACTTTGGCAAGCGTTGACGCGTAAATAAATCCACCCAGTCCTATTGCAAAACCGATTATGATAATAAGAAGCGGTTTTCTTTCCTCTTTCGATTTTATTTTTCTGTAAGCAAAAATCAGAGAGAAAAATCCGGTGAACAGAGCCGTGATCATAGAAAAATAGATTAGACCCCAGATCATTCTTTCGGTTAATGAAGTTACTCCGAGTTCGGTAAAGGGAAACTTCGGGTAGATAAAAAGTTTAAACCCTAAATAAACCGCAAGCAGAAAATATGGATAGAGAAGAAGAATTTTCTTTACAATCTTGTTGTCCAATCTTTTTCTGCGGTAAGGGAAAATCCAGAAGAACTCTACAATTTTTGTCGGGATAAAGATTCCCGAAAGAAGCCAAAGCGCTGTTGTAAACGCGTACAAATCCTTATGCGTTGTAAATGGAGTGGGAATACTGACGCTGCCGGTTAGCGCCCAGCTGTTGTAAAGCGTAAGGAGAATTCCCAAAGTGAAAAACCGCCGCTGTATTTCGCCGGAAGGTTTTGAGCGATAGACGATAAATCCGACGATAAGCCACACAAGCGCAAAAAGTTCGGAGGCGATGCTGCTGAATGAAATCAGTTTTTTGACTCTTACTTTTGCGTTAAAAATTTTGCTTCCCCGCTGCACTGTGTAGATTGCCGTATCGCCCGAAGCAAGGTTATCAAGAAGAAACGAAGCGTCCGAAATTTTATCCAGCTTTACGCCGTTTATTTTAAGAAGGTAATCTCCGTCGCGGATCCCGGCGTTCCAAGTTACGCCTCCTTTTTTAACGCTTTTAATAATTATTTTCGCGCTGTCGAGAAAACTTTTTATATCGTTTTCATTCCACTTAACCGTTATGCCGGATTTTTGAAGGGAATCTATTTTATTGATATCGTATTCCCAGAGGCATTCGTCGTTCGATTTCGGCAGGATGAAAAAAGAAAAATATATTTGAACGAATGCCCAGATAGTAAGTAAAATAACGACTGCGGGAGCGAACTCATACTTCAGTTTTTCAATATTTTTGCCTGAACGAAACATTAAAAATCAACCTCGCAATTATGATTCAGAACTTTGACGACAAGCATTGTGATATCGTCGGATTGTATTGCGCCGTCGGTAAAGCGGGCGAGTTCGTCAAGAATTTTCCCCTTAATTTCTTCGGGAGTTAAGTCCGCGCTTTGGGAAATAATTTCTTCAATTTTATCTTCGCCGAATTCGGCATAATCTTTATCCATTGCTTCCGAAATACCGTCGGTGAAAAGAAAAAGAATGTCGTCCGGCTGAAGCTGAATTTTTTCACTCTCATAAGGAATCAGCGTTTCCATAACGCCGAGAATCAGTCCGCCTCTCTTTAATTTTTTAATTTCGCCGTAACGCAAAAGAAGGGGAGGATTGTGTCCCGCGTTTACGAATTCAAACTCAAGAGTTTTGTCGTTTAAGATTCCCCAGAACATTGTTATGAAACTTCCGTTTGTCGTGTTTTCGCTTACTAAATTGTTAAGCATATTTGTCGCTTTATCAGGGGGATAATCGAGTTTGGAAAGAGTTTTAATAAACGCCTGAATGTTCGCCATCAGCAGAGCCGCCTGCATTCCTTTCCCCGATACATCGGCTATAACAATCAAAGTCCGGTCTTCGTCTAATTTCAGGATGTCAAAATAATCTCCGCCGACTTGCCGAGCCGGAATGTTAGCCGCCTCAATCTCGAAATTATTAAATTCGGGAAATTTGGATGGAAGAAGATTTTGCTGAATAGTCCGAGCCACTTCCAAATCCTTTTCGATTTTCTGCTTCTGCAAAAACTCCTCGAAAAGCCGGCTGTTCTCAAGCGAAATTACTGCGAGACTTGCCGCGGAATAAATAAATTCCACATCGGATTTTGAATATTCTTTTCCTTGATAAGCTTTCCCGAGTAAAACAAGCCCCTTGGTTTCGTTCTTAATCTGCATCGGAACGATAAGCTCAATTTCCGTATTCGCAATATCAAATCCTTCGTGAATCAGTTCTTGTTTTCTTTTCGGTCGTGTAATTTTTATCTCGCCGATTAAGCGGCAGAATTTTTCAATCTCGGAAACGTCAAAATTCGAGTCGATAATTTGCAGTCCGTTCCCGCAGGAAATAATCGCATACCTCGAAGCCATAAACTGACCGAGAAGTGTGTAAATAAATGTTCGCCCGATTAATTTTGAATCGAACAAACCGGTAAACTCTTTAGCCAAATCGAAAAGGGAATTCAGCTGATTTATTTTTGAATCAAGTTCGCGGTTAGTTTCCGATAAGCGTTTAAGCGCTTTGGCGTTGTTAATCGCCGCGGACGCAATATTGGCAATGGTTTTGACAAAGTCGAAATCTCCTTTTGTGTATTCCTCATTTGTAAGTTTATCGCCGAGAAGAATGAACCCGATTGTTTTATCTTCGCTGCTTAGTTCAAAGGAATGTTTTAATCCGGTCGCATCCGAAAACTTTTTCAGTTCGTAACCTTCACGCGGGAGTAATTCTTTTATTTTATCATCGGGCATTTTTATCCCCTTGGAACGAGCAAGATAAAGCTTGGTGTTTTCGTCGGTCAACAGCGCCGCCCCTTTATTAATCAGCAGTTTCCCGAAGAGCGTAAAGAGAAGATTGTCAATCGTAAAGTTCAAATCGAGATTAGAATTAATCTGTTTCCCGAAATCAACGAGAGCGGATAAATTTTTAAGAGCCGTGATATTTTTTTCAGTCATAATTTTTTTACAAGCTTCAAAATAGTAAAACCGGGATTGGAAAAATCGTACTCGACTTTGTCCATCAGCGTTTTGATTAAATGAACTCCGAGTCCGCCCGACTTACGTTTTTTCAATTTGGCTTCCAGATCGGGCGGCTCCAGCGATTGCGGTTTGAACTTTTTCCCGGTGTCTTTTATCGTAATTGTAAGTTTTTTGTTTTCAAACACCGCCGAAATTTCAATATCTTTTGTCGGGTCGAATTCATAAGCGTGTTTTATAATGTTGGTGCACGCTTCGTCAGCGGCAAGAACAATCTCTTCAATTTTCTTTTTGTCAAATCCCGCTTCTTCCGCAACGCCGAAAAGAAACGTCCTTATCTTGCCGAGATTTTCGGTTAAACTTTTAACCTTTATATTTTTCTTAATTGAATGCAAGTTACTTTTCCCCGAACCTATCCGCCGCTTTTTCAACCGAATCGAAAAATTCGTAGAGCACGGGAAAGCCGAGCAAATCGAAAACATTAAAAACGTTCTCTTTGAGCGCTGCAAACTTTATGTCGCCGCCGTTTTCGCGCATCGTTTCAACGTAAGCCATAAAAACGCCAAGCCCGGCGCTGCTTATGTAGTTTAACTCGGCAAAGTCAACGACGATTTTATATTTCCCTTGTGAAATAAGCTCTTCAAACACTTTCTCTAACTCGCCGGTTGTGTGGGCGTCCAAAGTGCCGCCGAGCGAAAGAATCACAACTCCGTCGGCTTCTCTTATTTTTGCGTTAAACCCTTCCATTTATTTCTCCGTTTGTTTTTTTTCAAACATTAAGATTGTAATATCATCCGATTGCATCTTCTTCTGCGAATATAGACTGATTTCCGTTATGATTTGTTCCATAACTTCATCCATTGATTTTTCAGCCGTTGCGTCGGCAATTTGGCTCAGCTTGTCATACCCGAATTCTTCATCTTTATCGTTTTTTGCTTCCGGAACTCCATCGGTATAAAATATTATCCGTTTATTTTCGGACAAATTAACTGTAACTTCTTCGAGATTTTTCAAGAATTTATCCGACGCCGTAATCCCCAGTCCCAAACCGGCGCTTTGAATATACTCCGCTCCGTTTTTTTGCAGCAAAAGTGGAAAATTCTGACCGAGCCTGAAATATTTAACAATTCCCGTCTCGTTATCAATCTCGCCGAAAACAGCCGTGATGAAATGTTTTCTCGAAAGACGCTTTACGAAAATTTCATTGGCTTTAATAATCATCTCCTTTAAATCACGAGAGACAGCCGATAACGTTTCCAGTACGCCTTTCATTTCCGCCATTATGTATGACGCTTCCATCCCCTTGCCGGAAACATCCGCGATTACAAAAATCTTTTTGCCGCCGAGATTAAAAAAGTCGTAATAATCTCCGCCGACCTCAAACGCCGGAATAAATCTTGCTTCAACTTTAATTCCTTTAACAGCCGGGAGTTTATCGGGAATAATTTTCATCTGAATTTCCCGCGCGAGTTCAAGCTCCTTTTCCATTCTTTCGTTTTCGATCGATTTTTTCGCCAGCTCCGAGTTTTCGATTGCGAGAGCGACATAATCCATTAAGCCGGAAATTGTCCGCATTAAATCTTCGTCCGTTTCCTCGCTGTTTTTAAAAGCCGAGAATAAATATCCGGTATGTTTTCCTTTAATTTTAATCGGACTGATAAGCGTTTCTTTAAATTGGTTGTCCCGCGAAAGTGAAATTCCGCGGACGACTACAGCCGTATTAACTTTGTTTTTTTTAAGAAATTTTCTTGTAAAGGAAGCGGCATTATTTTCGCCGACGCCCAGCGTATAAAGCTCAAAATCGTCCTTTTTTATTGCGAGCCAAACGGAATCGGCGTTTGATATTTTCTGCGAAAGTTTAAGTATTGTAACGGCTAAGTCCTCAAAATCCCAAATCCGGGACATCATTCTACCGAATTCGAGAAGGGATGAATATTCGGCTGTCGCTCTGTCGGCTTCTTCCGCTGTAGGAATATGGAAAACCGCCGTAAAGAAAACAACCGTGGAATAAACCGCACCGTAAAGTAAAACCGTAACGGAAGTAATAAAAACAGTGGGAGAGAAGAGATAAGCGGTTTTTGTAATTTTGTTGTTTTCAAAAAACATCACAACCAAAACGATAAAAACAATCGCAAGGATAAAGGAAAGTCCCGCTAATGTTTTCTTCTGCTTTTTGTTCAGAATCGCAATCCAGGAAACCCTAAACGCGTTGACAACGAGAATAATAATTAAAGCAATCTGAAAAATATTTTCAAAATCGTTTTTCCATCCGATTAAATAACCGAGAGATAAAATATTAAAAAAGCCCTCTCCGGTTTCGGCAGCCGAGTTCACAAACGGGTCGAAAGCGTTCATCACGCCGATTATCAGCGTGAAAATCACCATTACTCTGAAATAGCTGACGGCGTTAGGTTTCTGTTTATAAAAGAAGAGTTTAGTAAATCCCGCGTAAATGTAAATAATCAAAACGAGGAAAATCGAAGAGATAAAAAGAAGTCCCACTTCCCTAAGGAAACCGGCGTCGTAAAATTTTGAGTTTGGGATAAAATTTAGGAAAATCAGTGAAAGGAAAAGGAGAAGTAAAGTTTGAAAAAAAATATTTTGATAAATTTTTGGAATTGTTTTTCGCGAGACGGTAATTTTGCCGGGAAGATATTTCATCCAGAAATAAAGGATATGAATAGCAAGAAATTCGTTGATAATAATTGAGACGGGACTTTCCTGAATCGGGAAAAGAAATTTATAAATTAAAAAAACAACTGAAAACCCTACGGCTTTTTCAAAAAGAAGCGATTCGTAAAAATTTTTAATCTTCTTCTTTATCATACTACAACCTGTCTTGCCGATACGGTTCGAGCAGCGCTCTTAGCGTTTCCCTCGCTCGGAAAATTCTCGATTTTACCGTCCCGATTTCCAGCTCAAGTTTTTCGGCTATTTCTTTGTAGCTGAATCCTTCCACGTCTCTCATGATCAGAGGCAGTTTCAACTTTTCGGGCAGTCGTTCGATTGCGGCATTAAGCAGATGAGGCAGATCAGGCTCGTGGTCCAATCTCGGATTTTTGGAATGAAGATTATATTGGTTGTCAATCGGAACAAAAACCGAGCGGACTTTTTTCTTCCGTAAAAAATCGCGGCATTTGTTTACGGTAATTCTGTAAAGCCATGTCGAGAATTTCGCCTCGAATCGAAACGAATCAAGATGTTTGTAAACATTGATAAAAACATCCTGCATAATATCGTCAATGCTGTCGGAATCTCCTAGGGTTACGTAGCATAAGTTTTTCACTTTTTCCTTATGGCGCATAATTAACTTTGTGAATGCGCTTTCGTCTCCTTTGTTAAATAATCGAATAAGCTCAAAGTCTTTTTCATTTTCAACATCGGTATTTAATGTGTTTTTTTCTTCGAGCAAAGCAATAGACGATTTAGTTTAATAAAGGTTTAAAAGTGAACATTAAAATGATTCCTGCGTCTTTTTAACAGAAGCTTTTGCAAAATTATCAAGTTATGCAACCGCGTCTAAAAGTTTCATCAAATATAAATAAATTAAAAATAATTTGATTATAAAATATATACTATTTAATTTTCTTAATTGTTAAATCAAATACAATCATAGGAGTAGGGAATGAAATTTAAGACAAAAGAACATTACAACGCAATAGAAATTGAAATTAAAGGAAACGTAATCGGAGGTCCCGATACGCAGGAATTCCATAAATTGATTAAAGAATATCTCGCCGAAGGGAAAAAGAACATTATCGTTAATCTCGGCAGCGTAAAGTTTATGAACAGCACAGGTTTGGGAATGTTAATCGGAGCGTTTACTTCGGTTAAAAACGCCGGCGGAAAGTTTGTAATCGCCAAAGCTACGGAAAAAATAAATTCACTTCTTGTAATGACTAAACTTATCACAATTTTTGATCATTACGAATCAATCGAAGACGCAATTAAAAGTTTTAAAACAGAATAAACCGGAGAAACAATGAGCGTAACCGTTTTAGTCGGGAGCCAGTGGGGCGATGAAGGTAAAGGCAAAGTAGTCGATATTTTAAGCGCGCGATATAAAATCGTAGCCCGTTATCAAGGCGGAGCCAATGCGGGACACACAATAAAAATCGGCAACGAGCAGATTGTTCTCCATCTGATTCCCTCCGGCATTCTGCGTCCCGACGTAACGTGCGTTATCGGAAACGGCGTGGTTGTTGATCCGAACGCCTTGCTCAATGAAATTGAATTTCTGGAATCAATCGGAATTGATATTCGCGGCAGACTATTAATCAGCCATAACGCTCATTTAATAATGCCTTATCACAAATTACTGGATTCTCTGAACGAGCGTACGAAAGATAAAATCGGCACTACCGGCAAGGGAATCGGTCCTTGCTATAACGATAAGTACGCGCGTAAAGGAATCCGGATTCAGGATTTACTGAATAAAGACGAACTGGTCAGAAAAATCAGAGCAAACCTTGAAGAGAAAAACATTCTCCTTAAAAAGGTTTACGAAAGCGAAACTCTCGATGTTGATAAAATCATCGATGAATATCTTGAGTTTGACGAAAGAATAGATCCCTACATTAAAGATACGGCTACATTTCTGAATAAAGCTATCGACGGGGGACAATCCGTCCTTTTTGAAGGCGCTCAGGGAGCTTTACTCGATATTGATTTCGGAACTTACCCTTACGTTACCAGTTCAAGTCCCACTTCCGGAGGAGCCTCTACCGGGACCGGAGTGCCGCCGACAAAAATCAGCTCGGTTTTCGGAATTGTAAAAGCGTACATTACGAGAGTAGGCAACGGTCCTTTCCCGACGGAGTTGTTCAATGAAGAGGGAAGAAAATTGCAGGAAGTCGGAGCCGAATTTGGCGCTACAACCGGACGACCGCGTCGCTGCGGCTGGTTTGACGCTTTTCTCACAAGCTATTCCGCAATGATCAACGGAATTAAGGATGCGGCGATTACCAAGTTAGATGTACTTTCCGAGTTCGATGAAATAAAAGTCTGCGTCGGTTACGAATTGAACGGGAAACAATTAAAGACTTTCCCGAATGACATTTCCACGCTTGAAAATGTTGTTCCAATTTACGAGACGCTTTCGGGTTGGAAAAAGGATATTTCCGGAATTACCGAATATGACGATTTGCCCCTTGAAACCAAGGAATATCTTAAATTTATTGAAACACATACCGGCGTTAACTTTAAGATTATTTCGGTCGGAGCAAAACGTTCGCAAACAATAATCGTTCAATAATGAAATATTCGTCGGGAAGATTTAAACAGCGCATAAAATTGCTGCTGCTGGTTTTTGCTATAATTTTGGCGTTGGCTTCACTTTATTTTTCCCAATTGTTAGTACAGAAGATTCAGCAGCGGGAAAAGGAAATAGCCAAACTTTACGCAAGCAGTTTAACCTACCTCGCAAATTCTAAAAATGTCAGCGAGAATTTTACGTTTATCTTCGAAAATATTATTCAGAGAATCGACTTTCCGATGATTATGACCGACGCCGAAGATAACCCGATTTACGAAAAAGGGGGAGCGGGTTTCAGAAATTTATCATTCGATTCAACGATGACACACGACGAAGTATTGATAGCCCTTCGTGAAAAAGTAAAGGAGCTGAAAAAAGAATCGACGCCGATAATCGTATATTATCCCGAAGGCGTTGTCTGGAAAAAGATTTACTTCGGCAGCTCCAATTTGGTTATTATGCTGAAATATTTCCCCTTTGCTCAAATTACGTTCGCTTTCATTTTTATATTAATCGCTTATATGAGTTTGAACTACTTCCGAAAATCGGAAGAAAGCAGTATTTGGGTCGGAATGTCGAAAGAAACGGCGCATCAGCTCGGGACGCCGATTTCCAGCTTAATGGGCTGGAACGAGCTTCTTAAAATGGAATATAACAATCCTGATAAAGTCCTGGATATCTCCGATGAGATTTCTAACGACTTAACGAGACTTAATAAAATTGCAAACAGATTTTCCAAAATCGGCTCCAAACCGGAATTGAAAGAGACAAATTTGTTTGATATGTTCGAAGAGGTTAAAAGATATTTTGACAGGCGTTTTCCTCAGATGGAAAAAAGTATTACGATTTCAATTGAAGGAAACAGAACGGTTAAAGCGAAGATTAACCGCGATCTGTTTGAGTGGGTGCTGGAAAACCTGATAAAAAACGCGCGTGATGCAATATCCAATAAACAGGGGAAAATAACTCTGAAGATAATTGACGCCCAGAACAGCGTGGATATTGAAGTAAGCGATAACGGAAAAGGGATTTCCCCCAAACAGAAGAAAGAAATTTTTAAGCCCGGTTTTTCAACGAAAAAAAGAGGCTGGGGATTAGGTTTAAGTTTGACAAAGAGGATTATTGAAGATTATCACGGCGGAAAAATTACGCTAAAAGAGTCCTCCTCCGAAGGGACAACTTTTTTAATTTCTCTGCCGAAATAATTTTTTTTATTTTTTTCTTGCTTTCACGGAAATTTTTTGTATATTTGTAACAAATGATTAAAGATATTTTTTTTCATTTTACCCCCCTATATATACATTCCAGTCGTCAAGGTCCGCCCTCAGCCTTGACGACTAGTTATTTTAAATCGGTTGTTTTCCTTCATAATTCTCATCTTTTATCTCATTTAGACAATCTGAAATTCTTGGTTTGACAAACAGACACTTCTTTTATAAATCGTTTTTGAAATGAAACTTATTATCGTCTCATCGAGAAAATTTTTGTTTTTTATGTTAAGGTATTTGGAGAAGTCTAATTCGCTAAGGCGGAGGTAAAAATATACAAGCATCCAACCTTTTAAGGAACAAGTACCTTAAAGGTTGCAGTTACCCTTTTGATATCCTCTGAACTTTGCGGTTTCCGCGCTAGGAATTATTCAAATTATTAATATTGAAATTGATAAGCGATAGAATTTTGTTGAAATCTGTACTTTAGCGCTAAAAAATCATGAGAGTTTGGTTATTTGTTAAATATGGGAATATTAGCGCCTTTTTCATTGATTTTTTTCTCGGTGTCGCGGATGCTTTCGATAAAACGTTGTTTATCCTCGGGAGTTACAAATTTTGGCAATGAATCCGAGATGACCAATGCCGCTGGGAAGATGTAATAACTTTTCTTTCCTTTTTCATTTTCGCCTTTAAAAACCCAAATAGGTAAAAAATTAATTTTCTTAAGATAGAGAGAATCCTTTTTTAGATTCTTAGTAATTGAAAAATTAAGAATTACGCCGCAGTCTGAATATCGCCAAGTTTGATTGGAAATAAAGTTGCCGAGCGAATATGCGGCGAATCTGCCCGTAAAGTTATTTTTGTTTTTCCAAAATACAATTGGCTGAATAACATGCGGATGGCTTCCGAGCACGATATCAGTTCCGTAGCGGAAAGCGTAATTAACGTAATCAAGCTGAAAGTCGGACGGCTCTCTGTCATATTCATCGCCGAAATGAAAATAAACTATTATAACGTCGGGGTTTTCATTTTTCCGTACGTTCAGTAAATCTTTTCTTAACTTTTTTCTGCGGATAACGTTAATGGCATAGCGCGAACTGTCGGGCAGTGAAAAACCGTTTGTACCGTATGTATAGGCAAGAAGGGCAATTTTAATATAGTTTTTTGAGAGAATCAGATAGTTCCGTTTTCCTTTCGGATAAGTTCCGACATTCTGCATCCCATTTTTCCTAATCGTTTTTATCGTACGCTCAACTCCTAGTTCGCCCTGGTCCAAGGCGTGATTATTTGCAGTAAAAAGAATGTCAAATCCGGCGTTTTTCAGCGCCGTTACAAAATCGTCGGGCGTGTTGAATTTGGGGTAACCTTTCCAGCCGATTTCTTTTCCGGCGGTTACGGTCTCAAAATTCCCCATTGTAAAATCAGCGGATGAAAGATATTTTTTTACATACTTGAAAACAGGATTAAAGTTAAAATGTGTCGAATCAATCTGGGCATATCTGAACTGCGTTGAGTGAACCATTAAATCTCCCACAACAGAAAATGAAACGGATTGCAGCGTGTCGAAATCGGATAAACAGGAAAGCGAAAAAGGATTTAATTGAGCGGATAATTCTGAGTAGAGAAAAAAGAGAAAAATAAAAGAAAGCCGTCTGACAGTATCCGTTGTGAATATCATAAAGTTCTGTCAGACAGCTATAAACGATTAACCTTTGCGTTCGGCTTTAATTGCCTGAATTTCAATGCGCATTTCCTGAGCAAGTTTTTTCAGCTCGTTTAATTGTTTGCGCAAGCGCGTTCCGGCTGCCGATTGACCTTTGACGTAGAATTTTTCAACGTCTTTTTCCATGTCTGCAAGGTGTGCTTTCAATGCTTCGTATTTGTCACTCATTTTTTTCTCCATTTTTAGTTAAGTGATTATTCAACATTATCTAATAAAATTTCCGCTATATCGCGGACTTCAACTTCTTCGTCTTTGCCCAAGGTTTTTACTCCGTCGGTCAACATAGTCATACAGAAAGGACATGCCGAAGCGATAGTTTCCGCTCCGGTGCCGACAGCTTCTTTGGCGCGGTTTTCGTTAATACGCTGTCCTTCGGTTTCTTCAAGGAACATTCTTCCGCCGCCTGCGCCGCAGCAAAAACCGGTTTCACGGCTTCTTTCCATTTCAACTATTTCAATGCCTCCGATTTTTGAAACTGTCTCGCGAGGCGCATCATAAACATTATTATATCTTCCAAGATAACAAGAATCGTGATAAGTTACCTTTTTTTGTTCGCTGTTATCTTTTAACTTCAGTTTGCCGTTATCAATTAAATTATCCAAAAGTTCCGAATGATGAATAACTTCAAATTTACCTCCGAGTTGCGGATAATCGTTTTTCAGGGAGTTAAAGCAGTGCGGGCAAGCGGTAACAATTTTCTTAACACCGTAACCGTTGAGCTTATCGATATTTTCCTGCATCAATGTTTGAGCTAAATATTCATTTCCCATTCTGCGGGCGGTATCTCCGTTGCATTTTTCTTCCGTTCCGAGGATGCGGAAATCAACTCCGGCTTTCTGCATAAGCTGTGCAAAAGCTTTAGAAACTTTCTGGTATCTCGGGTCGAACGAACCTGCGCAACCAACCCAGAATAAGTACTCGCCGTTCGGGTCTTCTGCCATTGTTTTTATGTTAAGTCCTTCAGCCCAATTTGCTCTGTCCTGCGGATTGTAAGCCCAAGGATTAAAGTTTACTTCAAGGTTTTTAAACGCCGGATTTGCCTCTTTCGGGAAATCTCCTTCCATCATAACTCTGTCCTGACGCATGCGGATAATATCAACGAGAGGTTCGTTTCCAACGGGACAAGCATAAGTACAGAAGTTACAAGTTGTGCAAGCCCAAAGAGCATCTTCGGTAAGCAAAAGTCCTTTGAGCGGAACTTCAGCTCCTTCAATAAATTCGTCTCCTTTCTCATTAAGATAATAACGTTTATTTACTTCAATTGCAGCTGGTGAAAGTTGCTTCCCTGTTTGATAGGCGGGACAATAATCCTGGCAGCGGTTACACATAATACATGCGTATCCGTCTAAAATTGAGTCCTGAGTTAAATGCTCCAGATTTCCGGCGCCGTATTGCTCAAGAGATTCATCTTCAAAATCAATCGGTTTAACTCCGCCGCGGTAAGGGCGATTATCCGGCAGCATGTGATTTAGGGGCCCCATAAACAAATGAGCATGTTTGGAATAGGGGAAATAAGGAACAAACGCCAAAATTAATCCGAGCGCAAACCACCAGCTTATATGTTCGCCGACAACCAGTTGGGACTGCGACATTCCGCCCCATATTGAGGCAAACCACGTAGCAAAAGGTTGTGCCGCATCAGCGCCGGTTTGAGCAACATGGAAAGAAGCGCCAACAAATCGTCCGCCAACATGAAGCATGATGAATAAACCTACAATCAAGGAATCACGCTTTACTCCGTGCCGTACTTCATCAAGAAGATGAACAGGCTCGTTAATATTTAATCTGTTGTCGCCTTGAATGAACCGGCGGACTAAAAAATAAAAAACGCCGAAAAAGATTAAAACGCTGAAAACATCAACAAATAATCTGTAAATAAAACCAAGCGCGGAATGTGGAAAAAACTCAAAGCCGGGAATGTAACCGGAAAGAATATCAAAAGTATTAACCAGCATATAAAGGGTAAATCCCCAAGCCACAAGGGCATGAATAAAACCGATTACGGGACGAGTTTTAAAAAGAGTTTGCTGTGTAAGTAATACTTTCAATCCTTCCGACAAATTCCCGAATGCTTTTTTCCAATCGATAGGTTCTGTACCACGATTGATGATTTTAAACATTCGGGAAAATGTCCTGTAAGAAATGTAAAGCGAAACTATAACAGCCAACAGAAAAAGCAGTTTTTCAACAAGAGTTAGCATTTTTTCACCTAATAGTTGTTAGTATATTTGAGATATAGTTAATCATGCTGAACAAATTAAACTTAGTTTTTCATATCAATAATAAAAGAAGGGATGTATAAAAACATCCCCATTTTTCAAGAAAATTATGCTTCACGGTTAGGTAAAGAAGGATATTTATTTTTTAATGAAATAAATATGCTTGCAGACGCTGCGGTTTTTAAAAGTCCCCACCAAGCAAAAATAAGAACGCCGCTGTTAAATGCGGTTTGAAAATCACCGTTTACGAATAATGAAAGATAGAGCGCTCCGCTGAAAAGAATAGAAGCGGTTCCTATCAGCATGCTGATAAAAACCATAACGGAACTATTATTTTTTCTGATGAGTAAACCAACTAAAAATGCGGCAAGAGGAAATGCGGCAAGATAGCCTCCGGTCGGGCCAAGGAGAGTTGCCAATCCGAAACCGAACCCGGCAAAAACAGGCAGTCCCAAAGCTCCGGCGGCAATATAAAGAAGCTGACTTATTGCGCCGTTAACCGGACCGAGAAATGCGCCGGCAAGAAGTACAATCATGGTTTGAAGCGTAAAAGGCACCGGCTGCACGGGAACTTCGACTTGTGCGGATAAAAATGTTAATATTGAAAATGAAAGAATCCAAAAAATTCTTGAACTAATAATGCCGGATAAATTTAAGGAGTTGGTGAGTTGTTTAGCTTGTGAATTTGTCGTCATAATCAATCTACCTGTTTTATTTCGGAAAATATAGCTATTAATCTTGGTTTCGGTTTCAAATATGAGTAATATGAAAAGAAAAGTCAAGATTTATAGTATTACAATTTAAATTCTTCCCACAAAAAGCGTGGGACACATTTTTTTTATGTCAAGATTATAGTGAATTGTGATTCGTCGCGGCAAAGTAAATTGTAGCAGTGACAGAACTAATTTTAATAGGACGCTGATTATAGGATTACAATTTAAATCCTTCCCGTAATAAGGACGGGACACGTGTTTTTTATCAAGAAATTTTGCATTATAAAAATCTCTAATCATAATATAAAATTAGAAATCAGAAAAGATTTTTTTTAGAAATTCTAACTTCTAAAATCTAATTCCTGTCGCCTTGGCGGACTGCGATTTATTGCAATTGCTCTTCTATTTTCTCCTTGATAATGGACTTGCCGTGATTGTTTTTGAGACACGCTGAGAAGATTATCTCATTTTCGTCTTACATCTCGCCTATTATTTCAGCACATTTTAAAAGAATATTCTCATTTTATAAAAAACGAACAACTCCGTAGGAGTGTTATCTTTGTAAAAAGTAAGCGCTCTATTATGTTTTAGCTCCGTAGGAGCGACATTTTTAAGCATAAGCGTAAGATATTTATTCGCTTTGTTTCGCTCCTACGGAGCTTATGATTGATGGTTTATTGTTTATTACAAAGGTTTTGCTCCTACGGAGCAAGGGCTAAATCATATCGTCTATTGGAAGGCTTCGCATAACCCCGAAATTTGTCATTCTGATCATCCGCCACGGCGGAGCGGGAGAAGAATCTCAAAACCGGTAATAGTACCGAACTTAGAGATATTTCGGACGGCTTCCACTCCTCCTCCGCATTGGCGGATTGGCGAACTCAATATGACAATTTTAGGTTTTGCAAAGGTCTCTATTGTATTACAATCTAAATCTTTCACGTTAAAAGAGCGGGATACGTATTTTTTATGTAAGGAATTTCCAAATAATTAACTCTGCCAATGCGGGTGAAGTGGCGAGACGTGAAACGGAAAACAGAAGCCGGCTTATCCAATCATCCATTCTTATCTTTGCCTTTTAACCTTTTTGTCACGCTTGTTTAAACTACAACTGAACGCTGTATGCTTCTGTCATTCTTTATACTTAATTGCGGCTTTCCGCGATAGGATTTCAATAATTCTCTTTGATGAAAATAAAAAAAGCCCGATTAAGGGCTTTTATAAGAATCATAATCTAACAATGTTCTAAATTATCTTACTTTGATTTTTTTGTCGCGAATCATTTTCGCAAGATCAGCTGTTCCGTTCTTTGCAATAGTGCGCAATGCTCTGGTTGAAAGTTTAACGGTAACAAATTTATTCAGTTCTTGTACCCAAATTCTTTTCTTTTGCAGATTAGGTAAAAATCTTCTTTTCGTATGATTATGCGCATGCGAAATGTTATTTCCGCTTCTTGGTCCTACGCCGGTTACTTCACATCTTCTTGACATATTTTACTCCAGTCTAAAATTATAATTACAGTCTTAAATTATAAGAGATTTTCTTAAAAAATGCAAATAAATCTGTAATAATCGTTAAGCTTGCGTAGCCGCTCCTCTTTCACCCAGTTCTTTGTCGAGGAAGTAGAAGCTTTCTTTATTTTTTCCAATCATCTTGAATTTATCAATAATCTCCGAAGCGGTTGCAACTTCTTCAATCTGCTCGGTTACAAACCATTGCAGGAAGATGTTTGTGGCATAATCTTTTTCTTCAATGGCTACGGCGACCAAATCGTTAATCAGTTTTGTTACATAAAGTTCATGTTCCTTAACCGCTTCAAATAATTCGTAGGGGGAATCCCATTCGGTTTGAGGTTTTTCGATTGTGTCAAGCGCAATTTTCCCGCCAACATCAAGCATGTAATCGTAAAATTTCATTGCATGGGCATATTCTTCCTCGGCTTGAACTCTCATCCAGGATGAAAATCCGCGATAGCCGGCATTATCGCACCAGGCTGACATTGATAAATAAAGGTAGGATGAATAAAGTTCTGCGTTTATCTGTTTGTTAAGTTCCGCCGCCATTCTTTCTGAAATCATGTTATCTCCTTTTTTTTAATTGAATATTTTAATATATATATAAATGAAAAATTTTACAATTCAATCTTCCGGAATAAATATGAGAAAAATCTTATTTTTATTAATTTTGACGTCCTCCCTTCTTTCCGCCCAGAAAATCAGTTCGCATAAATATTTTTTTGATAAATATCACGGAGGCGGCAATAACAAAGGAATTGAAATTAATCCTTATAAAAGTTATAAGAATCCTGCGCCTCGTAAATCTGAGTTAAGTTCTACGGTTTTCGGTTTCCTTCCCGACTGGGAATATTTTTCCGATTCGCGGCAGTATTTACGGCTTGATTTACTGACGCACGTAGCAATTTTCGGCTGGACCGTCGATTCTACCGGAACGCTTAATCCGCCGCTCGGTTGGCCCTGGACGGATTTTATCAGTCTGGCGCATCAATCGGGAGTAAAAGTAGTGATGACGGTTATTTCGTTCGACGACCCCGTTTCGCACAAAATATTAACCGACAGCGCGGTTAAAGAGACTTTGATCAACAACATCGGCAATGTTATTTCCCAATCGAATCTTGACGGAGTTAATCTCGACTTTGAGGAGTTGTACGAACCCGACAGAGGAAATCCGGTTAACCAATTTACGGCGGAATTAAATAATTTTCTCCCTTCCGAAAAAGAAGTTTCGTATGACGTACCAATGTGGAATTGGGGCGGATGGGATTTTGCGGGACTTGCAGACGCTGCCGATTATCTTTTCATAATGGGATATGACGTTTACGGCGCGTGGAGCAGCGTTGCAGGACCTTCAGCGCCTCTTACGGGAGGATATATAAATATTTATAATTCTTTAACGAGTCAAGATCAGTTTGGCTCTGTTACTCAAAATTCACCGGAGAAACTTATTCTCGGCGTTCCTTATTACGGGAATCATTGGAAAACCGATACGGAGAATGAAAGCTCGGATATTCTCGAATTTGTAGGCGCAATTTCATATCGAACTATTGAAGCGGGATATTCGTGGAATACCGAAAAATGGTCGGATGTTTATCAAACGCCCTGGTTTTCTTGGGCGGCGGATACAACAAACCAAATGTGGTTTGACAACGATTCGAGTCTTGCGTTAAAATATGACTTTGCCGAAAGTCTTAATCTTAAAGGAGTAGGACTCTGGGCGTTGGGTTTCGACGGAAACAGAACCGAGCTTTGGGATTTAATCAACAATAAATTCGGCAGCGGCGCGGCTGTCAGGCCAACGCCTCCGGTCGAGTTTTCCGTAACTCAATCTTCGGATTCGGAAGCAAAAATTTCTTTTTCTTCTTCGCCGGATGCCGAGAGTTATCTCCTTTATATCGGCGATGACGGAACTGCTTTTACCGATTCCGTTGTTTTATATTCTTCTCCATACAACTTTCCGGTTCAGCAGAACAGGACTTACTATTTTAAACTTTGCGCGGTTAATTCTTCCGGAAAATCGCTTCCCACTCATACGCTGGCGGTTTCCGTTCCAGCGGAGTTATCAAAAAAAATAATGATTGTTGACGGCTTTGACAGATATTACAGAAATAATAATAAATTTAATTTAATCATCAGATATGCGAAATTATTGAACGAACTCGGTTTCGGTTTTTCATCCTCGAATAATGAATCGGTAATTCTCGGCGGCGTGAATCTTGAAGATTACGACGATGTTATTTATTTCCTCGGAAATGAAAGTCGAGCAACGCAAACAGTAAATTTTTTCGAGCAAAATAAAATTAAAAGTTTTCTCACGGCAGGTTCCGGACGAAGTTTGTTTATTTCCGGTTCGGAAATAGGTTACGACATCGGCGACGAAGGTTATTCCACAGCTCATGATTTGGATTTTTACCACAACACGCTCGGAGCGGAGTATGTTTCCGATTCTCCCGCCGGAGAGTCTTTCACCTACTACGATATAGTTAAAGCAAGCGGTTCGCCGATATATTTCGGTTATTCAATTGACGACGGAACGCACGGGACGTTCGACGTCGGTTATCCCGACGCGATTGCGCCATACGGAAATAACGGAATCATCCTAGCGCAATACGACGGAACGCCTTCCGGCAGCGGTTTTGCGGCAATATCTCATGAGAATAGTTTGGGCAACAGAGTGGTTTACTTCGGTTTTCCTTTCGAGACAATTTTCCCCGAGAGCGCAAGGAAGGAACTTCTTTCAAATGTTCTGAAATTTATGCACGGAGAAACTTCCGTTGACGCAGAAAACGGAACGCCGGAGAAATTTGAATTATTCCAAAATTATCCTAATCCGTTTAATCCTACGACAATTATAAACTTTGGTATTCCCAAATCCGGAAAGGTGGTTTTATCCGTATATAATATGCTTGGTCAGAAGGTTGCCGAATTACTTAACGCGGAATTGTCCGCCGGTTATCATTCGATTACATTTGACGCCGGGGAACTCTCAAGCGGAATTTACATTTATAAACTTACAGCCGGGGAATTTACCGCGTCAAAGAAAGCCATGCTGTTAAAGTAAAGTGTTTTCCCTTGGTATAAAATCTTCAGCGTTGTCCGAAGGATTTGGAAATAAGTTTTTGTGTCGGTACATGTAAGGAGATTCTTCACTTCGGCTGCGCCTTTGTTCAGAATGACAGATGTAAGCTGGGTTTAGTATTGTCATTCTGATCCCGCCTTGGCGGGATCAGAATCTCAAAAGTAGTATTAACTCTAATGCCGAATATTCAAAGCCGGTTTAACTGCTAAGGTTTAATATTAGTGAGATTGCCGCGCTCACTTCGTTCGCTCTCAATGACAGTCTGTTTTTTTAGCAAATTCCTTAGCGGCTTGCTTTGATTGGTTTTGCAAAGGTTTCTAAAACGCAAAAATATGCGCCCTGTAAGGTCCAAGCTGAACGTAAAGTCCTTCGCCCCTTATTTCAACGGTATTTCTGACATATTTTTTATTGTTAAGCAAATCCGTTAAAGTTAATTCCCGCATCCCTTCGGGAGGATTAAACGAAATCCGAGCGGCTGCGGGGGCGTCGGAATAGTTAATTACAATAAGCCGGTACTGATTGTCGTAGCTCCACAGATAAGCGATTATATTCATAAAAGATTCATCGCTTTCCCACGAGCTT
This sequence comes from Melioribacteraceae bacterium, assembly GCA_015493615.1. Classification (GTDB taxonomy): domain Bacteria; phylum Bacteroidota; class Ignavibacteria; order Ignavibacteriales; family Melioribacteraceae; genus WGAL01. The sequence continues at coordinate 26,598 of WGCV01000065.1, forward strand.
ACCGGGCGGAGCAGTTCCCAATTTCCGCGCTTAAAAATTTCATGTTTGGCGATTCGTAAAAGTTTTTCGTAAAATAATTCGAGACTTTTGTTCGGTTTTTCTTTCGGTTTGCGTCCCAACTGGACGGGAAGGCGGACTTTTTCGCCGGTGAATTGTCCCTCAAAATAGAGGCGCATTCCCATAAGCGTGCTGATTAATACGGCGGCGGCTTTTGATTTGTCGATGCCGAGATAATGCGCGGCTCTCGGTTCATCGTGATTTTCAATAAATCTTACCGACTTCAACTGAAAATCTTCCGTCGCCTCAAGATGTTCAATAATTGCGGGAACAAACGTTCCTTTCAGTCTGTCCATTAAGCGTTTATCGTATGTGTAGTCAAAACCTAAATTTTGTAGCTGCCATTCCAAATCCCAATAAGCTTCGGCAATAAAAAGAAAATCCTTCCTTAATTGCCTGATGTTTGCGATTGCAACTTCCCAAAACTCATTTTCGGGCGCCGGATAATCCGCGTCGGTAAGAACTTTTCCCCAAGTATTTTTGAAAACGTTATTGAGAGAAAGCATTGCCATATCCACACGAACGCCGTCGCAAATTTTCGAAATATTTTTTAAGCGTTCTATCATAAACGCGCGCGCTTCTTCGGAAAAATAGTTTACTTGCGCAGTGTCTCTCCAAGCCGGGAAAAACGGGTCTCTTCCATGAGCGAAATAAACGTCTTCGGATTTTCCGACTGAGAAAAAAGTGTACGGGTCCTCAAGAAAATTATCTCTGTTTGTTGTAAGAAAAATTTCCGGATGTTCTTTGAGCAGACCGCTGTCCGCGCTGAAATGGTTTGAAATAAAATCGAGGATTAGATTGATCCCGATTGAGTTTAAGTATTCTTTAACTTGCAGAAGTTCTTTTTCTCCGCCTATATAATTGCTGACTTTATAGTCCTCTATTGAGTAGGGGGAGCCGAGAACGTCGTCCGCTCTGAAATCTTTCAACGCCGCTTTATATTCATCAAGAAGAAAAGGTTCAAGGCAATAATTCTTAATTGTTGAAATGGGAGTTTCCCATACTCCCATAAGCCAAATATTTTCAATCCCGAGTTCGGCGAGTTTATCCCAATATTCATTAGGAACGTCTTTCAATGTGGCGCATTTTCCCTCTGCGTCATAGTTGCGAAGCCATACCCGAGTATTTATTTCGTATAAACTTCTATTTTTTAATCTCATCTTTACCCGATTTTCTAAACATTCTTATTAATTATTTAAATGTAAATAATTTAGCAGATAAAATACCACTCGAGCATTTTAAAAGAGACTTTTTGAAAAGCCTAAAATTGTCAGGGCGCAGCGTAGCCGAAAATAAAGTGAAAGGCGGGAAAAGGTTCAGAGGTTCAAAGGTGCAGAGGCGCAAAGGTTTTCGTTTTGAAAAATTAATCCAATCATCCAAAATCATAATAAAATCTGCATAATCAGCCTTCTGTTTATAAGCCCCAACCTGGACAAGCCAGAACCAAAAAGGGAGAAAAGCTGAAAATAGTAATCTCTGAAAGGATTTTACTAATGGATGTCGGCGGGGTAAATCCCAACGAAAGGCAGTCGGGACAAGTTCGGAGGTTTTTCATTTCATCAGTTCTTAATAGCGAGATTATTCCGGCGACTTTAAGAATACCAACATTGGTAGAATTAGATATTAAGACTAACTGGTTACGTATCGCGTCAACATATCCAAGAGATTGTTCATTACATTATATAAAAGAGAAGTAACTCCGTAGGGGTGATATCTTGGTAATAAGTATGCGTCCCTTTATCTATTAGCTCCGTGGGAGCGGTACATCGATTCTTACGAGATAAACATTGTCTTTTTTGTATCGCTCCTACGGAGCTATTGATTTGTGATTAATTGTTTATTACAAAGGTTTTGCTCCTACGGAGCAAGTACAAAATCATATTGTTTATGTAATTATCAGAAAGTTTTGCATAACTCAACCTG
>WGCV01000066.1 GCA_015493615.1 Melioribacteraceae bacterium
AATCTTACTCGTTCTATTTGTAGCGCAGATTGATTAGTGAGCTTGCGAACGGTCAATCTGTGGCTGCAATTTAGCATTATGCTGTTTTTTCGCAGATTGCAAGCAATCTACGTTACAAAGAATAGTATTTTTCTTAATAATTTTAGATTAGTAAAAATTCTAATGACAATTTTGGGTTTATAATAAAAAAGCGGAAGAAAACTCTCCCGCTTTTCACGACTCAAAATCGGAGTGGATGATATTATAAATTATATCCGAAACCGACACTAAAGGAGTAAACATTTAAGAGGTGTTTCCCCGGCATTGCATTCCCGGGTACCGCTTTTACTTCCCTTTCTGCGCCCAATAAATATTCGCCGGCAGCTTCAAGCTGCACTTTCCCGAGCGAGTATGTAAATCCGGCGGAAAAAGCGTTATTGGTTGAGGAGGGGAATAATATATTTAAAGTTTCGTCCGGTGCGGGAGCGGGATCGTAGTAGTAGCCCAAACGGTAAGTGAAAGCTTTTGAGACAGTGTGCTCAAATCCAACGCGGTACTGAATTGCGTCGTTCCAATTAAGGACAAAAACGCCTTCGCCCCAATTATCATATTTTGCGGTTAATTTATCAAGAGCTTTCCAGTTGCTGTATTGTGCGTCGAAGGTAACGGTCATATTGTTTTTCGGATGATATGCAACGCCGCCGGCAATCCACATAGGCCAGGTTACGTCGCGCGTGAAATCATCTTTCATATTCACATCTGGAAGCTCGGCGGTTCCGTCCATCGTAACTTTGGTGGAGCTTCTGAAAGTTGCGCCTAATGATAATTTATTGTTTACATCATATTTTAATCCGAGAGTTACTCCGTAACCTAATCCCGTTGAGCTTTCGCTGTATTGAGGCAGCACATCAGGAACGCCGTCGCCATTAAGATCCATAGGGGTGTCGTACGGTTTTTTAAGGTCGAACATTCCGTAGTAAACATTTAACGCCAAGCCGACTGAAAAGTTGTCTGTAACTTTGTAGGCAACTCCAGGAGAAATATTAATAACGGCTAACTTGGACATCCACTCGTAAGGTCCGAACGGCGCAGTTAAGTTTTTTAAGTCAGCTCCGTTGTATTCCGCTCCAAGTCCGGCAGGAACATAAACTCCGAGTGCGAACGCCAATTTTCCCATTGTGTAGTTAATAATAAAATTAGGACTGATATAATTATTGGTTTTAATATTTGCGTCGATTCCCGCCGCGTCCATTTTGTAGTACCCGCTGGGAATTACATCCGTACTGAAAACGTAAATTCTCGAAGTTTGCCCGGCGAGGCCTGCGGGATTCCAGTAAAGCGCGGTTCCGTCGTTTGCCAAACCTACGAAGGCTCCGCCCATTCCAAGCGCTCTTGTTCCGATGCTGTTTAAACTTAATCCGTTTGCAAACATCGAGGATGTAAACAGTGCGAGGATTATCAGCGACAATTTTAACGATTTAATTTTCTTCATTCTTTTTTCTCCTAAGTTGGTTGTTAGTGTTAAGGGATAAAATTTATTTAATTCTGAACATTGCATGTTTTAAAGATTCATCTAACAATTTGGGCATGCTCATGTGGTTCATAAACGCTTTCATTCCGGCGTCCCAGAAAAACATATCCATTCTAAACATTTCGCGGGGAGTTCTCACAATAAGATTTTCCCCGTCACGGTAAATCACAACTTCAATCGGGAAAGCGCCGGCATGATCTATACCGGGACATTTATTTGTCGCAGTTTCCCTGCTTGCTCCTGCTATATCCATCGATAGTCCTTCGGTGCGCGGGCGTGTAATTCCCAACAGCGCGGCGGTTTTGTCGGCGGAATAAATTTCGGCTACAATTTCCCATTTCAGAACGTCGGGGGATTTTGTGATACGATAATCAATATCATCTTCGCTTGGTTTTTCCGTTTTAATGTTAGTCTTTATTTTGTTGATTAGTTCCGCAATCTGAGTTTTAACGTTCTCCGCTTTCTCCTTATAAATTACGGGAAATTGATCTTCGTCGGTGAAAAACGTCATATGCCCGACCATCATAAACATATCTTTTGACGATTCGGCTAGGTCTTCGTCGCTTCTTATCGGAGGCATCGCTTTTTGAACTGCTGTTCCTTCTTCTATATCATGGACTGCTTTGATAATTTTTGTACGGAACGACTTGGTTTTACTTATTACTTCTGAATACTTTGCTTCTTCGTCGTTATCGTACATGTCGTTGAATACTATTCTGTTTATTGTTTCCGGGTCAACAATGTTAACCTGCGTTCCATTGGGCGTTTGGTAAACCGCGGCTCTTAAAAGCGCTGCTGCAATATATTTTTTGCCGTAGCTTGTCAGAAAAGCAATATATTCGTCTGAAGTAAATAAAACCTCCATGGCTTTAAATCCGCACTGTTCCGAAGCTTTTTCACGGACTATATCGGGAGTAGCGACATCTCTGATTGCGAGAATTTTAAAACCTGCGGTTTTTAAATTCGTCGAAAGAGCTTCGCTTGTTTCGGTTAAATTTTTATTCGAGTTTTTAATAAGCCGGAGATAAATTCCGTGCTCGGAAGCAAATGAAACCGAGGTTAAAACAAATAAAACAAGAAATAATTTGCGTAACATTTCCGCTCCTTTAGCTGATTGTTCTTGGATAAATGAAAAGTGAATGAGATAAGTAGAATGGGGGAATCTCTAGATTTTGTTTTTTTATTTTTGTGAAAAAAATCAACAGGATTTTTTCCTTAAATTTTTTTTCGATTTATTCTTTCACAAAACTACAAAGGAATAAAATAAAAAGAAAGGGATTTATATATCTTTTTTAAATATTTTTAATTTTTATGCGGAAATTTATCAAAATCGCAGTTTTTAAATAGGTTTTTTAAGTATGATTTAAAGCAATACGACAAATATTTTAGTGTAAAACAGTAGGATAATTATTGGCTTGTTTATTATTTAACGTCTTACGTTTAAGTCTTGCAAAACGACTAACTGTTGGAAAACCAATCTTGCGGATAATTGGATTAATGAATGATTGGATGTCAGAAAACAGTGAAAAATATTCCGTTGCGCTGGTCACTGCTGCTTTTCGTTGTAATCGGAGAGAAAAAAATATTTTTATAAAATCTGCGACAATCATAATCAATCATGATGAATCTGTGTCCTATCCTTTACAATCATTCGTGGAATCCGTATTCTATTAAATAATTTTATAATTTGAATTAAATTTGGGACAGGCGCGTTTAATTAATTTCTCCGAAATAAAAAATAAATTTTTGTAACATTTTGGAGTTTATATTCGTCTTTATATCAGATGAGCATTAAAAGCATTAAATATCGGACTTTGGTGGCGCGGCACAGAGAAAGCGTTTACTACTATGCTTTTTCTTTTCTGAAAAATGAGATGGACGCCGAAGACCTTTCGCAGGAAGTTTGGATTAAAGTTTGGAACAATCTTGACAAGTTTGGTTGGAATAAGGCGAAATCATGGATTTTAAAAACAACTCATAATTTGGCGATTGACATACTGAGAAAGAGAAAAATGAATTTCAATGAGATAACTGAAAACGAAGTTGAGCTTTTATCGGATGAAAGCTATGAGTCAAATCCGGGCAAGCTGGCTGAAATAAGCAGCAGCATTTCAAATATTGAAGACGCAATTTCCCGGCTGCCCGAACAGCTTCGTTCCGTTTTTATTCTTTATGAAATTGAAGGATTTAAGTATAAAGAAATAGCCGAGATTCTTAAAATTCCCGTGAACAGCGTTAAAGTTTACTTAATGCGCGCGCGAATAAAATTGCAAGAAATGGTACAACCTCTTAAGAAGGAAATATATGAATAACGATAAAAAAGAATTGTTGATTAAAGCCGCCTACGGAGATTTGTCCCTGCCGGAAAAAGTTAAAGCTCTTGTTCTTATCAAAAGGAGCGGAGAAGCGGAGCGTTTCTACAAAGCATACAAAAAGACGGCGGACGAAGTGCGAAAGCTGAGAAAAGGAAATTTACCTTCGGGAACGATTGAAAAATTAGACTCTTTGGTTGAAGAAAAAACCGGAAGAAAACGGAAAAAATCCTTCGCGGCGTCGCCGGGATTTGTGGTCGCGTTTTCCATTCTGCTGATTGCGATTTTTACATTTACCTTTTTGAAAAGAAACACGAACTACTACGGCGACTACAATGAGCAGACAGTTGAAAACGCAACGCAGGAAACGCTCGCATCGTTAAAGCTCGTGGCGAAGATATTCTCGAAAACAAAAAAAATGGTAGTCAACGATATTCTTGTAAATAAAGTTTCCGAACCGATTAATAACGGTTTGAATCAAGTTGAAAAAATAATCAAATAGGAGAAATAAAATGAAAAAGAGAGCCGCAATATTTATACTGCTGATGTTCGGGTTCACTCTGAACAGTAAAGCGCAGGATTACGATTATTCCCAATACCCGGGATTTGTTGACTTTGGCAATCTCGAACAATTTGAAAACAGCGAGGAAAGCACGGAAGTTCTGATTAACCAAAACCTTCTGAAAATGGTGGCGAAAATGGGAAGCCACATGGATATTAACGGCAGGCGGGATTCCAGCTTTGCCGAAATGGTCGGCGGACTGAAGTTAATCAGGGTTAATGTTTTCGGCGTTGATTCGACTAAAACAAAATCCGTATTTAAATTATTGAGTAAGATAAACAGAGAACTTTTAAGAAAAGGATGGGACAGATTGGTCCGCCAGAAAAGTAAAGATGAACGCACAAATGTTTTTATTAAAACAGATCACAACAGTGTAATTCAAGGACTTGTTGTAACCTCTGTGGATAAATCTGAAGCGACGTTTGTTAATATTGTCGGGAAAATTGATTTGGAAAAACTCGGCGAACTCTCTTCAAACTTTGATATTCCCAATCTCGGCGATGTGATGAGCAAAAAAGGTAGAAACGGGAAAAAGAAAGTCAAGATTGAAATTCACAGCGATTCCGATTCTACTAATCACTGATTGAGGAGAGAGAAATGAAAACGCACACTAAAGTGTTGAGCATGATTTTATTACTCGGACTGTTTACCCTGCAGGGATGTTTTACGGCTTCGTCCCAACTTCAGGATATCAAAACCGTTCTTCTTCAAAAAGATGACAACGGCAATGACGATTTTGACGATACCGACGTGGAGATAAATGACGAACAGGACGATGACGAATTCGGTTTTTCAGCGGGGCCCGTTACTATCTTTTTTACATACGGATTAGCTTATTTTCTTTCTCCGTTGGACGAAGTGGATTTTGATATGGTTAAGGATGTTTTGAATAACATCGACGGACTTTCAATTTCGACAACGACGTTTTCGGAAGAGCAAAAGATGCCGGATAAATCGACATTGAACAAATTAAAGTCCGAACTTTATTCCGATGGATTTGAACCCGTTGTGCTGAACAGGGAAAAGGGGGAAATAAATATGGTTTTTGTCAGCAGAGATTTTGACGAAGACGGCGGTGAACTTCTTGTCGTTAATTTTTCCGAAAATGAGATGAATCTGGTAACGGTTAAAGCTGATTTTGTCAAACTTCTGGAATATGCGGCAAAATACAACAATATTAATTTGGGTAATAAATTATCATTTAAATAATTTTCCCAAACAGAAGCAAAAAAAAAGCCTTTCAGTTTAAGTTTAACCTGCGAGATTATTATTATCGCAGGTTTTTTTTCGACTATTGGAAGGCTTTGCATAATCCCCGAAATTTGTCATTCCGATCCTCCGCCAAGGCGGATTGGCGGACTTAATATGACAATTTTAGGTTTTGCAAAGGTCTCTATTATTAAAATTCGTTCCGGTAATAATTGTAATTATGCAGTGATTTCATTTACTTTTCTTATCTTTAATCAAAAAAAAATTATAGAATGAAGACTTACATATCTCCCGGAGATTTTATTGATTCTTACTACAGACTGAAAAATCATGGGATTTCCTTTTTTCTTAGGCGAGCGGGAATATCGAATTCCAAGCGGATTAAAGGCGCTTGGAACTCAATAACCGCAAGAAGCGATCTCCGCTGGTGGGACATTCCACCGGTGCGTGAAAGATGGAACAAACTTGTTACGGGAAATCCCCGGCTTGAGCCGAACGAATATTTCTTCGAAAAATATTTCCCCGACGGAGGAAATCTGAATTTGCTTTCCCCCGGATGCGGAACGGGAGATAAGGAGATTGCTCTCGCAGAATTTGAGCAAATCAGCCGTATTGACGCTTTTGATATTGCCGAGAAAAGAATTGAAAAGGCGGCGAGAAAAGCGGATAAAATGAATATCAAAAAGTTAAGTTTTTTTGTCGCGGATATTTCCCGACACGATTTCGGCAAGGGAAAATACGATATAATAATTTTCGATTCGTTTCTTCATCATGTTAAAGAAGTTGAGAATGTTTTAATTAAAACGAGCGCCGCTTTAAAAAAAGATGGTTTTTTAATCATTAACGAATATGTGGGACCTAACCGTTTTCAGTGGAGCGGAGAGCAGCTGAATAGAGCCAACGAATTACTACGAGTGCTGCCCGATAATCTGAAACGGCGTACGAACGGGAAAATAAAGGGGAAAATTTATCGTCCGGGAATTTTGCGGATGATTCTCTCCGATCCTTCCGAAGCGGTAAACTCCGAGGCGATTTTATCCGGCTTGGAAAAATTTTTTACCCCCGTTGAAGTTCATCCGTACGGGGGAAATATTCTGCAGCTTCTGTTAAAGGATATCGAGCGCAATTTTTTTGATTTAACCGGTGAGGAGAAAACGGAGCTTGACAAAATTTTTGAAGCTGAAGATGAGTTTATTAAAAAAGGTAAAAGTGATTTCTTGTTTGGTATTTACAAACCGAAGCAAAGTTAGTTTAAATAAGACGCGGATTTTTAGTGATGAGTTACGAGTAATGAGTAACGAATAAATGATTTGCGTAGTGGCGGTTATTGCTCTCATGTAGAATGCGGCAATGCTATTCTCATTCACCCACTGATTTACCAGTGGGAAAAAGGGGCCCATAATTTCTGTAAGCGGTTCGCCGGTTTATGCGCCATGGAGTTAACAAAACCGGTAAACCGGTTGAACTTCATTTCCTTTACGTTCTAATCCCATTGCTGAAGCAATGGGTTAATTAAAAAACTCTTAAGTTGACGGCATTGCAGAATTCTGCGGGGGGCGGTCTGTTTGTTCGTAAAGCTAAACCAAAATATTCAAATACGATCTAACTTTTTTACACGGCGCGGCGGACTAAACTTATTCATAACTCTTTATTCTTAATCCTCTCTTGGTCTCGTCCTCGCCTTTGTGTCTTTGAACCTCTGTGCCTCAGCGCCTTTAATACTTTACAGATTGTCGGGAGAGAGTTAGCATGATTCGTCGTTCGTTTTTCCGTTGCCGATTGGATAAGGACGCGCCGAATCGCCGTAAAATAAAATTAAAGAAGTGCGATTAATCATTCCAAATTTTCACTATTTTTCTTAGCTTGATTTTTTAAAAATAAATTATTCGGATATTTTAAAGTAACGTGAACAAACGCATTGAAAGAATTTTAATTCTTCTTATCGATTTCATTACAATAAATTTGGCGTGGATAAGCTACTACTATTTCAGAGTGGAAACCGGCTGGTTCGGAATGTTCTTCAAGCCGGAATTTCTTCTGCCGATGTTTGTAATTTATCTTTACTGGCTTTTTATATTTTTTGCCGTAGGAATGTACCGCCACTGGTTTGCGGCTTCTCGTTTTGATGAAATCTCTCGTCTTTTCAAAACAACTTTTCTCGGCGTTTTCGTACTGTTTGCATTGATTTTTTTCGACGATGCGGGACGGTCGGAATCCGTACACAGCACACGTCTGTTAATTCTGGTTTATTGGGGAATGCTTTTTTCGTTCGTCAGTCTCGGACGTCTTTTTATAAGAAGTTTGCAGAGGCGTCTTTTAATAAAAGGAATAGGAAGACGAAACACGCTTGTAGTCGGGTTTAATCCCAAATCTGTTGAAATTGCCGAAGCGATTAAACGGAATCCCCCGCTCGGATTAGACATTGTCGGTTTCGTCGCGGTGAAAGATTCCAACATAGGTAAAACCGGAGCGGGATTGAAAGCGCTTGACACGCTTGAAAATATCGAGCCGATTATCGATAAATATGACGTTAAGGAAATAATAATTTCTCTTGAAAAACATGAGAACGAGGAGATGCTCCGCGTAATAGCCGCATGCGACAGATTGGGCGTAACAATTAAAATAGTTCCCGATCTTTATCAGATAATAAGCGGACAGGTAAAAACCGCTTCCATTTACGGATTTCCACTTGTGGAAATTAATCCGACATTGATGACAGAATGGGAGAAAAGAGTCAAACGGCTGATGGATGTTGTAATATCATTGATTTTATTAATAATTAGTTTGCCAATTATCATAATAACGGCTATTTTTATAAAGTTAGATAGTAAGGGACCTGTGCTTTACAAACAGGAACGCGTCGGACTTAACGGAAAATTATTTAACGTACTTAAATTTCGCTCTATGGTTAACGATGCTGAAAAACAAACCGGTCCGGTGTGGGCGGGCAAAGACGACCCGCGCGTTACGAAAGTCGGGAAATTTATCAGGAAAGTCCGCATTGACGAATTACCGCAGATGTACAATGTTCTTAAAGGGGAAATGAGTCTCGTCGGTCCCCGTCCGGAACGCCCGAAATTTGTGGAGCAGTTTGCAAAAGAGATTCCTCTTTACAAAAGGCGTTTGCTCGTAAAGCCGGGATTGACCGGCTGGGCGCAGGTAAAACATAAGTATGATGAAAACATAGAGGATGTAAAAACCAAATTAAAATACGATTTATTTTATATCGAAAATCAAACTTTAAGGATGGACTTAAAGATTCTTTTCAGAACAATATTTGTTGTGTTATTAGGCAAAGGGCATTTTGAGGAATGAAAAAAACTTTAGTTATAATACCGACTTATAACGAGATATATAATATCGGCAATATTATCGATGTTATAACCGACTACTATCCCGATTTCGATATTCTGATTGTTGACGATAATTCTCCGGACGGAACCTGGAAGTATGTTGAAGATAGGACTAAAACGGACGAAAGAATTCATCTTATCAAACGGGAAGGAAAAATGGGGCTGGGCACGGCTTATGTTGCCGGGTTTCGGTTTGCAATTGAAAACAACTACGAAATTGTAGTTCAGATGGATGCGGATTTTTCCCACGACCCGAAATCGATTAAGGATTTGGTTGAAAAAGTCGAGGAATTCGACCTTGTAATCGGTAGCCGTTATATTGAAGGCGTTAATGTCGTGAACTGGCCCATGTCAAGATTGCTGCTCAGTTATTTCGCAAATCTTTACACAAAAATAATTACCGGACTCCCGATTAGCGATGCAACGGGCGGATTTAAATGTTTCAGAATCGAAGCGCTAAAGGCGATTGATTTAAGTTATATTCGATCGAACGGTTACGCTTTTCAGATTGAGATGAATTTCAAAACATGGAAAAAAGGTTTCTCAATAAAAGAAATCCCGATAGTTTTTACAGATCGTTTGGAAGGCTCGTCCAAGATGTCGAAGAAAATTGTTCATGAAGCAATCTTTATGGTTTGGAAACTCCGGATACGATCAATTTTAGGAACCCTTAAATAACCTGTTATGGTTGACCTTTCGGTAATAATAGTAAGCTACAACGTAAAGGAATTTTTACAAAATCTTCTCGTCTCGATTGAAAAAGCTTCCGGCAAACTCAGCGTTGAGACAATAATAGTTGATAACGCATCCGAGGACGGAACGGTAGAAAGTATTGCAGAAAGATTTCCTTCCGTTAAACTGATAGCCAACAAAGAGAATCTCGGTTTCGGCAAAGCCAATAATGAGGCGATGAAAATTGCGCAGGGAAAATTTTTTCTTCTGATTAATCCCGATACGATCGTTCGCGAAGACACGTTATCCGAGATGATTCGGTTTATGGAGAAAACTCCCGACGCAGGAATGGCGGGCTGTAAAGTGCTGAATCCGGACGGAACGCTGCAACTCCCATGCAGGCGCAGCTTTCCCGGTCCGTGGGTTTCGTTTACAAAAATTTCGGGACTGAGTCAGCTTTTCCCGAAATCCAAAATGTTTGCAAAATACAATCTTACTTATCTCGACGAAAACGAAACTTATCCCGTCGATGCAATTTCCGGCTCGTTTATGTTTTTGCGCAGAGAAGTTTATGAGAAAACTTCCGGCTTTGACGAGGATTTTTTTATGTACGGCGAGGATCTCGATTTTTGTTACCGCGTAAAAGAAGCCGGATATAAAATTTATTATTATCCTGAAACCGAGATTATTCATTACAAAGGTGAAAGCGCCAAAAGAAGCGGCATCGATGAAACAAGAATTTTTTATCAGGCAATGGGACTTTTTGTCGAGAAGCATTTCGCTTCTTCGTGGATTGTAAAGATTCTTCTGAAAATCGCGATTATTTTCAGAGAAGGTTTTGCCTTTGCCAATAAAAACAAGCTCGTAATTATTCCGGCTATTATTGATTTTATCGGCTTTATGCTTCTGCTTTATGCTGCTGAACAGATTTACACTTTTCGTCCGAATTGGAACGGATTTCACGCCGACACCAAACCGTTGATTTATATACTTCCCGCCCTTTTTCAAACGATTATTTCTTTTTTCGCCGGAGTATATAAAAGGAATTCGTTAAGCGTTTCAAGGACGATACTCGCGCTCTTTATCGGTTTTGTGCTTATTGCGGCTTCTACTTTTTTCTTAAAGCAGTATGCGTTCAGCCGCGCCGTAGTACTGATTACGTATGTTTTGGTTTTCTTCCTTTTTACATTTTGGAGAATTATTCTCAAAGTGTTTTTTAAAGTCGGAATCGAAAATATTTTAACGAAGAGAAAGACCGTGATTGTAGGAACTGGAAATTCGGCGCGCTCCCTCTACAGAAAATTAAAGAAGAATATTCAAACTCACGATGAAATTTTAGGATTTATCTCAACCGATATGAAAGAGGTCGGTAAGAAGATTGAGGAAGAGATTCCCGTTCTCGGTTCGATAAAAAACATTCAGAAGGTTCTAAAGGATTTGAGCGTCGAGAAAGTTATTTTTACTTCCGACGAAATTCCTTTTTCCGATATTTTTTCAATTGTGTCGAACGAACGGAGCGATAATGTTAATTTTCTTATTGCGGGCGGAGAGCTTGATTATATAGTGGGTAAATCGGCGGTAACGATTTTGGACGATATTTCCCTCATGGAAATAAGCTACAATATCAGTTCTCCTTCGCACAAAATCAGCAAAAGGATTGTTGACGTTTTACTGACGCTCCCGATTTTGCTGTTAATTTATCCTTTTGTATTTTTATTTTTTAAAGGAAAAAGGAGTGAGTTTACCCGTTTTGTTCTTTCTACGCCTGATGTTTTATTCGGCAGAAAAAGTTTGGTCGGTCCGAAAACAAGTAAATCAAAAGGCGACTTATTTCTCGGGAAACCCGGACTAACAGGCTTTTGGTTTACGGAAAATATTAACGATGAAGATTCCGCCGACTTTGAAAAGCTTGATCTTTATTATGCAAAGAATCAGAATGTTTGGCTGGATTTGGATATTTTGGGTAAAACGATTATGAAAATGTTTAACGGAGAATAAATTATGGCAGCCCCCGTATTGGAATTCGAAAAACCGATTATCGAATTGGAAAATAAAATTGAAGAGATGAGACGATATCAGGATAATCTTGATATTCGTGCCGAAGTTGAGAATCTCGAAAAAAAAGTTGAAGAATTAAAAAAATCGATATATAAAAATCTTACTCGCTGGCAGCGGGTTCAGCTTGCGCGTCATCCGGAACGCCCTTATACATTGGACTACATCTATCTTATGACGGAAGATTTTGTCGAACTACACGGCGACAGACTTTACGGCGACGACAAAGCTATCATAGGCGGTTTCGCGAAAATTGACGGTAGAAAAGTAATGATTATCGGGCATCAGAAAGGACGCGACACGAAATCGAATCTTTACAGAAATTTCGGTATGCCTAATCCGGAAGGTTACCGCAAGGCGCGCCGATTAATGGAGCTTGCGGCAAAGTTTAACGTTCCCGTTGTTACGTTGATTGACACTCCCGGAGCTTTCCCCGGATTGGAAGCTGAAGAACACGGACAAGCCGAAGCGATCGCCAAAAACCTCTTTGTAATGTCGCGGCTGAGAGTTCCGATAGTCGTTGTCATCATCGGCGAAGGCGCAAGCGGCGGAGCTTTGGGAATCGGAGTGGGCGATAGAATTTTGATGCTTGAAAATACTTGGTATTCGGTTATCAGTCCCGAATCATGTTCCAGTATTTTGTGGCGCAGTTGGGATTACAAAGAACAGGCTGCCGAAGCGCTTAAACTGACTCCGAACGATTTGCTGTCGCAGGGAATAATTGACAGAATTGTTCCCGAGCCGCTTGGAGGCGCGCATAAAGACCACAAAAAAACCGCAGAAACTTTAAAAAACATTTTGATTGAGGAGATTGAGGCTCTCTCTAAACTTTCCGAAGTTAAACTGATTAATTCACGGCTTGAAAAATTCGGAAAGATGGGCGTTTATGAGGAAGGGTAATCGGAAAAATTAATGATCCTCAAAAAATTTCAGGTGAAGTATGATTGTTCATAAGCACGTTATCAGAGTCCGTTACGCCGATACCGACGCAATGACTTTTGTTTACAACGGGAAATATTTCGAATATTTTGAAGTCGGAAGAACCGAACTTCTCCGCAGTTTGGGTTTGCCTTACAGCGAAGTGGAAAAACGAGGTTACCAGCTTCCTCTTATCGAGGCGGGAATCAAATATAAAAAGCCTGCTTTCTATGATGACTTGCTCGAGATAGAAGCGCGTTATTCTTTGGAGTCTTCTCCGAAAGTGCGTATCGAATATATAATCAGAAGAGAAGGCACGGACAAAATAATTACGGAAGGGTTTACCGAGCATTTATTTATAGACGCCGAGACTAAGCGCCCCGTACGTCCCCCGAAATTTTATGTGGATATAGTTAAAGCGGCAGAAGAAAAAGCAAACGGTTAGCCGGAATGTTCTCTAAGATCAAAGAACTCTCAAAGGATACCGCCGTTTACGGTATTAGCACGATTATCGGCAGGTTCCTCGGTTTTTTGCTTGTTCCTTATTACACTAATCTGATTGCCGCGGCGGATTTCGGTATTTACTCCAATATTTACGCATACTTGGCGTTTCTGAATATCGTTTATATTTACGGAATGGACGCCGCTTTTATGAAGTACGCGTCCGTTGACAAATCAAATCTTAAAAAGATTTTTTCCACCTCCTATTTAACAATGGGATTAACTTCCGTTCTTTTTACGCTACTATTGTATCTCGTACGAAATCCGATAATCGATTTAACGCAGCTCGGAGAGGCTCATGCTCAAATATATTATTATGTGCTCGCTATTTTATTTTTGGATTCGCTTTCCATTGTTCCTTTTGCTCACCTCAGATTGGCGCGGAAAACCAAAAAGTTTGCCTTCATCAAAATCACAAATATTATTATCAATCTGTTGCTTAACATCTATTTAATCAGTTTTAAACATTACGGAATCGAGGGAATTTTCATCGCAAATGCAGCAGCGTCTCTTTTTTCGTTGCTTGCGCTATTTCCCGACATCATCAAACATATCGAACTTAGGATTAATATTCCGTACCTGAAGCAGATTCTTAAGTTTGGAATTCCTTATCTTCCGGCAAGTATGGCGGCGATGATAGTTCAGGTTATTGACAGACCTCTCGTCCTTGCTATGAAAGGGAAAGCGGTTCTCGGTATTTATTCGGCAAACTATAAACTCGGCATTTTCATGATGCTTTTTGTCTCAATGTTTCAATATGCGTGGCAGCCCTTTTTTCTGAATAACGCCAACGATAAGAACGCAAAGAATATTTTTTCCAAAGTGCTTACGCTTTTCCTTACCGTCGCGGCTATTCTTTGGGTTTTCGTTTCTCTCTACATTGACGATTTTGCCCGAATTGAACTTCTGCACGGGCGTTTCCTAGTCGGTAAAGCTTATTGGGCGGGAGTTTACATTGTGCCGATTATTTTACTCGCTTATGTTTTTCACGGGATGTACGTTAATTTTCAAGCGGGAATTTATATCGAAGAAAAAACTAAATATTTCCCTTACATAACTTTTACCGGAGCGTTAGTAAACATTGTTATTAATGTGATTTTTATTCCGGTCTGGGGAATTTTCGGCGCGGCGGTTGCAACCTTGGCAAGCTATATTACAATGGCGGGAATTTCGTTTTATTTTTCCCACAAATATTATCCCGTTGATTACGAATACGGCAAAGTGCTTAAAATATTGGGTCTGCTGATTTTTGGAATTACGGCATACTATCTGCTCTATGTTACAGAACAACTCACTTTCCCGAATAAATCTTTTCTTCTTCTGATTTTTATTTCGGGAATGTTTCTGCTTCGAATTATCAAAATATCGGATTTTAAGTCAACTCTTAAAATGCTAACCGGAAAATAGCGTACTTTTTTATTTATCTATGAAACCCTATTAAAAACTTCACGTCTGATAAGATGTTATAATTCGAGACAACAAATATAGGAGAGTCGTAAATATGAGAAACAAACTTGATTCACAAAAATGGCCTTGGCTGCACGGATTTCTCGGCTTTTTAGGATTTCTCGGTTTGGAAGCGTTCAGCCGGCACGATCCGTGGCAGTTATTCTATCTCGGCTTTTTCGGGTTTTTCTCTTACTTCAAATATATTAAGGAAGAGCTGAAATATCTCGGATTACTCGGCATTCTCGGATTTATCATTGGCTTACTCGGCGTATTCGGGGTAATAAATGTTTAGTTGGTTTTATAATATAGGTCATTATATTTTGTAGCGATACGGGGTCAAATATATTTTATTAAGATAGAATAAGTTAGTAATAAAAATAAAAACAATTTTAGTACTATTGTAAAAAGGGAAAACCGGTGAACCGGTTAAAATATTAATTGTTTATCATTAACCAACGGCTTAAGCCGTTGGTTAACAACTTAGCGTAGCAATAACCGTTTTAACGGTTTATGGATATAAAAATTAAATAATATTTTGTTCTCCGAATCGCTGATATATTGGCAATATTTTTCTTTTATTCTTGAAATATCGATCTTTCAGTTCGTACTAATACATCGGAACACAAAAAAATCTCTAAAAAGTTTCAAAAAGACTTGAAGAATCAAGAAAACATTTATATATTTGAAGTTCGTTTTTTGAATGGCGGGGTAGCTCAGTTGGTTAGAGCAGTGGAATCATAATCCACGTGTCGGGGGTTCGAATCCCTCCCCCGCTACAAATTTTATTTGGAGTAGAAATGTACACGATTTTAATGATTTTGGCTTTGTTTATGTCTTTTCTCTTAATTATTGTAGTGTTACTGCAAGCAAGTAAGGGAGACGGACTTTCCGGAACTTTCGGCGGCGCATCAGGTTCACTGACATCCGCTTTCGGAAGCAGAAAAACAGCCGACCTTTTAAGCAAAACAACTTGGTGGCTCGGAGGCGGATTACTTTTTATCGCTCTTTTGGTTAACCTGTTTTTTCTTCCCGGTCAAACAACGGACGCACAGAGAAAAAGTATCGTTCAACAAGCCGCCGCAAATGAAGTCCCTTCGGCTCCTGCTTTACCGCAGAATATCGCGCCGAATGTTCCCACGACTCGGCAGAAAGCTCCGGCTCAGCAACCTAAGACAGAGCAGAAGAAAAAATAAATTTTTAATCCCGGCTTTTTAGTCGGGATTTTTTTTGTCCGCAAAAATAGGCGATTTAATATTTCCGATGAAGGAGTTATTCTAAACCTTTGCCCGCAGTATTTTTAAGTATGCCATTCCCGTCATTACCCTATTTATTTCGCTTTTGTTCAGAGGAGTTTCAAGTTTGTTTAGAATAAACATTTGCCGGAGAGCTTCAAAACCATCGATATCGGGATAAACCGAATCCCTAAGGAAATGTATCATTTTCAAAGTGCGGAATCCGTCGAACCAGAATTTTTTTTGCTTTTCCAACTGCTTGATAGTTTTGGAAGAAGCTGTAATCTTAGTCCAAGCTTCCTTAAAATTCTGTTGGGATAAAAACTCCCTTAGTTCGGGAAGTATTGCCTCGGCTCTGCGTAACAAATTTTCTGCGGAATCGGTTTCGCTTAAATTAAATATTCTAAGCCATTCCTTTAATATTTTAAAAGAGTTCGGAGAATGAAGAAGAAACTCTTTTTTCTCATCTTCGAGAAATTTCTCAACCGCTTTTCCCGTTCCGAAGGGCACGCGCCACGAACCACGCGGAGAAGGATAAATTACGGTATCTCTAATTTCCTTTATCTCAAAGCGTTTGGCTAATTTCTCCATAAAATAAAAATCTTCGGCGGCTTTCCGTTTGTTCATTCCCTCTACTGAAACGTACGCTTTGTAATCTGAAATCATGGTTGAGCCGATTGTATAAAAAGCGTAGGGAGATTCGGCGTATCTCAATCCTAGCGTGTAATAACGGAGAAAAATTTCATATAAAATTATTGCCTCGGAGTATGGATTAATATCTACGGGATGTTCAAAGCGCACATATCCGGCAGAGAAATCTCTGAGAACGGCGCGTTTGTATATTGCGGCGAGATAATTTTCCTCGACGGTACAATCCGAGTCGAGGCAGATCAGCAAATTATTATTTCGAGTATGATAATCCAAAACGTTTAGAGCCAAATCCATACCGATTTTTCTTGCCAATCCCACTCCGCCCGTTTTTGCCGGAAGTTCTTTCCCATTACCGCTTGCGTCAATCAGCCCGATGTTTAACCCTGATTTCTCGATTTCCCGGGCAAATAAATCGTTGGAGTAACGGTTAATAATTCCGGATAAAAAAATTATTGATTTACGGTTTTCGTCAATAACTTTCGATGAAATGTTTTTAATATTATTTACAACGAAAAGGATAAGGAATTTGTCAAAATAGCTCTTATCGTTTTTTATTAGCGAGGATAGAAGATTCTTAAGATTTTCATATTCCGCAAGCGTAGGAATTACAACGACGGATTCATACTTCCTTTTGTCCGGCAACAGAAGTTCCCAATTCCTGGCGCTGTATTTATGAAGATATTTGGATACGTCCGGCGGCAGGGGAAAATCGAAATGTTTGATTCTAACGCTCATAAGCGCTGCAACTCGGAATCTATTATATTTTCGGCTTTCTCGAAATCGGGCGAATTGAGATAATGGATTTTAATTCCTTCTTTTTCAAACTTACGAATCCAAGTAATCTGCCTTTTGGCAAATCGTTTAATTGCGCTTGCAAGTTTTTGCCGCATATCATTGTAGCTTAATTTGCCATGCAGATATAGGGAAATGTAGCGGTACTCCAATCCGAATCTTTCCAATCTTTCATACGATACGCCCTGTTCAATTAACCGCTCAACTTCTTCAATCATGCCGTTTTGCAGACGCACGTTTAATCTTGCGTCAATTCTTTTACGGATAATTTTTCTGTCGGGCAGAACGCAGAGGTTCACAAAGTTCAACGCGGGAGCTTCAATAAAATCAGCGCCTTCGGCTTCCGCAATTAATATTGCCTTGATAATCCTTTCGCGTTCAAGCAAATCGGTTGTGTTGTGCTGACGCGGAGATAAATCCGTTAAGCGTTTTCTCAGTTTGTTGTCGGTAAGTTTTTTTAATTCATCTATTTTTGTTTTATCAAACTCTGCTTTGTTAAGTTTATAGCGATTAAACGCGGCATGGAGAAATAAACCGGTTCCGCCCACCAAGATGGGGAGTTTTCCCGCTTTTTTGATTTTCTTTACCGCTTTGTTAAATTCCGTTAGAAACATGAACAAGTTAAATTCGTCCTGCGGCGAGATTATATCAATCAGATGAGCCGGTATTCTTTTTCCGTCAATAAAATATTCATTTAAATCTTTTCCCGTGCCGATATCCATTCCCTTGTAAACTTGCCGTGAATCGGCGGAGATGATTTCACCGTTGTATTTATTTGCAATCTTTACTCCCAGAGAAGTTTTACCTACGGCGGTCGGTCCGATAACGGATATTGCTAAGTTTTTCATCTATTCCACAACAGGCAGAATTATCGAAATAACCGTTCCGCTCGGCTCCGTACTTTTCACAGCCATCTTTCCGTTATTTCCTCTGATTATCTTATCCGCAATTGCAAGTCCAAGCCCGATATGATTTTCTTTTCCGTAAGAGAAAAAAGGCTCAAATATTTCAGATGAAAATTCAAGTGGAACTCCCTTTCCCGAATCGGCAATCAGTATCTCCGCCAAATCCGTATTTTTGTTTACTTGAATAATAACCGGCTTAGGTTCTTCCATAGCTTCGCAGGCGTTGGCTATAACATGCTCCAGCGCAGCCTGAAAGCTGATTTTATCCGCCTCAATTCCTATAATTTTATTCGACTCTACTTTAACTTCGCATCCGAATTTTTCGGTAAGGTTTTCGGCAAACTCGTTGAGTAAGCTTGTCAGTTCATATACTTCGGTTTGATATTCGGAAGGCAGAGCTGAAAAAACACGCGCTTTTTTTGCCGCGGTTTCTATCAGATCGTTTCGTTCTTGTATCGCGTTCAACTTTTCAATTATATTTTCATCCTCAATCTCAGTTGAAATATCGTTCAATAATTCGGAGGAAAAATGCGCCGGACTTTCAAAAACCGAGGCGATAATTTCGGCGGCTTTTATACTGTCGAATTTTAACTCGATAATTTTTTGTTTCTCTTCATGTTCGGGAAAATCGGATAGAATTTCCTTTTCGATATTATTCGCTGTTTTTTCATCCGCATTGTTTTCAAGTTCGTCATCGGAATGAATAATCGCGTCGAAATCCTTTTCAAGATTTTCCGATAACTTCTGGTTCTGCGCGATGAGAGAAATTGCTTCATCGGAAGTCAATCCAAGCAGCAGCGTATCTTTGTCGGCGACAGCAATATAACCGTAAACGGGTTCTCCTTTTGCAGCCTCCTTACCGAAAAAACTGTTTTCACATAGAACATTCTTTTCTCCTTTCCGGCTTGTAGTAACTTCGCCATCGATAATCAGATAAAAGTTTTCGGCAAGCGAATCGGTTTTAATAATGAACTCGCCGCTTTTCTTAAAAACCAGCGCGCCTTTTATTGAGGAAAAATCGAGTTCGTCAATATCGACATCCTCGAAAAGAAGATTATTTTTTATGTAATTTTTAATATCGTTTCCCATAAAAAAACCTTTAAAATTTTAATTAATCCCGGATTTTTAATAAGAACTGTCCGTTTAAATTTTTCTAAAAGTAAAGCATTGAAGCGCAAAAGTCAATCAATAAAGAATAAAATCATCATTACGGCAGATTTAACATGACTGAATTCTCTTGTTTCGTGGAAGCGTCTGAACAACGTTATCTCATTTCGTCGTTTTTTATTGCGTCTATCACTTCTCCGGGCAGCGGCGACGGCGTTTTCGTATCTTTGTCGATGTGAACCACAACTCCGCGTCCGTGAGTGATTATTTCGCCCGTATCATCTTTTACGATTACATGCTCGTAACCGTAGCTCGATTTCTTTACAAACTCGATTCTTGTGTAAACGGTCAGCTCATCGTCTAAAAACGCCGGCTTAAAATAATCGGCTTCGTTATGCGCCATTATGAAATAGGACTGATTTTGAAAGAACTCCTTAAGATTATATTTTCTGACCATTTCCTTTGCAAACTCAAGTCGAGCGTCTTCAAAATAATTAAAATAGACAGCGTTGTTGCAGACGCCGAGCAAATCGACTTCATGAAATTTAACTTTTTCTTTTACCGTATGATTAAACTTTGTTAAATCAAATTCCTTTTTCATATTAATCGCCAAATACTTTTGATAGAATACTTTTTGCTTTTTCAACTTCGTCAAACGAAACATCAAGGTGAGTAACGGCGCGTATTTTTCCTATTCCTCCTTTGCCGAGAAGTAAACCGTTTTCGGCGCACATGGCGATTCCTTCTTCTACGGAAATTGCTTTCGGAGCAAAACTTAAGATATTTGTTTGCACGGAATCCAAATCTACTTCAACGCTTTCAATCCCGGAAAGATGGATGGCTAAAATTTTAGCTTTCTCGTGATCTTCTTTTAATCGCGGGATGTTATTTTCAAGCGCGTATAATCCGGCTGCGGCGATAATTCCCACCTGCCGCATTCCGCCGCCCCAGGCTTTTCTTACTCTAAACGCTTCCTCAATAAAATCGGCGCTTCCGAGTATTAAGGAGCCGATAGGCGCGCCCAAACCCTTTGAGAGACAGACCGAAAGCGAATCGAAGTAGCCTGCGTATTCCGAAAGGGGAAGCCCCGTCTCAACATGTGCATTCCAGATTCTTGCTCCGTCAAGATGCATTGCAAGGTGATATTTGTCGGCAAGACTCCTCATTGCAGAAATATTTTCTATCGGATGAATTGTTCCGCCGGCCACGTTGTGCGTGTTCTCAATTTCAATAACTTTAGTCCGCGGCATGTAGTATGCGCTTTTCGGGCGTATGGCTTCTCCCACTTGTTCCGGAGTGAAAACGCCGCGCTTTCCTTCGATTAAGTTTAGCTGAAGCCCGCTTAATCCCGCAGCGGAGCCGGATTCATAAACAAAAACGTGAGCGGTTTTTTCAAGAATAATCTCATCCCTCGGGTTTGTATGTACGTTAAGGGATATTTGATTCCCCATTACTCCGCTGGGAACAAAAAGCGCCGCTTCCTTTCCGAAAAGTTCGGCGGCATATTTTTGAAGCCGGTTTACTGTCGGATCTTCGCGGTAAACGTCGTCGCCGACCTCAGCTTCAAACATTGCCTTGCGCATTTTGTCAGTCGGTTTGGTAACGGTATCGCTTCGTAAATCTATAGGTTTCATAAGTTTTTATTTCCTCTTTATATTTTGCTCTGAATTAGGGCAATTAATTATTTGTTGCTGTGTGAATGTGTTTTTCCTCTTTTATTAAAAAACGAAAAGATAATCATCAACAGAGAAATCCCCAAACTTATTCCGGGAATTAAGTAAGGATAAGCTGTATAAAATGTTTTTTCTCTTTCCGGATAAATATCGGCGACTAAAACCGTCTGTGTGAAAAGATAAGTTTTTGCGGTAACTTTTCCGGTCGGGGAAATCACGCAGCTTATTCCGCCGTTGGCGTCGCGGATAACCCAGCGGCGGTTCTCAACCGCTCGTAGAATGGAATATGCCGCGTGCTGATAAGGACCGCTCGTTTTTCCGTACCAGCTGTCGTTTGTAATTACTGCAAGTATATTCGCCCCTTTCCGGACAAACTCGGACGCGTACTCGGGATAAATCGACTCGATGCAAATCAGCGTCCCGATTTTAAGCGAATCCGAAAGGGTAAAATTCACAGGACCTTCGCCGACGTTCCAACTCGAGATGCCGACATTCCATCTGAAAAACTTCTCAAGGAAAGGAAATTCCTCGACAAGAGGAATTTTTTCGCCGAACGGAACAAGCTTCTCTTTGTGATATTCCTGAATACCGTTTTTATGCGGCGAGAAAAAATAAGCGGCATTGTATGTTGTGTAATATCTGTCGCTGTTTTTTATTCTTTTGGCGTCCGGGGGAGCGTCTAAAGAATCGTAAAAATTTATGTCGGGCATTCCCGTTAGAAGATATACGTTGTTCGTATCAACGAATTGATGAAAACGGCGAAGTTCGCGCCAATATGAAGGCACGGTTAAATATACGGGGAGAGCGGATTCGGGAAACAGAATCAGTTTTGCGCCTTTTTCAATCGCCTTTTGGGAAAGTGAAAAATAGAGATTAATTTGCTCGTGAAGATTCCCAGCATCCCACTTTTTCCAAGGGTTCAAGTTCGGCTGAACCAATCCGACTGTTACCGGTTTACCGTCGGGCTTATCATATTTCCCCGAATTGAAAGAATAAAAAATCGGTATAATAAAAAAAAGTATCGCGACGGTAAAATATCTATCAGCCGATTTTCTGTCGCTTTTGAAATTACGAACCGTTTCGAAAAGGAAATAATTGATATAAATGATTATGAGCGTTAATCCGTAAACTCCGATAACATCCGCGATTTGTATAAACGAGTTAAAATAAGGCTGACTGTTGCCGAGCGTAAGCCACGGGAAACGGAAATCTGTTACGCTGTACAAAAATTCATACGAAACCCAGAAAAAAGGGAGAAGCAGAAAAGCAATATTCCCGCTTATTTTCTTTTTTGCAAGATAGAAAAGGGAAGAGGGAATTAAAAAAAGAAGGGGATTAAAAAAAAGTAGAACCGTTCCCGATATCATTAAAAAAGGGTCGGCATCCTTCGTCCAGCTCCCGACCCAGTAAAGCGTAATTAAATTAAAAACAAAAGCGAACAGATAAGTAATTCTGTTTATCTCGGCTAAGCCGTTTCTTCTATCGAAAAGGAAAAAGAGGGGAATCAGCGCGACAAATGCCAAAAGGTAGAAATGGAACGGCGGAAAAGAAAGTCCGAGCAGTACGCCTGACACTACCGCAAGAAGCATGTCGCGTTGGGTTTTTTTATTTTGCGGAAACAAGGTAATTTTCATAATTCAACCGCTACTTAATCTTTTTCTTTTTGTAAAAATATTTAACAATAAAAAAGAGGACTACGGCGCCTGTTAAAATTAAGCCGTAAGTTGTGTATTTCCCGAGATAATAATCAATCAATTTTATGTTTGAGCCTAAAATTATTCCCAACCAGAAAATAAAAATATTCCAAAGGAAAGCGCTTATCGTGGCGTTGGTAAAGGTCTTGAGCGGTTTTAATTTATGAACGCCCGAAAAAAAACTGACAACGGAGCGCGTGCCCGGAAGGAACCTGTTAAGAAGAATCAGTTTGTAGCCGTACTTATTGAACCAAGCGTCAACCTTCTCCAAGTCGGATTCATGAATGAACTTAATCTTTTGCGACCTGACAATTTTCATACCGAGTTTTTCACCGACATAGTACATCATCATAAATCCGGTGGAACTTGCAAAGCTTGTCGCAATAAGCGCGGGCAAAAGCGGTGCGTGCAGTTTAACGAGAACCGAAACGCCCACGATAACAATTACGTCGCTCGGGGAAGGCGGGAAGAGGTTTTCCGTTAAGGCAAATAATATGACTATAACGTAAACGTAAACAAGACCCGCATGCCCCATGTACGCCAGCAGGCTTTCAAGCATCAGGCGTTATCCCTAATTAAAAGAACTGTCGCGAAAGCTTCGACTCCTTCTTCGCGCCCGACAAAGCCCAAACGTTCGCTTGTCGTTGCTTTTATTGAGATATTCTCAATAGGGGAATCGAGAATAGCGGAGATATTTTTCCGCATCATTTTAATCTGGGGTCTCAGTTTCGGACGCTGCATCACAATGGTTGCATCAAGGTTATTCAATTTGTAGCCGTTTTCACGAACCAAATCGTAAACTTTTCCGAGGAGGATTTTACTGTCCAAGTCTTTGTTCGCTTCGTCCGTATCCGGAAAGTGAAGCCCTATATCGCCCAATGCCAGCGCGCCGAGCAGTGCGTCGGCAATCGCGTGAAGAAGGACGTCGGCGTCTGAGTGTCCGAGCAGTCCAAGCTCAAAGGGGATTTCAACTCCTCCGAGAATTAACTTTCTTCCCGAAACCAGTTTATGCACATCGTATCCGGAGCCTACTTTAATATTCATCTCTAATACCTAATCTCAAATGTTCTAAATTCCCCTTTATATTCTTCTCTGCTGATTTTTATTCTCCTCACATCGGAGCGCTGAGGTCCGATTTTCATTTTGGCAATTAAATCCTCAACGAGATATTCTTTCCCCTCGACAACGGCAAAAACTTCTCCGGTGTAAAGGTTTTTTACATATCCGGTCAATCCCAAAGCGAGCGCATTACGCTGAACAAAGTATCTGTAGCCGACTCCTTGAACCAAACCGGAGACCAATATTTCCGCTCTTATTTTTTTGCTTTCCATTTTTGAACCGCTAAATCAAAAGTTTCCGAAGTAATTAATCCCATAAAAATTAGCGCGCTTCCGATAAGTCCAAAGTTACTGATTTTTTCACTCAATACAAAAAACGCAATTATGGAGGCGAATATCGGTTCGAGCGCATATATTATTCCCGCTTTCGCCGGGGGCATCGCCTTTTGATATTTAGTAAGGATAGCGGTAGTCAGCAGCGTTGTAATCAACGCCGTGTAAGCTATGCCGAAAAGCGCGTTATCTGTAAGGTTTAATCTTACCGGTTCAAAACCGAAAAGGTTAAAAAGATAAGCAAAGATAAAAGCGAGCGCGGCGGTTACAAAAATCTGCATAACAAAAATCGGCCAGAACTCAGCCCGTTGGGAAATGTAATCGAGATAGACAATATAAGCTGCGAAGGAAACGGCGCATATCAGCGTAAGGAAATCTCCGAAGTTAAAGTTGGAACCGATATCCGCAAGAAAAGTTAAAACGGAATTACCTCCGGATGAGAGCATAAGAATTCCGATAAAGACCAGAGCGACGCCGATAAGCGTTCCGTTTGCCGGACGCCTTTTTTCGATTAGAATCTGCAGCACGGGCACAAGAACAACCGAGGCGCTTGTAATAAAAGCCGAGCGCGTTGCCGTGGTCAGTTGCAGTCCGGCTGTTTGCGAAGCGAAGCCGAGAAAAAGAATAACGCCGAGAATAGAACCGCCGATTATACCCTCGCGAGCGAACTGCGCTCTAAACTTAAAAACAAACGGAATAAGAAGGATAAAAGCTATCGTAAACCGGAGGGCGATAAACAGCATCGGAGAAATATCCTGAAGCGACTCCTTAACGATAACGAACGTTGCTCCCCAAAACATTACGGCAATTATCAGCGCTATTTCAGCCGTGCGTTTGTTTGGCTTTTGCGAAAGAGCGGCGTTAGTCATTCAAATCATACCCGAATTGTTTCAGCATCATGGGGTTTGAACGCCATTTGGGACGGACTTTTACGCGCAGCTCGAGGTAAACCGGTCGCTGCAGAAACTCTTCAATTTCTTCTCTCGATTTCTTCCCCAACTCTTTAATCTTTGCCCCTTTTTTTCCAATTATAATAGGCTTCTGAGATTCCCGTTCCAAAATAATCGAGGCGGAGATATAATCCTTTCTCCCTTCCCGCTCGACAAACTCGTCGATTACAACTTCGGTACTGTAAGGAATTTCATCCTTGTACATTTCAAAAATCTTCTCTCTGATAATCTCCGAGACAAAGAAGCGTTCGTTGGCGTCGCTCAACTGGTCGTCCGGATAAAACTTAGGATGCTCGGGAATGAACTCTTTAATCGCGGCAAGTAAGTCGGGAACGCCGAATGCGCCGATTGCAGAGACCGGAATGATTTTTTTGAAAAGCTCCCGTTTTTCAAATTCTGTTACAAGATAAGTTAAACGCGCCGTGTCGATTAAGTCGATTTTATTAATAGCAAGAATTTTAGGCGTTTCAAACTTCAGCAATCTTTTTATCTGCTCGCTTTCAAAAAATTCCGTTAAAACTTTCGGGTTCCCCGCGTCAATCAGAAAGAGGAGCAAATCGGCATCCTTTGCCGAGAGAATAACCTGGTCGAGCATCTTTTCCTGAAGAAGATACTCGGGGTTCAAAATTCCCGGAGTATCGAGAAAAATTATTTGCGTTTCCTCGTCGTTGTAAATTCCCAAAACCCGTTTGCGGGTAGTCTGCGGTTTGCTTGTTGTAATGGAAAGTTTCTCGCCGAGAATTGCATTGAGCAATGTAGATTTCCCGACATTCGGCTTACCAATAATTGTGCAATATCCTGCTTTCGTCATAATAACCTGAAGTTGAATATTAAATAATTTGAACTTATAAATTTATGGAAATACAATTAATCTTTTTGGCTTTTTTGTTAGGTTATATCGACAATATTGCATCGTCAGATTTTTATCCATAGGATAAAATATGGGGAAATAACTAAGAATCACTAATACAAATATTCATTTTTCTTTAATACAACCTATTTGCTTTTGATAAGGACAGAACTCAAAAAAGAGAGCTACAGTTGTTATTTGAATTTTTTATAAACTTGAGTATGTTTTCCCAACATAACAAGCGTCAAAAATTTATCATCCGTTTTAAAAATAAGGAGCCAATCATTTTTTATATGTATTGAGTCGTAACCGCTTAATTGTCCTGACAGAGAATGCCTATTATATTTCTTCTCAATTTTTCTTTTCTTTTGAAGCAATTCTATTATTGATTTTAATGTATCAAAATCCTTTTGAGAGTATTGTCCGCTTCTTTTATCTCTTAGGATATCTTTTTTGAAAGACCTTTCAATTTTTATTTCCAGCAACTTAAATCCCCAAGTCTTCAAATAATTCGTTAGCGGAATTATAAACTTGTGTGTTTTTATTACCCTCTAAATTATTAATCCTTTTTTCAAGTTCTTTCGAAGGTAGGCTAAGATCAAAAGGTATAGCTTTTTCCATTGCTACTTTGGCCAGAAAAATATTTACGGCATCGCCAAATGACAAACCGAATTTTGAAAAGACTGTTCTCGCCTCATCATATAATGTATTTTCAACTCTTACGCTTGTTTGTATTTTCATAATTCACTCTTCAATTTTTATTTTAAATATACACCAAATGGTGTATAAGGTCAAGATGTTTTTATGAAAAAAAAACGTTAAATAAGTATTACCCCGAAGGCAAAAATTTGCCTTCAGGGTAAAGTGAAAGGATTAATCTACTTTAAAAAAATCATCTTTGACGCCGGAATTGATTTTAACTTCCTTTACGGTCATATCAATTGTTTGCGGACCGACTGTTTGAACAATTTTGCCCGGATATTTAATTCCGTTCCAATCTTTGTAATCGGAAAAATCCACCGTTGTGGCAAATTCGCCCTGCGGAGTTTTTCTTGAGGAGGCTTCTCTCAGTTTAAGTCCCGTGTCGGCGTCAATGTAAATAACGCTGCTGTTGCCGTTAGGAAAAGTAAGTTTAACTTTGTAAGCGGACTTATCGTTTACTTTTCCCAAGCCAATCAGCTCAGGCTTAATCCCAAGTTCCTTATAACGAAGCAGCGGATACATTTCGCTTTCTTCCTTAAGAGCTTCAAGCTGGTCGCCTTCCAGTTTTTTACTTTGTCCCATTCCTGAAACTACAGCATTCTTTCCGTCAAATTTTTGCGTTTGCTGCATAGCTCCCAAATCGAGATTGAAATAATATTTATTGGGGAATTTTCTGACAACGGTAATTTTAATATTCATTCCCTGAATATTTCCTTCCATTGCAACAGTTTCATCCTTGATATTTGCAATCTTATCTTTTCCGCCTATCGCTTTAAGATAATTATCAATTACTTGATCAACCGTAATGTCGGCGGGCAGCTTCTCGGCGTCGGGATCGACTTTGTTTCCGTATGTGTCGTAATAATCTATCTTACCGCTCAAACTGAACTTCTTCAGCTTTTTCCCGACTTCGCTATTGTTGCCTACAACCAGCACGTAAGCTTTATCCGGCTTAATATATTTTTTCGAAGCTTTGTAAACATCGTCCACGGTAACCGCGTCGAGGTTTTTCAGATAATTTTTGTAGTAGTCCTTAGGCAAATTGTATCTTTCAATGTTGATTGCAAAGCGGGCAATCGTTGAAGGATTTTCGAGCGAGCGCGCAAATTGTCCGATCATAAATTTCTTTACCGTGTTTAATTCATCTTCGGTAACTTTTTCGCTTCGCATCTTTTTCATCTCATATAGGAATTGAGTAACGGCGCTGTCGGTAACCGCATTGCGAGCCTCGCAAGTCGCGTCGAACTCTCCCATATAGATATCGTCGTCCAAGGTTGAATGCGCTCCGTAAGTATAAGCGTGCTTTTCGCGCAAATCCATATTTAATCGCGAAACAAACGCTCCGCCGAGAATTGCGTTTGCGACTTTTGCCGCAAAACCGAGTTTATCACCCGGTTTAAGTTTTACGGGATAAGTTATATGAATTACGGATTGAACGGCGGATGGGCGATCAACCATTGCAACTTTTCTGATAAGGGGAGGACGTTTCGACTTAAACTTAACCGCGGGAACGTTTCCCTTTTTCCAGTTCGCAAAATATTTATCAGCAAGATTTTTTGCCTCGTCCAAATTAATATCCCCGACTATTGCGAGATAACTTACGTTCGGACGCATATAATTGTCGTAAAACTCAACGCATTTATCAATAGTAATGTTCTTAACGGTTTTTTCCGTTTCGATTTCTCCGTAAGGGGAATCTTTTCCGAAGTCGAGAACATTTTTAACATTATCCGCAATAGTGGAAGGTTCCTTTTCACCCGCCTTAAGTGAAGAAATAGTTCTCTTCTTAATTTTATCCAATTCTGTTTTTTCAAATTTCGGATTGGCAACAATGTCGCCCATAATTTTAGCAAGCACATCTATGTTTTTCTTCAAAGCGTTTCCGTAAACGCCTTTTGCTGAAGTTGAAAGAGTCGCGCCGATGAAATCAATGTTTTCATCAATTTCATCTTTAGTCATAGTTTTGGTAGCGGTTCCGAGCAGACTGCCCGTAATGTTTGAAAGTCCGGCGTATTCTTTTTCAGAAACAGGAGGATAATTAAACATAATCGAAAAAGATACTTCCGGCAGTTTGTGATTCTCCACCACGAAAACTTTTAGTCCGTTATCGAGAGTAAAAGTTTCGGCATCCGCTATTTTTATTTCAGGAGCCGGTCCCGGTTCGGGCATTTTACTTCTGTCAACCTGGGCAAAAAGAGTTGCGGAGGTTAGCAGAATTATTAGCGTTAAAAATTTTTTAATATTCATTTATTTCTCCTCTTAAAATTACTTTTTGGCTGACTTAGGTAAATAGTAAAGAATAACTCTTGAGTTCGGAGCAAAATATTTCTGCGCCGCTTTCAGCAAATCTTCTTTGGTAACTTTCATGTAGCGGTCGATTTCCGTATTAATCAAATTAGCGTCTCCGAAATAAACATAGTAGTTTGCAAGCTGTTCGGCGATGCCCAAATTTGTTGAAGCTTTTGAAACGAAGTTCGTTTCTATCTGATTTCGCAGTTTCTGAAATTCTTTGTCGGAAATTTCTGTGGTTCTGACTTTTGCTATTACGCTGTCGATATCGCTTTCCAACTGTTGAGGTTTTACTCCGGCGTTCGCGATTCCAAATACGATAAACAAACCCGGGTCTTCAAGGGCAAAGGGAAAAGCTCCGGTATATAGTGCGGCTTGCTTTTTGTCAACAAGAGTTTTCTGAAGCCAAGAACTTTTACCTTGCGAAAGTAAAGTAGTAAGCATGTTAATTGCGTAGTAATCTTTAGTTCCCTGAGCGGGAATTCTGTATGTTTCGACAACGGCGGGAAGCTGAATATTATCATAAACAGTATCTCTTATTTCGTGTGTAATGGGAGGTTCGACAACTGTCGGTCGGTTCATCTTCCTTGTTCCTCTCGGTATGTCCGCAAAATATTTTGCCACAAGTTTTTTTGCTTCGTCAATGTTGATATCGCCCGAGATTGAAAGCGTTGCATTATTCGGCACATAATAAGTTTTGTAAAAATCCATAAATTCCTTTAGGGAAGCTTTATCGATGTATTGATCGGAACCGATTGGAGTCCACCTGTAAGGATGAACTTTGTAGGAATGCTTAAAAACTTCTTCCAATAACGAACCGTAGGGCTGGTTATCAATGCGCTGTTTCTTTTCCTCTTTCACTACTTTACGCTGTGTCTCAACTCCGATAGAATCAATTTTAAGATGAAGCATTCTTTCCGATTCAAGCCACAAACCGAGCGCCAGCTCGTTCGAGGGAAGAACTTCGTAATAGAAAGTTCTGTCGAAAGTTGTGTTGGCGTTCAATGTTCCTCCGTTGCCCTGAACAATTTTGAAATATTGTCCGCGGGCAATATTATCGGAGCCTTCAAACATCAGATGCTCAAAAAAGTGAGCGAATCCGGTTCTGTTCGGCTGCTCGTTTTTGGAGCCTACGTGATACATCACCGATACTGCGACGATTGGGGTAGAGTGATCTTGATGAAGAATAACGTGAAGTCCGTTCGGCAGGTTGTACTCCGTAAAATTAATTTTCTTTTCCTGCGCTTTTATTCCGATCTGCATAAGGAACAAAGCCGCAATTACGAATAATTTTTTGCTCATAGTTTAACTCGCTTTGTTTGTTAATTATTAAAATCCAAAATATAAATATATGACGAACAATATTATATTTTGTTCACTAACCTTTTGAATCAATTTCCCCTTTTAGAAACCGGTGATAAAAATATTTTCCCTATAATTTTAAACAACGTGTAATTCAGATTGATTAGAATTTTCTTATAATTTATACTAAAATTAATTACCTTCGCAAGCATAGAACCTTTAAGGAACAAGTACCTTAAAGGTTGCTGTTTCCCTTTTAATCTCCTCTGAACCTTGCGGTTTGCCGCAACAGAAAAATATTATTTTCTTTAATTTGAAGCTATATGTAACTCAGATTGATTAGCGGAGCGGTCAATCTGAGAGAACCCCAAAACCTGAAAACGAAATCGTGGGTTAGTTATATTAAGCGAAACAGTTTCTGGTCATTCTGAGCGGAGCGAAGAATCTCAAAGTTAGATTATGCGCTGGTGCTTGTTATGAGATTCTTCTCCCGCCAAGGCGGTGCCAGAATGACAGAAGGGGGAGCAGTCTGAATTTTGCCATTAAAAAAATAGATATAACCTATTACGAATTTATGGCGACTTGCTTATTCCTCCGCCAATTTTTTATGAACTTGTACTATGTAATTTGTTAAAAGTATATGTAATTTAAAATATGAAATTAAATACTTTTGAAAAGGTCTATCTGTTTATTGTCAAGCTGCTGGCATTCCCGATATCCTTGATTATCCGCGGTTACCAGATTTTCATTTCCCCCGTTTTTCCTTCGTCGTGCCGCTATATCCCAACTTGTTCCGAGTACGCCATTCAGGCGCTCAGGAAATACGGATTATTAAAAGGGGGCTGGCTGGCAATTAAACGAGTTTCGCGCTGTCATCCTTGGGGAGGAAGCGGATACGATCCCGTTCCGTAAAAATTCTTCTTATTTAAGAAAAGTTTATTTATTAATTTTACAATTCAAAATTTGCTTATTTGCCCCCGTAGCTCAGTGGATAGAGCAGCGGCCTCCGGAGCCGCGTGCGCAGGTTCGATTCCTGCCGGGGGTACTTTTCCCTCTCCTTAACAAAAACCTTTGCTGGAATCTAAACTGCCGCCAAATTATAAATCAATCCAATCTTTAACGTATTCTCTCATTCTTTCAAGCCACGATTCGTCATCCAATTCCATTGTAATATACTGAGCATAGCTGTTAAGAGCTATCACGGCATTCCGGCTTGAATCCCGCATCTCAATCTCGGCAAGTTTACTTACAACATGACGGTTAACCTGTTCGATGTCGTTATAGATTTTTCTCAGCTTTACTAATTTCCAGTCAATTTTTTTGTTCTCCTTAGCGCGAAAAAATTGAGCTAAAATATACATCGCCAAAACCTTGTACTCGGTTTCCGCGAGAGAGGCAAAAGGAAGATGAAAACGAACAAGAGATTTTAATTGTCCGATGATCGGGCAGCCGCTCGACGCCATGAAAAGTCCCATCATGCTGGAAATTCCGGTTTGAACGCTGGTGTATTTGTAGCTTCCGCGTTCGGCGGTTTCCACGCTGATTTTGGCTTTCTCAAAAGAGGGAAAATCGGAAAAGAATTTTATAACTTTGTTTACTCTGAGGGCAAGGGGACAGTAAGTTGTTTCTCCCGATTCTATCGGGCAAATAGGGCACTTAAACCAGTCCATTCTCGCCCAGTCGGGATTTTCACCGATAAGGGGAGATTTCTCAAGAAGAGTTTCGCCGTCAATAATGATTTTAAACTGTTTGATTTCCCCATTGTTGAAGTAGAAAGTGTAAAGGAAAATAAAGTCTTCTTCAGCGCTCATTTTAATCCTCACTTTTTACGAAAGTACAAAATAATTGATAAAGTTTAAACTTTTTTCTTCTTTATTGAAAGAATCGGAACAAACCGGAGAAAGTTTAGAGAAGATTAAAAGAGACCTTTGCAAAACCTAAAATTGTCATATTGAGGACGGTGAGAGCCGTCCTCAATATCTCTAAACTCGGTACTATTACCGGTTTTGAGATTCTTCATTCCACTTCGCTTCATTCAGAATGACAAATTTCGGGGTTATGCAAAGCCTTCTAAAACTTAAAAAAAAACAAACTGCGCAACAGGGTAAAAACTATTCCAATACCGATATTTCTGCGTAGGGGAGTTTGTTGCTGATTTTCTTTGTTATTGTAAGTCCTGCTTCCTTTGCGAGATTCTCAATTCCGCCGGTTCTGATAAAATGCCTGAAGTTTTTGAAATGATCGGGACCCGCGGAAAATTCAACTAACTGAACGCTTATTCCCCAGAAACTTTTCGGCTGTGGGACTCTGTAATCGCCGACGATAATTTTATCCGCAAATTTTCTCATTTTTTTTAACGCCGCGATTCTCATTTCGGGGGACATTTCGTGCAGAACGTAGGAAGTTAAAGCGTAATCAAAATGCTTATCTGTATATTCTTCCAATTTTAAAATTGAGCCGTGTATAAAACTTACATTTTCATAACCGAATTCTTTAAGGTGCATATTTGCATACTTAATATTCAGAGAGGACAAATCCAATCCCACAACTTCTTTACAATGGTTTGCAAGTTGAAACTCAAGGCGTCCGGTTCCGCACCCGACATCAAGCAGCGTAGAATCTTTTTCTATTAATGTTTTAAACAATCTGAAAATTAAATCTTGATGAGGAGCGATAAACCTATCATAGAACAATCCGTCATACCAGTGTTTTTTATCTTCCATATTTTTCACTCAAATTATGTTAATCAATTTTGCAGCCATTAAAAGCATCACAAATATAAGAATTATTTTTATTGCCTTCTCTCCTTTCTTAACCGCAAACTTAACAGCGAGTTTTGCCCCGAGCATATTTCCGAAAGCAAGAGCGAGTCCCAATCCCCAATTAATATTTCCCGATAAAATAAAGACTAACAATACCGGAATTGTGTAAAGCCAAACAATAAAGACCTTGTGCATGTTCACTCTGATTAAATCAAACTTCATCAAATTATGAAGAATTGTCATAAGGATAAAGCCGACTCCGGCTTGAATTGTCCCGCCGTAAAATCCTGCGACAAACATTGCAAGATAAGCCCATGCGGAAACATGCTTGTCGTCGCTTTTTCGAAGCGCCTTAGATTTGGGGATGAAAAGGGTTGCAATTACAAATATTATAACTCCGGTTAAAATCTTTTTAAAAAGCAAATCGTCAATATGTATTGCCCAAAAAGCTCCGGCGAGCGCTCCGGGAAGTGTGAATAAAGCAAGTTTCAAACTGAGTTTTGTATCGCTGAAACTTTCCTTCTTAAAGGAATAAATAGCGGAGGAATTTTGCAGAAGAATCGCCAGACGGTTAGTCCCGTTTGCGGTTGCGCCGTCTAATCCCATAAAAATCAATATGGGAAGCGTTAAAGTTGAACCGCCTCCTGCGTTAACGTTAATAAAGCCGGCAAAAATTCCGACGAGAAAAAGAATAGAAACGGATAGGATTTCGTTCATAAAATTCTCTTATTAAAAAGTAAATTAAAATTACAAAAAAGAAGTCAAATGAGGAACGGCATTATTGCCGCGGTTTGGTAAGATTGATTAAGAACGCGAAACAGAAGAGGTACAATGAATGGTAAAAACGTAAAACGGTTTCAAGCCCGATTGCGCTTTAGGCGCTTATCAGTAAAATTTGTGTTTGTTGTGGGGAGAATATTTCCTAAATACTATTAAGTCTCTTGTTGATAAGGTTTTCAGAGATTTTTTCCCCGCTTTTCTCCCCTTTTGGTTCGGGCTTGTCCAGACTGGGTTTCACCGGTAATTTTTTTTGTTTTCTCTCAGCATTAATGGTCTGCTGTTTTTAATTTTAAGTTTACAATTATTTTTTTAGAGGAAACAAAATGAGCGACAAAATTTCAAATTTCTTTTATCCTGAAACACTCTGCGTTGCCGGAGCTTCTACTAAGGAAAAAAGCATCGGATACGAATTGCTGAAATCAATAAAAGTTTACGGATACAAGGGAAAAGTATTTCCCGTAAATCCGAAGGCGGACGAAATTCTCGGCTACCAATGCTTTAATTCGATTGAGGCGATAAAGGAGAAAATCGATTTGGCGATTGTCGTTGTTCCTAAAAGGTTTGTCGAGCCGACGGTAGCTTCCCTATTAACGAAAGGGGTTAAATCAATTGTTATTGTTACGGCAGGCTTTAGGGAAACGGGAAAAGAGGGAGCGGAACTCGAGGAAAAGATTTTATCTTTGGCAAAAAAAGCGCGTGCGCGCGTTGTCGGACCGAATTGCATGGGCGTTATAAACTCGCTTGATTCCGTGAAATTGAACGCGACTTTTGTAGCCGAGAAACCTGGAACGGAAGCCGTCGGATTTCTTTCGCAGAGCGGGGCGCTTGGAGCCGCAGTTATTAATTCACTTCGTGAAACGGATATCAGATTTGCTCACTTTATCAGTGTTGGAAACAAGGCGGATATAAATGAAAACGATTTGCTCCGTTTTTGGGAAAAGGATAAAAACATTAACGTTACAACCTACTATCTCGAGAGTTTTGTTGACGGTGAAAATTTTATCAAACCGTTTCTTTCCGGAAAGATTAAGAAACCTTCGATTGTGTTGAAAGCAGGTCGTTCAAAGTCCGGTATGAAAGCGGCTTCCTCTCACACCGGCGCGCTTGGCAGTAAGGACAAGGTAGTTGACGCGCTACTGAAACAGGCGGGAATTATTCGCGTCGATACAATCTCCGAAATGTTTAATCTGGTGAAAGGATTCGAAAACTTTGCCGCGCCGAAAGGGAACAGAATAGCGGTCGTTACAAACGCCGGAGGTCCGGCTATACTTGCCGTTGACGCTCTGCAGCGCGAGGGACTTGAACTGGCTGAGTTTTCGGAAAGAACGTTACAAAAATTAAGTAAGATAGTTCCGAAAGAAGGCGCAAAAAACAATCCTATCGATTTACTCCCGGGGGCAACGGCGGAAGTTTACACAGAAGTTAATAAGATTGTTTTGGCGGATAAAAACGTTGACGCCGTTATTTCGATTTTTGTGGAGCCTGTCATGGTTGCCCCCTTGCCTGTAGTGCAATCGGTTATCAACATAAAATCGAAAAAACCGGTTTATCAAGTTGTGATGCCTCTTCCCGAGTTTTGGAGCGAGTACAAAAAAAATCAATCTCCCTTTGTACCTTTATTTAAAAATCCGGAAGAACCTGCAAAAGTAATTTCAGGAATACTATTTTATAAGAGGAAGTTTTTAGAGAGAAGAGCTAACAAAAAACTAATGGCGGATTTATTTTCCGGATACAACAAAAAGCTGATAAAAGGGAAGGGCTTATTAGATAATAAATTGACTTTTACTGTAGCGCGTAAATACGGAATTCCCATTCCAAAATCTAAAATTGTTTTACCCGAAGAAATAAAATCTTTTTCCGGAATTGATTTTCCCCTTGTCGTTAAAGGGATTAATAAATCATTCACCCACAAATCCGATGTAGGAGCCGTTCAGGTAAATATTAAAAACAAAAAAGAATTGCTCACGGCAGTCAGAAAAATCACTGGTTCACTTAAACAAAAGACTCTGACTGCGGATGAATTTTTAATTCAGAAATTTGTAAAACCTAAGTTCGAGCTTCTTGTAGGCGGTTTTCGAGATCCCTCTTTCGGGCCTGTAATTATGTTTGGAGCCGGTGGGAAATATGTTGATTATCTAGATGACACCGTTATTCGCTCAGCTTTTATTACCGAAGATGAAGTTCTTGCAATGATTAAAGAAACTGTAATCGGAAAAATTATTGCAGGAGTAAGAGGTGAAAAAGGAGTAAATCTAAAGAGCGTTGCACAGATTATTTTAAGGTCTGCTAAGATACTCCGTGAAAACAAAAATATAATTGAGTTTGATATCAACCCATTAATTATTGATGAAAACTTAAAACTCTCGGCTGTTGATATAAGAATAAAAGTAGAATGAGGAATTTTATTTTTTGCGGTTTTTCCCTTATTATTAGAACTTAAAATTTTGATTATTTGAAAAATAAGAGGATAACAGATGGCTACTAAAACTGCATTTATTAAACAGCTGCGCGGATTAACCCTTGTGGGAAAAACAAACTCGAACAACTGGGTTACAATGGACGGACCGGAAAACTTTTTCGGTAGCAACGCGGGAATTCGTCCGAAAGAAATGTTGCTGCTTAGTCTCGGCGGCTGTACGGCAAGCGATGTAATTGCAATACTTCAGAAGAAGAGAGTTAAGTTGGAAAATCTCGAAATGAATATTACAGCCGAAGAAACAGAAGAACATCCCAAAGTTTACAGAACAATCAACTTGGAATATGTGTTCTACGGTAAAGATATTAAAACCAAAGATGTCGAAAGAGCGATACAGCTTTCGCAGGAAAAATATTGCGGAGTAACCGAGATGTTGCGACACTCCGTTGACATCTCGCACAACTACAAAATAGTTGATACTTCCGAAGAATAAATAAATTGCCGCAAGCCCCGTTTTTACGGGGCTTTTTTATTGCAGCATTCTTTCAAAAAAATTTGCGTAATTGTTTAATACTCCTTTCTTTAATCGAAGAAGATTCTCGTTAATATTTATGTCGTCCGCGGCGGCGCTTAAACGTAGCCGCCGATTTTTATCGACCGGAAAAATCCCATTGTTAACATCGAATAAGGATTGAACCCGCAATAAAATATTGCGGTAATAGGAAAAAGCTTGAGGCGTTTCTTCGCTTATTAATTTTCTTTCGGAAAGCGTTTCTAATTTTTTGGATGAAGTTTCCCCAATCAGCTCGCGGAAAATAATTCGATTACTAACAATCACAGCGGCGGTTAAAAAATCAATTGTCGTTAAGAATCCGTGACTTCGTTTTAAATCGATTCTGTTTTTATTAAGTACGCTTCCTTTTTCGGCTAAAATTTTTCGATACATTCTTAAAGATTCATTCCTTATTGTTTCGGAGTTAAAACGCTCAGAACCGCCGTAAACATTGGACTTAAACTTCTCAAAAAGATTTTCGTCGCCGGAAACAAAACGGAGTTTTGTTAATGATAAAAATTCCCATACGGAAGCTCTTGTCTTCAAATATTTTTCGTAAGCGTTTATTCCCCAAATTAGGCGGGAACTTTCTCCCTCGGGGCGAAGGCGGAAATCGATTTGAACTGAGCGCAGCTCGGATTGAAGCGCTAAAATGAAATCCGCCGCGGCTTTTTCAAAATCTTCGGATTCCTTTTCGGCGACAATCAGCAAATCCAGGTCGGAAGCGTAAGTAAGCTCGGAGTTTCCGAAACTTCCGAGTCCCGCGACGAAGAACTTTCCGCTCAATTCGGAATCGCAAATGGCAGATTTAATTTTTTCGTCGTAAAACTTCTGTAGCGCAGAAGAAAATTCATCGGCGGAAATAAGTCCGTGCGCAAATTGCAGATTCAGATAAAAAAGAAATTTCTCCAAACTGATCTTTTTGAAATTCACGTTTGGATCAAAAGCGGCGCGGGAAAGGAAATCATCAATAAATCCGGGATGTTCCAAAATACCGGTAGTGAATCTGTCGGATAAAAGAATAGACTTAAAAAGAAGATTGAGAAATTTTTTATTTCTCATCTCCGAGTATAAAAGGGAAGGAAGCGAAACGCTTTCAATAATTTTACGCAAATTCTCGAGGATCAAATCGGGAAAAAGGGATTTGCTCAACTCGTTTTTTATTAAAGGTAAAATCTCAGCCGAAAGTTTTATCGTGCGGGAATCAAATTTTTTGTTTCCGGTTACGTTTTCCCCTTTTGAAATAAAGAGTATATTCTTGGCGGCGCGTGTTCGATCAATAAAATTAATGATTACGTCAGTGTCCGATTCTTTTTCTTCTTCGCGTTCCACGTTTACAATTCTGAGAAAAATTTCACGGACACGGTTAAAATTATTATTCAAAAAGGAGATAAATTCGTCAGCCGTTCTAAAATTCATAAATAGAGACAGACGTTCCAGCTCCGTGCCCGCACCGGGAAGCGTGTGAGTTTGTACGTCGTTCCGTAGTTGAAGAAAATGCTCGACTTTCCTATAAAAGACATACGCTTCTTCCAATCGGCTTGCTTCCGTTTCATCCAGCAGACTATGCTCTTTCAATCTTCGGATAGCTTCAAGCGTATTTCCGGTTCTAAGCTGCGGCATTTTTTTTCCGTAAAGAATTTGCAAAGCTTGAACGGAAAATTCAATGTCTCGTATTCCTCCGGCGCGCCGT
Source organism: Melioribacteraceae bacterium (assembly GCA_015493615.1). GTDB lineage: Bacteria > Bacteroidota > Ignavibacteria > Ignavibacteriales > Melioribacteraceae > WGAL01. Next base: position 38,284 of record WGCV01000066.1, read on the forward strand.
TTAATATCCGAACCGCTTCCGCTTTCTTTTTCGATCTGTTTTTTCATTTCCCAAACTTGTCTGAGATACTTTTTCGGAGATGACGAGATAGAAAGAAACGGCGCAATCAGGGAATTAAATCTGTCGTAAACGCGTCTATCTCCTCCTATGAAATCAAGTTTCAGAAGCGCCTGCTTTTCCCAATCTTCCCCTCTCGTTTCGTAATAATTGAGATAATCAAAATAGGTTTTTGCGAGAGGCGAATATTTCCCGTCGGGACGTAAGCGGATATCGACGCGGTATATAAAGCCGTCGGCAGTCTGCTCGGAGGCTTTTTCCGTAAATAGTTGTATCGCTTCGTGAAGCAGTTCATAGTATTCGATATTATTATCGCCTGTTTCTTTGTTCTTGCCGAAAAAGAAAATCAAGTCAATGTCGGAACTGTAATTCAGCTCCCTACCGCCGAGTTTTCCCAGTGCGGCGATTGCGTAATCGTTTCTGATGTTGGGAGGGACGCCCTGTTTTTTACGGATTTCTTCAAAGCAGAGATTAAAAAATTCGGATGCGATTACTTTTGCCGCAATCGATAAATCATGCACGGTTTTTTCGAAATCATTAAAGCCGAGTAAATCCGCCACGCCTATTTTCAGCGTTAAAATATTTTTTAATCTTCGAAAATATCTTATTCTATACTCGAACTTTTTATATTTCATCATTGACGTAAAAACTTCGGTTCTAAGCTTTTCTTCGTCTAACGGAGCGCGCAAATAACCGAGAGAAAATACGCGGTGGAGATATCCCGGACTTTTCACGACTACATCGGTCAGGTAGTTGCTGTTCGCTGCAATCTGCGATACAATCTCGAGATGATGTTCATATTTCAAAGCGTCTTTTATAAAATCGGTCAGATTGAAGCGAGTAAAAATAATCCTTTCAAGATTGGCAAACTCCGAAGAAGTGAAACGCAGTTGTTCGGTTTTGGAATTTACGGCGCTAAGGAATGCGTCAAGTTCTCCGGATGAAAGAAACCCTTTGGTTTTATCAATGATATGAAGTTCAAAGTCTTTGCTAAGCATATTTGCAAAATATCAAAATCAGAAAATTAATCCTATCGTTCTATCGATAAGTTTAAAATAAAAAAGCCCGGCAAAATCCGAGCTGAAAATTAAACCAATAGAAGAGACCTTTGCACAACCTAAATTTGTCATATTGAGGACGGTGGAAACCGTCCGAAATATCTCTAAATTCGGTATAATTACCAGTTTTGAGATTCTTCTCCCGCCAAGGCGGGATCAGAATGACATTTTACGGGGTTATGCAAAGCCTTCTAGAAATTAATTGGGGAGCATCCGACAACCAAAGAAGGTTTAGAGGCGCAAAGGCACAAAGGTTCAATGATACAAATCAGCGATTAGTCTGCCGAGGCGGGTTACGATTGATGTTTCGCGTTTATATTTAGCCGCAAAAATCCGCCTTGGCGAATAAAAAATCTGCGTCATCCGCGTTCTATATTTTTTGTTTTGTCGAGGGATGCTCATAAAATAAAGATTGGTTAAGACGCTTGATATGAGATTCTTCATTTCATTGGCTGTTATTTGCAATAGTCCGACGGTGTCCTTCAGAATGACAATATTGGGATTGAACAAATGGTTTTTTCGTTTTGCGTCTCTCTATCCTCTAACTTCTAACCTCTTCCTATTTTGCCGGATTTTTATTCCTTCCGAAATTTTTCACAAAAAAAAGAGCCAAATTGTAATACAATAATTAAACGATTATAACCGAATCTTCATCGTCCCCGAACGGGGTCGGAACCGATTTGTCGGCGTCTTCGTCATTGTCCCAGGTAATTCCATCAAAAAGATAGCGGAACTTATACTCTTCGTTTGTTTCCAAATCGATAGAGATGGAAAAGCCTCCGTTTTTTAGTTTTTTCATCGGAGTCGCTTTAGTGTCCCATTCGTTAAAATCCCCGAGTAAGTATGCGGAATTATATTTTTTCCCTTTTTCCGGTGCGATCTTAAATGTTACTTTGCAAACGGGTCTTGTTTTTAAAAATTTTTTTGTAATTGCCATTTTATATCATTCCTGAAATTTTTTCGTTCTTACCCTGCAAAGGTAAATAAATTCCCGTTAAAATAAAATTTACACGGTTTTGTTTTTTTCTTCTTACGTTAATGTTTAACAAATTGGCACAAAAAAAAGGGTTTTCCCAATAATAATAAAGAGAAAACCCTTTAACTTAAGATTAAAACAATCTTTTATGCGTTAAGAACCTTCGTAACTTTCTGAGCGGCTTCAGCCAGATTGGAAGCGACTTCAAATTTCAGTCCTGAACTTTTAAGTAATTCAGCTCCTTCTATTGCGTTAGTTCCGTCTAACCTTACAACAATCGGAACATCCACGTTAATTTCTTTAACCGCGTCGATAACGCCTTGCGCAACTCTGTCGCAGCGGACGATTCCGCCGAAAATGTTAATGAGAATTGCTTTTACGTTAGGTTCTGAAAGAATAATTTTAAATCCGTTGGCGACTGTTTCTTTATTTGCAGTACCTCCGACATCCAAAAAGTTTGCGGGATCGCCGCCGGCAAGTTTGATAATATCCATTGTCGCCATTGCAAGTCCGGCGCCGTTAACCATGCAGCCGACGTTTCCATCGAGTTTGATGTAGTTCAGATTGAATTTGCTGGCTTCGGTTTCCAGCGGATCTTCTTCGCTTAAGTCTCTGTATTCCACAATATCGGGATGGCGGTAAAGAGCGTTGTCGTCGAAGTTCATTTTTGCGTCGAGCGCCATTACATCGCCTTCCTTCGTTACAACCAAAGGATTGATTTCGGCAATTGATGCGTCGGTTGCTTCGTAGGCGTTGTACAGAGCCATGAAGAACTTAACGCCGTTCTTAAATTGAGAGCCTGTAAGTCCCAAACCAAAAGCGATTTGACGCGCTTGATATGCCTGCATTCCGACAGCCGGTTCGATTGTAACTTTCAAAATTTTCTCGGGCGATTCTGCGGCGACTTTCTCAATTTCAACGCCGCCTTCGGTGGAAGCCATAAAAACATTTTTCGATTGAGCGCGGTCAAGAACAATTCCGACGTAAAGTTCGCGGTCAATGTTAATGCCTTGTTCGATTAAAAGTCTTCTTACTTCTTTGCCTTCCGGACCGGTTTGGTGAGTTACAAGAGTTTTACCTAAAATTTCTTTTGCATATTTTCTAACTTCACGGAGACCTTTGGCAACTTTAACTCCGCCCGCTTTGCCTCTTCCGCCGGCATGAATCTGAGCTTTGACTACCCAAACTTTTCCTTTCAATTCTTTCGCGGCGGCAACGGCTTCATCAACTGAGAATGCAACTTTACCTTTCGGAACAGCTACGCCGTACTTTTTTAATATCTCTTTGGCTTGATATTCGTGGATTTTCATTTTTTCCTCTATTAACTTTTTTAGTTTAGTTAATTTCTTTCAATTGTAAAAAATAAAATTACTTTTTTTGTTTTTAATAAGCAATTAAAAGGGACTTATTTATTCAATTATTTCTCCGAATGTTAATATTTTTCGGTTGATGAGATAAATTTTTCACCGAAACATAGTATTGCCATGAAAATTCTTTTCCTTTATAAAATAGAATATAGTGAAATAGTAGAATTTAGAATTGCAAAACGAGACGCCAACAACTAATTTCCCAAAGGGACAAAATTCAACTATCCATTCATCCGGTCATTCGTCTATCCAATAAAAACAGCGCGCGGGGAACACGGACTTGTTGTAAATTACGCGGATAAGAATTTCCGGTTTCCGTGCGCTTTTGCTCTTCTTGTAAAGCGCAACTCTAAATGTTATATTAATAAAGTTACTTTTAAAAAGGTTAGCGGCTTGTTTCGTTCGGTCTCCGAGCGATAAACCGCCTTTAACAATAATTGAAAAAATTGCGGGAAATATGAAAAAGTACCTTTATAAATGCTCAAACTGCGGAGCTGAATACAGCGCCGAAAAAATTGAAAACGAGTTTATTTACCTCTGCCCCGAATGCGGTTCGGCGGCGAAAAATCAGCCTTTAACGGGAGTATTAAAAGTAGTTTACGATTATGCCGAGATAGGGAAGTCGTTTGACAAAGAAAAATTACTTTCGCTCCGGCCGGGAAAATTCTGGCAGTATCCCGAACTTCTACCTCTCGATATTTCCAGATTTTCGGAAGATTTTTTAAACCGGCTTGCTTTGCCGGAACAGCAGCTTACAAAATACATTTATGATGATAACGAAATATTAATCCAGGATGAAACTCGCAATCCCACGCTTTCATACAAGGACAGAGCTTCAAGCTTGGTCGCGCTTAAAGCGATTGAGCTTGGGATTGACGTAATAGCCGCGGCATCAACCGGAAACGCCGGCTCTTCGCTTGCGGGCATTGCAGCGCGACTCGGTTTGAAGTCGCGCGTTTACGTACCTCAAAATATTCCCGATGCTAAGCGAATTCAGATTGAAGCTTACGGTTCCGACATCGTTGTGGTAAACGGCGATTACGATTTCGCATTCGACACATGTTTGGAAGAAAGCTTAAAAAACAACTGGTACAACCGCAACACGGCTTACAATCCTCTGACAGTCGAAGGGAAGAAAACCGCCGCTTACGATATTTTTATTTCTACGGGTGGAAATCTTCCCGACAATATTTTTGTCCCTGTGGGAGACGGCGTTATTATCTCAGGATTATTCAAAGGATTTGAAGAATTAAAGGAGCTTGGACTAATCGAAAAGTTCCCACGTTTGATTGCGGTTCAAGCAGAAGGAAGCGCCGCCGTTGCGCGTTATATTCAAACGGGCGCGTTTAATTATGAACCGGCAAGCACCGTTGCCGACAGTATTTCCGCGGGCGCGCCTCGCAATTTGTACTTGGCGGCTGAATCGGTGAAGCTGAGCGGCGGGGAGGCGGTTGTTGTTTCCGACGAGGAAATTTTAAGAGCGCAGAGTTTAATCGCCGTGAATTTCGGAATTTTAAGCGAGCCATCTTCAGCTGCAACTTTTGCCGGCTGGCTCTGTTTAAGTAAAGATGATAATATTTTCGGAAAAAGAAATTTGTTGCTTATTACGGGAAACGGACTTAAAGATTTGAATTCACTTAAACTGAGCGTTAATAGTTAATGAAGAAATTATTCGCCGCAATATTGCTCCTGAATTTTATTTTAATCGGGCAAACAAAGCTGCTGATAAATATGGACTTGAAGCAGACCGACCATCTGAAGGCATACGGAATAACGTTTAATTATTTGGAAGAAGGAGGAAAAGCGGATTGGCTTCTGAACTACAAAGGAGGTTCTTTCCTTTTTGACTATTCCGATAAACTTGCAAACACTTGCCGATTAAAGGGCGTAGCGTTTACGACGCTTAATCAAAGTCAGACGGTTGATCTTTACGCATTTGTTCAAAGCGAAGATCAAAACATGGATGTGGTGAGATTGGAGAAAGCTCCGAAAATTGCCGTTTACGTTCCGCCGAATTTCCAGCCGTGGGACGACGCGGTAACGCTTGCGCTGGAGTATGCCGAAGTCCCTTACGATAAAATTTGGATTGACGATATTCTAGGCGGGAAACTTTCCGAATACGATTGGCTTCATCTTCATCACGAAGATTTTACGGGGCAGTACGGCAAGTTTTACGCAAGCTTTCGTAACGCGCAATGGTACATTGAGCGGCAAAACCTTTATGAAACCGAAGCAAAAAAAATGGGATTTAAAAAAGTTTCGGAGATGGAAAAAGCGGTAGCGGAAACAATCAAAAGGTTTGTCGGCGCGGGCGGATTTTTGTTTGCGATGTGCTCCGCAACAGACACTTACGACATCGCTCTCGCTGCGCATAACGTCGATATTGTTGACTGGATGTACGACGGCGACCCGCCAGATCCCGACGCTCAGAAAAAGTTGGATTTCGGCAACACACTTGCTTTCACTAATTTCAAATTGGAGATGAATCCTTACGTTTACGAATTCAGCAACATTGACATCTCGCCTCAGGAAATCGGACCGGAAAAGAATGATTACTTCACACTTTTTGATTTTTCGGCAAAGTACGATCCTGTCCCTACAATGCTTACTCAGGATCACGTAAATGTGATTCACGGATTTATGGGGCAGACAACAATGTTTCGCGAAGAACTGATTAAAAAATCAGTAGTGATTCTTGGTAAGCGCGAAGGAACAGACCAGGTGAAATATATTCACGGCAATTACGGACGAGGGACTTTTACCTTTTACGGCGGACACGATCCTGAAGACTATCGCCACGCCGTGGGAGACCCTCCGACCGATTTAAGTCTGCACAAAAATTCTCCCGGGTACAGATTGATATTGAACAATATCTTATTCCCCGCCGCAAAAAAGAAAAAGCAGAAAACTTAACAAACAGGAGAAGACAAAATGGAAATGATTGCGGAAACGCCGGAAGTTCCCTATTATGCCGTTATCTTTACATCCGTTAAAAACGAAGAGGATCACGGATACTCCGAAACGGCGGCTAAACTTGTCGCCAAAGCTCAGAAACAAGAAGGGTTCTTAGGACTTGAGTCGGCACGAAATGAACTTGGAATAACAGTTTCATATTGGAAAGATTTGGAATCAATTGAAAAATGGAAAAACGATATAGATCATATTTCCGCAATTGAACTGGGGAAAGAAAAATTTTATAAAAATTTCAGAGTAAGAATTGCAAAAGTTGAAGTTGAACTTGGGAAAAAAGATTAAATAAAGATATCGATACTTAACAGGAAGGAAAATGAAAAAAGTTAATTTAAACGTCAACAATGAAAAGAGAGAATATGAAGTTGGGAAAATAGTCTGCGTTGGGCGCAACTATGTTGCACACGCCGAAGAATTGGGAAATGAAGTTCCCGCATTTCCTTTGATTTTTCTTAAGCCTCCGTCAAACTTAATTTTTAACGGCGATGTCATCGTTCATCCCGACTACTCCAACGAAATGCACCACGAAGTGGAATTGGTACTGCTGATTGGAAAAACAGTTAAGAACGCCGACGACGAAACGGCAAAGAATGCAATTGCAGGTTACGCGGTAGGTTTGGATATGACATTGCGCGACCTACAAAGCGAACTGAAAAAGAAAGGGCACCCGTGGACGCTTGCCAAATGTTTTGACGGCGCGGCGGCGGTTTCCGATTTTGCAAACGCCGGAGATATTGATTTTAAGGGAGCTGAGAAGATTACTCTGAAAGTCAATAATGAAATCCGTCAGGATTCCACTCTCGACAAGATGATTTTTTCGCCCGTTGAAATCGTAAAATATATCTCATCAAAAATGACTTTGGAAGAAGGAGATTTAATTTATACCGGCACTCCCAAAGGAGTAAATAAAGTTGAGCGAGGAGATAAACTTTTCGCCTATATCGAAAATATTGGTAAATTAGAAGTTGAAATAAAATAATTTATATCTGTAAATTTATCATAAAAAAAGAGGTAATAAAATGAATATCGACAAAATTAGCGAGTTGCTCGGGGGTGAAGCTGATTATTTATTAAATTACAAAGCTAAATTCCCGAAGGAAAATTTAACTCTCCCTTCTCCCGATGTTGTGGATAATGTGTTTTATCATTCCGACAGAAATGTTAATGTTTTGAAAAACTTGGCTTGGATTCACGGAACCGGAAGATTGGCAAACACAGGCTATCTTTCTATTCTTCCCGTTGACCAGGGAATCGAACACACAGCGGGCGCATCGTTTTCACCGAATCCCGAATATTTTGATCCGGAAAATATCGTGAAATTAGCCATTGAAGGCGGGACGAACGGCGTAGCGTCAACTTTAGGCGTTCTCGGAATGGTATCGAGAAAATATGCCCACAAAATTCCTTTCATAGTAAAATTAAATCATAACGAACTTTTAACTTATCCGATGAAATATGATCAGATAATGTTTGCAAGCGTTGACCAAGCTTACGATTTGGGCGCAGCCGCAGTAGGCGCAACAATTTATTTCGGATCGGAGGAAAGTAACAGACAGATTATTGAAGTCAGCGAAGCTTTCCAATACGCTCACGAGCTTGGAATGGCGACAATTTTGTGGTGCTACCTGCGTAACCCTGCATTCAAAGCCGACAAAGATTACCATGTCGCTTCCGACTTAACCGGACAAGCAAATCACCTCGGCGCAACGATTGAAGCCGACATCGTTAAACAAAAACAGCCTGAAAATAACGGCGGCTTCATCGCGTTGAATTTCGGCAAAACCAATCCTAAGATGTACGAAGACTTAAACTCCGACCACCCGATAGATTTAACCCGCTATCAGGTTATTAATTCCTACATGGGAAAAGTCGGGCTGATTAACAGCGGCGGAGCTTCCGGCGATAACGATTTGGCGCAGGCGGTCAGAACGGCTGTAATCAACAAACGCGCGGGAGGAATGGGATTGATTTCCGGACGTAAAGCGTTCCAGAAACCGATGAAAGAAGGCATTGAAATCTTGAATGCAATTCAGGATGTTTATTTAAATGACGATGTAACTATCGCATAAAACTCTTTTTGTTTGATTATAGAAAAGGCATCTCTGTTCGGGGATGCCTTTTTTATTTATCCGTAAATTGTTAAATTGAATATCAAGCTGCGGTAATAAATCTAATACCGATTTTGAGACCTTTCGGACGGCTTACACTCCGCCATGGCGGACTCAATATGACAATTTTAAGTTTTGCAAAGGTTTCTACTAAACAATTAAAAACAATAACAAGTATTATGGAAAACGGTTCAGGAAATAAATATAAAAATCCCGAGTGGCACGACGAAAAGAACAAGGATAAATTTGCCGTTAAAATAGTCGCGGCGGAACCTGTAAAAAAATCCGTTGATAAAACCGGTCCCGCAGAAAAAAATTCCCGTGAAATTAAAATCGATGAACTTGTAAAAAAAATCTTGGATAGAGACAGGGCGGCGCTTGCTCGCGCCATAACCTTGGTTGAAAGTAATTCCGAACAACATTATGAAAAATCGAAACAACTGCTTGAAAAAATACTTCCTTACTCGGGAAACTCAATCAGAATAGGGATAAGCGGAATTCCTGGAGCGGGAAAAAGTACGCTGATTGAAGCTCTCGGACTTTATCTTATTTCACTCGGGCACAAAATTGCGGTGCTTGCCGTTGACCCCAGCAGTTCGATAACAAAAGGAAGCATACTCGGGGACAAAACAAGAATGGAACGTTTGTCGCGCGAACCGAATTGCTTTATTCGTCCTTCCCCGGCAGGCGGAACACTCGGAGGCGTTACGCGGAAGAGCCGGGAAACTATGGCGCTTTGCGAAGCCGCCGGATACGATGTGATAATTGTTGAAACCGTGGGGGTCGGGCAGAGCGAAATAGCCGTTCGTTCAATGGTGGATTTTTTCCTGCTTTTGATGGTTGCGGGTACCGGCGACGATTTACAGGGAATAAAAAAAGGGATTGTTGAAATCAGCGACGCTCTGGTTTTCAATAAAGCCGATGGTGAGAATCAAACTCGTTCCGAAATCAGCGCCGAGGAATTCAAGAACGCCCTTCATTTTTTGCGTCCTTATACCGAGGGCTGGAAGCCTAAAGTTTTAACCGCTTCGGCATTGAATAACGAGGGAATTGAGGAAATCTGGAATACGATTGAAACTTTCGTAAAATATAGTAAAGAAAAAGGAATTTTTGATAAACGGCGGAAAGAGCAAACTCTGGATTGGGTTTATTCGACAATAGAGAATGAATTAAAAAGGCGTTTTTATTCTTCGCCGGCTGTAAGGGAAAATCTTCCGAAAATAAAAGAAGATATTCTTTCCGGAAGGATGCCGGCGGTTGAAGCCGTTGAAAAATTACTTAAAGTTTATTTTAATAATTAATCGGGAGGGGTGTGATGGATTTTAAACAATTTGATTTTTATCAAAAATTGAAGATTCAAATAGGAGATTGGCTTAAGGGAAAAAATAGCGAGGAATTCAAATGGAAAAAGTATGTGGCTATTTTACCGGATTGTTTCTACTTTGTTTCCGAATTAGCCGTCGATAATTCCCTTCCCATGCCGGTAAAAGAAAAACTTGCCAAAGCTATTGCCTATGTGATTTCCCCTTGGGATTTTTTACCGGAAGAAGTTGTCGGTCCGGCGGGATTTTTAGATGATGTAACCGTGTGCGCTGTTATCTTAAACCAAGTTATTTCAGATATTGAGAAAGATGTTTGGCAAAAATATTGGAAAGGTAACGAGGATTTAATTCCGCTTATCGGAAAAGTTTTGGACGATGCGGAGGAAATGCTCGGGAAAGAACTATTGGGTAAAATCCTCGAAAAGTTTGCTTGATTGATATTCCTGAAATTTTTTTCTTAACTTTAGTTAGCTGTGGATGATTTTCTGAGTTTTTCTCAGATAAAGTTTTAATCATTCTCATGATTGGATAATAATCACTCTACTCTCAACCTTCAATTTTTTCGGGAGTTAATCTTCCGACAATTTCACCTACGAAGAAAGAGAAAATAATCAGCATTATTGTAAAAACTATTGTAAATCTTAGTCCGAAGTAAAATACCATCACAGGCATAATCTGAAGTTTGACCGCGCGGTTGTACATAAACACTGTGATTAACTTGTTTGTCATTCCGTGTCGTTTTAAATCGTGCAGCAGCGGGAACCAAACATAAACCGGACCAACCGAAAGTATTCCTACTACGGAAGTAACCGCCAAAGCTTTTATTCCGGATTTATTTCCGAAGATTTTTTTAGCTTTCTCCGGTGTTATCAGCAGCTCAGAAAGAAACATAAGAAGAAAAATTAAGAATAAGTAAGGAGCAAACTGTAGTATCATCTTCCAAAGTGTATTTGCCGACTTAACAAAAAGCTCGTTGTCGGCAAAATAAATTACGGCATAAACAAGAATCATCAACAGAGAAAGAAGCGTTGAGGTTTTTCCTTTCCCGCTGTTTTTTTTCTGCTCGGACGATATATTATTTTTATCTACCACAGATGAATAATTAAGTTTATTAATATCGCCAGAATAATGGAGGCAAAAAACGAAACCGTATTACGGATAAAAGCAAACTTTTTACCGAAGTAATGAATTTCAACCGGAAGCTGTACAATCCCGACTGTTACCCACGCTAACAGAAAGGCAGTAATCGCTACAATGCTGATTCCCTCCTTTACCAACTCGCCCCCGATTAAATAGCTCCCGATCGGATTCCCGAATGAAATACTTCCGAGTAAAGCGCCCGTAAATGAATCGACAACCGGATTGTTGATAAAAAGAGAAGAATAAAAATTATGAGGAATTATATTTTGCAGTAATGCCACAACCGAAAAAATTATGAATATAATATAGAGCGCGGAGGAAAATTGCTTCCAAGTTTTTTTCAGCGCCTTTATTGATTTGTTTTCTGATTCGGGCATTAAATTATAACTTCCAATTAGCTTGTGAAAGCGAGAAAAATTTTGTCCTTTCTTCTTCCGTCATTTCGGCGAGTTCCACGCTCATTTTGGTCGCTTTTCCTTTAAGCGCTACGCCGAGGGAGTTAAGAATCATATCTCTGATTTCAACGGGAATGTTCAGCATGGGAAGAACCAGCGTAAAAGAAACGGCTCCGGTTTCCTCGTTTAATTTGATGTCGCGAAGCATTCCCAATTCGTCAAGAGTATTGGCAATTTCGGGATGCTCAACGCTGTTCATAAGATTTTCTATTTCTTGTTGAGTTACGTTCATTGATAAATCCTTTAATTAATTTTTATAATGTTTAAAATTAATGAATAATAAATTGGAAATGAATAGCCGGTTGCATTTAAAGAGAAGAAAATTTAACTTTGTGCTCGTTTTTTAATTAAAAAAAAGAAAGTAGGTGAGTTAGTTGGTTGGTATCATCGTTCAAGAAAACGAGAATATTGACAGAGCTCTCAAGCGATTCAAAAAGAAGTATGAAAGATCCGGCGTACTCAAAGAGTACAAGAAAAGAACTTTCTACACAAAGCCTTCCGTCGAAAAACGTATGACGAGAATCAAGGCGGAGAGAAGAATCGCTAAAGAAAACCGTTACAGAAAGTAATTTCGCAAAAGGGCTGCTTTGAAGGCAGCCTTTTTTGTTTCTCAAATCATGTTTCGTTAAATCGTCAATTTGAAAAATCACATATATTTCTTACCTTAAATATCATTATTAATAAAGAAAAAGGACTGAAATCGGTGGAGACTTCATTAAAAAATAACCAGATTAGAGTAGGAAGTTTTTTCGGAATACCTGTTACATTTGATTTCTCTTGGTTTCTGATTGTAATTGTTCTCGCTTGGATTTTAGCGGTCGGCTATTTCCCAAAGGAATATAAAGGCTGGACTGAGATCCAATATTGGGGCGTGAGTATCGTTACTTCCGTTTTCTTTTTCTTAAGCGTTGTTCTTCACGAATACGGACATTCAATTGTCGCAAAAAAATATAATTATGAAGTTAAAGGAATAAAACTTTTCATCTTCGGCGGCGTTTCCGAGATTGCTGTTGAACCGAAAAATCCAAAGGAAGAGTTTTTAATTTCAATTGCCGGACCGGTAGTTTCGCTCCTTCTCGGCGGAATTTTTTACTATGCGGCAACCGCTTTTAACGATAAAGGGATGATTTATGCTTTCGCTCATTATCTCGGCTGGATTAATATTATTCTCGGATTATTTAATTTGCTTCCGGGATTTCCTCTCGACGGCGGAAGAATTTTTAGAGCTATTGTTTGGGGAATAACAAAAGATTATAAAAAAGCTACTCACTGGTCGGCTACCGCAGGGCGTTTTATCGGGTTTTCCCTTATTTTTGTCGGCTTAATGGAAATGATGGCGGGATTCGTAACCGATGGAATTTGGGTGGCTTTAATCGGCTGGTTTTTGGAAAGCGCAGCTTTCGCGCAGCTTCAGCAGCAGGAACTTAAGAAACTCCTTTCGGGGCATAAAGTCGCCGACGCATATTCCCGCAATTATATGCTTGTTCCCGATGACATTACGATACTGGAATTTTTTGACGGAAATGATTTTTACAAAAACAGAAGTTTTTTCTTTGCTGAGAATAACGGTGAAATTACCGGAGTTTTTACTTTACAGGATTTGTTGAACATCCCGAAGTCGAAATGGGAAAGCGTTAAAATCAGCGATGTTATTATACCTATTTCCGATACGATAAAAACAACTCCCGATACTCCGCTGGTTGACGCGCTGAAAATTATGGACGAAAACAGCTTTAATCAGCTTCCTGTTTTTGAAAACGGAAAGTTAATCGGCGTACTTTCGCGTAAATCTTTGGTAGCTTATTTATCGCAAATGAATACGCACGCGAAAAGATGAGCTTCTTACTTTATTTTTCTGATTTTTTTTCGATAATAAATAACTGAATGAACATTAAAGGTCTTATGGAAGAGAATAAAGAACAGCAATACGGAACAAGGACAAAAAAGCTAATTGAGTTTAGTAAAAAAGCTCCTTTTTTTACATCTGTTGCAAGTTTGTTTTATGAAACGACTAACGTTTTATATTCCGAACTTAAATACAGAATGCTTTTCTTTTCGCTCGCTGAAGATGAGTTCGGTTATCCTGAGATTTACACCTTTGAAGGAAAAGATCTTGTTACCGGAAACGGTTCGTGTCAATGTTATTCCAAAGCCCAAATTATAGAGTTTTCGCAACTGCTTAATTCCTTTGACCGTCCGGTATTACTGCCGAAAGAAAGAATTGCTACCGGGATTAAGAAATCGGGAAAGGAATTGCCGGAGTTTCTTCCGGAAACCGCTTTAACTACTCCGATTAAAGATCGCTTCGGTGAAAAACTCGGTTTTATGTTTATCTGTTCGGAAGAGCGTCTGGACAGGGAAGATTTGGAGTTCTTTGTTAACACTTCGGAAATTGTTGGCGCCGGATTAAGCGTTTTGGAAAAACTGGAACAAGACGATACTTTTTTTGACGACCATGTGGCGCACAGTCCGATAGGTTTTATGAAAATTTCGGATGACTATAAAATTCTTTCCGTTAACGATAAGTTTGCCGAGATTTTGGGTTTTAAAAACACAAAGGAATTTTTTAGCGATAAAAACCAAACTTATGTTAAAAGATTGGAACGCTCAAGGAATTTAATCCAAGCCCTTCTTAAGTTGAAAAAAAGTCCCGCGCTTTCCGTCGAAAGAGAAATGCTTGCAATTGACAGATACAGGAATAAACGCTGGCTCGAAATTCACGGGCGGTATCATGTTTCCGATAGTTTTGCCAATAATTTTTTTGAGATTCTCGTTGTTGATATTACCGATTTAAAGAAGCTTGAGAGAGAGTTCTCCAACTTGCTTATTTTACAGGACAGTTTACTGAACCTTTCCAAAGACGGAATTGTTATCGAAGATGAAAACGGAACTATTCTCGGAATAAACCGGATACTAACCGACAGATACGGCAAGTCCCCCGATTTTCTTATCGGAAAACATGTGAGCGTCCTCGGCGGCGACAAGAGAACGATTCAGGAAAATATTCGAATTCTACAAGACGGCAAGCCTCATATTCAGACGATTGAACACCTTACTCCCGACGGAAAGAGATATTTTTATGAACTTTCGGAGCAGTTAATAAAATTCCCGAACGGTAATAAAAGAATTGTGTCGTATTCAAGGGACATTACAAAACAGGTCGGGTTCGAGCAGAAAATCATTAAGCTGAAAACCGATTTACAGAAGTACAAAAATTTCCAGAGTTTATTTGTAAAAACGGTCTCGGATAGGAAAACCGAATTTTTTGAGCTGATTGATAACATCAATCAAATTTTAGCTCAAGCGAAGCGCCTTGACGGCGCGGAAGAAATTCTTACCAAAATAAATTTGTTTAAAGAAGAGGCGATTAAAGAAAAAATCACTTTGGATTTATATACGGCAATAAATTTTGCTTTTTCAGATAAGGAAAGTTATAAAAAATCGACATTTGAATTGAATTTTATTCTCCGGCGGAGTTTTTTCCCGAGAATCAAAAAATATCTTGAAGTATTCGGGGCGGAATTTAATGCCGAGATTACCGCAGAGGATTTCGTTATTGAAGCGGAGAAAGAAGTTTTACTCAACCTTTTAAAGCTGATAATCGAATCGCTTATTAATAATAAAAAGTTTTCGAGAATTAATTTTACGGTAAAAGAAGGAAATCGGCGGAACAGAATTATTGAAATTACTCTTGAAGAAGATGTTTTAAGCGAAGATTTGTTAGGGAAAATTTTTACGCCGCCAAGCCCGTTAAAGGAATATTATGTTTATATTCCCCAATTATTTTCTCTTGCCGAGAGGTCCGAAGTCGTTCTGCAGTCGGGAGAGAAAACAAAAATAAAGATAAATATTTTTTAGGTTATTATATATGATTGAACCGGAACGCCTTACAATATTAGTTAAAGATATAGATAAAATCGAGTTGGTTAAAAACAAGATTTTAAGAATTTTAAGGGAAATTCCCGTCACGGAACAGCAGTACAGAATGTATGTTGACACCGGCGACAGAACCGTAATACACATTGTGCTCGAGAATGTTTTAGTTGAAAGATTTATTTACGAGGCGTTAAATCATCAAATCACTTTTGTGGCTACTAACTCGAAAGTCAGGCGAATTCTTGATATGCTTGCAATCGACTTTGAAGATAAAATGGGGAAGGACAAAGTCGGGAAGGGGCGAAAAACAAGTTCCGGAGATGACGACGATGAATATTTTGATATTAAAGACTTTGACGAATCGACATACAAAATGGGGAAAATTCTTTCTCTTACCGAGCCTGACGATATAATTGATAATGTTGAGGATTTGCAGAAAGAGGGAGAGAAAATAATCTCCGAGACAACCGAGATTCTGCGGAAAACTGTTGAAGTTGAAATAGAGAAAAGCGAGAATGTTACCGTTAAGGACGGAGCGGAAAAATTTGAAAACGCTCTGAAACGCCTTAAAGAAATAATGACCGAAACCATTTTGACAAGAAAAGAGTTGGCTGATTTGTCGTATAAAGCCGGATTAAGTTTTTTTAATTTGGTAAAAGGAAACGATAAATACAACGACGATTTGAAAGAGCTGATTGAGAATGAAAATGTTGATGATTATTTAAGATTAAAAGCCGCGGAGACTTTAATCGAAAATATGAGAAAACAGCATTACCGTCTCGAAGAAATAAAAAAGGCAATGGATATTGAAGTTTTATCGGCTCTTTACGGTAAGCAGAAAGATAATTTGGAAAATAATGAGATTTCACAAATAAAAGCTCTATTGGAATTTTAGAATGAAGTTTGAAACAATTTCTTTTGTACTCGAAAAAAAAGAAGAAATAGACGAAGTAAGACAAGCGCTTGTTGAATTCAAAAACGAATTTCCTCAAGCTAAACTGGGGAAACCGAAATTCGGCGAATTAAGCAAAAAAATAATCATAACATTTAAAGTCGAAAACGGTTACACTTCCGAGCTGATTAAGATTTTCACAATGCACTACATAAAAGTTCTTGCGACTACAAACGAAATTAAGAAAAAGGTTTTCGAAGCGACCTCGTCCTATGTTGAAGCTCTCGCAAAACAGGATAAGGGCTGGGACGAACTTAAAATCGAACAGCCGGAAATGAGCGTTTCAGAACTTGAGGTTTTCGCCCAGAAAGGGAATTACGAAGAAGTTATCCGCATTGCGGGCGATTTATTCCACTACGGCGAAACGATAGTTGAAAAAGCGAGAGATGTGTTGGATATCAGTCTGCAAAAGGCAATTGAAAAGGCGGTTAAAGACGCGGAAAAATTTCCCGACCACGCGGGAAAATCGATTGGCGAACTTATTAAAATGGCGTCGAGCCGGAAAGTTAAAAGCTACAATAAGATTAACATAATGCGTCAAGCGGGGCTTTCGGCCGTAATTATCGCAAAAAACAATCCCAAGTATCATTATGAATTGATAAAAATCACAAACAACACACATCTCGATAATTTCATAAATGTTTCCGCTTTTATTGCTTTGGGCGAAATAATTATGCCGAATCCCGAAAAATTTTCATTGGAATTGGACAACGCGCGTAAATTGCTGAACCTGAGGTGGTTGGAAATTGCTTACGATGTAGCCGAGAAACTTCTCGATTCGAATCAGCAGAAAAAATTCAAAGAGTTTATGAAATTCCTAAAAGAGAAACGAAGCGAAAAACCGATTTCTTCAGGAGCTAAGGAATAAATATGGTTCGGTTTTTTCTATTATATTTTCTTTCTTTTGCGTTGGTTTCCGGGCAGAATCTTACGCTTGTAAACTCAGTCGGGGATTTTGACAACGCCTCCTCCTTCACATTTTCCCCTTCCGGATTTTACGTCGCCGATAAGGGAAATAACACTGTGGTAAAAATTGATTCAGCCGGAAACGTGGAGAAATTTATCGGAGGTTACGGTTGGGACGAATCCTCTTTCGACGATCCCGCCGATATTTTTTCAACGACGCTTCGCGTTTACGTCGCCGATAAAGACAACAACCGCGTTCAGATTTTCGACAGATTTCTTAACTACCTTTTTTCAATAAAATCGGACGAGACATTTTATCCTTCCGGGTGCGCGGTGTCGGCTCAGGGAGATATTTTTATTCTTGACGCCGATAATGTTTCGATCCTGAAATATGATATGTCGGGACATTTTATCGACAACATCGGGGAGATTTCATCCGGCGAGTTTACGCTTGAGGCGCCGAAAGCGATCGCCGTTTCAAAGGACAATTATCTTTATGTCGCCGATAAAAACCGTATTCTTATTTTTGATTTGTTCGGAAGCGGGAAGTCCATAATCAAGCTCAAAATCACTCCGGAAAACATATCCGTTAACTCGGGGCTTATCACGGTCGCGACTAAGAAAAAAGTTTACATGATTGATTTGAAACAGACTAAAATTAAAGAGCTTGATCTTTCCAAAAAGTTGAACGACGAGGAGATTGTTGACGCTCATTTTGAGGGTTCCAAACTTTATGTGCTCACGCAAAATCAAATTTTGGTTTACTCTGTTTCAAAATGAAAAAAGTTCGTCTGTTAATTTTTCTGCTGATCTTAGTTTGGAACCTCGGAAATTTTATTCAAGCGCTTGCCTTGCTTAATCATATTTTTTTATTTGCGTTTCCCGTCTTAAAACCGACTTACCACCTTGTTTGTCATCAGCAGCCGGATAAATTAATTCATATTTTCGGGACTTCCACATTGCTTTGCGCACGTTGTACGGGAATATATCTCGGCGGACTTGCCGGAGCGTTTGCGCTGATTTTTACCGGAAGAAAATTAAGTTTGCCGACAAAATATCTTCTCTATTCTTCCCTCCCGATGTTTTTGGATGTCGGATTTGTGATGCTCGGCGTTTATTCATATTCTAAGCTGATTGCATTATTAACCGGCTTGCTTTTAGGTTCGGTCGGAATTGTTTATCTTACCGAACTTATTGAAAAATTTTTATCTCAAAATCGGAGTTTTACAGAGTGAAACGATTATATCCTGTTCTTATCGCCGGATTTTCAGCCGGAGTTTTTGAAATTGTGCCGATGGCAAAAAGTTTAAGCTGCTGCCTGATAATTCCCACCGCGGCTTTGTTTGCTCTTTATCTTGAGATGAAATCAACCAACAGACCGGAACCGTTTGATATTTCAATCGGAGTAAGATTCGGATTATTAACCGGAATTTTTGCCGCGCTATTCGGCGTTACAATTGAAACAATCGTTACTCTGATTACCAAAACAAACGATTTGGTCGAATCTTTCCCTCAGATGCAGCAGATGCTTGAAACTTTTCCCGTGGATAAAATGACCCGCTCGGAAGTCGTTGGGATGCTTAAAACGGTTGCCGAACAAATTAGAACCGCGGGGTTTGCTCCGTTATATACTTTTGCTTTGCTGGTTAATACTTTGATTGTAAATTCTATTTTCGGAATTATCGGCGGAATGATCGGAGTGAAATTATTGAACAACAAATATTACGGCGGGAAGTAAATTTTACATTGGGAAAGCCATTCGGAATTTTCTATTTTGTCGAAATATTAAACTCAAAATTGTCAATAGGCTGAAAATTTCTAATGACCGCCATAAGGAAAAGGTTGAGATAAGTTATTAAAAAACAATAAGTTGACTAACGTAAAAATGTGAAGTTTAGACAAAAAACACATAAGAAAATCTTACATATCAAACTTGTTCTACTTGTAGCACAGATTGATTAGTGAGCTTGCGAACGGTCAATCTGTGGCAATAAATAATTTAGCCTTATGTTTGTTTTCTCGCAGATTGCAAGCAATCTACGCTACAAAAAACGGTTTATTAGAGTTTTTAGAGTGGAAAAATTTTTCTAATGACAATTTTGGGTTAAATTTTGTTTTACCTCGAAATGTGAGACGTAAAACGTAAGACGCGAGACGTAAAATACAATCCTAATGTTGTAATTCTGAGTCCCTCAAGAAGCGGGACGAAGAATCTCGAAGTTAGAATTTGCTCATATCCTACATTCGTCATTCTGATCCCGCCTTGGCGGGAGAAGAATCTCCTGTTCAGCATTTTCACCGATCTTTATTTTGTGAACCTTTCTCAGCTAAAGCTAATAAAATAGGACGTTGATGACACGGATTTATTATGATTTACACGGATAAGAAACGAGAAACGTAAGACGAAAATCCTATTATTCTTCCAATAAAAAAATAGAAAGCAGATTACGTGAATTTACGCAGATGAGAATTTTGGTTGTGAAACGAAAGATGCAAGCCGGAAAACGTAAGTAAAATTATCCAATCAACCAACCAAGAACCAAGAACTAAGAACCAATGACCAATCCCCCAAGACGGACTAATAACCGCTCATCCGATTTTTATAACTGAACCTCTTGGTTTTGTCGCCGTGCGTTATTTTAAGCCCTTCTTCTGGAAAAAATCAATGTATTTTCTGTCTTCACCCTTAATGTGATTTATCAGCCAATCTTTTAAGAATTCCAATAAATCATCCGAAAGCGTTGCGGAGCCGTCGTAATATGCTTCTTTAAAATCGGTAACCTTATCAACAAAACCGGAATGAGCGCGCTGATGTTTTTCTGTTTCAGGGTATCTGAACCTGATAAAATATTTTTCTTCGGTTGTGAAATGCACGAAGGAATAGTTAATAAGTTCATCTAAAATGGGGAGTAAAAAATTTTTGTCCCGCCCTTCTTTCTTTGCTTTGTACAATTCGTTTATAAGACGTATAAGCTGCTTATGCTGATCGTCAATTTCGTTAACTTTAACGCTTAAACTGTCATCCCACTCAATAAAATCCATTACTTGCTTCTCCTGAAAAAATTAATGTTTTAAACCTAAAAAATTAATTAGATAGAAACTCTATTTTTTTATCCAAACCGATTTAATATTTACAAATTCCTTAATTCCGTAATGAGAAAGTTCTCTGCCGTAGCCCGATTTTTTTGCGCCTCCGAAAGGTAATCTCGGGTCGGATTTTACAAGTCCGTTTAAGAATACGGCGCCTGCGTCAATTTCCTTTACAAGCTCTTTTCCATGATTAATATCTTTTGTCCAAAGAGACGCTCCCAAACCGAATTCCGTATCGTTTGCAATTCGTATGGCGTCTTCCTCATCTTCGGCTTTAATTAAAATTGCAGCCGGTCCGAAAAGCTCCTCTTCGTAAGCCGCCATCCCTTTTTTTACGTTTGCGATTACGGTCGGAGCGTAATATGCGCCTTCTTTGTCCAATCTTTCGCCGCCCGTTAAAATTGTCGCTCCCTGTTTTACGCTAGTTTTGATTTGAGCGTCAAGTTCAAGCAGTAAATCTTCTCTCGCAATAGGTCCCAAATCGGTGGTCTCATCCATCGGATTGCCTACTTTTATTTCTTCCATTCTCTTAACGAATTTCTCTTCGAACTCGTCGGCAATTTCCTTTACATAAATAAATCTTTTTGCGGCGATGCAGCTTTGCCCGTTATTTATTAACCGAGCCGTAACCCCGACGTTTACGGCTTCCTCAATATCGGCATCCGCAAGCACGATGAACGGATCGCTTCCTCCCAACTCCAAAACGGTTTTTTTTATTTCCTTTCCCGCAAGTTCCGCTACGCGGCTTCCCGCTGGTTCGCTTCCGGTAAGCGTTGCCGCTTTTACTGCGGGATGCTTAATTATTTTCTCGACAGGTTTGGAGCCTATTAAAAGCGTTCTGAAGGTGTTTTCCGGAAAACCGGCTTTGTGAAATACTTCCTCGATTGCCAACGCCGACATCGGGACATTGGACGCGTGTTTTAAGATTCCGACATTTCCCCCCATAAGCGCCGGAGCGGCAAATCTGAAAACCTGCCAGAAGGGGAAATTCCAAGGCATTACCGCAAGCACAATTCCGATCGGATCAAACTGAACAAAGCTCTCGTCCGCGTCTGTGGCAATTACTTCCTTGCTTAAAATTGCTTCGGCGTTGTCGGCGTAGTAATCGCAGACCCAAGCGCATTTTTCCGCTTCGGCTTCAGCCTGCATGATGGTTTTTCCCATTTCCATCGTCATTATTTCCGCATACTTTCGTTTGTTTTCCCTTAAGACTTTTGCCGCGTTGTGCATCAAATGGCTTCTCGTAAGAAAGGACGTTTTCTTCCATTCTTTGAATTCGCGGTTAACATCTTCTATAATGCTGAAAATTTTTTCTTCGGGAAATTCATGAAATGATTTGAGTAATTTTCCGTTTGCGGGGTTTATCGATTGGATTGCCATGGCGTCTCCTAAATTTCTTGAAATGATTATTCTAAATTATATAAAAAAAAGAATTTGGTAAAGAAGATATTAAGGAATTTTTATTTAATTTTGTTTGTTATAGGTAAAAAGTATTATGAAATCTTTGCATAACATAGAATTGTCATATTGAGTCCGCTAAGCTTGCCCCAACTGCTTTTTGTTGGGGGAGGGATTCAGAATAACAAATAACTATTTAGCTTAATTCCAATTTGTCATTCTGATCCCGCCTTGGCGGGAGAAGAATCTCCAAATAAACACCTGCGCAAATTCCAACTCTGAGATTCTTCTTACTGACTTTGTCTGAAATCAGAATGACATATTATTAGTTTTTGCAAAGCCATTTATAAATTTATAAAGGGAGAAGAAATTAAAAGTTTAATCGCAAAAATATTGTTGTTTTTAACGATTGTAATTTCAGCGGTACAGCAGGCTTATTACTATCCTAAGCTCCCATACAAGGTGGCAATTCATTTTAATGCAAGCGGCTTTCCCGATAATTTTTCCGATAAGCTTTTTTCGGCTTTAATGCAGGTAGGCGTTGTAATTTTTATGGCTTTAGTTGTTCTTGTTTCCGATTATTTTGTTAAACACGGTTCCGATAATTTTATCAACATTCCCAACAGACAATATTGGCTTGCGCCCGAACGCCGCGAGCGGACAATCGACTTACTCTCCTCCTTTGTTTATTGGCTCGGAATATTAACAAACCTGTTCCTCATTTTTGTTTCACAAAGAATTATTAATGTAAATCTTAATCCGGAAATGACATTAGGACGTCATTTTTGGGCTTACCTTACGGCGTACCTGCTTTCCCTTTTTATTTCGATTTGGATTTTCTTCAGAATTTTAAACAGCAGCAAAAAAGATAAAACAAAGGCGGATTAACTGCTGAAGTTGAAGAAAAGGCAAACAAGCTCCGTAGAAAAAGCTGAAAGATTATGTGTGGAGCAGTCCGCCTAAGGCGGAGATTAGTCCTCCCGTTTTTTTACCGATGTTGCCAACTTAAGATTTTTTTTAATTAACCCATTGCTTCAGCAATGGGATTAGAGTGTAAAAAAAAATTAGGTTCAACCGGTTTAGTTAACTCTATGGTGCACAATAAACCGGTGAACCGATTACGGCAGTTATGGATTTCCTTTAACCCACTGATGAATCAGTGGGTTAATGAGAATGATTATTTCCTTAAGTTGACAGCATTTGCATTTTTACGGGGGGGACGGTCAATCCGCGAATAGTTATGTTAAACCCAAAATTGTCATTAGAATTTTTTCTAATCTAAAATTTTTAAGAAAAATACTATTCTTTGTAACGTAGATTGCTTGCAATCTGCGAAAAAACAGCATAATGCTAAATTATTTCCGCCACAGTCCGCCGTGGCGGAGACCGTTCGCAAGCTCACTAAACTCCGCCTTGGGCGGACTGCGCTACAAATAGA
>WGCV01000067.1 GCA_015493615.1 Melioribacteraceae bacterium
AAAAAAAAAGTAATAAACTGCACGATTTTGAAATTACAATGGAATTCACATCAAAATTTAATAAACTAATTAGTAACGAAATTTCTGAAACATTGTCTTATAATCAGATTTTCATTCCTGCAGGTAGAAGTTTTTTCTCAAATTTACAATCAAGTATATTCTCATTCCTAAGTTCTAACAAATCATTAGATCCGTTTTTAATTCAATTCGGTTCTATCTATGAAAATTTTAAGACTATTGCTACCGATGATTTTTTTATTAATGAGAAGATAAAAGACAAAAAAATAGATGACCTTATTGAATCAGTTCTAAATAGTAATTATACAAGGGAGAAAGAAAAAGATTATTTAGTTCATTCAGATAATCGTAAAGTAAATTTATCTTATGCTTCTTCCGGTCAACAAGAAATCTTGCCATTATTACTTATATTAAAAGTTTTACGTTTCATCACTTTCTCTGGTAAAGGTGCTGTTTTATATATTGAAGAACCAGAAGCCCATTTATTTCCCAATGCACAGAGAAATGTTATTCGTATTTTGGCACGAATTTTTAATTCTCAGAAACAGAAATTTCAGTATTTTATAACAACACATAGTCCCTATATTTTATCATCTTATAATAATTTGATGTACGCTGGATATATTGAAGAGAAAATAGATGAAAAGGAAAAGAAAGAATTATATAATATCATTGATAAAAAAGAAATATTATCACCTTCAATAGTTAGTGCTTTCTCAATTAATTCAGGGAAAGAATTTATAAAAGCTATCAATTCTGAAACACAACTGATCGATCAAAACATTTTAGATAAAGTATCAGAAAAAATATCTCTTGAATTTGGTAGATTAATGGAATTAGATAATTAATCATGGAATACAAAAAAGAATGTTTAATTAAAACAAGAAATAAAATTGTTGTTTGTAAAGAAAATAAAAGGAAAATAATTTTTATCAACAATAATAAACGTAATGTTGAAAAAATAAAAGTAGATGGCTGTCAAATAAAAGAAGGTAAAAGATGCGATTATTTAGTTAACTTTAATGAAATACAAAACTTCATTGAGTTAAAAGGAGAAAATATTAAATATGCTTTAAAACAAATTGAAATAACTATAAATATTCTTGGGATTAGTAGTGATAAGAAAAATTGTTACATCATATCAAGTAGAAGTCCCTTATCAGCAACAGATATTCAAAATTATAAATTATTATTTAAACGAAAGTTTAAAGCTGACCTATTTATTAAAAACAATAAAATTGAAGTTGAAATCTGATGTAAACCAGATTTTGCTTATTGGGGAAAAATTCCGTTTTCTTTTGATCGAAATTACTAATCTCACTACTTCTGCCTAAGTGTCCCCTTTTAACAGCTTCATAATAAAACACAGGGTTTATCCTCTTTTCTTACTTCAAAATTCCCTTAATTTTGATTAAGTTAGAACATTAAATTTTATTAAAATTGGCAGAAAAATGAAACTTTCGGAACTACTTAATGAAGACAGAATTCTCTTTGATATAAAGTTTGAGAATAAAGAAGACGCAATCACAAAAATGGTAAACAGCTTATCCGGCGATCCTCTGATTAAAGATTTGGAAGAGGTAAAACAAGCTGTTTTAGAGCGTGAAAAAATAATGTCAACCGGAGTCGGGAACGGATTTGCAATTCCTCACGCCAAAACAAAGGGGGCGGACGGTTTTATAGCAATTCTGGCAAAGTTATCCGAACCGATTGATTTTGATTCGCACGACGGCAAACCCGTTAACATTATCTTTATGTTAATCGGCAAAGAAACAATGGTAAGCGAGCATATAAAGATGCTCAGCAGAATTTCAAGATTGATGAACAATGACGAATTCAGACAAAATCTGATAAACGCCTCATCAAAAGAAGAGATTTTAAGCCTGCTTGAAACAGAAGAAAACAAATATTTTGGATAAAAATTTATGATTAAAGCAATCAAAGGAACAAAGGATATTTACTATCCTGAAATAGAAAAATGGCAATTTCTTGAAGAAATCGTAATTGATGTTTTCAGTAATTTTAACTACAACGAAATCCGCACGCCTATATTTGAGGAAACAGCGCTCTTTGCCCGCGGCATCGGCGAAAGCACCGATATTGTCGGTAAGGAAATGTACACTTTCACCGACAGAAGCGGAAACAGCGTTACTCTGAAGCCTGAAGGAACCGCATCGGTTGTAAGAGCGCTTCTCGAACATTCGCTCCAGAAAGCCAAACCCTTAAATAAGTTTTTTTATATCTCGCCGATGTTCCGCCAGGAACGTCCGCAGGCGGGAAGACTCCGCCAATTTCATCAGTTCGGCGGAGAAGCCCTCGGAAGCGCCAATCCCTATCTTGACGCGGAAATGATTTTAATTCCCTACATAGTTATGCAGATGCTGGGATTAAACGATTTCAGCGTAAAAATTAACTCGCTCGGCGTTCCGGAATCGCGTGAAAAATATAAAGCCGTTCTCCGCGAATATCTCTCGGATAAGGTAAAAGATTTAAGCGAAGAAAGCCGCCGCAGATATGAAACAAACATTTTGAGAATCTTTGACAGCAAGGCGGAAAACGACATTATGATTATGAACGAGGCGCCTAAAATTTTAGATTACCTTTCCAACGAAGATATCGATCATTTTGAAGAGATGAAAAATATTCTCGACGACGCTCATATTGATTATGAAATCGACGAGAAGCTTGTCCGCGGACTCGACTACTACACAAACACGACATTTGAAATTGTCAGCGGAAGCGTTGGCGCTCAGAGCGCGCTATGCGGCGGAGGAAGATATAATTTACTTGCCAAAGAGTTGGGCGGAGTTGATATTCCCGCGGTAGGATTTGCGGCAGGAATTGAGCGAATTCTACTTGCCTGCAAAAATGAAGGACTGCTTGAGTTCGACCCTTACCCGCTTCCTCTTTTCATAGTTTTACTCGACAAATACTACGACAGAGTCGCTTACAATCTCTCTCTATACTTCAGAGGTCAGGGCGTGGAAACAGAACTCGATTACCTTAGAAGAAGCGTTAAAGCGCAGATGAGAGAAGCCAATAAAAACAATGCGCAGTTTGTTCTTTTCGTCGGCGGGGAAGAAATTAACGACTCCAAAGTTACTCTTAAAAATATGGCTAACGGCGAAGAGGAAAAATATTCCTTGGATTCACTTGAAGAAATTGTAAATAAAATTTATTCGAGCGACGAGGGATGAAGTTAATTGTCGGACGAAAACCTGTTCTTGAAGCGATAAATTCAGGCAGAGAAATTGACCAGGTAATTGTTTCATTCGGACAGAGGAACGCCGCGATTGATAAAATCCGTATTGCCGCCAAAAAACATGGAATCAAGTTTACCCAAATGCCGCCGCAAAAATTCAAGAAGTATGAAAAAAGCGGCAACACACAGGGCGTTGTTGCAATTACTATCGATTACCGATTTTACGAAGTTGAGGAACTTATTGATTTTTCAAAGGAAAATCGTTATCCGCTTCTCCTTATACTTGATACAATTCAGGATACGCACAACCTCGGAGCAATTTTGCGGACGGCGGAAACGGCGGGAGTTGACGGAATAATAGTAACTTCAAACAACAGCGCGCCTTTGAACGAAACGGTTGAAAAAACTTCCGCGGGAGCGTTATCGCACGTTAAAATTGCTCGCGTAAATAACCTTAGAAATGCAATTGCAAAATTAAAAGAGTCTGGCTTTTGGGTAATCGGAACTTCGCTGAAAGGAAAAGACGACTACACAAAAATTGATTACAAAATGCCTGTAGCTCTCATAATGGGAAACGAGGAAAAAGGAATCAGAAAACTTACGGCAGATCTTTGCGACATCCTCGTAAAAATCCCAATGGAAGGGAAACTGCAATCGCTCAATGTTTCGGTCGCTACCGGCATTGTTTTGTACGAAATTTTGAGACAGAGAAATACCTGAGAAACATTAGGTTTTCTTTTCTCTTTCCAAATTTCTAAACCTTCAAGGTTTAGCTGATTTATTTAGAATTTTGCTATCAGTAAAACAATAAAATAATATTTAATGTTTGTTGAATATTAAAAACCTTGAAGGTTTTGCCGAAAGCATAAATTATTAAATTTCTAAACCTTCAAGGTTTAGCTGATTTATTTAGAATTTCGCTTTCAGTAAAACAATAAACTAATATTTAATATTTGTTAAATATTAAAAACCTTGAAGGTTTTGCCGAAAGCATAAATTATTAAATTTCTAAACCTTCAAGGTTTAGCTGATTTATTTAGAATTTTGCTATCAATAAAACAATAAACTAATATTTAATGTTTGTTGAATATTAAAAACCTTGAAGGTTTTGCCGAAAGCATAAATTATTAAATTTCTAAACCTTCAAGGTTTAGCTGATTTATTTAGAATTTTGCTATCAATAAAACAATAAACGAATATTTAATATTTGTTAAATATTAATAACCTTGAAGGTTTTGCCGAAAGCATAAATTATTAAATTTCTAAACCTTCAAGGTTTAGCTGATTTATTTAGAATTTCGCTATCAATAAATCAATAAACTAATTTTCAATATTTGTTGAATAATAAAAACCTTGAAGGTTTAATTAAAGACCTTTTTGGTATATCAGTTGAAAAACATTGAATTTAATATGTTAAGATTTTTTGGGAGACCCTGATGAAACAAATAATATCCCGGCACAAAGTATCCGCCCGTTACTCATTACGCATAACTCATTACTTCTTCATGCTTATTGCCTCGGTAGTTTTTATTGCCGGTTGCGGCTCAAATAATCCGACCGCCGATTTGGTAATGAAGAACGGAAACATAATCACTGTAGATGAAAAACTTCCGTCTGCAGAAGCCGTCGCCGTAAAAGAGGGTAAGATTTTATTTGTCGGGAACAACAATGATATTGAAAAATACATCGACGAAAACACTGAAGTCCTTGATTTGAAAGGCGCGACTGTAATACCCGGATTTTTTGAAAGTCACGCTCACTTTCTCGGCACGGGAAAAGCGTTACTAAATCTTGATTTAAGCGACGCTGCAAACTGGGACGAGATTATCGCAAAGGTTGCCGTTGCATCCGAGCAGGCTTTGCCGGGCGAGTGGATTATCGGTCGCGGCTGGCATCAGGAAAAATGGACGGACCCGCCAACACCTAATTTTATGGGATATCCGTACAACGATCAGTTAAGCAAAGCCACGCCCTACAATCCAGTAATGCTCATTCACGCAAGCGGACACGCTTTAATCGCCAACAAAAAGGCAATGGACGCAGCCGGCGTTACCGGTGATACGAAATCACCGAAAGGGGGAAACATCGTAAGAGACAGTTCCGGCGTTATCCTCGGAGTGTTTGAAGAAAACGCCGAAGATTTGATTCAAAACGCCTACCGGAGTTATCTTGATAAAATGCCTGAAGCGCAGAGAGTAAAGCTTTTGAACAAAGAAGTAAAAGCCGCTACGGACAACGCTCTGCAGTATGGAATTACTTCATTTTACGATGCCGGAGAAAATTTTAGAACAATCGATTTTCTTAAAAACTTAGCCGACAGCGGAAAGCTGAAAATAAGATTAAACGTAATGGTTCTGGATGAAATTCCGGCAATGCGAAAAAATCTTGCAAAATATAAGTTAATTGGGTACGGAGATAATCACTTAACCGTTCGCGGCATTAAACAATATATGGATGGCGCTCTCGGTTCGCGCGGCGCTTGGATGCTGCAAGATTATTCCGATTCGCCCGGCTGGCGGGGGCTGAATGTTACTCCCCTTTCCGACATCAGAAAAGTTGCGGAACTTGCAATTAAAAACGGTTACCAGCTTTGCACTCACGCCATCGGAGACAGAGCAAACCGCGAGACGCTTAACATTTATGAACGAGCATTCAAGAAACATCCTGAAGTTGACGGAAAGTCCCTTCGGTGGAGAATTGAACACGCGCAGCACCTTTCCAATAAGGATAAGCCCCGTTTTGCCAAACTGGGAGTAATTGCCGCGATGCAGGGAATTCACGCAACTTCGGACGCTCCCTTTGTGATTGAACGCCTCGGTGAAAAAAGAGCGAGAGAGGGAGCTTACGTTTGGCGCGACTTACTTGACTTGGGAACTGTAATTGCTAACGGGACAGATTCTCCCGTCGAAAAACTCGACCCGATTGCATGTTACTACGCTTCCGTTACAAGGATGACAAAATCCGGCAAACCTTTTTTCCCGAAACAAAAAATGACCCGCATGGAAGCCCTTAAGTCCTACACGATTAACGGCGCTTATGCGGCTTTTCAGGATACGCTTCTCGGCTCGATAACGAAAGGAAAACTCGCGGACTTTACCGTTCTTTCGCAAAATATCCTGACGGTTCCCGATTGGAAATTGCCAAAGACCCAAATTCTATATACAATAATCGGCGGAAAAGTTCTTTACAAACGGCAAGGTCTCGAGTGAGCTTTAGCCGAATAAAACCCGGGTTTATATCGGTATGAAACAGCTTATTAAAATACTGTTTATTCTTTCAGTCTCTTTTTCGATTTCGTCAGGTCAAACCCTGCAGAACAAAATTTCCTCTATTTTGGCGGGAGCAAAAGGAATCACAAAAATAGGAATTAGGATTATCGACCCCGACTCGGGCAAAATCATCTACGAGAAAAATTCCCGCGAACCTGTTACGCCCGCCTCAACCGTTAAACTTTTCACAACCTCCGCAGCTTTATTAAATCTCGGGAAAGAATTTAAATTTTCCACCCGGCTATTAACTACCGACAATAACGTCGGCGACGGCACAATCGACGGGGACCTTATAATTAAAGGGCTTGCCAATCCTTTCTTTACTTCCGCCCAGTTGGACAGTATGGCGCTGATGTTAAAGGAACTCGGAATAAACAGAATAAGCGGAAACATCGTCGGTGACGATTCCTATTTTGATTCGCGCTACGACCGCGAAAAATGGATTAAGCATGAAAGAAGCAAACTTGCACTTCCCCCGATTTCATCGCTGATCATGAACAGAAACGAAATAACGCTTTCATTTATTCCCATAAAAAATAAATCAAAACGGTTTGAGTTTTCCATTCTTCCAAAGAGTAATTTATATCAAATAACGAACAAAGCAAAAATCACGCGACGCAGAAGACTGCCGTCAATATTGGTTTACAGCCGCCCGGGAAAGATTAAGATTAGTATTGGAGGGTATATCAGAAGACGGCGGCATGCGTATTCCTACAAAGCTTTTATTGACAATCCTCCTCTTTTTGTCGCGGACTTGCTTTACGATAAACTGAAAAATCAAGGCGTTCAAGTTGCCGGCGGGATTAAAGTCAACATGTACAAGGGAAAGACATATCTGCTTGACAAAAGAGAAACCACGCTTGAGGATGTGATAAAAAAAACTGATAAAGAGAGCGATAATTTTTTAGCGGAAATAATATTTAAAACGCTCGGAGCGCAATACAGTCATGAACCGGGAAACTCCTTCTATGCAACCCAAGCCGTTTACTCCTTTTTAACAAAAACCGGAATTAACAGCGACAATATTGATATCGTTGACGGCTCGGGATTATCGCGCGCCAACAAGCTGACCGCTCTTGCGGTAACTCAGCTTTTAAAGTTCGTTTACAACGACAAAGAAATTTTCAATACTTTTTATTCCTCCCTTTCCTCGGCGGGAGAAGACGGCACGCTTGAAAGCCGACTGGCAGGTTTCGGACTGAAAGGAAATTTCCATGGTAAAACGGGAACGCTTAACGGAGTTTCGGCTGTTTCCGGATATCTTAGCGCAAACTCGGGGAAGAATGTAATCGTTTCGATTCTTATCAATTTCAATCGAGGCGGAGCGGATTATTGGCGCGAAATTCAGGACGAAATTATTATTCAAGTTGCAAAAGATTATTAGAGACCCTAGCAAAACATAGAGTTTTCCTATCGCTGCAAAGCCGACACCCTAGGAAAGGCGGCAAAGGTTCAAAAAAGGTTAATAGGCTAAAAGGCAAAGAGGCTAAAAGGTCTTTTTGTTATGCGGTTCATCCGAGAAAACGCAATAAACCAAAAATTGTCATTAAAGAAATTTTTCCCTTCTAAAAACTCGAATAACAAAACATCTTTTGTAGCGTAGATTGCTTGCAATCTGCGAACAAACAAGCATAACGCTAAATTATTTCTGCCACAGTCCGCCGCCTTTATTCCTGCTCGATACCGTATTTCTCAACAAGACGGTAAAGCGTTGCTCGCCCGATGTCAAGGCGTTTTGCCGCTTCCTGCATATTCCAATTCGTAACTTTCAAGGCATGACGAATCGCCTGCTCTTTCAACTTTTCAAACGGAATGACGGGCGAATCTGGATCGAAAAAAACCGTTGTCTGTGAGGCGCTCTTTTCGGTTCCGGCAATTTGTTCGGGCAAAGTTTCCTCTGTGATTTTGTTTCCGTCGGAAAGTATCATAGCGCGCTGAACGGTATTTTCAAGCTCGCGGACATTTCCGGGCCACTCGTAATCGTAAAGTTTTTTCATCGCGCCCTTTGTAACGCCTTTAATATTCATTCCCATTTTATCGTTAAACTTTTCAATAAAATGATTAACAAGCAGCAGAATATCGCCGCGCCTGTTTCTTAAAGGGGGAACGGTAATCGGGAAGGAGTTTAATCTGTAAAATAAATCCTCCCTGAAAAGTTTGTTTTGAACCATTTCCGATAAATTTTGATTTGTCGCCGAAATAATCCGGACATCGCTTTTGATTACGTCATTGCTGCCAACTCGTTCAAATTCCTTTTCCTGAATGACTCTTAAAATTTTTGCCTGCAGCGAAATTTCCAGTTCTCCGATTTCATCAAGAAAAATTGTCCCTCCGTCGGCAATTTCAAACTTTCCGATTTTCCTTTGATGCGCCCCTGTAAAAGCCCCTTTCTCATGTCCGAAAAGTTCGCTTTCCAAAAGTTCGCGCGGAATCGAAGCGCAGTTAACTACAATAAAGGGTTTGTCTTTTCTGTTTCCGTTATAATGAATTGCCTTTGCAATCAGCTCTTTTCCCGTGCCGCTTTCCCCTTGAATCAAAACGGTTATTTCATTATTTATTACTTTGGAAACAAGATTAAAAACTTGCTGCATTTCCTCCGCGCCGGAAACGATGTTATCAAAACTATATTCCCGCTGAAGCGACGATTGAAGAAACTCAACCTTTTTAATCAGTTCATAGTTTCGCAGCGCGTTCTTAACGGTTGTCTCAAATCTGTTTTGGTCTATCGGCTTGGGGAAATAATCGAAAGCTCCAAGTCGCAACGATTCAAGCGCGACGTCAATGCTTCCTTGCGCCGAAAGCATAATTACGGGGAGATTCTCGTTTTTTGAATGTACGGTTTTCAGCACTTCAATTCCGTTTATATCGGGCAGCATTATATCCAGTAAAATAAGGTCGGGGTTGTCGCCGAGCGACTCAAGCATCTCGGTCGCGTTATCAAAAGAACGCACATCGTATCCCCATTTGTTTTTAACCCAATGCGTCACCAATCGCAGAATTGACGGTTCGTCGTCCACAACAAAAACCAATTGTTTCACATTCTACTCCTTATTTTTAGGAAGTCTGATTTCCACTTCCGTTCCTTTATCCAATTCACTTTTAATTGTAACCGTTCCCTTGTGCAAATCGATAATTTGCTTAACAAGAGCCAAACCTATTCCGGCTCCGGGTTTATTAAACCCGACGCGGTTGGCTTTTCTGAATTTCTGGAATACCGTTCCAAGTTCCTCTTTCGGGATTCCCACTCCGGTATCTTTAATAATAATCTGAACTTCATTTAGAAATGAGTTTACCGAAACGGTTATTGTTTTTCCCCGCGGTGTAAATTTAACCGAGTTTGAAATAATATTTGTAAGCGCCGTTTCAATGCGCATTTTATCGCCGTTGATTATGAACTCCGCGTGAGGAATATTAGCGATTAACTCCAATCCCTTTTTATGAATTTGAATTTTGTAGCTTTCGAGAAGAGAGTTTACGGTATCGACAATATCGAAAGAAGAATATTCCAGAGTCTCTTTATTTTCTTCGAGCTTTGAAAAATCGAGAATATCGTCAATCAACTTCGTAAGCCGTTTCCCTTCCGAAACAATAATTTCGTTAAATTCCTTAATCAAATCGTAGGGCATTCCGTCGTCGGAAGAAATTGTTTCGGCAAACCCGATGATTGAAGCGAGGGGAGTTCTCAATTCGTGAGAGACATTGGAGATAAATTCGTTTTTTAAATCGTTCAGTTTTTCCAATTCGGTAACCTGCGCCGAAGCTCTATCCCTTTCTATCGCCAACAGTCTGTTCGCCTCGAGCAGCTTTTCATTCAATTCCTTCAGTTTTCTTTCTTCGGTAAAAATCCGTTTCAGATTTTTTCCGTACCCGATAACTCCGGTAACCTCGTTTCCGCTTTTAAGTGAAACGGCTGTAATTTTGTACGGAATTTCTTTCATCAGCGAATCAATCATTTTAACGTCGAACGAAACGGCGTCGCTGCTCTTTAATATTTTTTGGAATGCAATTGCCACCGCCGGTTTATCCTCTTCCGAGATAAACTCAAGAAAATGCTTCCCTATCATATCTCCGGGATTGTAACCAAGCTCAACCGCGCTTTGATCGTTAATCACCATAAAATAACCTGAGCGATTAAGGGAAAAAATAAGTTCGTTTGAAAGTTCAAGAAGTGTCTTAAATTTTTTATTTACGGTCTCGAGTCTGTTCCTTAGATTAATTTCGCGGGTAATGTCCAACAGCGTTCCCACAACTCTGACCGGTTTTCCGTTTTTAACTATCGGCGCTACGGAATGTTGAACAAATCTCTCGACGCCGTTTTTATCTTTCATCCAATATTCAACAGTGGTTTCCAAACCGCTCTCTATGGAGTTCTGCAATTTTCTAAGTTTCCCTACATACTCGGGAAAAACACTCCGCAGCAAAAAGAATTTATTCCCCGTTAAATCTTCCCGCGTGAAACCGAAAACATCCGTTAACGCCTGAGAAAAAAGAAAAATCTTATCGCCCGAAATACTCGCTTCATAAAGCGGAACCGGCATCGCTTCAATTGATTCCTTATAAGCCCCGAAAACGCTCAGTCCGGACTCATTTAATTTTGCTTGAAGTAATTCCTTAAAATATTTGCACGATGAAATACATTTCCGTGAAAAACCGGTTTTCTTTGAGGAAAAAACAACCAGGAGAATCGTCCTGTTGTCGGCGATAATTTTCTGAGAAAGAATAAATTTCAGTGAGTCGTCAATAATTTCATATTCCGAAAATTCCTCTTCCGAGATAAGAAGCGGGTTTTCATCTAATCCGCTGAAAATCAGATTGAGCGAATCGAGAGTTAAAATTCCCCCGCAGCCTTTTTCAAGTTCGGCAAGCCGGTTAAAGCGGTCCCCTTCTTTTTCAAAAAGAACGATTTTCTCACTATTGGCGACAAGGGACAATATTTTAAGTATATTTTTCAATCTTCTCTTTCGTGATTCCTACTATAAAAATAAGAAAAAATTTATGAATTTTAACATACTTTCTCAAAATAATACATATAAAATGAGACACTTAAATTAAAAAGGAAAATTTAAATTATTAACCCGAGATTGTCATTAGAAAATTTTCCCGCTCTAAAAACTCGAATAACAAAATGTTTTTTGCAGCGTAGATTGCTTGCAATCTGCGAAAAAAAAACATAACGCTAAATTATTTATTGCCACTGTACGCCGCGGCGGGATAAGAATCTCATAACCGGTAATCATACCGAATTTAGAGATATTTCGAACGGCTTACACTCCTCCTCCGCCTTGGCGGATTGGCGGACTCAATATGACAAATTCAGGTTATGCAAAAGGCTCAAACAAAATTTAAGGACTGTTAATAAAGGTTGGATATAAAATGCGGGGAAAGAAAATTATTAAACTACCTTGCAGGGGCGGAATAAACCAAACTCCCACAAGATAGTAAAAACTTAATTTTTTGATATTTAAGCGTTAACAGTCCATTTGCCCGGGATTTCAACTATCGGCTCGGTTACATCAAAATCGTCCTGAAGCGGCACGTAAGTAACGGGATTTGTCCAAAATCCGTCCGGTGCGTCAAGACTGAAAAGAAGAACTTTCTCCTCTTCAAGCAAGTCAAAAAGCTTCCGGGCGGCAGATTTATCTATTTTCAGATATTCGGATAGAAATTTCACAACATTCTTTTTCCCGTTACCGAAATCGTCGTCAATTTCTTTTCCGAGATTTCTTTTAATAATTTCGGCAACTTCCGCAATTGTTCTCCCTTTGGAAAGATACTTACAATAATCTTCCGATAAATCGTCAATCAGAATTTTAGTTTTTGCAATTATCTGGTCCAGCTTATGAAGTCTGCGCGCCATTGCGTTTCTTTCGGCTTTTATTTTAGGAAGTTCTCTTTTAAAATGCTCCTTTTCCTCCTTAAATTCTTCTTCGCTTTTCTCCAAAAAACCGGATTCCCACTCTAAAAGTTTATCGCTTAAATCACTCCACATAACTAATTTCCATTTTTTAATTTCACATTATCTTCCCGTCGAATTCGGAAAAATCTTTCACGCATTAATTACCCAATACCCCGGAAATGCGTAAACCGGCTCGGCAAAATCAAAGTCGGCTTCGAGCGGAACAAAATCTATTTTTTCATGTTTCCCTTTAGCGGGAACGGAAAGCTCATAATATACGACTCCGGTTTCTTCCAGCAAATCAAATATTTGTCGCGCTGATTTTTTATCGATGTCATAATGTTTCTCGAGAAATTTAACTATTTCTTTTCGTCCTTCATTCAAATCCGCCTCAAAGTCATTCCCGAATTCCCGCTTTACCGCCTCGGCAACTGTAGCAATTGAGCGCCCCTTAGATAATTTATGACATAAATCTTCGGAAAGGTCGTCAATAAGCACTTTTGTTTTGGCAATAATTTCATCCAATTTTCTTAATCGATATTCCATTAATTTCTTTTCTTCCTTAACGGATTCGATTTCACGCAACAGATATTCCTTGTCCAAATCAAAATCTTCGTCGCTGTTAACTTTCAGAAAACGGCTTTCCCATTCAACCAATCTTTCTTCTAAATCCGTCCACATGTTATTCCCCCTTTTCTTTATTTAACAGAAATTTTTCCTCGATATCGATTAAAGCGTCAAGTCTGTTAATAAAATCGCGCATTTTTTTTCTTTCTTTCATAAGGGAATTATATTCCTCTTTGAGAGCTTCTCTCTCCTTATTGATATGAAGTTCCATAATTCTATCGTCTTTCTTGTGAAACCAGTCTGCAAATTTAGTTACTAAACTCATGTTACCTCCTGTCATTCAAAATATTTTAATATCATTAATTGAAACCTAAAATCACAAAATATGTTCCCGATAAATTTTTTCTTAAATATATATTGTCAAAACAACTTTCGACGAATGAAAATCACTTCATCAGCAACATTTTCTTTATCTGTCTTTTTCCGTTAAATTCAATTTGATAAAAATATGTGCCGCTTGCCGCGCGCATTCCTTCGGAATTTTCTCCGTTCCAAAAGACTCTGTAATCACCCGGGGTTCTGTAACCCGAAAATAACTTTTTCACAAGTTTCCCCGAAACATCATAAATCTTAATGCTAACGTTTCCCGAACGGGATAACGAATAAGGAATCGCGGTTGAAATATTGCCGCTTGTTCCTTTCGAAAAAGGATTTGGGTAATTCTGATTTAGCTTAAAATTAAGAGGCACCGGACTACTCCTCCTTACGCTTGTAGGAACGTTTGTGTTATACACTTGATATGAATACGCCCCGTAATCGGGATAATCATATCGGGAAAAAGAACAATCCCAATTGCCGTCGTCGTCAATATCCCAGATAACCGGATAGGAAAAAGAATAATTCGGATCGTCCATTTCAAAAACTGTGTCGCCGGTAACAATGTCGATTATTTTAAATGAACTCCGGTAATTATCCGAAGGTCCGTAATAGGCGAGTATGTAAAACTCAACAATTCCGTCGCCTGTTAAATCCGCTCCGAGAGAATAAACCTGATTGCCCGCAGTTTGCTCGGGTTCGGTAAACGTGTATGTATATAACGCGCTTTCGGAAAATTCACTATCCATAACTGAAAAAGTTGTTGCAGTTACAACATAAAATTTATTAGTCCAATCCTCGCCCGACTTCTGAAAAGCAACCCAGCCGGCGGCATAAGCCGGATTTAGCCCGGGCGAATTCCACTTTGCCGTCCACTGTGAAAAACTCAGCGACGGAAGAAAAAGCAGCGTCAACGTAAATAATACAAAAACTTTCCTGTTCAAAACTCCTCCTTTATTTTTTTCAAACTATGATAATGGAGAATATAACAAATTCAGAGCAAAATTTATCCCAAAATTGTCATTAGAAAAATTTTTCCACTCTAAAAACTCGAATAATAAAACGTTTTTTTGTAGCGTAGATTGCTTGCAATCTGCGAGAAAACAAACATAAGGCTAAATTATTTATTGCCACAGATTGACCGTTCGCAAGCTCACTAAACTCCGCCTTGGGCGGACTGTGCTACAAGTAGAACAAGTTTGATATGTAAGATTTTCTTATGTGTTTTTTGTCTAAACTTCACATTTTTACGTTAGTCAACTTATTGTTTTTTTAATAACTTATCTCAACTTTTTCCTAATGGCGGTCATTAGAAATTTTCAGCCTATTGACAATTTTGAGTTTATTATATAGTATTGGAAAATATATCCTTCTTTACT
Organism: Melioribacteraceae bacterium; assembly: GCA_015493615.1. Taxonomy (GTDB): domain Bacteria; phylum Bacteroidota; class Ignavibacteria; order Ignavibacteriales; family Melioribacteraceae; genus WGAL01. The sequence goes on from WGCV01000067.1 coordinate 14,707, forward strand.
TTGCAAAGAATTATAGAAAAGTTACAGGAAAGGAAAACGCGAAGTTGGATTATTCAATCATCTCCTAAAAAGATAGGATGCTGATAACACAGATTTTTTATCCGCCAAGAAGAAAAAAATAAATCAAAGCAATCTAATAACTAAGAACCAATGACTAAGAACTAAGAGCTAAGAACTAATGACCAACGACTAAGAATCCGCTTTTTTCATCCGAAGCTTTGAGGTTACAATATATTCTGCGGGTCAATGTCGATTATAATTTTAACGTCACGGAAGCGCGACTTTTTATTGAACTCGATAAAAGATTCGAAAATCGCTTCCCGTAAAACCTTCCCCGAGGGATCGGCTTTCCTGAAACTTTTAACTACAATCTGAAAACGATACTCCCTTTTTATTCTTGCAATAACGGCTTCCGAAGGGGGCATTACCACAAGCTGCTTTTTATATCTGATTAAAGATTTGTGAAAATCATAGATTGCTCCTCTTGCCTTCTGTGCGCTTTCGTCCTTAATCTCTATCAGTCCGAGACGCGTGAAGGGAGGATACTGCCCCTCCTTGCGGAGTTTCATTTCGTGATTGTAAAAGCGTTCGTAATTGCCTTGAAGAACTTGCTGCAGAACAAAATGATGCGGATTTTCCGTCTGGATAATCACTTCCCCCTGAATCTTACTCCGCCCCGAACGCCCGGAGACCTGAGTTAAAAGCTGAAAGGTTCGCTCATCGGCTCTGAAATCGGGCAGCCACAAAGTAGCTTCGGCTGAAACAACGCCCACAAGCGTAAGATGCGGCATATCCAAACCTTTGGAAACCATCTGCGTGCCGACAAGAACATCAATTTTCTTTTCTCTGAATTCCTTAAAAATCAATCCGAGTTTACCCCGCTTTTTCATTGTGTCGGAATCAACGCGGACGATATTGGCTTCGGGAAAATAGTACGCCAATTCATCTTCCACTTTCTGGATTCCCGTCCCGTAAAAGTTAAGCGCAACCGAGCCGCAAACGGGACAAGCTTTCGGAACTTCCTTCTTAAATCCGCAGTAATGGCAGCGTAAATCGTTGGAGGCTATATGATAAACAAGAGAAACGCTGCAGTTCGGGCATTCCTCTATGTGTCCGCAATCTTCACAGTAAATATTGGTCGCAAACCCGCGGCGGTTCTGAAGAATAATTACGCCTTCCTTCTTCTTAATTCTCTTTTCAATTTCATCCAACAAAGTTTTCGATAGCGAACCTTCAAGTCTGTTTGACTTCCGTTCAATATTAAGATTTACCAATTTTATTTTCGGAAGACGGGCGTCGTCGGCGCGGTTTTCCAGCTTCAGCAGAGTATATTTCCCGAGTTCAACATTGTACATTGTTTCAAGCGAAGGAGTAGCCGAGCCGAGAACAACCGGAATGTTTTCGATTTGCGCCCTTACAATTGCCGCATCCCTTGCATGATAGCGGGGAATGTTGTCGTGCTGTTTGTAGCTCGAATCATGCTCTTCGTCCACAACTATTAATCCGAGATTTTTCAACGGCATAAAAAGAGCCGAGCGCGGTCCGACAACCACTTTATATTTTCCGCTTAAAACTCCGCGCCAAACATCGTAGCGTTCTCCGTGCGACATCCGGCTGTGAAAAACCGCCACATGATTACCGAATGCGTTGTAAAACCGGGAAGTTATCTGCGGCGTAAGGGAAATTTCGGGAACGAGAATTAACGCCGATTTCCCGTGGCTTAAAACTTTTTTTACCAGCTCGATGTAAACTTGTGTTTTTCCGCTTCCCGTTACTCCGTAAAGCAAAAAAGGATGAAATTCGTCGGAATGTATTGTTTCAATTATTCTGTCGATTGCGGCTTTCTGCTCCGGATTCGGGACAAGCTCCCGCTTTTGCTCGGAGTAAGAATCGGAATATATTCTTTCAACTTCTTTGTCAAAAATTTCCAGATAACCTTTTTCCGCCAAACCTTCGACCGAGGATTGAGATGATTTTGTGCTTTGCAACAACTCGGTTAGGGCGATTTCTTTTTTTATGTTTGATAAAAAAATCAGCAGCATCGCCTGTTTGGGCGAGCGTTTTTCGAGAAGCGGAATTAAATTGTTCACCTCTTCTGCTTTAACTTTTAAACGAACAAACTTCTGTTTTTTTATGCCTACCTTCGGTTTTTCCACAATATCAAGAATTGAAACCGCGCCCTCTTTTTCCAAAGTTCTTAAAGCTCCGTAAAGATTTTTTTTATGCAAAGCTTTCTGAAGCGATTTAATCGTATGGTTCTCCTTTTCGGAAAGAATGGAGAGAAGTTTAGCTTTTACGCTATTTTTTTTCTTTTCCTTTTCAAGAAGTTCGCGGCAGTAATCGGGAGTGGAAATTATTTTGCGCTTTGTCTCGATTTCCGTTCCGCCCGGAATCGCGTTCCGGAGCGCTTCGCCCAATGAGCAAATATAGTAATCGGAAATCCATTGATAAAACTTAAAGAGCCGCTCGGTAACGATCGGAGCGTTGTCCAAAGCATCAAGAATAGATTTTACTTTTTCCTCTATATCATTTTCTTTTAGAACTGCAACTACAAAGCCGGTAAGCGTTCTTTTCCCGAACGGCGCAACTACCCGTACGCCCTCCTTTACGGCTGTGCGCAGATTTTCCGGAACAGAATAAGTAAAAGCCTTCCTGGTCGGAAGCATAAAAACAACTTTAGCAAACATAGCCACAATGATAATAATTAGGTAAGATTAAGTAAAGGGAATTTATTTTGTGATTTAAATCTTTGGAAACTATTATTAAAATTTTTAAGTTAAAAATTACTTAAAACGATGTTTATATCTTCAATTAAATTGTGTGATTATTGAAATAGATTTTACAATAAAATTTGTCTTCATCTAAACATGCATAATGTCAGTTGGTAATATTTCTTAAAAAATTGGAGGTTCAAATGAAAAAATTTGCATTATTTTTACTTCTTTTTTTTCCGCTTCTCCTATTTGGTCAAGGTAAATACAACATTAAAGTCTTTAGCGAGAACAATACCGGTTTTCCCTTAGGAGGAGCGACTGTTGGCAATTTTGTTGTTCGTGGCAACCAATTTATTATCGGACACTCCGGGTATGATCAATTCAATCCGGGAGGAGTAACTTTTTTTGACGGGGAACATTGGAAGCTTGTTACCAGGGGCGATAACGGTTTTCCCTTTACGAACATAGGTAGAATCTTCTACACACAGAATACAAACAAGCTTTATGTTTACGGAAGACCTTACGGCTATTCAACCTATTATTGGATTTCCCGTTTTAACGAAGCCGATAATCATTGGGAAAGCTTGGGAGACAGTTCAACATTTCAAGCGGTTAACGGCATCACCACCTTATGCGAAACCGACAACGGCGATGTTTATATCGGAGGAGGAGGTTTCTGGAAAGTTACTCCCGATTCATTGATTGATTTGAAACCCGAAGGGGAACCGCTATTTAAAGCAAGTTTTATACACTTGCTTAGCGACGGAAATCTAGCTTTGGTAACAAATTATGTGGATGTAATTTATGTTTACAAATATTTGCCGGGGACCGGAATAGTCGGGGAAACGCACTTGGATTCAATTCAATATACTTACACGCCTTATTGGGACAATAACGAGAATCTCTGGTTAACAGACAACAACAAAATTGTTAAATGGGAATGGAACGGCGACGAGACGGTTTACAGAGATCCATTTACCGATATTAACTTAGTTATTTATTACGCAACTTCAAATCAGGATGATATTTGGATGCTTGCCGGCAACATTAATTCTAACGATTATTATATAGTAAAATTCAATACTGTTGATCATACTTGGGAAAAGTACGATTTTGTCAATCCGTTCAATTCATGGAATTATCCTTTGGGAATGCAAGTTACCGACAACTACATTTACATAACCAACAATCAAGGAATTATGGAGTATAATAAAACATCCTTTGAATTCCTTGATTACTGGAATCAGAATAATACCGGGAAGCCCGGTGACGATATTACATCGATTGTGATAGATAAAAATAAGCATTATTGGTTCAACTCGTTGAATCAGGGAATCAGTATGTTTAACGGAGACACATGGAATACGGAAAGTCCTTATGATATTAATAAATCAAATGTTCTTACTTCTTGGGATATGTGTGTTGATAATTTAAATAGAGTATTTTTAGTCGGGGACAGCGTTTATTATTACGAAAATGCGGCTTGGCATACGGCAAAACCGAGTCCGAGCTTTTATGCAACTTCAGTCGCTTATGATAATAACAACAACATTTGGATTGCGGATAATTATACGGGACTCTGCAAATACAGCGACGGCGATTTCACCTATTTCACAACAAGCAATTCGGATATTCCCGGTAACGATCCTAACGCAGTTTTTGTTGACAAAGATAATAATTTATGGATTGGGTTCAGGAACTCGGGTATTGCAATGTACGACGGAAATACATTCCACACATACAACAGCGGACTACCGCAAAATGTGGTTTATGACTTTGCACAAACTTCCGATGGAACAATCTGGGCGGCATTACTTGGAGGCGGCTTGGCTGAATTTTCAAATGGCTCGTGGACAATATTTAACAGTAACAACTCGGGAATATCTTCGGATGACGTGAGAGCAATTGCCGGCGATAATGAAGGGAATCTCTGGATCGGAGACGATAATTGTACCCCTTTATACGTAACAAAATTTGATGGAACATCTTGGGAAAAAGTCGTGCTTGATTCCACTACTTCAAGCAGCATATTGGAAATTACGGTTGACGAGAACAACAATGTTTTTGTCTCACCTGCCTATTCGCCTATCTTTGTAATAAATGAAAATAATGTTGTCCTCAGTGCGGATAATCAGGAAAAACCAAGCGGCTTTGTCCTTTATCAGAACTACCCGAATCCGTTTAATCCGACAACAACAATTAATTACGCCATCCCATCCGTAGAGACAAGGCATGCCTTGTCTGTCCAATTAACAGTTTACGACATTCTCGGTAGAAAAGTAGCCACTCTGGTAAACAATAAACAAGCGCCGGGAAAATATTCGGTAACATTTGATGCAAGCCGACTCGGCAGCGGAATTTATTTTTACACTTTGCGAGCCGGAGATTTTTCCGCCACGAAGAAGATGATTTTGCTCAAATAGATAGTAAGGAAATAATTTGGTTGCACAAAAGCCCGGCAAAAATGTCGGGCTTTTATTTTTTTTGTCGTCGAATACCATTCCTTGCCCCGGCAATTCTTCGTGGAGCGAATTGCTCCTAGAACGGCAGTTCCCAACGGCAAGACTCTCTCTAAACGGTTTTTATTTCAAAAACTTTAAGATTTCTTGAAATCTTATTGGGAATCCCTTATTTTTATTTTTCGCAATACGAGATAAAAAGGTCAATGTCGAATAAGTTCAGTAAATTCATAAAATACATTTCTCAGAAGAATAGCGAACTTCTCAATAAAGCTAACCTCACTGAACACACATTTATGATTATCATCGCGCTTATTATCGGCACGCTTGCCGGTTTTTCGGCAATCTTAATCAGAGCGCTAATCGAACTTATCACCGATATTTCCTACACGGGACATGGCAGCATATTACAAAACATCTCGGACTCCCCTTGGTATCTTATCCTCTTTGTGCCTGCTTTGGGCGGGTTGATTGTGGGACCGATAATTTACTTTTTTGCGCCGGAAGCTAAAGGGCACGGCGTTCCCGAAGTAATGCAGGCAATTTTCCTGAAAGGCGGAAAAATTCGTCCGCGCGTTGCCTTAATTAAAGCGTTTGCTTCCGCCGTTTCAATCGGAACGGGCGGTTCGGTAGGACGCGAAGGACCGATTGTTCAAATCGGTTCGAGTCTCGGTTCGACTATCGGACAGTTTTTCCACGTTCCTACAAAGCGAATGAAAACGCTTGTCGGGTGCGGAGCTGCGGCGGGAATTGCGGCTGCGTTTAACGCTCCGATTGCAGGCGCGCTTTTTGCTCTCGAAATTATTTTAATGGATTTCGCCGTCGCGCAGTTTTCGCCGATTGTGATTGCATCCGTAATGGCTACGGTTGTTTCCCGAGCTTTTGAAGGAGATTTTGCAGCGTTTAAAGTCCCTCGCTACGAATTGGTAAATCCGCAGGAATTAATATTTTATCTCGTACTCGGAGTTCTTGCCGGAGTAGTTTCTTATCTGTTTATAAAAGTTCTTTATTCGTTTGAGGATTGGTTTGACGAGCAGACTAAAATTCCGGAATATCTTCGTCCCGTTATCGGCGGACTCGGAGTAGGGCTAATCGGAATTTTCGCTCCGGAAGTAATGGGAGTCGGTTACGATACCATAAACTTTGCTTTGAACGGAAACATAATCTGGTATTTCGCATTTATCTTAATTTTTGTTAAAATTTTTGCAACGGCAATTACACTCGGCTCAGGCGGTTCGGGCGGTATTTTTGCTCCCTCGCTTTTTATGGGCGCCACGCTCGGCGCAGCATTCGGCGTGGTTGTTCATCAGCTTTTTCCCGCGATAACTGCAACGCCCGGCGCCTACGCTCTGGTGGCAATGGGAGGTTTGGTTGCAGGCACAACTCGCGCTCCGATTACCGCAATTATTATAGTTTTCGAACTTACTAATGATTATCACATTATTCTTCCTTTGATGATCACTACAATTATCAGCACAATTATTTCTTCCTACTTCACACGGGAATCGATTTACACGCTTAAACTTGTCCGTCGGGGAATTCATTTGAAAGACGGTTCGGAAGTGAACGTAATGAAATCTATTTTTGTCCGGGATGTTTATGATACACAGTTTACGGCAATTCACCCGGACGATAAATTCAATACAGTGGTGCGCAAAGTTGTTCAATCTCACGGACAGGAATTCCCCGTATTGAAAGATAACAATGAAATTATCGGCACAATTTCGGTTGATACAATTAAAGATTTTCTTTTCGAGAACGACGAACTTCAGGAAGTTTTAATTGCCGCGGATGTTTTTGAGCCGAAATACGAAACGGTTTCGGTTGACGATAACTGCCAAACCGCACTGGAGAAAATGAGAAAATATAACTGGGAATCGATTCCGGTTACCGAAACTCCCGATTCAAAGAGTGTTATCGGCGTATTACATATCAAAGATATTCAGGATGCTTATCACAAAGCGATTGAGAGGCTGGATCTTGCCGAAAGCTTTGCCAGCAGCATTAAGAAATCTGACGACGGCGACGAACTTCATTTTATGGAAGGATACTCGATTCTTCAAATTCATGTCCCCAAATCCTTTGTGGGTAAATCGATTAAGGAATTAAATGTACGCGCGCGATTTGGCGTTGATATTCTTTCCGTAAAAACAAACGGTAAAAAATCTTCGCAGATTAAAGCCATTCCAAGTCCCGATTACATCTTCAAGGAAGGTGATTTTTTGATACTTGCCGGCGAAGTGAAAAATATCAATAAAGTGAAAATATTGGATTGAGTGAAAACCATTTTATGCCCTTCCTCTTTTTGTTTGATCTGTTTCTTCATTTCTAATTAATGATATTTTTTAGATCATTCCTTATCAACAGGTACTAATATGTGATAAAAAATCTCAAATTTTGCTTATATGAACTAATTTTTGTATTTTAGGGACAAATAAACACTTTAAGGGATAAAATGGGACAAATAAATAATCTGGAAAAACTTCCTCCCCAAAGAAATAAAATTGAAACTCTTAAAATATTAAGACAATTGTCGTTTAGCGCTAATGCGCTCGGAGAATTAAAAGGAGACGCCAAAACTATTCCGAATCAGACAATCTTGATTAATGCCGTAGTTTTGCAAGAAGCGAAAGAAAGTTCGGAAATAGAAAATATTATAACAACTCAAGATCAGTTGTATAAAGCTCTTACCACATCGGGAAAGCAAGCCGTTCAAGTAAAAGAAGTTATCAATTACAGAAAAGCAATTTTTACCGGCTTTAAAATAATAAAAGAACAGGGGTTTCTCAGAGTATCAGATATTGAGACCATTCAAAAGACTATTGTTGAAAATAATGCCGGAGTTAGAACCATGGCGGGAACCGTTCTAAAAAATGAAAGAACAGGAGAGATTGTTTATACACCGCCTCAGGAAAAATCTGAAATTCTTGATTTGCTTGTTAACTTTTTGGAATATTTTAATATTAATCGGATGGATTTGCATCCGTTAATAAATCTTGCCGTGTTGCATTATCAATTTGAAAGTATTCATCCTTTTTATGACGGTAACGGACGAACAGGAAGAATACTGAATATTCTATATCTTATTTTAAATAACTTTCTTGATATTCCGATTTTGTATTTAAGCTCGTATATCAATCAAAACAAATCAGATTATTACAGATTGTTAAATAAAGTAAATAAAACCGGTGAATGGGAAGAATATATTCTTTATATCTTAAAAGGCATTGAAGAAACTTCGTTGAAAACGATTGATAAGATAAACAATATTAAAGCTCTGCTGGAAGTATCCATTAGTACGGCTAGAAAAAAAGCTTCTAAGATATATCGAAAAGAATTGATTGAGCTGATTTTTGAACAGCCGTATTCAAAAATTGATTTTGTCGTTAAAAGATTGAATGTTGAAAGAAAAGCTGCTTCGAGGTATTTAAAAAAACTTGAAGAGATCGGATTGCTTAAATCTGAGAAAATCGGAAGAGAAGTTGTTTATATAAACGAAGAATTAATTGATATATTAAAAAACTAAGAAGTGATCAGTCATTGTTAGTGTTGCATGATTTGGAGTTGTGGCAGTAAATGAAATAATCCCCTCTTGCGAGAGGGGTGGATTCCGATGTAGCGGAGCGGAGTCGGAAGACGGGGTGTGGAAGGATGCTAATTTTCTCATATTTTGTTTAATTTTTGGGAAAGCCCCTACCCCGACATCGCCATAGGCGGCGCCACTCCGCCTCTTGATTTTATTCACTAACCACACTTGGTCATTCTGAGCGGAGCGAAGAATCTCAAAATTAGCATTTGCACAGGTGCGGGAAAGAAGATTCTTCTCCCGCCATAGGCGGGATTCAGAATGACATATTACAGGGTTAGGCAAAGCTTTCTATTCGCTAATAAAATTTTTTCACCTTAAATCTTAGATGTCAACTTTCCGAATATTCCCGAATACTTTGTCAATTCAACTTCAATCGAACCGATCGGGATTTCCGCTTCAACTTTTACAGGCATCTTAACTTCATCATCTGTAAGCCAAATGTAGATTTTTCCTTCCGCCTTAAATAAACCGCCATCGGTAATAACGGGCTCAATTTTGATGCAGTTAAAAGCGCCCGCGTCAACGTCAACTTCTTCCCTTCCGTGAAAAATAACCCTCAAAGGATAAACTTTGTTATTGAAAAAATTTTCGAGATGAACCGTATAACCCGGACGCGCCTTTGAAAAATCCAACGTTCTAACATAAAAAAATGCCGAAACAATATCCTGAGTACTGTCGGTGATTGCGTATTCCTTGCCATCGTGTATGGCAACGTTGCGCGTGTGATTAAAAAATGCGCCGTAATCCTTTCTGTAGTTGCCTTCGCGGACATGCTGTTCGAATCTGTAAGGAAGCAGGGCGGCGGAATCAATGTAGGTTTCGTATCGATCGCGCACTTTAAAGAAAATATCAAAAAAGGGTTTTGATTTAACTTTTGAAACAACATGGTAAGCCGGTCGGAACATAATTTCCGTTTTTTCGGGGATTGCAATTTCCGCTTCCCCTACGGTGATAAAACCGTATGTAATATCGAAATCTAATTTCTCGCCGGTTCTGAAAGCGTTGTTTATGTGTGTCCGGAGGGAATCGGCTTGTTGTCCGTATATCGCTATTACACTAAATAGTATCGCAGTTAAAATTAAATTCTTCAAAATAAACCTATGTATTATTATAGACCTTTAACCTAAATTTGTCATATTGAGTTCGCCACAACGAAGATGTAAGCCGTCCGAAATATCTCTAAGTACGGTATAATTACCGGTTTTGAGATTCTTTGCGCCAATCCGCCTTGGCGGAGGATTCGCTTCGTACTGAATAACAAAAATGTTATGAGCCTAACATTGTCATTCTGATTCCGCTTTAGCGGGAGAAGAATCTCAAAGTTAGAATCGGCGCAGATGCGAGTTTGGAGATTCTTCCGCCGCGGCGGATTCCGCTTCGCTTCATTCAGAATGACAAATTACGTTATGCAAAGCATTCAATTAATAATATCAATAACGGATTGTGCGACTTCTCTTATGTCGATTTTTTCCATACACTTTATCTTTAAGCATTCTTTTTTTGTGCAGTTGTTTCCGCATTCTACATCAGGCGTAAAAATTTTCCGCTTATCCGTATAGGGCGCCCATCTCACGGATGACAGCTCCGGAACGGGCGGGTAAAATCCTACACATGCTTTTCCAAGCGCAGCCGCAATGTGAATCGGTCCGGTGGAATTTGCAATTAACAAATCCGACCGTGAGATTAAAGCAATCAGCTCGCTCAGATTAAATCTTCCCGCCAAGTTTATTACTCCGGCGGCGCTCAATCTATTACACAAGTCAACTTCGGAATCGCTTCCCGTTAATATAATATTAATATTCAATTGCCGTGCCAGTAAATCAACAAGCTGCTTGAACTTACTTTCCGGTAAGTCAATTGCGCTTCCCCTGCTTCCGGGATGCACAATAATCGTTTTTTTGCCGCGGTCAAAATTTTCGGAGTCTAAAACTTTGTCAACTTTCTGTAGTGAAATGACGTCCGGCTGTATATTATAATGTACGCTTGCGGTAGTAATGTTTTCCTTTATTCCAAGAGGCGCAAGTAAGTTTACATTGTGTTCAAGCTCGTGTTTCGTTCCGTACTTGCGATGCTCGTAAACTTTATCCGTAAAAAGGAACGAATACCATCTGTATCCGGTTGAAATTCTGATTGGAATTTTTGCTTTGTAAAGCAGTTTAGCGAGTTCAAATGTGGGATGAACAAGAATTGCGGCGTCAAAATTTTTTGATTTGACCAAATCGAGAAGCGCCTTGAAATTATCGACGTAGAGCAGAACATCTTCAATATCGGAATGGTTCTGCAAAAGAGGAGCGGTGTAATCGGCGACAAGAAAAGAAACTCTGCTTTCGGGGTAATGCTTTTTTATAATTCCCGCAAGAGGAACCGTTAAAACCAAATCCCCGATTCTGTCGGTGCGGATAATCAATATGTTCGCTTGGCGTTTCATCTTCGGGAAATAAATTTACTGTTGGCAAGATAAAATCTCCAGGGAAGTTCCTTCGATTTTGAAATTCCGATTCTTTCGGAAACCGTAATTTCGCTCTTTTTTACCGGCGGCGCATCAAGGATAAATATCTCATCGCCAAGTAAATCAACGCCGTTTTTTTCTTTATCGATTCCGAACGCCATGCAGATTTTTGCGGGACCGTTTAACAGATTTATTTTTTCTTTTTCGGAAAGCTCGGTTTTCCCGAACCGGTTTTGAGCAAATAAATCAACGCCTTCGAGAGGTTCCATTGCGCGGAGAAGCGCCGCGTTGCCGGTTCCTTCGGCTTCGGTTACAACATTTGCGCAGTAGTACATTCCGTAAGTAAAATAAACGTAAAGATGTCCTCCTTCGCGAAACATTACTTCGTTTCGTTTGGTTTTGCCGTTGTAGCTGTGCGCCGATTCGTCAACCGCTCCGATGTAAGCTTCGGTTTCAACAATTTTTGCGGCAAGAATTGTTTCATCCGTTTTGCGCACAAAGATTTTCCCGAGTAAGTCTCGGGCAACCGTTAAGGTGTCGTTAAGGTAAAAATCGCGAGGAAGTTTTTGGGATATATCAATCTTCATTAATTGATTTTCTTTTTAAGTTCCTCAATTTCACTCCGGTAAATATCTTCTTTTTCGGGAGTTTTTTCAATCAGCTTTTCATACATCTTTAACGCTTCCTCAAAAGCTCCCTGAGCTTTGTAAACCGCGGCAAGCGTTTCTGAAACAAATTCTTCTTCTTCCGCAACATCCTCATCTTCAGGTTTTTCCGGCAAAATTTCTTCGTTTATTTCTTTCATAATCGGGTCAATTTCATCTTCGGCTTCTTCTTTGCCAGCAAAAAGCGCTTCGTAATATTCCTTGGTTTTATTATTCGGATTAAGCTCAAGTCCTTTGTCCAAAGCGGCGCGGGCTTCCTCTTCTTTTCCCAGCTTGAGCAGAACTTTACTCAAAGTTAAATACGCGGTCGTATAATCGGGAAAGTTTACAAGACCTTCGGATAACATTTTCTCCGCTTCTTCCAAATTGTTGTCCGCAATTCTCTTTGAAGCGGCAATCGCAAACAAAGGCGTTTTTTTATCAAACTTGTAAATCAACTCCGCCTTTTCGGAAAGTTTGGAATAATCGTTCAACCTTTTCTCCAACGTTTTTGAATAAAATTACCTTTAAATGATAAATAAAAAATAATTGTAAATCCTAAAAAATACATTGAGGCAAAAGGAATTGCCGAATATTCTTTCAGTCTTACAGCGATTAATATTGCCGTAAGACTGTAAATGGAAAGGAGAAACTCGATAAAAACAATTGAAGTTTTTTTCAAATCGACTCTATATTTTTTATCAAAAAAACTATCGGTTTTTTCTTTGATGTTAAATTTCGGAGTTCTGATAAATTCATTGTTGTCGCTGAACATCCCTTCCAAAACGGCTTTCGTATTGTTGATTGAAAAGCCCATGCTTCCGACTAAGAAAATCGGAAAGAGAAGAATCTTTCTTTTCCAATTAGCGTAAATTTCTTTTTGCGCATAAAGGTAAAACATAAATGACGCAAATAATGAAACGATAAAAAAGGACAGAAAGTTAAAGTAGTCGTTAAAAATATGAAGCGATTTTAACATAACCATCGGAAGAGTAAAAATTCCGAGCATCAGAATAAACGGAAATACAAACGAGCTTGTCAGGTGAAAAGTTCCCTGCAGTTTTTTTTCAAACGATTCCCCGCTCGACCAGATTTGCGGAAGAAGTTTTCTTGCCGCCTGCACGGTTCCTTTTGTCCAGCGGTATTGCTGAGTTTTAAGGGCGTTCATCTCAACCGGCAGCTCAGCCTGAGTTGTATAATTATTCAGATAAACAAACTTCCAACCTTTTAACTGTGCGCGGTAGCTTAAGTCAACGTCTTCGGCGACAGTATCTTCATGCCAGTTTCCCGCGTCCAAAATGCATTCCTTGCGCCACACACCGCCGGTTCCGTTAAAGTTTATAAAAAATCCTTTTCTGTTTCTCACGGTTTGTTCAATTACAAAATGCCCGTTTAACGCCATTGCCTGCAGCATTGTCAGAAGCGAGAAGTTTTCATTCAAATGTCCCCACCTTGTTTGCACCATTCCTGTTTTCGGGGAAGAAAAATATTTTAGTGTCTTCATAAGAAAATCCGGGGCGGGAATAAAATCGGCGTCAAAGATTGCGATGTAATCTCCGGCTGCGGTTTTAAGTCCGTGCTTTAATGCGCCCGCTTTATAGCCGGTTCGTTTCTTACGGCGTATTACTTTGATGTCAAAACCATCCATCTTCTTTTTCCGTACGGCATCATCGATAATCCTTTTCGTTTCATCGTCGGAATCGTCAAGAACTTGTATCTCAAGCAGGTTGCGTGGGTAATCTATTTCGCAGACAGCGTTTATTAATCTTTCCGCCACATACATTTCGTTGTAAATCGGAAGCTGAATCGTAACAGGTTTAAAATCAAGTATTCCTCTCTCCTCCGGAGATACATTCCTCTTTCTCCTATAATACAAAAGCAGAAAAAAACTATTTACGGAATAGATAAAAAGGATAAAAAGGAAAATTCCGTATGTGCCTAACAATATTTTATTTAGTATTAAATTCATTTCGCGATAATTTGATAATTACTATTTGAAAATTAAGAATTAGATTTTAGAGTTTGTTACTATTATTCCAACGGTTTTTCTGTCGGGGTGCAAGCATTTTTACTTGGCATTGCAACTTTTTTAATGTTTTATTTTTTTAGTTTCAGCGCAGGAAACACAAGTCCATCCTATTTATTCAGCTTATGTTAGCAGACTTTAACGCTTTTATTTTGGGTTGTTTTATTCATCGTCTTGAACTATGATTTTTCTGATTTTTTGATGGACTTTGATTTTCCGGGTTTCATTACCCTTTTGAATTGCAGAGATTGGGAACCAAAGTTTATTAACAAACCAATCTCCAAATCATATGCTTCCAAATAGTTTATTGCTTGCGCCAAATGAACATCTTCGAGATTATTAATAGCTTTTATTTCAACCATAATTTTTTCTTCCACAAAAAAATCAACTCTTCTTGTTCCAATATCATAACCTTTATAAAAAATTTGCATTTCAAATTCTCTTGAAAACGCAATTCCTTGCAGCGTCATTTCAATCGCCAGCGCTCTTTGGTAAATCACTTCTTGAAAACCATTCCCCAATAATTTATGCACCTCCAAGGCACAGCCGATTATTTTTCCGGTTAATTCGGAATACTTATATTTTTTCATTGGTGTCCGATAAAAATACGAAAATAAAAAATAATTAAATATACCGTATAAAAACAAAGAAAAAGTGCAAAAGTAAAAATAGAACCCCCCTTTCAGTCAAAAAGGAGTAATTGTTCATCGTTTTTTGTCGTTAAATATTTCCAGT